>NZ_AUIZ01000001.1:0-629305 GCF_000423965.1 Butyrivibrio sp. VCB2001 | reverse complement strand
AAAAAAGAGCATCACAAAATTTCATGAACTGCTCTTTGTTAAGATCCGCTGTTTCAGGAATCAGATATTCAATGTGAGCGCCTTTGAAACATATACGGCTATTTCTGGCGGTACGTGCTTTTTTCTTGTCGGTTTCGATTTCATTTTCTACCTGAGTCACTCGGTGTCCTGACTGAGTTAATTTGACTTCGGCTTTTTCTTTCTGCGTAGTGATTTTGATTTTCTCATTTCTGAGTTTCTCAAGCTTTGGATTGGGATGAAGCTGTGCTAATAAACTTGGTTTGTCTGCCATAATAATTTACCTCTCTTTCTTTTGGCGACTTTTTGGTCACTTGCTTCGGCTCCTCAAATTTGAGGAGCAGTTTTGTTGATAGTTACTTATGCCTTTTCTTCTTGATTGCCTGCAATCCCGGAGCGATAGCGAACGCAATTTGGCGAAGCCGGGTAGACTTTTGCAGAGCAAAACGCACGTACCTCTGGAAGAGGTATAGAAGTGCGCCCTTGCTTTTTGGCAAGGGCTGAAAGACTTTGGGTTGCTGCGGAGCGGATTGTTTTATCTGCCTCTAATTAATTATTCGTGTGAAAAAGGTGTTAGGACTGATTTGCTATGCATTTGCATTTTTTGCTGGAATATCATGAGGACAAAATAAAGATTTAGTGCAAATTTGCATCAGTTATGATATGATTATCGGGAACGTTTGTTTGGAGGAGAAGGAAGATATGGGGGAATATTTACCTGGCAACTTGCAGGAAAGATTGCGAGAATTACGTGAAGCCAATGGCTTTAACAGTCGGAATAAGCTTGCGGATGAAATTGGAATTGATAGAACAACATATGGCAGAATCGAAAATGGTTCGACCAAGACTATAAGTAGTGACATCCTTATCAAGCTTTCTAAACTCTATGGGGTTCCCACAGATTACATTTTAGGAATATCGAATACACCGGAAGATACCAGATATGATATTGCAGAGCTTGGGCTGTCGGTTGAGGCTGCAAAGAATTTGTATTCGAAAAAAGTGGATCCTCGTGTTGTAAATGAACTTTTGATCAATGACAGATTTGCTGTGGCTGCTAAGTTGATGGCTGACTTTTTTTCCGGAGCTGTCACACAGATGCTTACGGCGCATAATGCTCTTTTGAATTTTTCAATGGACACGCTTAATGAACTCGTTGTATCGGGAAAGATTCCTAATGACAAAGATGTTGCTGAAACAAGGAAGAAACTTAAAGCTTCGAGAATCCAAACAAACAAATTTGAAATTGATAAGATACAAATGTACCTTATGAAAGCAGTTAAGGAGATTCAGGTAAAGGTTTCAAAGGAAATAGCTGAGAATAACAAAATCGATGAAACATTGTGCTACGAAATACTAAATGCTGTGAAAGAAGCATCAAAAGAAATACCTAATATGAAGGATTTGCCAATGGAGGAAAAGAAAAAAATCCTTAAGCAGGTTATCATGGATGGAATACAACTTAACCCTGATATGCCAGATATGGATGAGGAAAAAAGAAAAACTATTGTTGATGATGTATTTGATTTATTGGCTGGGACATGAATGACAGAAAACTGACAAAATCAGAGAGGAAAGATGAACATAATAAGGAACTCTGTAGTCTGGTAAAGCAAAATGATCCCCATGCACAAACCTTGCTTATTTTAGAAAACGAAGGTCTGATACTTCAGATAGCAAGAGAACTGGAAGCAATTCATGAGATTGATATAAATCACTATGGCGGTATTGAGCTGGAAGATATTCTCCAAGAAGGTTGTATTGCTATGATAGAAGCAGCCAGGAGCTTTGATCCTTCAACCGGAGTTAAGTTCATTACCTTTGCTTACAAAGTAATGCGTAATGCCATGAATGACCTGTGTAGAAAAGGTGATTCATCTTTTGAGCATAGACTTGCTTATGATGGGAATGCTCAGGTGTTTTTGGATGATGATCCCACAGATGAGGAAGGGGTCCCTGAACAGGAAAAGATACCTAGTGGAGAAATATCTGATCCTGTTGGTAATCTTGTGGTGAGGCGCCTTCGAAGCGAAAGGCTTTGGAACTTCTTTTGCGGACTGTCAGAAAGAGAACAGAAGATTCTTTCATTCAGATATGGGTTAATAGCATTTGAGGAAGAAAAATCAATTCCAGAGACCGCTAAGTATTTTCATCTTTCAAAGAACTACTTAAAGAGCATTGAGAAAAAGGCATTAGATAAATTAAGGCGTGAAATCCATGGCGATAAGTATTGTTGAATGTGTTTAATTAAGGAGATAATTGATGGAAAGCTATAAAAAACAGATGGAAATGGTGCTATATCATTCCGACGAAGGGGATGTATCTGTTGATGCATATATAATGGATGAAAGCCTGTGGATTACACAGAAATCCATGGCTGAATTATTTGGGGTTCAGAAACAATTCTACATGTCTTTGATTCTTTTTAGAAGGAGTCAGGCAGTAACGTGATTGGCTGTAAACTTGGATTTAGAAGATAAATATACATCGTGAACATGATAACCCTATTAGTTGAGAATAATCTGTTTTATAATAATTTTACGAAGGAAAAACTTAGATGTGATTATTTTCTTGGGCAGGAATAATTACAAAACTATCGATGTGATGCTCTGCAAGTATTATGATGCATCTATTTAGATACTAACTAATTATGGAGATAGTATATGCGATTAAACAAAATGTTCTTTTCCACAATACTAGCATTATGTTTAGTTTCCGGCATTTTTTCAATTAGATGCGACGCCGTTGAAACTAACTCAAATTTATCAGGTAATCTTAATGTGATTCTGAATATTTCATCAGAATCAATGCGCGCATATGTAACTTCTTTCGAGAAAAAGTATCCTAACATTTCGGTTTCTATTGAGTATTATTCTGACTATGAAAATGAAGTAAAAGATCGTATGGCTACAGGGGAATATGGAGATGTACTATTGATTCCTGGATATATGGGGAATGATGATATACCGCAATTTTTCCGCCCCCTTGGTGATATTTATGATTTGGCTGAAAAATACGATTATTTATCAGAAAGTAAGATAAACGGAGATAAAGTTTATGGGTTACCATCTTCTGTTTACATAAATGGTTTCATTTACAATAAGAGAATTTTTGAAGAGTCTGGAATTACTAGAATTCCTACTAATACAGAAGAATTTTTAAAAGATCTTAATCTTATAGATGAGAGAACATCTGCAATTCCATTTTATACTCAATACAATGATCCATGGGCTTTACTATATTGGGAAGTTTTCCCCTTTGTCGAAATGACTGGGGATTCTGACTATAAATTTAATCATTTTATATTCGAGAAAGAACCTTTTAAGAGGGATTCTACACATTACAATACATATTCTTTGTTGTATGAAATAGTCAATAGAAATTTGGCCGGAGACAACCCATTGGATACGGATTGGAATGATTCAAAAATCATGTTAAATACCGGTGAAATAGCATGTATGGTAATGGGTTCATGGGCAATAAAGGAGATAAAGGCTGCTGGACCTAATCCTGATGATGTTGCATTTATGCCTTTTCCGAATAATATAAATGGGCAACAGTATTCTACACTTGCCGGCAATTATTGTTATGGAATAAGTAAAAATTCTGCCAATCCTGAACTTGCTAAAGCTTTTATAGATTATATGCTAGACGAATCAGGTTATGCTATAGATAATGATTGTATTTCAATTCTTAAAGGTAATCCATACCCTGAGTCATATACTGATTTAAAGGATGTTACAATAATACCTAACACCCCGGCAACAGATGCACAATACAAATTATACAAGGACCTTTTAACTGGTGTTGATTTAGCAAATTCAATCGAAATACAAAATATAATTGCGGATGCTGCCAATAATTCAAATAAATCGTTTGATTCTATTATGGATGATTGGAACACAAGATGGGAAGCTTCAAGGCCTGAGGGAGAATATGCGGATTCGTACAACAATCAGGGATTATGGCAAAACTCTGCCCAGTTTACAGATAAGCAATATGAAGTAACATTTTCTGCATCAGAAATGGACTATATAAGAGATAATCCCAAAGTCACTGTTGGATATGTCGATACTACTATACCATTTGTTTTTTTAGATGATGACACTATAAAAGGACTGGCGCCGGAAATTACAAATATTATATCAAATGAAACCGGTATACAATTTGATTATATTTCTTATTCCAATCAGGCAGATTTGCAAATAGACATTATCAATGGAAACATCGATATGATGGCTTATGCACCTACAGAAATACAAGATATACAATTATCTCGTCCGTATTTAGGGAATACAGTAATACTTGTATATAACAATGATTTTGATAGGGACAATATAAGTGCCAATTCTGAGGTGGTAATTTCTGGAGAAGATTATAACTTCATATCTGATCCACATCAGCAGTATTATGCTGATACTGTAGAAGATGCACTTAATATGGTGTTTAATGGAGAAGCAGAGTACACTGTTATAAATTATTATTCTGCGAGTTTCTTTGTACCGTTTTATAGCAATAATGTCTTAAAAATGGAGCCGCTTAATTACTATGGTAATGTATCATTTGGCTTTTGCGAGGGAGTAGATTCTAGGTTAATTTCTATTTTTAATAAAATTTTGTATAAAATACCAGCAACAGATATGCAAATGCTATTACTCCAGAATATGAGAAAAAGCAATTATTCTATTAGTTTCAAGCAATATCTTGAAAATAATCCATTTGTTGCCAGTATGCTCATTTCTTTAATTGCTGCCTTAGTTGTCATAGCTACAGTAATAATTGCAATTATAACTATTAGGGGTCTGAGACGAAGGGCAAAGGAAATTCAGAAATACGAAAAATTATCAAACCTGATTGATGAATATATTTTTGAAATTGACTATAAAACAAGCTGCATTACATTTGATTCTAAATTCAAAGAGAAATTCAATCTTATTGAAAAATATGATTTTGAGAATCTGACCAATCCGTTCTTATTGTCTATACGTAGCCAGATTATTGAGTGTCAGCACAATAAATCAAATGTATCGGAGATATTTGATTATGACAATAATGGTAAGGCAGAGCACTATAAATTATTATTTTCGACTATAAATGAGCATGATTCTACAATTTATCTAATAGGTAAGATAGTTAGTGCCGAGGAGGATTTTAAGGAAAAAGAACTATTAACACATAAATCTCAAACAGACCCACTCACAGGTTTATACAACAGAGATGGATTGGAACATGAATTTAACAGAATTATTTCTCAGGATAAAGCTGTACCTACAGCTGTTATGATATTTGATCTTGATTCATTTAAGCAGGTAAATGATACCATGGGTCATGGTGGAGGAGATGAAGCGCTTAAACACATAAGCGCAGCACTTGCTAAATATAAAGATGATAACTGGATTCCGGCTCGTATAGGCGGAGATGAATTTGTTGTATATAGTTGTGGTTTGACAGAAACAGAACTCATTACAAGATTAGATGATATTATGTCTGATATAACTTCACAGATAATATATGAGAACAACAAATTTCACGTTACATCAAGCTGTGGAGTTATATATTCAGAATCAACACTTTTGCTGGAAGAAGGCATACAAGCTGCAGACAAACAACTGTACATTAAAAAAGCTAGTGGAAAAAATGGCTATAAAATAAACACACAGTCATAAATTTTGGCTGACCACTATTGCCGGAAGAAACGGAGTCGGCAAGACGCCCCTGTGCATGATCATTGTATCCATATCTGTGATCATGGAAGGAGTAGCACCTTTCTGAGGACCGTACACCACACCGCCATCGGCCAACGGGCGGACATCTACTTCCACTGCATTGTCGGCTCTTTTAAAACCCTCAGCCACAGCATAACCGGCCTCGATGGAGGCCATGCAGGAACTAAAGTTCACACCATAGGTAGCAGAAAAATATGTATAACAACCGATATAATTATATAGTATACCTTGGAGGGCGCAAGTTATCCGGTGGAGGAGGAACCAACTCGGCGATACATTGCCAGTAACCATGTAAACAATTCATAAACAAGGCACGATCAGCTACTCACCGCAATTATAGCTTTCAATCAATTAGGTTCTTTGATTCCGGGAAAAAGAATAACAACGGATTTATAATATATTCGGATTATAAATCATATAATTTACTTTTTAATATTTCTGTAAGCAGGCTCTTCACCTCGTTTTTTGTGTCTTGAAGGGAATGACCGCCTGCTTCCGCTTCACCGATATATGCCCATACTCCACCTGCAAGGAAAGCAGAGAATAGCTTCTCCGGATACCGGGGATTTATCTTTACAAGACTGGTCTCGATGTCCGCGACGAATTGTTTGATATAACGAAAATAAAAAAGCTGCATCTCAGGACTTAATGTGTGTGGGGTGAAACCTGTAGAGTCGAAGTATTTTTTCTCTGTTTCAAGTATGGAATCCACAATATTCATATGAGCCTGTATTACATCGTTTGCGGCATTATTTCTTGACTGAAGCAACTCATAATAGTTTAGGACTTCGCTTTTGATGTCGGTGGCGATGTCCTCGATCAGATCATATTTATCTTCATAATAGGTATAAAAAGTAATCCTGCTTGTGTATGCGTTCTCACAGATTTCCTTCACAGTGATCTTATTAAATGGTTTTTTCTTCATAAGTTCAAGCATGGTCGTTTTGATCATATGCTTAGTCTTTTCAATTCTTTTGTCCATTTATAAAAATCTCCTTACATATTTTGAAAAAAGTATATTTAACTATACTGATTCCCAAAAGTATCATTGTTAATTATTGTATAGGACGCTAATATACATCAATTGAGTTATTTTAACACATGTAAGGTAATTGTAAAGCGTCAGGAGGATTTATGTCCGGAAAGATTAAACACTCAGTAGAAAGAACAGCATTTGAAAAGGCAGTCAACTTCGGGATAGATAAAGGTGAACAGAATGAATGCCAAGGTTATGCGGAAATAGTAAATGCGATAGAACAGGTATTAAAGGATGTATGGCAACCGATGGCAGATTTGCTATGGGAAAAATCCTATTCCCCTGCCTCAAAGGGTTGACAGTGACGGACAAGCCAGATATGGAGGATCATGATGGAGTATTCTGATAAGAAAAGATATATGGACAGGCTTGCGCAGGTTGTTCGTATTATAACAGTACCACCTTTCATGGTGGCGATACTGCTTTGCTTCTTATATTTCCAAAGAGGTGATTCATTTGCTGCGTCAAATGACATAGGTATGGCCTTCGCAGGCTTGGTAGTGCTTCCCTTATTGTCATATCCGGCGTGGTCGGTTTTTGGAAATAAAAATTCTGATAAGCGAAAGGGACAGAGGCAGCTTGCCTTCATATTCAGTATTATCGGATATGTATGTTGTTTTATCTATAGCTTGAGATTTGGAACAGCAGCCATACGTGAAATATTTTACACCTATTTCTTTACGGTCATTCTGCTTGCATTGCTTAATAAGGTATTTCATGTTCGTGCAAGTGGTCATGCGGCCAGTTCTATATCTCCGGTTGTATTTTCGACTGCGTATCTTACACCGACAGTAACATTTTTATTCGGTGTTTTGTTTGCCGCCAGCGTGTGGGCATCCATTTACTTAAAAAGGCATAAATGGCAGGACATTTTGGCGGGAATATGTTCAATGATTGCTTCTTTTATACTTGCAAAACTTACGGTATGAAAATGGGAGGAGGCTATGAATGATTATGTATTAAGCTGTTGTTCCACAGCAGATCTTTCAAAGGAGCGATTTGTAGACAGGAATATACAGGTTATTTATTTTCACTTTATGATCGGAGATGAAGATTATCTGGATGACTGCGGAGAAAGCGTCCCTCCCAAGGAATTATTTGACCGAATGGACGCAGGAGAAGTTACAAAGACTTCACAGGTTACAGTAGAGGAATACTCTACCTTCTTTGAAGAATTTCTAAAAGAGGGGAGGGATATCCTGCATATTTCTCTATCCAGCGGTATTTCAGGAAGTTATAATTCAGCCGTTTATGCAAAAAAAGAGCTTGAGGAGAAATATCCCGAAAGAAAAATATTTATAGTGGACTCTCTTGGCGCTTCCAGCGGATATGGTCTTATCATGGAAACTCTGGCAGATATGCGCGATGGGGGAATGAAAATAGATTCGTTATATAAATGGATCGAGGCCAATAAGCTATGTATGCATCATTGGTTCTTCTCAACAGACTTAACCTACTATATTCGAGGCGGAAGAATATCGAAAGCTGCCGGAATGATTGGAACCGTACTTAATGTATGTCCTTTATTAAATATGGACAGTAATGGCGTGCTTACTCCACGGGAGAAGCTAAGAGGAAAGAAGAAAACCATGAAGCGAACCGTGGAAATGATGCGTATTCATGCGACCGATCATGAGATGTATTCCGGCAAATGCTATTTGTGCCATTCGATCTGTTATGAAGAAGCAAATGAACTCGCTGCTATGATAGAAAAGGAATTTCCTAAACTACATGGAAGGGTTCAAATCTGGAATATTGGAGCTACAATCGGAAGCCATACAGGTCCCGGAACAATTTCTATTTTTTTCTGGGGCGATAAGAGGGAAGAATGATATATTTTGATGATCTGCCGCTTGATAAAGATATTTTGGTAGCGCTAGGTGAACTCAGAATTAACTACGTTTTCAGCCTATCTTTCAAGCAGACGGTAAAACAATTTTTGCAAGGGAAGCCTTGATGAGACCGGTAGATATGTCGGTCATGGAATTGATTGAAAAATACACCAAGGAAGACAAACTTCATGTTTTGGAGATAGCTACATTTTTTGGTGCTATGCAGGAATATGTATTACGAGGTTATACAGAGCATATCTGTTTAAACTCATTTCCTTCTGAGTATTTTACTATGGCTGAAGCGAAGGCATTTTCTGATTACTATGGAGATCTTAGGGGACTAGGGATTATTGAGATTTTGGAGTATCCTTACATATCAAAACATGCCTGCAATTTGAAACGAAAGGCAACTAAAGCCCAGAGGCTGAAAATTGCGGTTGATGATTTTGGAGATGGTCTTAGTGATATGGACTTGGTAAATCTAATGTCACCGGATATTGTCAAATTGGATATGAGCTTAATATCCAATATAGACAAAGATGAGAAAAACCCTTACAGGAGGAAAGGATTATTCATCCGACTCACTAAATATTGAAGGGTTGCCATATTATGGTTATTACAGCCCTTTGACAAATGGTGACGGAAAGATCATGGGCATGGTATTTACTGGCCGGGAAAGTGCTGACGTGTCAGCAGCAATAACAAGAAATGTTGTTACCATGATATTTATTGCAGTTATAGCAGTTACAGCTATCGCTGGCGCAGGAATAGTGATTGCTCTTAAGACATCAAAACAGATGAGTGCCATTGCGGCTCTTATAGGAAATATGGCTGAAGGAAGACTTTCGAATGAAGTTGATAAAGCCATGAAGCAGAGAAATGATGAAATCGGAGCTATTGCGGAAAGTGCAAAGACTTTGAATGACACTTTGAGTAAAATAGTTGGAAACATAAGGACATCAGCTTCAGAAGTATCTAGCGCATCTCTTTCAAGCTTGCAGGAGTCTTCAGGTGAAATGACAGCTAAGATTGATGAGATATCAGTAACAATCCAAAGAACGCAGGAAGCGGTTGATACGATTTCTGAAAAGGTTGAAGGTATCACAAATATCGCAACCCAGACCAATCTGTTATCTCTCAATGCCTCTATTGAGGCTGCAAGAGCAGGTGATGCGGGAAAAGGTTTTGCAGTAGTAGCGCAGGAGATTGGAAAGCTGGCAGAAGATTCGAAGGTCATGGCTGATGATATCAAGAAACAGATGGAACAGCTTCTTGAGCAGGCCAAAGCAGCAGTTGTTGCAGCAAAGGATGTTAAGAATGCAAATCTTGAACAGCAGGCTTCTCTTGGTGATACCATTCAGAGTATCAATGGAATGATAAGTGATATAAATGAAACTGTAGGTGGAGTCCAGACAATCAGTAGTGGAGCAGAAAGATGCGATACATCAAAGAACGCAGTGGAAGATGCTATGAGCGCTCTCTCGGCAATTTCGGAGGAAAACGCAGCATCATCACAAGAAACTGGCGCATCAATGCAGGAACTATCTGCGACTGTTACAACACTTGCCGGATCTGCAAATGGGCTAAAAGAGATTGCAGGCAGGTTAAATAGGGATATTGAGTTCTTTAAATACTAATAGAGTATAACCAATCATACCCTGCTCTTTACGGAATCTCTTACTATTAGTTTTCCGTTTGTAACTCTCCGGCCGTAGCGAATTCCGGGATTATTGATCTTGCTAACTATCATGTCATATGCTTGCTTGACCATATCTTCCATGTTTACACGAATTGTGGTGAGCTGTGGAATACAAAGGGTTGAATAGATATAGTCATCATATCCGACAACTGCTATGTCTTCTGGTAAGGTGAAGCCAAGTTCCTTGAGTTGTTGAACAAGAAAGTAAGCTATATTGTCACAATTGCATACAAATGCATCAGGAGTATTCTTTGGGAGCGTTAAGGGTATAAATTTGCCATCTCCACCGCGGTCTTCGATTACGTTTTCAGGTTTGACGGGAAGATTGTTTTCAATAAGTGCTTTCATATAGCCTAAATATCTGTCGCAAATACTGCTGGTGGCCTTGATGGAACCGACGAATGCAATATTTTTGTATCCGTTGCGGATCAGATACGAGGTTAGCAGGTAGCTGCCATACATGTTGTCAGAGACAACGCTGTCTATATCATGATTTGCACTGTAAAAGTCCATAAAAATATATGGAACAGGACAATTCTTAAGCATTTTAATATAAGCTGTGCTAAGCTGGCCTAATATGATCATACCGTCTACAGAATGATTGGTGATCATATTAGGAAATATTAGATTGTTTTCGTTATCTTCATTGAGAATTTCCACGATGCAAGTGTCATTGTGCTGAGCTGTTTCCTGCAAAATACCAGTATTAAGTTGGGAATAGAAAGCATTTTCAGAGATATACCTGGATGCAATAAGTACACCTATGTTATGTTTTTGATCTTCAGTTTCTTTATTTATATTACTCTTATATACGTAGCCCATCTCATCAGCTTTTTGTCTGATAATTTCCCGCATTTTATCGCTGACGCCTTCTTTATCTGACAGTGCTTTAGAGACTGATACTGCACTGATACCTAAAGCTTCTGCAATGGTTCTTAAAGTAACTTCTTTTGCCATACTATACTCCTGTCTATAATTCTTCATCTAACATACTAGCTAATTATTCTGATTTAGTAAAGTAAAATTTGGTTTACAAGGTGATATAAGGTATGGTGACAGAATAATGCCAAGCTTATTCTATTAATAAAGCATAAAACAGAGGGACAATAATTATGCAAAGTGACAAAATAATAAATTGTTGTAAAGTAATATTGACACAGGAATTAACAAAATGTATATTGATAACATAAACATATTAAGTAACAAATATTCAACAAAATCTAAAATGTTACTTAACAAAGGGAGTTACAAAATAATGGAGGAAAAGTTATGCAAAAGAAATCGTTAACAAAACTGATGTGTGTATTTATGACAGCTGCAATGCTTACAGGATGTGGAAGCTCACAAGTTGGATCAGATACTCAGACTGAGACAGCTGAAGTGGCAGAAACAACCACCGGAGCAGCTGATCAGGGAGAAAGCAATGAGGAAATCACTGGAACAATTACAGTTCTGACTAACAGAACTGATCTTGTTGATTCCAAATTCGCAGATTATGCAAAGGCGTTCCAGGATAAGTACCCGGGAACAGAGGTAAAGTTTGAAGCTATCACAGATTATGAAGGTGATGTGGCCATAAGACTTCAGACTGAGGAATATGGCGATGTGCTATCGATCCCTAATTCACTGGGTAATGTCGATTTCCCTAATTTCTTCGAGCCACTTGGAACTGTAGATGAACTTAAGGATAAATATAAGGAACAGTTCCTTTATGCCAAATACTATGATGGCGAGGTTTATGGTCTGGCGTCAACAATCAATGCACAGGGAATTGTGTATAACAAGCGTATCTGGGCAGAAGCCGGTGTTGAGAAACTACCGACAACTCCTGAGGAGTTCCTTGATGATTTAGCACTTATTAAAGAAAACACTGATGCGATTCCTTACTATACGAATGCAGCAGCCGGGTGGCCTCTTACACAGTGGCAGGATCACTGTTGGGGATCAGTTACAGGAGATGCAGATTATCATAACAATGTAATGCCCAGGGAGGAAAATCCTTTCAGCGAGGGAAAATCCTGCTATGTTGTGCATAAACTCCTTTACGATGTGATCAGCAATAAGCTCTGTGAGGAGGATCCAATCACATCAGATTGGGAAAGCTCAAAGGTGATGATCAATAATGGCGAAATAGCAACAATGACCCTTGGATCATGGGCTATTCAGCAGTGCATGGATGCCGGCGAGCATGCTGAAGATATTGGATACATGCCATTCCCCTACAATATCGATGGAAAGCAGTATGCAACAGCTGGATCAGATTACTGCTATGCTATCAACTCACATTCTGAGAACAAGGCTACTGCTCGTGCGTGGATTGATTTCATGATCAATGAATCAGGATTTGCGCTTTCTGAGGGAGGTATCTCACTTGTGAATGATTCAGAAATGCCTTCAACATTAAAAGATTTCGCTAACATCACTCTCGTATCTGACAATCCGGCTACAGCGGAGAATGAAGGACTCTTTGATCTGATAAATAATGATTCTGAGATTGCACTTTATGCTGATACAGAGAAGATGAGAATTGTTGAAGCGGCACTTGGTACATCATCCGAGACATTTGATGACATCATGAATGATTGGAATGCAAGATGGACTGAAGCACAGGAAGAGGATATTGAATAATGAATAATCAGAAGCTCAAAAAGACAGCAGTGGCTGTGATCTTTTTGGCAGTTCCCATAATTTTGTTATTGCTTTTCACCTATGTACCGTTCTTTGATATGGTCAGATATAGTTTCTTCAAATGGAATGGTACAAGCCCCACCATGAAGTTTATAGGCCTTAAAAACTATATACAGATTTTTACCAGAATTGAATATCTTACGGTATTTAAGACAAGCATTTACTACTTTGTGGGATCGATTGTTCAGATTGTAGTTGCTCTGTATTTTGCGGTAGTTCTTACCGCAAAAATACGGGGTGCTTCATTCTTCAAGGGCGTAATATTTTTTCCTTATCTGATAAATGGTGTGGCGATCGGATTTATATTCATGTATTTCTTCAGACAGGCAGGAACACTGGATACAATCCTGATGGCTCTTGGGGTACCACAGAGCAAGATACCTCTTTGGCTGGGCAATCCACGGATAATTAACTACTCGTTGACAGGCGTATCAGTATGGCGCTATCTGGGACAGAACATGGTTATGTTCATAGGAGCAATCCAGTCAATAAATGGGGACCTCTATGAGGCTGCAGCTATTGATGGTGCTAACAGATGGCAGCAGTTTAAGTACATAACATTTCCGGGAATAAAGCTGATCATCAGTCTTAATCTGATTCTTGCGGTAAAAGGTGCAATATCGGTATTTGAAATTCCCAAGATCATGACGGATGGTGCTAATGGATCATCTACATTCGTCCTTAAGACCCTGGACACTGCTTTTACTATCCATAAGGTTGGTCTTGCATCTGCTATGGGTGTTGTACTGCTGATATTTATCATGATTGTGACATTTATTCAGAAGCGATTCTTTGAAGGAGATGAGAAATGATGAGGAATGATTATAAAGGAAAAATAGTTACTGCATTTGTGTACCTGTCATTGATCATTGCTTCTCTGATAGCTGTTGTGCCAATCGTTGTTGTTGTGTTGGCATCATTTAAAACATCAAGCGAACTAGGAACTACAGGGGTGCTGGAGTTACCAAAGAGTTTCATGAATTTTGAGAATTACAAGATTGCATTTGTGGACGGCAAGATGCTTTTAGGTTTCAGGAACACAATAATTATTCTTGTTCTATCCCTGGCGGCTACTGTGCTTACAGGTACGATGACTGCCTATGTGCTTCACAGGTTTAAATTCAAAGGTAAAGATCTGATATGTAATCTCTTTTTGATTGCATCACTCATTCCGTCAATAACCATGCAGATGTCGGTATTCCAGATCATTGTAAAACTCAATTTGTTTAACACATTGTTTTCTACAGTGATTCTTTATGCGGGTACGGATATAATCTCAATTTACATATTTTTGCAGTTCATGGATAATATACCGCTTTCTCTTGATGAAGCTGCGATTATGGATGGTGCCGGTCATATAAAGATCTTCACGACTGTTATATTGCCACTGTTAAAGCCTGCAATTGTGACAGTGGTAATCCTCAAGGGCGTAGTTTTTTACAACGAATTCTATACGCCATATTTATACATGCCCAAGACTGAACTGGCTGTCATATCTACAGCGTTGTTCAGATTTAAAGGTCCATATGGAACAAAGTGGGAAGTGATATGTGCAGGAGTAATAATAACTTTGCTTCCGGCTTTGATAATGTTTTTGGTTATGCAGAAAAAGATATACAGCGGATTAACGTCAGGTGCAGTTAAGGAATAAAAAGAAAATGTTAGTTGATGAAATGAAAGAAGAATTAGAAAGCCATATCATACCATTTTGGATGTCGCTCAAGGATGATATTAACGGTGGATATTATGGCTACATGGATTATGATTTAAAACTTTATATGGAGCACTCTAAGGGTGTAATTTTGAATAGCAGGATAACCTGGTTTTTTGCAAATGCATATATGCGACTTAAGGATGAAAAGCTACTTTCATGTGCAAGACATGGATATGAGTTTTTGAGAGATAAGTGCATTGACAGGCAATTTGGTGGTGTCTACTGGGAGATGGATCATAAGGGTAATCCTATAGATACAACTAAACATACATACAATCAGGCGTTTGCTATATATGCTCTATGTGCTTATTACGAAGCGTCCGGCGATGAAAGGGCGCTTGAAATCGCAACTGAGATTTATGACCTTATTGAGGAGAAGTGTACTGATGAATACGGATACCTTGAAGCATTCACGGTAGACTTCAGACCGCAGTCAAATGAAAAGCTTTCTGAGAATGGTGTTATGGCGGCAAAAACAATGAACACTCTCCTTCATGTTCTTGAAGGATATACACAGCTTTACAAGGTGAGCGGAGCTAAAAAGGTTGAAGAGAGCATTCGTCGGATTTTAAACATATTTGAAACAAAAGTATACAACCCTACATTGAAACGGCAGGAAGTGTTTTTTGATAATGAATACAATTCTATCATTGACCTTCATTCTTACGGTCATGATATTGAGACAGCCTGGCTTGTGGACAGGACTCTTGAGATTTTAGATGATCCTGAATTAAAAAAAAGATTAGCTGAAATAACCAGGGAATTGACCAAGCAGACTTATAAAGTGGCTTTTGATGGAAACTCTTTTGCTAATGAATGTGAAAAAGGTGTCGTTGATACAAACAGGGTCTGGTGGGTCCAGGCAGAGGCTGTAGTTGGTTTTATCAACGGCTGGCAGGCTACCGGCAAATCTGAATACATGGAAGCTGCAATGTCTATCTGGAAATTCATCAAAGATAAGATTATTGACAAAAGAGATGGTTCTGAATGGTTCTGGGTAGTAGATAAAGATGGAAAACCGATTGGAGGAGAGCCAATTGTAGAACCGTGGAAGTGTCCGTATCACAATGGCAGGATGTGTTTTGAAGTGATGGACAGACTAAAGAATGACAACAGAGGTTAAATCAATGCATGAAAGATATTATATCGAAAAAGAAAAGCAGGAAAAGCTTTTAAATAGAAAAAATGTAAGATCAGATTTTTACAATGGGATTTATGACCGCTATGACTATCCGGTTTTGACCAGAGAGCATATTCCGCTCACTTGGAGATATGATCTTAATCCTGATACGAACCCGTACTTTATGGAACGGCTTGGAATAAATGCAGTCATGAATTCAGGAGCCATTTATCTGAATGGAAAGTATTATCTTGTAGCCCGCATAGAGGGCAATGACAGAAAATCGTTCTTTGGCGTGGCTGAAAGTGACAATGGAACCTGTGGGTTTAAGTTCTGGGATTATCCGATTCTTCTTGATGATGTATGTCCGGAAGAAACCAATGTCTATGATATGAGACTCACTCAGCATGAGGACGGATATATTTATGGCGTGTTCTGCTCTGAGAGCAAAGATACATCTGTTAACGATCTGTCTGCAGCAGTTGCAGCTGCAGGAATTGTCCGCACAAAGGACTTAAAGCACTGGGAGAGGCTTGACAATCTTAAAACTCTAAGAAGTCCACAGCAGAGGAATGTGGTTCTTCATCCGGAATTTGTCGATGGGAAGTATGCATTTTATACACGTCCAATGGATGATTTCATTGATACAGGAAGTGGAAGCGGCATCGGGTTTGGGCTCTGTGATGATATCACTCACGCTGTTATTGATGAAGAAAAAATGACAAGCATCAGAAAGTATCACACGATCACTGAAGCTAAGAACGGTGCCGGAGCAACACCGATAAAGACTGATAAGTGCTGGCTTCATATTGCCCATGGTGTAAGGAACACGGCAGCAGGTCTTCGATATGTAATCTATGCTTTTGCAACAGATTTAAGGGATCCGGCAAAGGTCATTGCCGAACCGTCTGGACTGCTTATTGGACCAAGAGGAGAAGAGCGTGTTGGAGATGTATCAAATGTAGTATTTACAAATGGTGCAATAGTTAATGAAAAGAATGAACTTTACATTTACTATGCTTCAAGTGATACGAGAGTACATGTAGCAACAACTACCATCGATAAAATGCTTGATTATGTGTTCAACACCCCTAAGGATCCGCTGCGTTCGGTTGAGTGTGTTGCGCAAAGATGCGATTTAATCAGAAAAAACTTAGAGTTTTTGCAGAATGAGAAATAAAGGAGAGTAATTCATGGGAAAATATACAATGATCAGCCCTGAAGTGGCCAATATACCCTGGCAGGAGAAACCGGCTAATCTGGTCGGAGCTCCAATCTGGAGATATGATGATAATCCTATCATAGGACGTAACCCGCTTGAGGGAGTTACAAGAATTTTTAACAGTGCTGTTATGCCATATGGAGGCGAATTTATCGGAGTCTTCAGGGGCGAGCAGGTGAATGGTATTCCATATATTTACTTGGGACACAGTAAAGATGCTATTCACTGGAGTTTCGAACCTGAAAAAATACCATTTGAAGATGAGGAAGGAAATCCTTTTATGCCGAAGTATGCTTACGATCCTCGTCTTGTAAAAGTTGAGGATACATACTACATCATCTGGTGTCAGGATTTTTACGGAGCTGCAATTGGCATTGCAAAGACGACAGATTTCAAGAAATTTGTCAGACTTGAGAATCCATTTATTCCTTTTAACAGAAATGCGGTTTTGTTCCCGAGAAAGATAAATGGCAACTATGTAATGCTTTCACGCCCTTCAGATAGTGGACATACACCTTTTGGAGACATTTTCTTAAGCGAAAGTCCTGACATGGTGTACTGGGGAAAACACAGACATGTCATGGGCAAAGGCTCAGAGTGGTGGGAGTCAGTAAAGATAGGCGGAGGTGCAGCTCCAATTGAAACTTCCGAAGGATGGCTGCTCTTTTATCATGGAGTTACCGGAACCTGCAATGGTTATGTCTATTCAATCGGCGGAGCAATCCTTGATATTGATAACCCTTCTAAGGTTAAGTACCGCTGCGAGAATTTCCTGCTTACTCCGGAACAGTGGTATGAGGAACGCGGATTTGTTCCAAATGTATGCTTCCCCTGTGCAACAATCCATGATTCTAAGAGCGGGAAGATTGCGCTTTACTACGGCGCTGCGGATAGCTATGTGGGCCTGGCTTTTACAAATCTTGATGAGATCATTGATTATATTAAGGAGCATAGCGTCGTAACCAAGGAGGATACAGAGATCGGGATCAGATAATTGACAATAGTTAAGAGAGCATAAAGGGAAGGTAATTATAGTGTTTATTAAGTTTGATAACGAGTTCCTTGAATACAGTGGAAGGATCGATCATGAGCCTGATAAAACTATATTTATCTTCCCTTGTTCGTATGTAAAAATTCGTATATACGGAAGGAATATTACAGCTGTTGTAGATAATAAAAACAATTATTGGGACAACTACATAGGTGTTTTTGTTGATGGAAAAGAGATCAAACATAAGCTTTCAAATGAAGGGGGAATACAGAAAATCATTCTTGTTGATGATGTGGGACCCAAAGAACATGAGGTAATGCTATTTAAGAGACAGGATAGTTGTCATGAGCTAGGATTCTATGGTTTTGAGGTAGATGATACCGCTGAGCTGTTATCGCTTCCACCTAAGGAGAGTAGAAAAATAGAAGTCTATGGAGATAGCGTCTCTGCAGGAGAGGTTTCAGAGGCTGAAGGCTATGAAGGAAAGCATGATCCCCAGTGGCATCAGGGCGAGCTTTCAAATAGTTATTACTCCTATGCATGGCTAACTGCAAGAAAGCTAAATGCCCAGATACATGATGTAGCACAAGGGGGTATTGCTCTATTAGATAATACTGGCTGGTTTAATGAGCCTGATTATTTAGGCATGGAATCAGTGTATGACAAGGTTAGATATAATCCTGCTTTTGGTGAACATACAAAATGGGATTTCAAAAAGTATACACCTGATGTTGTGGTAGTTGCCATCGGACAAAACGACAGTCATCCAACAGATTATATGGCAGATTCTTACAGTTGTGAGAAAGCCAATGAATGGAGAGATAGCTATAAAGCATTCATCTTAAAGCTGAGAGATATATACCCTGATGCCAATATTGTTCTGATAACAACAATTTTACAGCATAACGTGAATTGGGATAATTCAATTCATCAAGTATGGCAGGAACTATCAGATCCTAAGGTACATCATTTCTTGTTTAAGCAAAATGGTGTAGGGACGCCCGGTCATATACGTAAATCCGAAGCAGAACAGATGGCTGATGAATTATCGCAGTTTATAAATGGACTTGATATAGAGGCTTGGAGGTAGGAAGAGATATGAAAGAGTTTATCGATTACAAAGCTGCTATTTGTAATAGAGGTAATTTGTATAGAGTTAAACAGGTTATGAAGAGAGCGGTAAATGGAGAGGCACTTACCGTAGGTTTTATAGGTGGTTCTATAACCCAAGGTTCTCTTGCTACAAATGAATACAATTGTTATGCATATAAGGTTTTTAGCTGGTGGAAGGAAAATTTCCAGTCTGCTGATTTCAAATATGTCAATGCTGGAATTGGAGGTACAACATCTCATTTTGCAGCAGCTAGAGTAGATAGTGACTTGTTAAGTCATGCGCCAGATGTAGTTTTTGTTGAGTTCTCTGTAAATGACGAGAGTGATGAGCATTTCTTAGAGACTTACGAGGGTCTTGTTAGACATATTTATCAGTCACAAACAGCACCTGCAGTTATTCTAATCAGTAATGTATTTTATGATACTGGTGCAAATGCTCAGCTTCAGCATTCAAGGGTGGCTAGACATTATCAGCTACCACTTATCAGCATGCAGAGTTCTATATATCCAGCTGTCAGAGATGGAAAAATAGAAGCTAGTGATATCACACCTGATAATCTCCATCCAAATGATATGGGACATGAGCTCGTTGCATCTGTGGTTAATTACTTTTTGGATAGAACCATGCAGGAGATTCTTATTGGGGAGCAGCAGGCATTTAATGAAAATAACTTTCCGGAATCAATAACCGCTAATACTTATGAGACTGCAATTAGGATTAATAGCAGAAATGTCCAGGCAATAATTCAGGGATTTCGTGTAGATAATAGTCTTCAGGAGGATGTTACTGATTGCTTTAAGAATGGTTGGTTGGCCGAGAATGATGAAGCATCAATCTCGATTCAGGAGGAATGTTCTGGTATAGCTGTTCAATATCGTAAATACGTAGAAGGTTGTGCACCAAAAGCACATGTTATGGTGGATGGCAAAGAGGTAGCTCTATTGGACGGAAATTTTGATGAGACCTGGGGAGATAAGCTAGAGCTTACTATAGTGTTAGAGCACGCTGATTATAAAAAACACAGTATTGAAATAAAACTTGAATGTAAAGAGGATATAACAAATCCATTTAATTTGGTTTCTATTATTTTGGCTAGATAAGGAAGTGTAGATATGTTTAGAAAAGACTTTGTATGGGGTGTGGCTTCTAGCGCATACCAAATAGAGGGAACTGATCCAAATGATGGCAGAGGTGAGATGATTTGGGATGATTTCTTAGGTGAAGGAAAGGGCTATGCTAATCAAACAGCAGAAGTGTCCTGTGATCACATGCATCGTTATAAAGAAGACTATGCACTAATGAAAAACATGGGAATAAAGGCATATCGTTTTTCTATTAACTGGTCGAGAATTCTTCCAGACGGAACAGGCAGAGTAAATCAAAAAGCCATAGAAATGTATAGAGATATGATTCTTACAATGAAGGCTGACGGAATTGAGCCATATATCACATTGTTTCATTGGGAATTTCCTAAAAAGCTTTATCACAAAGGTGGTTGGCTTAATGATGAGGTTGTGGAATGGTTTGGAGAGTATGCAAAAGTTGTTGCTGAGAACTTCTCAGATATCTGCAGCAATTTCATCACCTTTAATGAGCCACAATGTGTTGTTCTTTTAGGACATATGACAGGCGAACACGCTCCAGGAATTAAGGTCTCAATTAAAGATTCTTTTCGCATAGCTCACAATCTTTTGAAGTCTCATGGTCAGGCAGTTATAAATCTCAGAAGATATTCAAAACAGGATATTAAAATCGGTTTTGCTCCAACAGGGGGAGTAGCTTACCCATATTCAGATTCTCCTGAGGATATAGAAGCCGCAAAAAAAGTATATTTTGGATTCGAAAATCCTATTGAGCGATGGGCGTGGAATGTTTCATGGTTCTCTGATCCAGTTTTTCTGGGGCATTATCCAGAGGAAGGATTAGAGAAATATAAAGAATATCTTTCAGAGATAACAGATGAAGATATGGAGCTTATTCACCAACCATTGGATTTCATGGGTCAGAATATATATAACGGATATTATATTCGAGCTGGGGAAAATGGTAAGCCTGAGTATGTTGAGCGAGAAGTGGGAAGCCCAGTCACTGCTATGGATTGGCCTATTACACCTAGAGCATTTTATTACGGTATAAAGTTTCTTACAGAGCGGTATCCATATCCCTTATTTATAACTGAAAATGGAATGGCTTGTCATGACAGTATATCCATAGATGGACGTGTGCACGACTTTAATCGTATCACTTTTCTTGATGAGTATATCAGTGAAATGCAGAAGGCTATTTTAGATGGCGCAGATGTAAGGGGATATTTTTGTTGGACATTCCTAGATAACCTTGAGTGGGAAAAGGGATTTAAAGAGCGTTTTGGTCTAGTATATGTGGATTATCATAATCAGCGTCGTATAGTTAAGGACTCGGGTTACTGGTACAAGAAGCTGATAGAAACAAATGGTGAAAGCTTATCCGTAAATACGATAAATAAGGAAATATTATTTTTGGAGCCAGTATGCACACATAATATTTGGGGTGGCAGCAAGCTTCATGAAGATTTTGGATACAAAGAGGAAGGTTCAGATGTGGGCGAGTGCTGGGGAATCTCAGCCCATCCTAACGGAGACGGCCAGACTAAGTATGGTAACTTTGAGGGATGGAAGCTTTCTGAATTATGGGAAAAGCATCCTGAGATATTTGGAAACTTGGATGTAGATAGATTCCCTCTTCTTGTAAAGCTTATAGATGCTAGAGATGATCTTAGTATCCAGGTGCACCCTGATGATAAATATGCTGCAGTTCATGAAAATGGCAGCTTTGGTAAGACAGAGTGCTGGTATGTTCTCGATTGTCCAGAGGATGCAAGCCTTGTGATTGGCCATAATGCAAAAACAAAAGAAGAGCTTGAAAATATGATAGCTGAAGGCCGTTGGGATGATTTGATTAGAGAAGTACCTGTTAAAAAGGGTGATTTTATTCAGATTGATCCAGGCACCGTTCATGCTATTAAGGGCGGATTTCTTATTCTCGAGACACAGCAAAATAGTGATATTACATATCGAGTTTACGATTATGACAGACTTTCAAATGGAAAACCTCGTGAGCTTCATATCAAGCAAAGCGAAGATGTTATTACAGTTCCGGCTAAGGACCCAGAAAAGTGTGTGATTCATACAGCAAACTCAATTACTAACGAGCTTGTTCCACTGTATAGCTGTGATTTGTACAGCGTGTTCTATTTAAATCTTGATGGTGAGATTTCCTTCAGACAGAAATATCCATTCCTAAATATGACAGTAACAGATGGCAGTGGAATTATTAACGGACAGCCTATTTCTAAGGGGGATAATTTCATCATTCCAAATGATTTTGGAAGAGTGGAAATAACAGGACAGCTTAAGGCGGTATTATCAACGGCAGATAGAGTAAAGGAAAAAGATAATGAGCAGGGATTATATGTTAACTTACAGCGAGTGGTGTGATAAGGCTGCAGCTGATAAAGATTTAGTAGAAGAATTAAAGGCAATGGCTGGAGATGAGGTAAGAATTGAGGATGCTTTTTACCGTAATCTTGTCTTTGGAACTGGAGGTCTACGTGGTGTAATCGGCGCAGGTACAAACAGAATGAATATATACACTGTTGCTAAGGCCTCTCAAGGACTTGCAAATTACGTAAATACGATTTTTCAGGAGAAAGATAGAAAAATAGCTATAAGCTATGATTCCAGAATTAAGGCGGATTTGTTTGCCAAGGTTGCAGCAGGTGTATTTGCGGCAAGTGGAATTAAGGTGTTTATATACAAAGAGCTTATGCCAACACCATGCTTGTCGTTTGCTGTAAGAGAGCTTAAATGTGCTGCGGGCATTATGGTGACCGCCTCTCATAATCCCGCAAAATACAATGGTTATAAGGTGTATGGAGCAGATGGATGTCAGATTACTACTGAGGCAGCAACAACTATTTTAGACGAGATTGAAAAGGTAGATATTTTTGAAGATGTTAGAAATGTGGATTTTGAAGCTGCATTACAGGCTGGTAGTGTGGAATATATTTCTGAAAACGTATATACGAAGTTCATTAATGAAGTTTTGGGACAGAGTTTAATTTCAGAAGATGATGAGATCGATAAGAATGTTGCGATTGTATATTCCCCTCTAAATGGTACTGGGCGAGCTCCAGTAACCAGAGCACTTAAGGAGGCTGGATATTCTAATATCACACTCGTAAAAGAACAAGAAATGCCTGATGGCAATTTCCCAACCTGCTCATATCCTAATCCTGAGATAAAGGAAGCAATGGCGCTTGGCATGGAATATGCCAAGAAATGTAATGCAGACTTGCTGATAGCTACGGACCCAGATTGCGACAGAGTAGGTATTGCAGTTAAAGATTCAGAAGGAGAGTACGTTCTTCTTACTGGTAATCAGACAGGATGTCTGCTCCTAGATTATGTTTGCTCGATGCGTGTGAAAAATGGAACAATGCCTGCAGATGCTGAGGTTGTAAAGACTATAGTTACCACAGATTTAGGAGAACAGATTGCCAAAAGTTATGGCGTTAAAACTGTTAATGTCCTCACAGGCTTTAAATTCATAGGTGAGGAAATTGGTCGTCTTGAAAAGCAGGGTAAAGCCGACTCGTATATTTTTGGATTTGAAGAAAGCTATGGTTATCTCAGCGGATCATATGTACGTGATAAAGATGCTGTGGATGGTGCATTCCTTATTTGTGAGATGTTTGCATATTATAAGACAAGAGGAATAAGTCTGCTTGATAAGCTTGATGAGCTATATAAAAAGTATGGTTATTGTCTTAATAGCCTCCATTCATATGAGTTTGAAGGTTCGGCGGGCCTTGAAAAGATGAATGGAATTATGGTTGCTATGAGACAGAACACGAGTGAAATCGGAGGACTTGAGGTTGTTCAGGTCAATGATTACGCTAACGGGATTGATGGACTGCCAAAATCTGATGTAATTAAATTTTATCTTGAAAAAAAATGCTCAGTAGTAGTAAGGCCATCAGGAACAGAGCCAAAGATGAAGATGTATGTTTCAGTAAGTGCCGGTGACAAGGTGGAAGCTGAGAATATTGAGAAAAGAATAGTTTCATTTATGGAACAGAAATTTAAATAGAAGCATAAGAGAATTAAGGGGGCCTGAGGACGGTGTGCAGTATATGATGTGGAGTTCATTGTAAAGGGTATTGAGTACAACTATGATGTAAGGATATCTGATGGAGCCATCATTGACGTTGATACTGATGTAGAAGATGTGAACCTGCTATGATGACGCTTTGCATGATAGGGCCAGGCACGCTGATAACTACAGTGGGACATCCACTGTCTCCAATGAAAAGAAGAAACCACGCTGGAATAGCAAAACCCGTAAAAATCGGAGATGATGTGTGGATTGGAGGCAACTGTACAATTCTTCCGGGAGTCACAATTGGCAACAATGTGGTAATCGCAGCCGGTGCGGTTGTTACTAAAGATGTACCAGATAACTGTGTTGTTTGCGGAGTGCCTGCGCGAGTTATAAAATTTATAGAAGATGATGTGGAACGTTAATCCCGAAGATATGATGAGGGGTTCCCTAAAGGGTTCCCTTTCGGGAGACGGTGTCAGAACCTCCTTTCTTACTGACTTTGCGGGCTGGCAGAAATGTTCAAGTCCCATCTTCCGCACTGTAAAGGATCAACTCGAAAGAGTTGGTCCTTTTTCTTTTCCCCGGGTGAGTCACCGGGAGTCAATGGGGACGGTTCTCTTTGACTCCCTCTTTACAAAAAGATTTGTTGGTGATAACCTTTCATTAATCTAAAATATCTTGCCCCTTCTCAGGGGACATTAAGCAATGGTTTTTGCTTAATTATTTTCCATTTTAAATATGTTTTTGGGAGGTGAATTTATGCCCCGTAGACCACGGCGTATGAGCGAATCCGGGTACATGCATGTCATTGTACGTGGAGTTGGCAAACAAATTTTATTTGAAGATAGTATGGATTTTAAGCATTTTTTGAAAAGACTTGAACAGTATAGCCTTGAGACGGAAGTGAAAATATGTGCTTATTGTCTTATGGAAAATCATGTTCATTTATTGGTGCATGGTGAATCAAATTCGTTAGCTCTTTTAATGAAAAAGATAGGTGTGAGTTATTCGGGCTATTATAATAAAAAATATGATAGGGTAGGACACCTTTTCCAAGATAGATACCTGAGTGAGCCTGTTGAGACAGAGAATTATTTAATGACAGTATTCAGATATATTTTGAAAAATCCACAGAAAGCAGGGATATGCCATGCGGCTGAGTATAGATGGAGTAGTTATGGACTATATGATAATCCGCCGGAATTTATGGATTTAACGCTGATAAAGGCTCTGATAGGAGATTGTAAGCAATACTCTGAATTTGTTAATATTGGTACAGAAGATCAATGCTTGGAATTTGATACAAAGCGTGATGATGAATGGGCAGAAAAAGAGCTTAAGGCATGTCTGAAGATCTCGTCAGGAACCAAATTGAAAGCATATAGCATAGAAGATAGGAATGCATCGTTGGTAAAGTTGAAAAGGCATGGATTAACAGTGCGTCAAATTGAGAGACTTACGGGAATAAATCGTAATATTATACAGAAGGCTGGAAAGTAAAGGAGTCAAAGAGAACCGTCCCCGGTGACTCCCCAAAAGGAGTCAAAGAGAACCGTCCCCATTGACTCCCCCTAAATGTTATATTTTTCTAAAATGAACGCAAAACCGTTTATGTGATGTACAATTAATCTAGTATATTATACATATTCGGATATTCTGAGCAGGATATACCTGAGGAGATAGATTGATGCGTTCGCTTAGAACAAGAATTACAGTTACAATGCTCTGCGTGATATTTGTGGCTCTGCTTTTTACCACGCTCCTGAGTGCAATCTTCATAAGAAGGACTGAGAGTCGTAAGACTGATCAGCTCCTTCTTATGCTGTGCAAGAACGGGGAAAAGAGCCTTGATTATTATTTCGACAGTGTTCAGAATTCGGTTGAAAGTGTAGCTGCCTTTGTGGAAGAGGATCTGGAAGGCACGAGTGATGAAGAGTTAAGCGAGCACATGGAGCGTGCCAGAGATTATTTTGGAATGATGGCGTCCGAGACAAAAGGAGTTCTTACATATTACTATCGTATCGATCCGTCCATCTCCACCAAAGAGAAGGGCTTCTGGTACATCAATCTTACAGGCGACGGCTTTGAAGAGCACGAAGTTACCGATATCACCCAGTATGATGTGAATGATACGTCGAAGCTGGTGTGGTTTACTGTCCCCAAGCATGAAGGAAAATCCATCTGGCTTCCGCCGTACATAACTGACAATCTGGATGTCCGCGTTATTTCCTACGATGCTCCGGTTTATTATAAGGGAGAGTTTATCGGTGTTGTCGGCATAGAAGTTGACTACACAACGATGGCTGAGGAAGTCGACAGCATACAGTTTTACGACAACGGATACGCATATCTTTGTGGCGCAGACGGTAAGCTCTTTTACCATCCTCACTTAGATGTTACAGATTCAACCGGAGCGACCAAGTATAAGATACCCTTTGATATGTCGGGCAATAGCTCTTTTGTGCGATATAAATATAATGGCGAGGAAAAAGAGGCAGCCTGGGTCCCTTTAAGCAATGGCATGCGCCTTATTGTTTCCGTCCCTGAATCGGAGACTAAGGGAGACTGGATAGGTCTTATTCAGAACATCTCTTTGGGAGCTATATTGGTGCTGCTGATATCAAGCCTGTTTCTTATGGTATATACCAGGCGCATAACAAAGCCCCTTGAGCAGCTGACTGAGGCAACCGAGCGGATAGAGAAGGGAAACTACGACTCAGATCTTACCTATGATGAAGACGATGAGCTTGGCAGACTTACAAGGTCTTTTAAAAAGCTCTCGGACAACATGGAGGCTCACATCAGCGACCTGAATGAGCAGGTATTTGTCGATGCGCTTACGCATGTCAAGAACAAGGGTGCCTTCGAGAAGATGACAAAAGAACTACAGGAGCAGATTGACAATGGAGTAGAAAAGCCGGAGTTTGCAATCGGCGTTTTTGACTGTGACAGCCTTAAGATAATCAATGACAAGTACGGACATGATAAGGGCGATGCATATCTTAATGCAGCCTGCAATACCATAAGTAATGTTTTCAAGCACAGTCCCGTGTTCAGAATAGGTGGAGATGAATTCGCTGTAATTCTGAGGAAGGATGATTATCTTAACCTGGATACCCTTAGTAAGCAGTTTGACATTGCTGCAGAGACTACCAATGCATCAGCAGCCGTGGAACCATGGGATTACGTATGTATATCAAAGGGTTTTGCTGTTTATGATCCGGAGAGGGACAGTACAGTTACCGATGTTATGAGGCGAGCGGATAAGCTCATGTATGAAAATAAACGAGAGAGAAAAAAATCCGGATTCCACCCTTTTGGGCCTTGAGCCTGAAAGGGTGTTTTTTTAACAGTTTGCTTATTAAACGTTTATAAATGTATAATATATTGATGATATCATATAAAGTGAGATAGAATACGAACAGGTGACGCTATGATAAAAGCGATTAAAAACTATTTCTTTCCCACGATTGATAGAGACGTCAGAGAACTGATGGATCAGACCAGCACAAGGAATATTAAAAACGTATCACTTGTAGTGGCCGTTTTTGAAACCTTGACACTGCTCTTCTTTGTGCTGTCAAGAAAGAGCTTTGGGCACGAAGAGTGGCTTAGTATCGGAAGTGTCCTGTTCTGTATCATCACATGCTTAAGCGTATTTTTTGTCACAAGATATATGCTATCAAGAGATGAGCTCGATCATCTAAAGGTTGAGCTTATGCAGATTATCTACTATATACTAATGTCTTTGTGGTCTATGTGGGGGTCGTATCGCAGGTATGAGCGCGGCGAGCAGATACTCACTTTCTACGCCTGTGAAGTGATGCTGGTATGTTTTATAGTCCTGAAACCCTGGACCAGCACCTTGATGACTCTCTATACCTATGTTGTCCTTTATTCTGTCATTCTCAAGGCAGACGGAGGCTCCGGGATCAATACCATAAACTTTTCAATACTGGTTCTGGTTTCAGCCATCGGAATGGGAATGCGCTTTCATTCCTTGAGAAATACCTCTGAGGCTACTGTCAAGCTTGAGAAGTCCAAGAACTCTGAAATACAGGACAAGATGAACATCCTTCAGTCTATAGCTGATATTTACGATAAGGTAAATCTTATTGATTTTAACGAGAATACTGAGATGTCAGTAAGAGACAAGGACCACGTCAAATATAATCTCGACCTTAGCGTTCATAAACACACCGTTATGAGCACAAAAATCAGAGAGAAAGTTATGCCTGATCAGCTCGATGACTTCATAGCTTTTACGGATATCAGTACCGTAAGAGAAAGACTTGTTGGGAAAAGACTTCTCAGTGAAGATTTCATTGATGTGGTAGACGGATGGTTCAGAGCTCAGTACATCCCGGTGGAAGTTGACGATGAAGGTATGCCGACGCAGGTTGTATTCACTACGCGAAATGTTGATGATGAGAGACAGCGCGAAGAGCGTCTTGTCAGGATAGCTATGACGGATGAGCTGACAAGGCTATTCAATCGCCGGAGCTATGAGGAAGACCTTGCGGAGTATGAGAAAAACGGTCTTGATAAAGACTTTGTCATTTTATCAGCGGATGTTAACGGCCTGAAGAGAGTAAACGACACCATGGGACACGCCGGTGGCGATGAGCTCCTTAAGGGGGCTGCGGAATGTCTTTTACTGGGGATTGCAAGTAAGGGCAAGGTTTACAGAATAGGTGGTGACGAATTTGCAGCAATCCTGCATACCGGGGATCCTGAAGAAGTTAAAAGAGATATTGAAAGCTATGTTGATAAGTGGTCCGGACAGTATTCAGATAAACTCTCTATTTCTATTGGATATGCAACACATGCAGATAACGAGAGCCTTGACATTGTAGGGCTTGAGAAGAAGGCTGACAATGAGATGTACCAGGCTAAAGCCAGGTATTATGCAACAAGCGGTATAGACAGAAGAACAAGTAGTAGATGATGGAAAATACAAAGAAGCTTATCGCCTTTATGGGCGGAATGATCGATGAAGAAAAGAACTGCTACTTTATCCGTTCGATGGAAGAAGAATGCAGAAAGCACGGCTATCTGATGATCGTCTTCGGTTTTTCTGAGACCACGTTCAGTGATCAGGACAGAAACAACTGCGAGATGAAACTTACTCAGATGGCTGGTTTTCTTGACCTAAAAGCGATCATCGTTCAGCTTGAGTTTATAAAGAACGACTATCTTATAGATGCCTTCAAGAGACTTGCAGCCAGGAAAAAGATCCCTTTCATTGCCATGGAACGCACGCTTCCTGACTGTATGAATATCTCAATGAATTATAAAAACGGCTTTGCCGAGATGGTAAGGCACGTTGTACAGGCTCATGGCTGCAGAGATATCTACATGATGGCAGGAATTGAGGGTGATCATTTTTCTGAGGAGAGAATTGAGGCTTACAAGCAGGTTCTTACAGAGAACGGAATTACCATCAATGAAAAGAGAATTGGCTATGGACAGTTCTGGGATAAGCCTGCAAGAGAAGTGACAAAAGAGCTTTTAAAGGAAGGTGATCTCCCTGAGGCAATTGTCTGTGCCAACGACAACATGGCCGTTGCCGTAAGTGATGAGCTTCAAAAAGCCGGATACAGGATTCCGGAGGACGTGATCGTTACAGGTTTTGACGGGGAGAGAAAATGTCTTTTCAAATCTCCGTCTATTTCCACGGTTGAGCCGGACTATCAGAGCGAAGCGAGACAGATAGTCAAGATGATAATGAATAATGAAGGAAAACCTTTGGCTAGGGCTGATGAAAAGGTTGGCTTTAACCTGAGGCTCAGAGGATCCTGTGGCTGCAACAGGTCAGAGGATACTCTTTCTATTGACGATGTCAGTTCGCTTTCTGAGTACTACGATGATGTCAACTGGGCTGTAACCAATATAAATAGCCTGTTCGCACAGGCAGCGATGCTTGAGACGCTGACAGACCTTTCAAGAGTTACGCAGGAGACGCTCTGGCTCTGGAAAAGAGATTTTCAGTTCGTTGCGCTTAACTCCGACCTTCTTCGCGAAGAGAACTGCGTCTTTGGAAAGGGAAAATACACGACGTTCTTTAGCTTTATGGACGGCGACTCATCAGGAATAGGGGATACTTTTAGCGAGGATATTCTGTTTCCTGATTTTGATACCATCGCAGCAAAGAGTAATATAAGCATTATGTTTGTAAAACTCCTTCATTCCGGTGGCAGAATCTTTGGCTATCTGGTTGAAGGAATGGAAAATGTAAATGACAGGGCAGTGAGAAGGTGCGAAGAATTCGGAATGCTTCTCTCGACTGCTATTAATGTTGTGGATGTAAACAGAAACCTCATCCGTATGCATAATGAGATTGAGAAGGTTTCCGTCAGGGATTATCTGACCGGAATCTTTAACAGGCGAGGGTTCTTTGGCGAGCTTGATATGCTCATTAATATGCCGTACAACCAGGGCAAGTTCCTCACAATCTTTTCCGTTGATATGGATGGGCTTAAGCACATCAACGATTACTACGGTCATGCTGAGGGTGACTTTGCGATACAATGCATCGCAGAGGCTGTGCAGCACATAGCTTCACGCAACGGAATCAGTGCGCGTTTTGGCGGCGATGAATTTGCGTGCGCAATGATATCCGAGATGCCTGTCAATTTGTCGGCGGACACCTTCAGAAGTCGCATCGCAAGCTTCCTTGCACAGAGAAAAGACATTTCGAAAAAGGAGTATGCAATAACCGCCAGCGTAGGCAGCGCATCTACGATTATTGATGACAACATTAAAATTGAGAAGCTGATAATTGAGGCCGATGATGCTATGTACGCCGACAAAAAGCTCAAGAATGAGAGACTCTTGACATAAAGCTTTAAAATGGGTATCATTATTTTTGTCGCTTGCGGAAGTGGCGGAATGGCAGACGCGCATGGTTCAGGTCCATGTGTTGGCAACAACATGAGGGTTCAAGTCCCTTCTTCCGCATTTGAAACGAAGCACCCCCGATGACTGTGGCATCGGGGGTTTTTCGTTTCAAAGGGGGAGAGTCCTCTCCCCCTTAAAAAAACATAAATTTACATCTTGTGCAAACCCCCTTTGGAATATAGAATGTATAAGAATGAAATCGAATAGGGGAGGAAGATCATGGCACAGAGAACTGATATACACAAAGTACTGATAATCGGCTCGGGACCGATTGTTATTGGACAGGCGTGTGAGTTTGACTATTCCGGAACGCAGGCATGCAAGGCACTTAGGAGTCTGGGGTACGAAATAGTCCTCGTTAATTCAAATCCCGCAACTATCATGACGGATCCGGAGATGGCTGATAAGACTTATATTGAGCCTCTTAATGTGGACCGTGTTGCTGCAGTTATTGAAAAAGAAAGGCCGGATGCTCTTCTACCTAATCTTGGTGGTCAGTCAGGCCTTAATCTATGTTCTGAGTTATATAAGGCCGGTATTCTCGACAAATTCAACGTAAAAGTTATAGGTGTTCAGGTTGACGCTATTGAGCGTGGCGAAGACAGAACAGAATTTAAAAAGACAATGGACATGCTTGGTATTGAGATGGCAAGATCCAAGGCATGCTATAGCATAGAAGAAGCTCTCGCAGAAGCCGATGAGCTTGGATATCCGGTTGTACTTCGTCCTGCGTATACCATGGGCGGAGCAGGCGGCGGACTTGTCTATAATAAAGAAGAGCTTCAGACAGTCTGCTCACGTGGCCTTCAGGCATCCATCATCCATCAGGTTCTTGTTGAGGAGTCAATCCTTGGCTGGGAGGAACTTGAGCTTGAGGTTGTCCGCGACAAAGACAACAACATGATCACGGTATGCTTTATTGAAAACGTAGATCCTGTCGGCGTTCACACAGGTGATTCCTTCTGTACTGCACCAATGCTCACAATTTCCGAGGACCTTCAGAAAGAGCTCCAGAGACAGGCTTACAAGATTGTAGAACACATCGGAGTTATCGGTGGTACCAACGTACAGTTTGCCCATGATCCCAAGACCGGAAGAATCGTTGTTATCGAGATCAACCCCAGAACCTCCCGTTCATCAGCCCTTGCCAGCAAGGCTACAGGCTTCCCTATCGCCCTTGTATCAGCCAAGCTCGCAACAGGACTTACATTATCGGAACTCCCTGATTCCAAGTTCGGAACACTTGATAAATACGTGCCAAACGGCGACTACGTTGTTGTTAAGTTCGCCCGCTGGGCATTTGAGAAATTCCACGGCGTAGAGGACAAGCTGGGAACCCAGATGAGAGCCGTTGGAGAAGTAATGAGTATCGGCAAGAACTTCAAGGAAGCTTTCCAGAAAGCCATCAGATCTCTTGAGAAGGACCGCTTCGGTCTTGGCTGCATACAGAAGTTTGAGGAGATGCCGGTAAAAGAGCTCCTGCGACGCCTTAAGGATGCTTCCTCAGAGAGATACTTCCTTATGTATGAAGCTATGAAGAAGGGCGTTACTGTAGAGGAACTCTGCGACATTACAAAAGTTAAAGAGTACTTCGTAAGCCAGATGAAAGAGCTTGTTGATGAGGAGACAGCTCTTTTGACAAAATATAACGGTAAGGTTCCGGAAAGCGCAGACCTTATTAAAGCCAAGGAAGACGGCTTCTCAGATAAGTACCTGGCTAAGGTTCTCTCTGTATCCGAGGATGATATCAGAGCAGGAAGAGAAGGCGCAGGCCTTACAGAGAACTGGGATGGCGTTCACGTATACGGCACCGACGGAAGTGCTTATTACTACTCAACCTATCAGAAAGAAAGCGCACTTGAGAATCCTATGAAGCTCTCAGAGGGCGCTGAGAATAAGAAGATCATGATCCTGGGCGGAGGTCCCAACAGGATCGGTCAGGGTATCGAGTTTGACTACTGCTGCGTACATGCAAGCCTTGCACTTAAGAAGCTCGGCTTTGAGACAATCATCGTAAACTGCAACCCTGAGACAGTATCAACAGACTATGATACCTCAGACAAGCTCTACTTTGAGCCACTTACTCTTGAGGATGTACTTCAGATCTACCGCAAGGAAAAGCCTCTTGGCGTGATCGCTCAGTTTGGCGGACAGACACCTCTTAACCTTGCAGCCAAGCTCAAGGAAGAGGGCGTAAATATCCTCGGAACAACACCTGAAGTAATCGATCTTGCTGAGGACAGAGACCAGTTCCGCATGATGATGGACAAGCTTGGAATCCCTATGGCAGAGTCCGGAATGGCTTCAAACGTAGAAGAGGCCAAGACAATAGCAGCAAGGATCGGATATCCTGTTATGGTTCGTCCTTCCTTCGTTCTTGGCGGACGCGGAATGGAGATCGTAAGGGATGAGGATTCCATGGAAGGTTACATGAAAGCCGCTGTAGGTGTTACACCTGACAGACCTATCCTTATCGACAGATTCCTTCACAACGCACTTGAGTGCGAGGCAGATGCAATAAGCGATGGCAAGGCAGCCTTTGTTCCTGCGGTTATGGAGCACATTGAGCTTGCCGGAATCCACTCCGGTGATTCAGCCTGCATCATACCTTCCAAGCACATTTCGGAAAAGAACCTTAAGACAATCGAGGAGTACACCAGAAAGATTGCTGTTGAGATGAATGTTGTAGGTCTTATGAACATGCAGTACGCCATCGAGGATGACACTGTATATGTTCTTGAGGCTAACCCCAGAGCATCCCGTACAGTTCCGCTGGTTTCAAAGGTTTGCGGAATCAAGATGGTTCCTGTTGCAACAGACATCATCACATCACAGCTCACCGGCAGACCTTCACCTGTTCAGGGACTGATCGATAGCAAGAAGAAGGATGAGCCTCCATACTACGGAGTAAAAGAGGCTGTATTCCCGTTCAATATGTTCCCTGAGGTTGACCCTGTTCTCGGACCTGAGATGAGATCAACCGGAGAAGTTCTCGGACTTGCAAAGACTCCCGGAGAAGCTTTCTTTAAGGCATACGAGGCAGCAGGCGGAGCACTTCCTCTTAGTGGAGCAGTACTTATCTCACTGAACAGAGAGGATAAGCCTGAGGCAGCAAGCATTGCAAAGAGCTTTGCAGAGGAAGGCTTTAAGATCTACGCAACAGGCAAGACCTACGAGACAATCATAGAAGCCGGAATTGAGGCTACAAGGATAAACAAGAACTTCGAGGGCGGAAGACCAAACGTAGAGGACATCATCAAGAACGGCGATGTTCAGCTCGTCATCAACTCTCCGATCGGCAAGTACACTCAGCACGACGACGGGTATCTTAGAAGAGCTGCCATCAAGGCAAGGATTCCTTATATCACCACCGTTGCTGCTGCCAAGGCCGCTGCAGAGGGCGTTCGCCAGGTAAAAGAGAACGGCGCCGGCAATATCAGTTCACTCCAGGAGTATCACAAATCCCTTGACTAAAAGGGAACAAAAAGGGTGTATACTTAGGTTAGATTTCTTTTGACAAGGAGGGGATTATGGAAGGAACAGGCGAGAACACAAACATTACTGTAAACGGCAATGCTGAGATGCTTAAGGTCGACAAAAAACATCTCTTCTGGCAGAGGCTGTCGGCTCTGGCGGTAGTGGCTACATTCCTTGTAGTTCTTATGGTGGCAATGGTCCTGGTACCACAGGTTACGGCTACTCTTGGCAATATCAACAAGGTTGCAAAGGATGCAGAAGAGGCGATTTCCAATGTTGATACCATGGTCCTTGAGATGACTGATGCCAGCAAGAATCTAAACCAGCTTGTGGGGGACAATTCCGAGGCTCTTAACGAGGCAATCACAAACATGGCAAATGTTGACTATGACGGCCTTAATAAAGCGATAAAAGACCTCCAGGATACAGTTGGCCCTATGGCAAGTTTCTTTAGCAAATTCAGGTAAGCCGGACTTTTTGGAGATATGTTATATGGAAATTGAAGTTTCATCATTTTTTAACCTGAGCCATTACGAGTACGGAGAGGCATATTTTGGAAGCCACAAGGGCATGAGATATCGCCTTGCAAGAGAGCCTCTTGAAAACGTTAAGTTTACTCCTGTTGATCAGAGAGGACCGGCTACACTTATGGCAACCGTGTGGCCTGAGCCAAATGCTTACGGCAAGACGGATCCGTCACTTATGACCAGCGAGCACTTTGAAATTTCTCAGGAAGGGCTTGAAGAGGCTGTTAAGTGGATAAATGACCAGTATACAAGCCGTCTTGGAGAGTGGAACAGGTAAATGTACTAAATTTTAAAAAATTTAATTTAGAAAAAAAGGATTTTAAGATCCCACGTCGAATATTTATGATGTGGGGTCTTTTTTTCTGACAGGCCCACATAAATCCAATACTCAGAAAGAAGAAAACATTGAAAATTCGCGAAAAACTTGAAGACAGAGAGACTAGAATCTTAAGCAAGCATGCTACTCTCAGCATGAATTCCAAGGGACGTGAAAAAGAAGAAAAGGATTGTGATATCAGGCCTTGCTTTCAAAGAGACCGTGACAGGATTCTTTATTCCAAGTCATTCAGAAGGCTCAAGGACAAGACCCAGGTCTTTTTGTCGCCTGACGGGGATCACTACAGGACCAGAATGACCCACACCCTTGAGGTATCTCAGAATGCAAGGACCATTGCCAAGGCGCTAATGCTCAATGAGGACCTGGCAGAGGCTATAGCCTTGGGGCACGACCTCGGTCATACACCTTTCGGCCATGCGGGCGAGAGGGCTCTTAATGCTGTGAGTCCCGAAGGGTTTAAGCACAATGAACAGAGCCTTCGCATAGTTGAGAAACTTGAGAACTATGGCAAGGGACTCAATCTTACCTGGGAAGTCAGGGACGGTATCGTGAATCATGAGATGGACCTTACTCCGGGAACACTTGAGGGCAAGGTTGTCCGTCTTTCTGACAAGATTGCTTATATGCATCACGATATGGACGATGCTATAAGAGGAGGTATCATCACCGAGAAGGATGTTCCGGAGGATCTGGCAAAAGTGATCGGCCATACCAACGGAGAGTGGCTGGATACCTTCATCCACGACATAATAGCCACCAGTATGGATAAAGACGACATCAGGATGTCTGATGAGGTATATGATGCTTTCCACAAGCTCCGCAGATTCATGTTTGACAGGGTTTATACCAACCCGATAGCCAAGGGGCAGGAAGGCAAGGTAGAGGACATGATCAAATTCCTCTATCAGTACTATATTGATCATCAGGATCTTTTACCTGAGTATCTAAAGAATATGAAAGACAGGGGAGAGGCTACCGGGGAGAGAATAGTCTGCGACTACGTCAGCTCCATGACTGACAGATACGCAGTTGCAGTATTTGAGGAGGTATTCGTACCGCACTCCTGGGCAGTACTTTGACAACAGTGGGGAGAAACAATTGCGATATTCAGATGACATCATAGAAGAAGTCAGATCGCGAAACGACATTGTGGATGTGGTGGGACAGTACGTCCACCTGCAGAAGAAGGGAGCCAATTACTTTGGCCTTTGTCCCTTCCACAATGAGAAATCCGGCTCTTTTTCCGTATCACAGAGTAAGCAGATATTTCACTGCTTCGGCTGCGGAGCCGGTGGTAACGTGATCAGCTTTTTGATGAAATATGACAACTTAACATTTACAGAAGCTCTGCAGCAGCTGGCCGAGAGAGCAGGAGTTAAGCTCCCGGAAGCGGACGATTCACCGCAGGCAAGGGCCATGAGAGATAAGAGGCAGATGCTTCTTGATATCAACAGAGAAGCTGCCAAATACTACTACAGAAACCTAAGGGCCAAGAGCGGCGAAAAGGGCATGCAGTACTTTAAGCAGAGGGAACTTACCGATGAAACCATGAAGCACTTTGGCCTTGGATTTGCCAATATGACTTCGGATGATCTGGTCAAGTACCTTCGGCAGATGGGCTTTGAGGACAAGCTGATAATCGAGGCCGGACTTGCATCCTTTGATGAGCAGAGAGGAACTCATGATAAGTTCTGGAACAGAGTAATGTTCCCGATATCAGATGCTCAGGGCAAGGTCATAGGCTTTGGCGGACGAGTAATGGGAGATGGCAAGCCCAAGTACCTTAACTCTCCGGAGACTCCGATATTTGATAAGAGCCGAAATCTCTTTGGACTTAATTATGCCAAGAGTTCAAAGGCAGGTTACATGATAATCTGCGAGGGATATATGGATGTAATAGCCATGCATCAGGCGGGCTTTGACATGGCAGTGGCTTCCCTGGGAACAGCTTTTACCATGGGACAGGCCATGATCCTAAAGAGATACACCGACACCGTAGTCCTCTCCTATGACAGTGACGAAGCCGGAACCAAGGCGGCCATGAGAGGCATCGGAATCCTTAAGGAAGTCGGACTTAAGGGCAAGGTCTTAGACCTAAGGCCTTACAAGGATCCTGACGAGTTCATCAAGAACCTGGGTAAGGACGAATTCGAACAAAGAGTTAAGAACGCAGAGAATCCGTTTTTCTTTGAGGCAAGAGTGGAGGAGTCAAGGCATGACATGTCCGATCCGGTATCCAAGACCGAGTTCCACAGAAAGCTTGCAGCGATGCTCTGCGAATTCGAGGAGGCTGTTGAGAGAGAGAATTACATCGAGGCGACAGCAGCCAGATATAACATAGCAGTGGATGACCTTCGAAAGCTTGTAAGCACCACTGCAGCCAAGGGAGTGCCCGTGCGGACTGACAATACTCCGAAGTCCGGGACGGCAGTTAAGAAGACTCCCGAGGACAGCGCAAGGAAGAATCAAAGGCTTCTCTTGACCTGGCTTACCGATGAGCCGGGGATTCTTCCCAAGGTAACCAAATGGGTAACGCCTGAGGATTTCTCAGATGATCTATACAGAAGCGTTGCAGAAGAGCTTTTTGCCGGAATGCAGAGTGGGAACTTCTCGCCGGCAGCAGTCATTGACAGGTTTGGCGATGAAGAGGAACATCGGCAGGTGGCCGAAATGTTCAACACCAATCTTGTGGATATCGAGACACCTGATCAAAGGCGCAAGGCTTTTCATGACATTATCTACGCCGTTAAGCAGGCGGGATATGAGAGGCAAAAAAAGATGCTTAAGCCCGATGATCCGCAGTATCTTATGAAGACCATCCAGGGCAAGAAAGATCTGGAGAAGCTGGCACATGCCGACATTTCTCCAGATGACTGAAATGAAAAAATCTATCTAAAAGAAAAGGAAGAATAAAATGGCAACTAAGAAAGAGACAACAAAGGAAACAGAGAAGAAGACTAAGGCAGCAGCAAAGAGCACCAAGGCAGCTGCCAAGGAAGCTCCTGCTAAGAAGGAAACAGCCAAGAAAGAGACTGCTAAAAAGGAAAAGGCTGTTAAGGAAGAAAAGGCCGTTAAGGAAGCTCCTGCCAAGAAGGAGAAAGCAGCCAAGGAAGCTAAGGAAGCTCCTGCCAAGAAGGAAACAGCCAAGAAGACTTCCAAGAAGGCAGCAGCTGAGGAGAACGTTAAGGAGACCAAGAAGAGTAAGGCAGCTAAGGCTGCTGAGCCTGAAGTTAACGCTGCAGCTGATGGTGAACTTGATGAGGCAGCCAAGGAGCTCTTTTCCCAGAAGATAAAAGAGATCCTCGCTCTTGCCAAGAAGAAGAAAAACGTCCTTGAGTATGCAGAGATCAGCGATTTCTTTGCAGACATGGGACTTAACGAGGAGCAGCTCGATAACGTTCTTGAAGTTCTTGAGAACTCAGGAATCGATGTTCTTCGTGTTTCCGATGATGTAGATGATCTTCCCGATGATGATGACATGATCATCTCAGAGGAGGACGAGGTTGATATGGAGAATATCGACCTGTCAGTTCCTGATGGAATCAGCATCGAGGATCCTGTAAGAATGTACCTTAAGGAAATCGGTAAGGTTCCGCTTCTTACAGCTGAGCAGGAGATCGATCTTGCAAAGGCTATGGAAGCAGGTCTTGACGCAGAGAAGACCCTTGCAGAGGATGAGGGCAAGAACAAGCTCTCTGATGCCAAGAAGAAAGAGCTTAACCAGATCATATACGAGGGAAATGAGGCTAAGAAGCGCCTTGCAGAAGCTAACCTCCGTCTCGTTGTAAGTATTGCCAAGAGATATGTCGGAAGAGGAATGCTCTTCCTTGACCTTATTCAGGAAGGTAACCTGGGTCTTATCAAGGCTGTTGAGAAGTTCGATTTCAGAAAGGGATTCAAGTTCTCAACATATGCTACATGGTGGATCAGACAGGCCATCACAAGAGCTATCGCCGATCAGGCCAGAACTATCCGTATCCCTGTACACATGGTTGAGACAATCAACAAGCTCATCCGTGTAAGCAGACAGCTCCTTCAGGAACTCGGCCGTGAGCCACTTCCCGAGGAAGTTGCAAAGGAGATGAACCTCCCTGTAGAGCGTGTTCGTGAGATCCTTAAGATTTCTCAGGAGCCTGTATCCTTAGAGACACCTATCGGTGAAGAGGAAGATTCACATCTTGGTGATTTCATTCAGGACGACAACGTTCCTGTACCTGCTGATGCAGCAGCATTCACACTCCTTAAGGAGCAGCTGGTTGAGGTCCTTGATACTCTTACAGAGCGTGAGCAGAAGGTACTTAGGCTCAGATTCGGTCTTGATGACGGAAGAGCAAGAACTCTTGAGGAAGTAGGAAAAGAGTTCAACGTAACCCGTGAGCGTATCCGTCAGATCGAGGCTAAGGCTCTCCGTAAGCTCCGTCACCCAAGCAGAAGCCGTAAGCTCAAGGATTATCTTGACTGATATGAATGAAAAAAAATCACTCGATGATGTAGCTGTGAAAATGTCCCTTCGCCTTCGGACAGTTGCTGATATGCTAAGGGGCGATGGTGCCCATAAGTGCACTGCCGATGTGGGATGTGACCACGGCTACGTATCTATCTATCTTGTTCAAAATAAGATTTCAGAATCTGCCATAGCAATGGACGTCCGCAAGGGCCCCCTTGCCATGGCAGAGAGTAATATACGAGAATATTCCCTGGAAAAAGATATACAGACAAGGCTTTCAGACGGCCTTACAGAGCTTCATGAAGACGAAGCAGACTCTCTTGTGATCGCAGGAATGGGCGGAAAACTCATGATAAGCATCCTTGAGAAAAAGGACCTAGTGGGACTTGGAATTAAGACTGCTGTTCTTCAGCCTCAGTCAGATATCTGCCTCTTTAGAGAGTACTTAAGGGACAAGGGCTTTGCCATAATCGACGAGCGCATCATCCTCGACGAAGGCAAATACTACTTCCCAATAAAAGTGAGCCCCGGGGACGGAGTCAGTGGCTCATTTTCTGAACTTGAGAAAGCGATAGCTCTTTTCACCGGAATATGTGATCCTGATATGGCGCTTAAAGCCTGCAATCTCTACGGTGAGCACAACATTCTAAGGAGAGATCCGCTTCTTAAGGACTTCCTTCTCCACGGCAGAGAAGTAGATGAGTCCATCCTTAAGGGACTTGATGAAAGGGAACATTCAGAGAGATATCTCGATGTAAAAAACAGCCTGGATATAATAAGTGCTGTTCTTGCGCTTTTTGATTAAGACCAAAAGTGAGGTGAGCATATGCCTGTAATTACTGTTAACGGAATTCAAAAAGAATACGACAAGGGAACAACATTTGAAGAAATAGCCAAGGATTTTCAGAAGGATTATGAGCACAGGATTGCCTGTGTCATTTTTAACGGCAAGATCCGCGAGCTGATGAAAACACTTAAAAAGGACGGCAACCTGACTTTTGTCACATTTGCTGATACCATCGGCTTTAAGACCATGAGAAGGACTGCCGTTATGATGCTCCTTAAGGCCATAAATGATGTGGCCGGCACCAAGAAGAAATCGCCCACCAAGGTGGAGTTTGCTCTGGGTAACGGAATCTACTGCACTTTGAGAGGTATTCCGGTTACAGATGAATTTGTAAAAAAAGTATCGGACAGAATGAAGGAACTGGCTGCCGATGCAATGCCTATTGCAAAGAAGGTTTATCCGCTGGATGAGGCGATAGAGCTGTTCACCAAGCAGGGAATGGATGATAAGGTGTCTCTTCTTAAATACAGAAGAAGCTCTGAGATCAACATCTACAGACTCGGTGATTTCTATGATTATTACTACGGTTATATGCTGCCTAACACTTCTTATATAGAGTTATTCCAGCTTGATAAGTATCACGATGGAATGATGCTTACTCTTCCCACCAAAGGAGCTCCTGAGAAACTCGTGGTTTCTGAACCCAGGGAGAAGCTCTTTAGCACCATGTCGCTCTCAACCGACTGGGGAGCAATGATGGGAATCGAGAACGTAGGTGACCTCAACAACATGATCTGCGAGGGCAGGATAAATGAGATGATCCTGGTAAACGAAGCTCTTCAGGAGAGCAGGATCGCAGACATTGCAAGAAAGATATTCCAGAGAGTTGACGTCAAGTTCGTAATGATAGCAGGACCAAGTTCTTCAGGTAAGACCAGCTTTGCCAACAGGCTCTCGATCCAGCTTCGTACCTACGGACTTACTCCTCACCCGATAAGTCTTGATAATTACTTTGTAAACAGAGTTGACACTCCTCTTAACGAGGATGGAAGCTACAACTTTGAGTGCCTTGAAGCTCTTGATGTTGAGAGATTTAATCAGGATATGACAAGACTTTTAAAGGGCGAGAGAGTCGAGATGCCCGAGTTTAATTTCGTGACAGGAAAGCGTGAGATGAACGGCGATTTCCTTCAGCTTGGCAAGAACGATGTCCTTGTAATCGAGGGAATCCACGGACTTAATGAGAAGATGAGTTATGCACTTCCGGCAGAGTCCAAGTTCAAGATCTACATCAGCGCACTTACAACTCTTAACATCGACAACCACAACCGAATTGCAACAACCGACGGCAGACTCCTTCGAAGGATGGTCAGGGATGCAAGAACCCGTGGCGCATCTGCCAAGAAGACCATCAGTATGTGGGCTTCAGTAAGAGCCGGTGAGGAAGCCAACATCTTCCCGTTCCAGGAAGAGGCCGATGAGATGTTCAACTCAGCTCAGATCTATGAGCTGGCTATCATCAAGCAGTACGCAGAGCCGCTACTTTTCAACATAGGCAAGGACGAGCCTGAGTACTACGAAGCCAAGAGACTTCTTAAGTTCCTCGACTACTTCGTAAGCGTAGACAGTTCATTCCTTCCGAAGAATTCTATTTGCAGAGAATTCGTGGGCGGAAGTTGCTTTAAGGTTTGATTTTTTTTTTGGGGGGAGTCAGTGGGGACGGTTCTCTTTGACTCGTTTTGCAAAGCAAAATGAGTCAAAGAGAACCGTCCCCACTGACTCCCCATTTACTTCACACAAAAATAAAAACGTTTTAAAAAAATCACACTTAAATAAAAAAAGTGTGATTTTTTGTTGCCCGTTTCCTCTCTATAATCAAAAACATCATAAATCTAATTTCACTATTGGGAGGAAAGAATATGAAATTTAGAAAGATAATGGCAACTTTGCTCGCTGGTGCAATGACACTTTCACTTGCAGCATGCGGACAGTCAGCTACAGGAACAGAGTCAGCTTCTACAGATTCTGCAACTTCAGAGGAAGCTCCTGCAGCAGAGGCAGCTGAGAACACAAACACAGAGACAGCCGGAACAGACGGCGAGAAACTCGTTATCTGGACACTGGCAAAAGACCTTCAGACCTTCGCTGAGAAGTATGTAGAAGATCACAACGTACAGATCGAGACAGTAGTTATCGAGCCTGCTGACTACGTAACAAAGGTTCAGACAGCTCTTAACGGCGGACAGACAACACCTGACATCATCGTAGGTGAGCCTCAGATGCTCGAGGATTTCTATGATGCAGGTTACTTCGAGGATCTTAACCAGGCTCCTTACAACGCTCAGGACTACAAGGGACAGATTGTTGATTACGTTTGGGAAGTTGGTCAGGATGCTGATGGTATCCAGAGAGCAATCTCTTACCAGATCACTCCTGCAGGTATGTATTACAGAAGAGACATTGCTAAGGAAGTATTCGGAACAGATGATCCAGATGAGATCGGCAAGCTCTTCAAAGATTATCCTACAATCCTTGATACAGCAGAGACACTTAAGGCTGCCGGATACCGTATCTTTGCATCAGATGCTGAGATTGGTTACTTCTCAGGAGATTCAGCTTGGGTAGTAGACGGAACACTTAACGTAGATCAGGCTAGACTTGACTACATGGATCTTGTAACAGATCTTTACCAGAATGACCTTACAGCTTATGCAAACCAGTGGTCAACACCTTGGTACCAGGCTATGGCCGGTGAGGTTCCGATCCTTACAGCAGCAGTTCAGAGCTATGCTGATGATTCAATCAACGTATGGGATGCAGAGGGATTTGCTGAGGCTACCAAGGATCTTGATAAGACTCAGGTATTCTCATTTGGTCTTCCCAGCTGGGGCGTTCTCACACTTAGAGATAACGTAGGCGAGACATCAGGAAACTGGGGCGTTTGCTCAGGTCCTTCATACGGATTCGGTGGCGGTACATTCATCGGTATCTCAGCTATGTCAGAGCACAAGGATCTTGCATGGGATTTCCTTAAGTGGGTAACACTTGATGAGAACACAGCTGAGTGGTGGATCGAGAAGTCAGAAGGTGACACAGTTTCACTTGTATCTGTTCTTGAGAAGCACAAAGACGATGCTAACGAAGTTTACGGCGGTGAGCACCTCTACTCATTCTGGCAGGAGCAGGCAGCCGGTATCGATTACTCAAAGGTTACACGTTTCGACAAGATCATTAACGATGCTTGGGGCGCAGCTTGCACAGCAGTTAAGACAGGTGAGATGGACAAGGAAGCAGCTATAAGTGAGTTCTATGATGTAGTTGAGTCAACATATCCAGAAATCACAGTAAACAGATAATTAAGAGATAACTTTTATGAAGAAAAGAGCATCAATGAGGAAAAAGAATAGGGAAAACGCTGCATATCTGTTTGTGCTGCCATTTGTAATAGTATTTTTGATATTCAGTGTTTATCCCGTTTTAAGGACACTGTTCCTGAGCTTTACAGAATATAAGGGATATGGCGAGCCCGTCTTTAACGGGCTTGCCAATTACACCAGAGTACTTAAGGATAAGTTCTTCTGGAGAGCCCTTCGTAACACTGTTAAGATGTGGTCACTCAACATTGTCCTTCAGCTGGGCATGGCGTTTTTATTGACTATCATATTCAGTGATATCAAGTACAAACTTCGCGGCCTTGCGATATTCAGGGCAGTGTACTATCTGCCAAACCTGATAGCCGCAACATCTGTAGCCTTCCTGTTCAAGACACTTCTTGACTGGAAGTACGGAACCTTTAACCAGATCCTTTTGGCTACAGGTATAGTGGATCAGCAGATAAACTGGCTGGGACAGAGATCAACAGCCTGGGCGGTTATCGGCGTTATACAGGCCTGGATGTGGTTTGGAAACTCCTTCATCATACTGATGGCGGGAGTACAGGGTATACCTACTGATTATTTTGAGGCAGCAGCCATTGACGGTGCAGGTAGATGGAAGGTGTTCGGAAGTATAACACTTCCACTCCTAAGACCTATCCTTCTGTATGTTGCTGTAACATCACTGATCGGTGGCCTTCAGCTCTTTGATCTGCCATTCCTTATGAATGGAACCGGCGGACCTTCAACGGCAGGAGAACCCGGTGGAACGCTGCAGACAGTTGTTATGTATCTGTTCAAGTTTGGATTTGAAACTCATCAGGTAGGCTTTGCTTCGGCAATAGCATACACATTGTTCTTTATCATTTTATTTGTATCAATCATGGAATTTAAATTCATCGGTGGAAAGGAGGATTAAAGCATGGCAACCAAAATTAAAAGAGCAATTCTCTATATAGCGCTCATAATACTTGGTCTGATGTGCCTTCTTCCCTTTTGGCTGATGATGGTAAATTCAACAAGGTCAGGCGTTGAAATAACGCATTCCTTTTCATTTCTGCCGGGACACAGTCTGAAAGACAACTGGAAAGTTCTCTTTGACTATGTGAATCTCTTTTTGGGACTCTTTAATAGTTTCAAGGTTGCTGTTCCGGCAACTCTCCTAACAGCCTACTTCTCAGCTATCACAGCTTTTGGTATGGCTATGTACAACTGGAAAGGAAACAACGTTCTTTTTAGAGTTATAGTAGTATTTATGATGATCCCGGCACAGCTTTCTCTGATCGGTTTTTATAACCTCTGTCAGAAGCTGCACCTGATCGATTCATACATTCCGCTTATTATTCCGGCCATAGCATCACCTGGAATTGTATTCTTCCTGAGGCAGTACACAAAGGCTACGCTTTCAAAATCACTTATGGAAGCAGCCAGGATCGACGGAGCAAGTGAGATCCATATCTTCCACAGGATAGTACTTCCCATCATGGCACCGGGTATAGCAACAATGTCAATTGGAACATTTATAGGTAACTGGAATTCCTATCTGGTACCCTTGATCCTCCTTAACACACCAAAGAAAATGACCCTCCCGGTTATGATTTCTACACTTAATGCAGCAACAGATCTGCAAAAGAATCAGGGTGCTATTTACTTAGGAGTTGCAATTTCAGTTGTACCTATAATCATTGCTTTCTGCTTCTTCTCGAAATACATCATAAGCAGTATTTCCGCAGGAAGCGTAAAAGAATAATTTTTACCCCTAGGCTGACGCATTGTTTTAATGCGTCAGTCTTTATCATGGGGTATAATATGGACTATGAAACTAACGAAACTTTTGAAAACAAACCTAATATCTGTGCTTCTTGTAAGCCTTGTACTTGGCGGATGTGGAGAGGTTCATCAGGAAAACGGTGAAACTTTAAAACCGACAGATACTCCTGAAGCCGTGGCCACTGATAAAGACCCGGTGACCTTTGACTGGTACATCAACTACTCCTGGTTTAACACCAAGTGGGGACAGAATGCTGTATCTAAGGCTATTACAGAGAAGACAGGGGTAAATATAAATTTCATCACTCCCCAGGGAAACGAGGAGGAGAAGCTTAACGCGCTCATAGCATCCGGATCTCTTCCTGACCTTATTACCCTTGGATGGTGGGAGCCACAGGTCAATGAGATCATCCAAAAGGACATGGTCTATGCCCTCAACGAACTGGCTGATAAGTATGATCCTTATTTTTGGACAGTGACCGATGATCAGGCTGTGAGCTGGTATACCCAGGATGATGGAAATATCTATGGCTATCCATGTTCATCAGTAACTCCGGATGATGTCATAAACACCGATAACAACATCGGTTCCAATCAGACATTCCTTGTGAGAAAAGACATTTATGAAGCAATCGGCTCTCCTGACATGACTACCATTGAGGGCTTTGAAAATGCGGTAAAAAAGGCTGCAGAGGAATTTCCGACTATCGATGGCAAGCCTCTTATCCCTATCGGTGCGCATTACTTTGACGATATAGGAAATGTGTCTTTTGACCAGTATTTGCAGAACTTTTTAGCTGTCCCCTATGAGAAGGACGGCAAGCTTTATGACAGGGATACTGATCCGGAGTATCTAGAATGGCTTAAGATGTTCAACCGCCTTTCAAGAGAAGGGTATCTCTCCACAGACGTCTTCATAGATCAGAGAACTCAGATGGAGGAGAAGATTGCTCAGGGCCGGTATTTCTGCATGCTGTATCAGTACACAGATATGTCAGCCCAGCAGAAGACTCTTTATTCAAAAGACCCTGACAGCATCTATATAGCAGTTGACGGACCCAAGAATGAAAACGGAGATGATCATGTTCTTCCGACAAACACGGTAAATGGCTGGACCATAACCATGGTGTCCAAAAACTGTCAGAATCCGGACAGGGCCATCGAGTTCATTGATTACCTTATATCCGAGGAAGGCCAGAAGATGGTATATCTCGGAATTGAGGGTGTGACCTACGATGTTATCGATGGGAAAGAAGTGGTAAGGCCTGATGTGCTGGATCTCTTAAATACAGACAGGGCAGCCTATGACGAGCTCTACGGCGCAGATGATGCCTACTGGATGTTCCAGGACAACGTAATGCAACAGAAGTGGCGTCAGAAGAATGAAGGCCCGACAGCTCAGCTTGAGGAGTGGACTTACAAATACTCTGCATATACAGGCCAGTATGATGTGAGCTTCCCGGCCGGAAGTGATGAAGAATATACGGAAGAAGCTATAGACAGGTTATGGGGCAGCACGTTAAAAGAGCTGCTTCTTGCCGAAAGTGATGATGAATTTAACGCTGCTTTGGCGAAGTTTAAGCTAAAGAGAGATGCCCTGGGCTACAGGGAACTTATGGAGAAAAAGTACAGGTATGTCATTGAAGCCAAGGAAAAGCTGGGGCTTTATTAACAGCCAAAAACTGAATATAAGACTTACCGGAATTGTGCTTTTGTTTGTTATCATTCCGGTAGCTATCCTGGGTGGAATTGTCTTTTACAATATGGAGCAGTCTACAATCAGGGAGAACGTGAGCTTTACTCAGGCTACCATGGAGAGAAGGCGTGACAGTATCACCAACAACGTTGATTCCATCAACATGTCCACGCAGTTCTTCTTATCCAATGAGAAACTCAATTCTGTTCTCATCGACGCCAGGGTAGGCAACAAGCACAGCACCAAAGAGTGGCTTGATATCTACAAGAGCGATGTTGCTGCTCTTGAGAGACTTATAAACACAAACCCGGTGCTTGGCGGCGTCAGATACTATGCTGTCACAGACAATGTGCAGGAAATGATGCCTGTCCTTTATAATCACGACAGGCTCTTAAGGCAGGAATGGGCAGTTATGGCCGAGAGCGGGGGATGGATATTTAATTACACCGACAAGCTCTTTGACAACTCGGACACAACGCCGATGCTGGCGCTTATAACCCCTGTTGTGAACAGACAGTATGGAAATATTGGAACCATTGAAGCCAACATGGCCATGAAGACTATGTTCCCGTCCATGTACGAGAATGTGCCGGGTGAGACCAGCTGTTTTGTGACAGACACAGAGAATATCATATTCGGAAGTAATGAAGATACCTCGGTCACACCGATAGCTACGGCTATTTCACAGCAGATGAGAGATATTGTTCAGGAAGGCGAAACGCCCGGTATAACAACTTTTTATGACAAAGAGAAAAAGAGTGTTATCTCCGGAATGTACATCTCGGAACTGGGCGGAACGCTGGTGTCGGTAAATGACATTTCAGAGAGCCTCTCACAAGTATATCAGCTCAGGAACAATTACATAATCGGCATGATCCTGATCCTTCTCATGATGGCCTTTATCATTAACATTCTGGTCAATCATGTACTGAAGAAGTTCTACGAAGTTCTCTCAACAATCAGGGCTGTCAGAGGCGGAAACCTTGACATCAGAACTCCTGAGGATGGACGAAACGATGAAATGGGAGAGCTTGCGCATCAGGTTAACCGAATGCTGGACAACATCCAGTCTCTTATGAATGAGAACATTCAGAGAGAGGTTTTGGTAAAAGACTCACAGCTCCGCGCGCTGCAGAACCAGATCAATGCACACTTTATATACAACGTTCTTGAGTCAATCAAGATGATGGCTGAGATGCAGGAAGAGTACGATATTTCAGATGCCATCACAAGCCTTGGCAAGCTCCTTCGCTACAGTATGAGATGGACTTCCAAGACGGTCCTTGTATCAGAGGAACTGGAGTATATCAAGGATTACATGGCCCTCATCAACCTCAGATTTGACTATGAGATTTACCTTTCTCTCAACGTACCCGAGGAGGTAATGAAGCAGAGCATTCCTAAGATGAGTCTGCAGCCGATAATTGAAAACGCCATCATTCACGGTGTTGAAGAACTGGCCGATGACACTACCATTTATGTTAAAGGAATTCCTGAGGGTGAGAGCTGCACCATAGAGATCACCGACAATGGCAGAGGCATGAATGATGAGGAACTTGAGGTTCTTAGGAAAAAGATATCCGGCGAGATCGAGACCAAAGGCGGATCCAGCAACGGCATCGGTCTTAAGAATGTTCAGGACAGGATCCACATGGAGTTCGGCGAGCAGTACGGAATAGAAGTGGCAGCCATGGAGGGATGCTACACCAAGGTGTGCGTACGCATACCCATGAAGAGAGTAAGTATATCAAAAGATTAAAGGAGCCTTTTTATGCGCAAGGTTTTGGTAGTAGAAGATGAAAAACTCATAAGGCAGGGAATCGCCACCATGATAAAGAGGTGCGGAGTTCCGGTGGAGGAAGTCATAGAGTGCGCCAACGGACTTCAGGCTCTTGAAGTTCTTAAAGAGCAGACCATTGACGTTATGTTCACCGATATCAGAATGCCCAAGATGAACGGCATCGAGCTGGTCAAGGCCATGAAGGAGTTTGGCAATCCGCCTTTGTCCGTGGCTGTGAGCGGATATGATGATTTCACCTACGCTGTCGAGATGATGAGACAGGGCGTTCGTGAATACATCCTTAAACCCGTTGAGAGAGATAAGTTAAAAGCTATCATGGAAAAGCTCGACGAAGAGATAAGTCAGAAGCTCGAGGATGAAAAAAAAACTGAGCACGCCGGAAGGCAGCTGATAAAGTATCTTCTTATGGATGATGATGCTTCGGAGAACGAGCTTGAGCTTATCAGCAAGAACATAAGGGACACGGCAGGCGATACTTTTTACTGCATGATCGCAGCAGGGTCAGATACTCTTATGCCTTATCTTGACGATCAGAGCGCCATATCCGGGCCCGATGGAATGGACATTTTTATTCTGGGAAAAGAGAAGGTGGAGGAACTTAAGTCTATAGAAGGAATAAGCTCTTTTGCCGGATTAAGCGATGTGTGCACGGATTCAAAAGAGCTAAAGAGAGCCTATAAAGAGGCCCTTTTACGCAGAGAAAATGCATTTTGCAGGAAGGTAGCGCTCTTTAGCGAAGACAGAAACACTAGTGTGGCGCAGTCTCTTTTAGAGAGCGGAAAAAAGCTGTGCGAAAAAGAGGCAGTCGCAGCAAGGGTCCAGCTGATTGGAACCAGCAGAAGTGACGATCTTGAAAAAGAGTGGAACGCTTTCTTTACATCAGTTCAGAGAGGCCAGATAATTCCTGAGGATTTCAGGTCTGCCATGGATGAGTTTGCAGCTGAATATCTTAAGGTATATCAGAAGGAAGTTGACTCAGAGCTGCTTATGCCGTTTTCATTTCTGACCATCGAGGACTACAGACAGTGCTTTATGGACTTTGCTAGAAGGGCATCAGCAGAGCATCAGCAGCCTGATGGCGCAGATCAGACAAGGCTTAAGATACAGGAAGCTATCAGTTATATCAAGGAAAATTATAAGACCGACATCAACATGGCAGTGGTATCCAATGAAGTATCAATGAACTATTCGCTGTTCTCGTCGGCATTTAAGAATTATACCGGAACCAACTTTGTGGGATTTGTAAGAGATCTGAGGATCGGCGAAGCAAAAAAGCTCCTTGCCACAACGCCTCTTAAGGTGAACGAAATATCCGCAAGAGTCGGGTATGATAATGAGAAACATTTCATGAAGAGCTTTAAGGCTATTGTCGGCGTATCGCCCAGCGAATACAGGAAAAACATGGGCGCTGACAGCTAATGCTGCAGTCGGAAAATAGTATAAAAAATCTATAAAATTATAACACCTCTCTAAAAAATGAGACCTTAAACGTTATCGGGGATTATGCGAAAATGGTGATAACAATTTGGGGACATTCTAATAGGGAGGTGTTTTTGTAATGATGAAGAAAAATCATAAGACCCGGATGGCCATAGCGCTGGCATTTGCGCTTACTTTGTCGCTTTCGGCACCGACACTGACAGGCATGCAGGCCTATGCAGCACAGGTACCGGTCAATGAAGAGTTGACTACACCCTTCGGACTGGTGGCTGATTACAATGCAGAGCAGGGCATAGGGCTCGTATGGGGAGCTGCCGGATACGAACTGTATACTGTGACAATCTCATGCGAAGCAAATGGCTATGAAGAGGTATATGCTGATCAGACCTTAGGATATCACTGGTATCCTGACAGCTATGCTGCAGGGGAATATCTCATTGAGATCCAGGGACAGAAAGGCGATGAGCTGTCAAATGCATGCACAGCTACAGTAACTGTTGCAGGTGATGCTGCTTCAAGCGGATCCGGACAGGAAGAGCCCGTAGAGGGTGGAAATTCCGGAGAGAGCGGAACCGGCGAAGAAGAGCAGGTTCAGAAGCTTAATGTTCTTGAAAAGGGAAAATGGGATTTCTGGACAGGTGAAGGCGGAGCGGGAAATCTTACCGATAAGGGTAATGGCGATGCTGAAATCAGAGTTGATGCAACCGGATGGCAGAACTATGCGGTTCAGTACACACATGCGCTGAATCTCGTAGAGGGCGAAACCTATCATCTTACCGGTGATTTTTACTGCGACGAGGATGCGGTTGTATTCATCAACGTACAGGAAAGCCTGGGCTGGACTTCAATACTTGATGAGAGTCAGTGCAGACTTGAAATCAAGGCAGGAGAAACAACTCACCTTGACATCACAACAAGTGCAGCCGGTGCGAACTTTGTACAGAACGGCAAACTTGCTCTTATGTTCGGTAATGGAACTGACAATGCAGGTAAGACAATCACTGTTTCAAACATGAGCCTTTATGGCGCTTATGTAGAGCCTGAAAACGTTGATAACGGCGAAGGCAGCGAAGGAACAGAAGAGACCCCTGAACTTCCGGGTTCCATGGAATCAGCTTTTGTGCTTGATAATGAAAACAACGAACTTACAAAGAAATCTTGGGACTTCTGGGCAGGCGAAGGCGGAGTCGGAACATTTAGCTACAATGAAGATGGAGCAGGCGTTGTAAAGATTGATGCTGAAGGAAGTCAGCAGTGGTCAGTTCAGCTGCCACAGATGCTCAATCTTACAGAAGGTAAGACATACAAGCTTTCAGGTGATTTCTACAGTGAAGATGATGCTGTAGTTCTCATTAACATTCAGGAGATCCTTGGTTGGAATTCTATAATTGAAGGTAATCCATATAAGCTTGAGCTCAAGGGCGGAGAAGTAACACATTTAAATGTTACAACTTCAGCAGCAGGTGCTAACTTTGAGACAAATGGTAAGATTGCTCTTATGTTCGGTAACGGAACGGGCAATGCAGGCAAGACTGTAACCATCGCAAATCTGGCCCTGATCGATACTGATGCTGTAGAATCAGGAGTATCAGGTGATAATCTCCTTACAGCAGACGGATGGGATTTCTGGACAGGAGAAGGCGGAGCAGGAAAACTTACCGATAAGGGCAATGGCGATGCTGATATCGAAGTATACGCAGAAGGTAGTCAGAACTATGCAGTTCAGTACACACATGAGCTTTTCCTTACAGAGGGTGAGACATATACCCTTGAAGGTGACTTCTACAGTGCAGATGATGCAAAGGTATTTGTAAACCTTCAGGAGCAGACGAGTTGGGCATCAATCCTTGATCCTAGCCCTTACACAGTTGAGATAAAAGGTGGCGAGACAACTCATATTAAGCTTGTGACAGCACCTGCAACAGCTAACTTTGTAACTAAAGGCAAGCTTGCTCTTATGTTTGGTAATGGGTCAGGAAATGCAGGCAAGACTATCTCAGTTACAAATATGACCCTTAAGGCAAATGGTAATGCAGCCGGCGGTTCACCCGTAAAGGGCAACGAATATGATTTCAACAATCCTGATAACGCACTCTACAACTATGCAGATCCCGGCACATCAAAAGATGGCTATGATCTGATCTGGGCAGATGAGTTTGACGGTAATTATGAGGGAGCAAATGTAGATAGCGCCACAGGACTTAACCTTGATAACTGGTATCCTCAGTGGGGCGATGGTTCAACTGACTGTGGCAATCCCGGATGGGGCAACAGAGAGCTTCAGTGCTACACAGGCAACAGCAAGAACGTTGGTGTAAACGAAGACCTCTCAGGTGATGGCGTAGGCGATGGAGTTCTTAGAATTACAGCAGCTTACGAGCCCGGATATGTTTATGCAGGTGAGGGTGCTAAGAACTACACATCAGCAAGACTTCGTACTACAAAGGGAACAGAGGCACTCTTTAGCACAACTTACGGATATGTAGAGGCTAGGATTTCACTTCCTCAGACAGCAGGAGCATGGCCTGCATTCTGGATGCTTCCACAGAGCAATGATATCTATGGCAATTGGCCTGTATCAGGTGAGATTGATATCATGGAGACCTGCGGTGCATTTAAAAATGAGAAAGACAATATCGCTTGCGGAACACTTCACTGGGGCGTTCCAAGCCACACTTACAAGGGAAGCGGATATGTTGATCTCTTCTCACCTTACACATACTTCCATACCTATGCTATTGACTGGAAGCCGGGTGAGATAACATGGTACTACGACGGCGAAGCAATCAACACACTTAGCACATGGGAGAGCGCAATTTCAGGAGCATCTTCATCTCTTGGATTCGATGCACCATTTGATATGCCTTTCCACATGCTCCTTAACCTCGCTGTAGATAGCGGACAGTTTGGCGGCGGAGTTAACAGCGCAGCTTTCCAGGATGACATCAATATGTATGTTGATTATGTGCGTGTATATCAGAAGTCAGACGGATATGCTGATAGCGTAACAAGAGCAGCTTCAGCTGCAGGTAATGACAACTGGGCTGACCTTGCAGGAATCAACCAGATCACAGAGATCAAGGCTGACAATATCGAAACTTGTGTTGGCGGCGGAATGGATGATGCAGCTGCTGAGATGGATAAGTGGTATCTCTCATACCAGAGCGATGCAACTGATGCAAAGATTGCTCCTTACAAGGATGCAGACGGCAAAGACTGGGCTAAGGTTACAGTTAACTCTGCCGGTGCAAACGACTACTCAGTTCAGCTGATCGGTCATTACAATGCAAAGAAGGGCTATGTTTACAAGGTTTCCTTTGATGCTTACGGAACAGGTTCTATCCTTGGCAAGGAAGTTAACTGCGATGCCAAGGAATGGAAAGGATGGAGCGCATACGGCATCCAGACCTTTAAGCTTACAGATACACCTTCAAAGTATTCTTATGTATTCCAGCAGACAGAAGACTTTGACAGATGCAGAATCGAGTTTAACCTCGGCGCAAGAGGAACAGGTGATGTTTACGTATCAAATGTAAAGGTTGAGATTGTTGATCCCGAAGAAATCGGAAGCACAGGCGACGGACCAAGAACACCTCTTGCAAACGGTAACATCATTTACAACGGATCCTTTGATCAGGGAGACCTCCATCTGGGATACTGGAATGCAACAAACGGCACAACAATAGTTGTTCCAAGATATACAACACAGGCTCTTAAGGACGGCGACAAGGCTGTAGTAGATGTGGCTTCAAAGTCAAACTATGAGAACATTGCAGATGGTGTTAAGTTCTATGAGAGACGTGCACAGATCAGTTCAACAAACGGCAAGTCACCTGCTGTTTACCAGCCGGGACTTAACCTTAAGGCTGATAACTACACTGTAAAATTTGATCTTTACAGCGCTGAGGACACAGTTGTTAAGGCATCTGTTTACTCACTTGAGATGAACGGCGACGAGGTTGCTCTTGGAAAAGAGCTTGGCTCAGCAGCAGCTTCTTACAGCAAGGACAGCGGTGTAAGATCATATACACTTGTATTTGCAACAAAAGAAGATGCAGAAAACGCAGCTCTTGTTCTTTCATTCGGCAAGGGTGCAAATGTTCAGCTCGACAATGTATTTATGAGAGGCGAGAATCAGGCATCATTTGTAGACGAGTATCCTCTTAACGGTGAGTCAACATACAGAGGAGACAACGGCAATGGCGGTGAGATCGCACTTCAGACACAGGACGGCGTTGTTACCATGGCTAACATTGTAAGTGGTGGAACATGGTACACACCTCAGCTTGCAAGTAGCGACTTCAAGCTTGTTGCAGGACAGACTTATAAGCTCAGCTTTGACTATAAGCTCACAGGAACATCCAATAATACATTCCAGTACATCGTACAGGAAAATGGCGGAAGCTGGACAGTATTTGACGGAAGTGAAAAGACTGTAACATATGATCCTTCACTTGGTGAGTTCAACAGCTATGAGAGAGTATTTACTGCACATACAACAGTTGATGCTGTTCACCTCAACTTCGGTTTCGGTAACAGCGCAGCAGTAGGCGATCTTGCATTCAGCTTCAAGAACGCTAAGATTGATCTTGTTAAGTCTTCCGAAGGCGGAGCAGGATCAAACGATGCCGAGGAAGTTGGCGATGACAACTTTGACGTTGATACAGGAAGCGGAAACGGTACTGAGACAGGCTCCGGCGATGAAGGTGGCTCAGGCAACGAAGGTGGCCAGGGCAATGAAGGTGGTTCAGGAAACGAAGGCGGCCAGGGCGATGAAGGCGGTTCAGGAAACGAAGGCGGCCAGGGCAACGAAGGTGGCACAGGAAACGAAGGCGGCTCAGGTAACGAGGGCGGATCCGACAACGAAGGCGGAAACACTCCTTCAGATGATAAGCCTGTAGTTCCTCCTGTAGTTGTAGTAGTAAGACAGGTTGTTAAGGTAGTTGCTAAGGTTGTAACTTCTGTAGTTAAGACAGTTGCAAAGGCACTTACTTCAATCCTTAGACGTTGGTTCTAATTACAAATCGTCAAAATTACCAATAAAATCGCAAAAAGTTGCGCTTAGTTGCGCTTCAGTAAACATGCGGACTTTATAAAAAGTTTACAATTTTTTTGGACGGAAATTGTACTTTGCGGTGAATTGAATTAAGAGGACCTATAGACTAGGATAGTCTATGGGTTCTCTTTTTTACGTTAAAATCTATGGTTGCTCGAGATTTTAGTTTTTGCGCAATTGGTTGCGCAAAAGGGTATGGCAGAGAACTATACAAACAATAATCGGGAGGAACAATATGAAAGGGAAAACGTTCAAAAGATCGTTGTCAGCAGTGATGACAGCGGCTATGGTGCTTAGTAATGTGTCAGGTGTAACGGTCTTTGCAAAGACGGGAGAAACTGAGAGCGAAGCAGTAACTCTGGCTAACTCCGATATGTCTTTTGACATATGGGGCGATGATGCCGGCTGGAAAGTAGATGTTGATGACTGGGATGCAACCGGAGCCAGCATTAAGACATTTGCCTATTCATCAGATGAGTGGATGAATAAGCCATCAGATGAGTCGGACAATGGTGTGAATTTCTGGTTTGGAAACGGTGATGGAGTTCTTACATTCTCGCAGGATGCAGAGCTTGAGGCAGGTGACTACACTCTTACAGCCGAGGCTATGGGCGAGGGTGCAGATTTCTATGTATCAGCAGATGACACAGATGGTGAAAAGACATCTCTCACCGGCTATAACAACTGGCTGACATCAAGTCTTGATTTTACTGTAGAAGAGAGCAAGTCAGTTACCGTAAAGGCTGCATTTGATGTGGCAAAGGATGGTTGGGGATATTTGAACAGCGTTAAGCTTGTTAAGAAGGCTGAAGGCACTTCTGACAAGGATGATAATGATGATGAAAATACCGGTGATGATAACACAGGCAGTGACAACACCGGTGATACAAATAGTGAAGAAACAGAGTGGAAAGCTACTACTCTTGTTTCTAACGGTGATTTCGAGAGCGGCGATGCTTCTTCATGGGATGTGGAGATGGCAGATGCTGACGGCGACAGCGTTGGAACATTGGTTAAGGCTGATCAGTATGCAACAGGAAATGCCACTAATTTCTTTAATTATTGGAATAACGCTTCGGAGAGTAAAGCTCTTTTGCTGAGTCAGACTCTTACTTCCGTTCCTGCAGGAACTTACAAGTTGTCAATCTCTCTCGAGGGAGCAGAGGCAGAGACAGGGCTTACTCTTAAGGCAGAGGATAGTCAGGGACAGGAGCTTGCAACTGTAGCGCTTGGTGCAACAAAGGGATGGAACAACTGGTACAGTCTGGAGAGTGATGAGTTTGAGATAGCAGAAGATGGCGATGTTAAGCTTACGATTGCAGGTGATGTTCCCGGATCATACTGGGGAGATTTTGATAATGTGAGCCTCCTTACTCTTTCGGCTAAGGAAGAAGACACATCTGTGGAAGCTCCTATATATGTTGAGAAGGTGTCAGCAGCTGACGTGGACTTTATTACAGGGATTGATGTAAGTTCATATGTTTCAGAGAAGAACAGCGGCGTTAAGTTCTATGACTACGATGGCAATGAATTATCAGATCAGGGATTCTTTGATTTCCTTGCTGAGTGTGGCGTTAACTATGTAAGAATCCGTGTTTGGAATGATCCGACCGATGGAAACGGAAACTATTACGGCGGCGGAAACTGTGATCTGGAAGTTGCAAGAAAGATTGGCGTATGGGCTTCAAATGCCGGCATGAAGGTTCTGATTGATTTCCACTATTCAGATTTCTGGGCAGATCCCGGCAAGCAGACTGCTCCTAAGTCAATGGCATCTATGAGCGTTGATGAGAAGGCAGAGGCAATTGAGGAGTTTACAACTACGAGTCTTGAGAGCCTTATCGATAGCGGCGTAAATGTTGGCATGGTTCAGATCGGTAACGAGACCAACAACGGCGTTGCAGGAGAGAAGACCTGGGCGAACATGGCCAAGATATTCTCTGCAGGAAGTAAAGGTGTAAGGACTGTTGCTTCTAAGAAAGACAAGCAGATCCTTGTTGCAGTTCATTTCACAAATCCTGAGACCAGCGGAAGATACGCAGGTTATGCTGCAAATCTTGAGAAGTATGAAGTTGATTATGATGTATTTGCTTCTTCATATTATCCATACTGGCATGGAACTTTGGACAATCTGAATTCAGTTCTTTCAGATATTGCAAATACTTATGACAAGATGGTGATGGTTGCTGAGACCTCCTATGTATACACTCTTGAGGATGGCGACGGTCATGGAAATACAGAGTATGAAGGCAAGTCCGGAGATGCTTTAAACTATGATGTTTCAGTTCAGGGCCAGGCAAACTCTGTAAGAGCAGTTGTTAACACAGTTGCAAATGTAAAGAACGGTATCGGTGTATTTTACTGGGAGCCTGCATGGATTCCGGTTCAGGTTTATGACGAGGATGCTGATAATGCAGCAGAGATTCTTGCTCAGAACAAGCAGATCTGGGAGACATACGGAAGCGGCTGGGCAAGCTCTTATTCAGGAGCATATGACAAGGACGCAGCTGACTGGTACGGCGGATCAGCAGTTGATAACGAGGCATGGTTTGATTTCACCGGACATCCGCTTGATTCTGCAAGGATATTTAACTACATCAGAACAGGTGCTACAGCTCCTATAGTTGTGACTTCAGTCAAGGTAGATGCTGTTACTGTTGAGATTGGGCAGGATATTGTACTTCCTGAAGTTGCTACCGTTTCTTATTCAGATGGAACTACTAAGGAGCTTCCGGTAACCTGGAATACAGATGAGCTGGATGCGGCAGTTACTGCAGGTGTTGGTTCTTATGAGATCAGTGGAAGCGTAGCACTTGATGATGAGGATAGTAGTGAAGTTAAGTGTGCTCTTACAATAAATCCTGTTAATAATGTTAAGAATCCGGGATTTGAAGATTCTGACATGACCATGTGGACTATCACAGATGCTAATTCTTGTGTGGGCAGACAGGCTGATTCCAGCAACGTTCGCACAGGTTCATACTGCCTCAAGTTCTGGGATGATGCTGATATTGATTACACAGCAGAGCAGACAGTTACTCTTGACGCAGGTATCTACAAGCTCGGAACTTATATCGAGGGCGGAGATGCAGGAGATTCTGCAGAGTTCCTGGTTTACGCCAAGGTTAATGGCGGCGAAGAGTATTCAGTTCAGACCGGTGTAACAGGCTGGCAGAACTGGGCTAATCCTGAAGTTACAGATATTAAGGTTTCCGAGGATGGCACTGAGGTCGTTATTGGAGTCAGTGTAAAGGCACAGGCAGGTGCTTGGGGAGCATGGGATGATTTCTATCTCTACAGGACAGGTGATGTAGAGGCGGTAGAACCGGAAGACCCTACTAATCCGGATGAGCCGGGTAACCCTGATGATCCCGGAAATATTGATGAGCCGGAAGATCCTACAAATCCGGATGATCCAGGAAATCCTGATGAGCCGGGCAATGACGAGAAGCCTGACGATGGCAATAATAATCACATTATAGTGGTTCCTGTTGTGAAGACTATTGTTGCAGTTGTGAAGACTGTTACTAAGGTGCTTGCTTCAGTTGCTAAGGCTATTAGCAGGATATTTAGATGGTTTTGATTTGATATAGTGTAAGTGTAGATGTGCAGATATGCTGCATGCATTATGAAAGGCTGAATCCGTGAGGGTTCAGCCTTTTGTGCGGCGACTTCTGTTTCATTGCGGTCTAAATTACATCACACCGCGCCTATATATGTACGGTGGTTGGAAACGGAATTTCGACCACCCCACAACTCACTTCCATATAAAAAATAGTTGGAAATTTCAAAAAGGGTTTTGTGGTCAGGCAATGGTATTCACCCAAAACCACATCACATGATATCCGTAGGCCGGTAGTTGTGATGCAGGGAAAGCGTTAGGCATGAAGTTTTTTGATTCTGGCCCATGAATAGCTTTTGTAATTTCCAACTATTTTTCATATGGAGCATTTTTGTGATGCATTTCAAAAACAGAATCATACCATGGAGCTCATATAGCTGCTGTTGTTATGCAGTCAGACAAGCCAAATCTTCAAATGTAGAAATTTCAGTTTCTTAGTGGCAAAAACATATCTGCTTGGTGGAATAAAATCATCTTAGTAAAGATATGCATCCTTTATAGAATCGGCATCCAGACACACAGCCTCTGCTTCATCAGAACCTCCAAGCAGTATACCAAGATAGTGGCCGCCCTCATCAAACATACCTGTACCTGACATGCCCGGAGTAACAGCGCAGTAGCAGTAGATCATTTCCATGCCGAAATCTTCGGCATAAACAGAAGGGGAAGCAATGCTTCCTGCATAGATATCACCGGTATTAGCATCTACAAAGTAGATGGTCTGGCCCGGAAGTAAAGTATTATCGGATTTGACATTGTTACTTGATTCAGAAGAAATGTTTTTGTCTGATGTAAAGTCGAAAATAGAATAGTGATCATCAGATACAGTACCCTTATCTATGCTCAAAAAGACAATATCAAGAGTATCAGAGTCTTTTAGAATAGTTGCTTCGCATGACTCCCGATCATCAAATGTCACCACAATCTCATCTGAAACTCCACCATAGTAATCCTCAAGCACATGCATTGCAGTAACTATGATAACAGAGCTCTCATCGCTGCCATAAACGGTTCCGCAGCCATAGTGATCTCCGCAGCTCACAGAGACGCAAAGCTTCTTTATATCAATCGCATCAACCATTTCAGTCTGATTCTCTAAATTTCCATTATTTACTTTCTGGGACCAAACGCCTGCAAAAGCCGCAGCAACAAGCAAAAGCCCCATAACTATCCCAAGTATTTTCTTCATAATAAATCATTATACAGCAAACATAGTATTATTTGTTTGCTTCCGTCATTAGCACACTAATACGATGATTATCAAATCTACGATATAGGGGTGTCGGCCTAGATGAAGATAAATTTTGAGTCAGGCTGACAAAACAAATTTAAGGCCCAAAAATTTCAAAAAAATTTTCAAATCTTTGCAACATTCCTCCACCTACATTTGTGTATAGGTTAGAAGGGCAAAAAACTTGCCATAAATCGGAGGGAAAAATTATGAAAAAGAATTACAACAGGTCATTATCGTTACTATTAACAGCAGGCATGATGGCAGGAGCACTTGCAGGGTGTGGGCAGACATCGGCTACACAGACTTCTCCGCAGGTTTACACCGATACATCTGCGGAGGTTTATGAAAGCCCGGCTTCAGCTTATGAAAGCGAAGCAGCTCCGGTCTGTGAAGAGCCTTTGTTAGGCGCAGAGAGAAAAGGAATATTTGATGCATTCAGCTCATCTGACAATGCGAGTGAATCTACATATTCTTACACAGCGCCGGATTATCCTGATATTACTGTTGTCCCTAAGTACAACACAGAATCCTATGACAAGCCTGATGAGAACGGATTCTTCATTACACAGGGACAGCCTCTTTCAACCTTTGCAGCAGATGTAGATACAGCATCCTATGCAAACATCAGAAGAATGATCGAGTCGGGATATCGCTCATCTGACATCAGTCCCGCAGCAGTAAGACCCGAGGAGTTCATCAACTATTTCTCCTACGACTTAAACGGACCCAAGAGGGGAGAGAAGTTTGGGGTAACTACAGAAGTTGCAACCTGCCCATGGAATGAAGAGCACCAGCTTATGTTCGTTGGTGTAAAGGCAGAGGATAAGCTTGACGGCGAGATTCCAAAGAGCAACCTGGTTTTCCTTATCGACGTATCAGGTTCTATGGATTCCAAGAACAAGCTCCCTCTTCTTCAGAAGGCATTCAGGGATCTTGTGGACAATCTTCCTGATGAAGGAACAGTTTCAATCGTAACCTATGCCAGCAGAGAGGCTGTAATCCTCGATGGTGTCAGCATGGCCGATAAAAAGACAATTAAGAACGCCATAAGTAATCTTGATGCAGGCGGATCAACAGCAGGCGAAGCAGGCATGGAAATGGCATACAGAATCGCAAAAGACAATTTCATCGAGGGCGGAAACAACCGCGTTATCATGGCAACCGACGGTGATCTCAATGTAGGTATCTCTGATCCTGACGATCTTGAGAGATTTATCAAGGCAAAAAAGGATGACGGCATTTACCTCTCAGTTCTTGGCTTTGGCGATGGCAATTACAAGGACGATGCACTTCAGTCACTTGCTGATTACGGTAACGGAAATTATTCATACATCGACTGCGAAGCAGAGGCACACAAGGTTCTTGTTGATGAGATGAGTTCAACTCTTGTAACTGTTGCAAAAGACGTTAAGTTCCAGGTTGAGTTCAATCCCGCAGTTGTCAATGCATACAGACTTATCGGCTATGAGAACAGAGTAATGGACGCTGTAGATTTCAATAACGATAAGAAGGACGGCGGAGAAGTTGGCTCAGGTCACACAGTAGTAGCGCTCTATGAGATCATCCCTGTAGGCGCACAGTCAGCAATCGACCTTAAGTATCAGCAGGTTGAATCAAGTGCAGTAGATACAGGTTCCGATGACTTTGCAACCATCAAGATCCGTTACAAAGAGCCTGATGAGGACAAGTCACAGCTTCTTACCTTTGTTGCAGATAAAGAGAAGTTCACAGAAAAGCCCAGTGACAACCTTGCTTTTGCAGGTCTTGTATCAGAGTTTGCAATGCTTCTTTCAGAGAGTGATTACTCAGGAACCATCGAGTTTGCAGATATCATGAAGGCTTACAAAGAACTTGATTATACAGATGATTACAGAGAAGAGTTCTACGATCTTGTAAGAATGATGGCAAAGAGAAGCTGATATGTTATACTATCTCCCGAGGGTGCAATGTCCTCGGGGAGATAGATATGTTTCGATTTGTATTCAGGTTTTTAAGTTTATTTTGCGGAGGACCACCGCCGGAGAGTGTGGTAGAAGTTATGGACAAGCATGGGGACAGGATTCTTCGTGTTGCTTATTCATACCTTCATAATATGGAAGATGCGGAGGATATCCTTCAGGATACACTGATCAAGTATATGCAGAGCAGTCCTGATTTTAACGGGCCCGAACACGAGAAGGCCTGGCTTATCACCGTGGCATCGAACCTCAGCAAGAATAAGATCAAATATAACAAGGTCAGGGAGGCAGATGAGCTTTCGGAGGAACTTGTTGGCAGAGAAGAGCAGGATCTTGCCTTTGTATGGGAGGCTGTTAAGCAGCTTCCTGTTAAGTACAGAGAGGTGGTCCATCTCTTTTACCAGGAAGGTTATTCAACCGGAGAGATAGCAAAGATTCTTGACCGTAAGGAGGCGACTGTCAGATCAGACCTTTTAAGAGCAAGGACACAGCTTAAAAATATTTTGAAGGAGGCGTACGATTTTGAGTAAGTATCAAGAAGTAATGGATCATATTAAAGTCGACGACGAGATGAAAAAGCGCATCCTTCAGAATGTTGAGAAGCAACAGGAGGAAGCTCCAAAGGAAGTCGACACCCCTAAGGCTAAGGTCGTGCCATTTAGGAGATACGCAGCAATAGCAGCAACCTTTGCAGTTTTACTGCTTGGAAGCTATGCAGTTTCGCAGGTTACCGGCGGCATCACAAACACAAGCAGCTCAACGTCACTCTATGAGCCTGCTATGGATGCAGCATCCGAAGCGCCTGCCATGGAAGAGGCAGCAGAACCTACATATTCTAATAAAGATGAAGCTCCCGTGAAGGCAGAGGATTCAGCGCAGGTAAATGCTCCGGAGCAGACAGAAGCTCTTGAGCCGGCAGCAGCACCTGTAGTTAGCGCAGAAGATGAGCTACCTATACTAGGCTCCGGTCGTCCGATAGGAGCAGTGGTTGTAACAGTACTTATAGCTGCATTTGTCCTGACTGCAATAATAATGTTTGTTATAAAAAGAAAAAGATGATATAATGTGACTCCTAATGAGCAGGATGGATGATCGCTGCCGCACAGACGAAAGGGTGCGGGAGAGGAAAGTCCGGGCTTCGCAGGGCAGGATGCCAGATAACGTCTGGTGGAGGCAACTCCCAGGATAGTGCAACAGAGATATACCGCGTTAGCAATGAGGCGGGCGACCATGACAAGATGGGACATATTCACGCTTGCGTGATATATGTCACAGATTGGCATGGGCATGCGGCGAATGCCGCGTAACGAGGAATGTGTGCATTCCGAGTGACCGCCGGGCCCCGCTAGCGTAAGGGTGGAAAGGCAGTGTAAGAGACTACCGTGCTGGTGGTAACATCAGTAGCCATGTAAACCCCATCCGAAGCAAGACCGAAAAGAGAGCCATGAGCCGGCCCGGTTCGCTCTCAGGTGGGTCGCTTGAGGCTGTTGGTGACAGCAGTCCTAGATAGATGATCATTCACGACATAACCCGGCTTATAGTTCTGCTCATTTATAGAAATTTCACACCTTCATAGAAAAAAAGCTCTTTTCATACCATTTAAACATGGTAAAATGTGGCTATATTCTATGGAGGTGTATTTTTTATGCAAAAATGGGCAAGACTTAATTATCAGCCTGCTCTTCCGCTAAGAGGAGACAGGAGAATAACAGGAAGTAGTGAGCACATTGCAGTATCCAGAAAGGCAGCCCAGGAGGGAATGGTTCTTTTAAAGAACGACGGTACACTTCCTCTTAGCTCAGATAAAAAGCTTGTCCTTATGGGCAAGGCAGCCGTTGACTACGTAAAAGGAGGCGGCGGTTCAGGCGATGTTTACTGTGCCTATATACATTCTTTGTACGACGGCCTTAAGTCTAAGGGCGTCTCAGTCTATGAACCCCTGATCGATCTATATAAAGAAGAAATGAAAAAGCAGTATGATTCCGGAAGAGTTCCCGGAATGACTGAAGAAGTTCCTGTTCCTGCGGATATGCTTAAGGATGCAGCAGCATTTTCAGATACTGCTATTGTTATGATATGCAGATTTTCCGGCGAGGGCTGGGATCGCAGCAGCATTGAGTGCAATCAGGAGTTTAATCCTTGGCCTCAGAGCAGAAGCATGCCTTCCTTCTCATCGGAGATCTTCCCTGACGGAGATTTTTATCTTAATGCCGGGGAGAAAGAGATGATAAAGGCAGCCAAGGAGAACTTTAGGAATGTCATCGCTGTCCTTAACGTTGGCGGAATCATCGATTGCAGTTTCATCGCAGGAGATGATGCCATAAATGCTGCTCTTTACATGAACCAGGGAGGAATGGAAGGCGGAGATGCAGCAGCTGACATTCTTCTCGGAGAGGTTAACCCTTCAGGTAAGCTTGCAGATACCTTTGCTGCAAGGCTTGAGGACTATCCTTCAACAGAGAACTTCCATGAGTCCTTTGATTATGTTGAATACACAGAGGACGTCTATGTTGGATACAGATATTTCGAGACCATTCCCGGAGCGAGGGATAAGGTTATCTATCCCTTCGGATACGGTCTTTCTTATACAACCTTTGACATCACAGTTACCGGGGCAAAAGAGCTTGAGGATAGCTTCAGTTTTGATGTAAAGGTTACAAACACAGGAAAAGCCTCAGGTAAGGAAGTTGTTCAGCTCTACTTCAAGGCTCCACAGGGCAAGCTCGGTAAGCCCGAGAGATCACTTGGCGACTTCGTCAAGACAAAAGAGCTGTCAGCCGGCGAGAGTCAGGACATAACTCTTACAGTTACAAAGAAAGCAATGGCTTCCTATGATGACCTCGGCAAGGTAGCAGATGCATGCTACGTTCTCGAGAAGGGAAGCTACGAGTTCTTTATCGGAAACAGCGTAAGAGATGCGAAGAAGACTGACTTTACCTGGGAGAATGCTGAGGACATCACTGTAGAGAAACTCAGCCACAAGGCAGGTCCCGTATCTCTTAAGAAGAGAATGCTATCAGATGGCAGCTACGAGGAACTTCCTCTGGGCGCAGCCAGAGATATAAATGAATGTGTATATGAAAAGATGGAGCCCGGCACAGAAGAGGCCCTTACTCCATTTGTAAGAAGCAGAGAGATGCACTACCTCACAAGGCCTTTTAAGGAGGGTGCTAAGACCTTCTTTGATGTGGCTGAGGGCAAGGTAACTATAGATGAGTTCATGGCACAGCTTTCAGATGAAGACCTTATTCATCTGGTTGGCGGACAGCCAAACACCGGTGTAGGAAACGTATTTGGTATGGGTAACCTTCCTGAATACGGTGTTCCAAATGCTCAGACGGCAGACGGTCCTGCCGGTGTTCGTATTGCTCCCGAGACCGGAGTGCTTACAACAGCTTTCCCATGCTCAACACTTATTGCATGCACATGGAACCGTGAGATTGCTGAGCAGATAGGCTGCGCAGGCGGAGAGGAACTTAAAGAGAACAACCTCTGCGTATGGCTTACACCTGCCATCAACATCCACAGAAATCCTATGTGCGGACGTAACTTTGAGTACTACTCAGAAGATCCTTACCTCACAGGAAGAATGGCAGCAGCCATGGTAAGAGGAATCCAGAGTAACAACGTAGGCGCAAGTGTTAAGCACTTTGCCTGCAACAATAAAGAGACCAACAGAAAGCACAGCGACTCAAGAGTTTCAGAGAGAGCACTCAGAGAAATATATCTGAAGGCCTTTGAGATTATAGTAAAAGAGGCTGAGCCTTACACCATCATGTCTTCCTACAATGCCATCAATGGACAGAGAGCCTCTGAGAACAGAGACCTCCTTACAGGAATCCTTCGCGATGAGTGGGGATATAAGGGAATGGTAACTTCCGACTGGTGGACAAGAGGAGAACACTACAAGGAGATCAAGGCAGGGAACGACCTTAAGATGGCCTGTGGATTCCCTGACAGAGTTAAGAAAGCTATGGAGATGGGCGCTATTACAAGAGCAGATATCGAGCCTTGTGCAAAGCGCATCCTGAGCACTATTTTAAAATTTGACTAACACTTGCTTGAAAGGACAACTAACATGAGCGGATACACATTTACCGGTAAAGGCGGAGACTTCAGGATGGAGAATCCACAGCACAGCAGTGGACTTTACATTCCCGTTGCCGGCAACACCGGCCTTAGAAGTGCGGTTTCACCTGATTTTGGCGGAGATGCCAAGCTTGATCAGAACCACTTCCTTATAGCACCAAAGAGCATTTCCAACCTTCACAGCGACAGAGATACAAGAAACTTTTTCTGCGCCTATGAGGATGGAATCTGGTCAGCCTGCGGAGCATCTGCTATGCAGGAAGCAGAGAGATTTACCGATGCTGAGGACAAGGTGGTTCTTGAAGGCGGACGCATGTGGCAGAAGGTCACAAGGACAGACAAGAAGAGAAACATTACCGCAGAGGTTACAATCTTCTCACTCCTTGATACTCCTTCAGAGATCATGACCGTCAAGATCACCAATGATTCTGACACCGAGACCACTTTTACCCCTGTGGCTGCAATCCCGATCTACGGAAGAAGCGCAGATAACTTAAGAGACCACAGGCATGTAACAGCTCTTTTAAACAGGGCCAAGGTATGTGAGGACGGCGTAGTGGTTAAGCCCACTTTGTCCTTTGATGAGAGAGGCCATCAGATAAACGACACCACATACTTTGTTCTCGGCTCGGGAGCAAACGGAGCAAGGCCTGTAGAATTCATTGCTGATGCGGATCTATTTATCGGTGAGGGCGGAACATTTTTGCGCCCGAGAACCGTTCTTGATATCACCTCTTCTTCATGGAAGAAGGCACCGTTTAACGTTGACGGAAAAGAGATGATAGGAGCCCTTAAGTTTGACAGAGTAACTCTTAAGAAGGGCGAGTCCGTATCATTCAGACTGTCAATCGGCGCAACAACAGATCCGGAAAAAGACATTGCAAACGCTCTTTTAGCTATCACAAAAGCCGAAGATACAGACAAAATCTTTGAAGAAACAAAAGACTACTGGAACAACCTGACAAACATCCACGTAAAGACCGGGGATGCAGGCTTTGATAACTATATGGAATGGATCACCTTCCAGCCACAGCTGCGAAGGATCTACGGCTGCTCATTCCTTCCTCACCACGACTATGGAAGAGGCGGAAGAGGATGGAGAGACTTATGGCAGGACTGCCTTGCACTCCTTCTTACCGATCCCGACGGCGTAAGGAAGATGATCATCGACAACTTTAAGGGCGTAAGATTTGATGGCACCAATGCCACCATCATCGGCGATAAGCCCGGCGAGTTCAAGGCAGACAGAAACGGAATTCCACGTGTGTGGATGGATCACGGATTCTGGCCATTCCTTACACTTAAGCTCTACATGGACCAGACAGGAGATATTGAGATCCTTGGAGAGAATGCTACTTACTTTAAGGATGCTCTTGTTTGCAGAGCTGAGAAGAGAGACGCTGAGTATGGCGAAGGCTACGGCGTTGTTCAGAAGGATAAGAGCGGCGCAGAGTATCAGGGAAGCGTACTTGAGCATATTCTTATTGAGAATGTTTCGGCAATTTATGATGTCGGAGATAACGGCGAGATAAGGCTTCGCGGCGCAGACTGGAACGACGCTCTTGATATGGCAACACACAAGGGAGAGAGCGTTGCCTTCACATGCGGATATGCAGGCAACCTTCTTGATATTGCTAAGTATATAAGACTTTACGGCGAGAGATCAGGCAAGACTACAGCCCCCGTTGCAGCTGAGCTTAAGGAGCTGATCTTTGCTGATGGCGCAGATCTTCTTTCATCACCTGAGAAGAAGAGATCACTTCTTATGAGCTACATGGACAAGGTATCCCATGCAGTTTCAGGAGATAAAGAGGAAATCTCATTAGAAGATATCGCAGCTGCTCTTGAGAAAAAGGCTGAGTTCATGATGAACCAGATAAGAGAAAAAGAGTGGGTAACAGACTCTGAAGGAAACGGCTGGTTCAACGGATATTACGATGACAACGGCAAGAGAGTAGAAGGAGAGTTTGATACTCCGGATGGCAAAAACGTGAGAATGATGCTCACAGGTCAGGTTTTCTCTGTAATGTCAGGCACTGCCAAGGAAGAAAACGTAAAAGAGATCATTAAGAGTGCCGATAAGTACCTCTACAAAGAAGGCATCGGCGGATATCGCTTAAATACAGATTTTAAAGCCCTTAGAACAGACCTCGGAAGAATGTTCGGCTTCTCCTACGGCGATAAGGAGAACGGAGCTGTCTTTTCCCATATGGCAGTTATGTTCGGAAACGCGCTGTACAAGAGGGGCTTTGCGAAGGAAGGTTACAAGGCACTTAACTCACTGTATAAAGCTTCTTCAAACTTTGAAGTCAGCAGGATCTATCCCGGCGTTCCGGAGTACTTTAACGCAGAGGGAAGAGGTCTTTATAACTACCTCACAGGTGCTGCAAGCTGGATGATGATGACTGTTGTTACCCAGAGCTTTGGCGTAAGGGGCGAAGCAGGAGATTTATGCATGCAGCCGGCTCTTTTGGCAGAGCAGTTTGACGATAACGGAATTGCTGCAATAACACTTCCATTCAGGGGAAAAGAGTTCGAGGTAAGATATATCAACTCCGGCAAGAAGGAAGTTGGTGATTATCAGGTGAGCAAGGCTGTTGTCGATGGCAAAGACATGACGGTGGAAGACGGAAAGAGAGCTGTACTTACTGCAGCAGAAATAGACAGCCTTTCTGATGGAAAGCATACAATTGAAGTTTACTTATAATACTTATGAGGAGTGTGTTGATGAAAAACATGAATGAAGTTAAGGACGTAATGAAGGGTTATGGCAAGAAGAGTCCCTTCGCCAGCTTTCTTCCGGGAATTGCCGGAATCAAGGGAACGCCTATCTGGTGCTACTACGTAAACAGGGGACAGGCTGTAGTAAGCTTTGGCGTGCAGGATAAGGATCACAGCATCATGGAGTTCTACCCTGCGCATACAGCTTATCAGAATGTATCAAGAACAGGTTTTAGAACATTCATTAAGACAAATGGAATGGTTTATGAGCCCTTTGTAAAGAATACAGCAAATGCCGATATGGAGATCCATATGAACACCCTTACCATCGAGGATGATGACAGGGAGCATGGCTTTGATGTAAAGGTTAAGTATGCAACTCTTCCGGGTGAGGAGATCGGCGCTCTTATGAGAATGGTGACCATCACCAACACAGGAGCAGAGGCTCGTGAGCTTGAAGTCCTCGACGGAATGCCTGCACTTATTCCTTACGGCTGCATGATGGATGTAATGAAGAACATGGTTCAGACCACCAAGGCATACATGCAGGTTGAGGATGCCGACAAGAAGAGACCTTTCTTCAGGGTAAGATTCTCCATGGAAGACTCTGCCGTTGTTAAAAAGGTTCCCGGTGGAAACTTCGGTTTTGCTGTTGATGAAGATGGAAATGACCTTCACACAATCGTAGATCCCGGACTTGTATTTGCTTATGACCTCTCTCTTTCAGAGGCTGTAGGTTTTGCAGAAACAGGCTTTGACGAGCTTGTGACCAAAGAGCAGAACGTATCAAACGAGTTCCCGACATGCTTCTTTGCGGGGAAAAAGACTCTTAGCAGCGGAGAGAGCATGACTCTTTACGAGCTCATCGGACAGGTAAGAAACAAGGATATCTTTGATGATTTCCTTAAAAGAGATATTGACCCCAAGTATTTTGAAGAGAAGTTTGAAGAGGCTGAGAGGCTCACAGACGAGCTTACAGCAGATGTTGCAACATCAACTGCAAACAAGGCCTTCGACGACTACACAAGATATAACTACATGGATAACGTTCTCAGAGGAGGTAAGCCAATCTCACTTCCCGGAGGACATACTTTCTATGTATATTCCAGAAAGCACGGCGATCTTGAGAGAGATTACAACTACTTCTCAATGTCACCCGAGTTCTATTCACAGGGCAACGGTAACTTCAGAGACGTCAATCAGAACAGAAGATGCGATACATTCTTCAGCCGCATAGTCGGTGATGAGAACATAAAGAGATTCTATTCACTTATTCAGATGGACGGATACAATCCGCTTAAGATCGAGCAGCTCAGGTTCACTGTAAACCCGAATGTCCTTGGTGAAGTTGAGCTTAAGCAGCCATTCACACCGGGTGAGCTGGTTTCTGCAATCAAGGATTCCATGAAGGGAATCTCCGACAGGGAGTGCGAAGAGATCTTTTCCAAGGTGATGGAGAAGGCTACAGAGACCATCAACGGCGACTTCGGTGAGGGTTACTGGTCAGATCACTGGACTTACAACCTCGACCTTATTGAGGACTTCCTTGAGGTATATCCTGACAAGGAAAAAGAGCTTTTGGTAGACACAAGGGTTAAAGCCTTTGAGGCAAAGGTAGAGATCCTTCCAAGACATAAGAAATACGAGGAGACTGAGAACGGTCTTCGTCAGTACTACTATCTTGCTAAGAGGGATAACGCCAAGAAGGAAGGCAGCTTTGAGACCTATGCAGAGGGCAGGGACATTGAGATGAGTCTTTTGTCCAAGCTCGTCCTTTTATCAGCATGCAAGTTTGCAGCCCTTGATCCTGAAGGTATGGGCGTTATGATGGAGGGCGGAAAGCCCGGCTGGTACGATGCTCTTAACGGTATGCCGGGAATGTTTGGCTCATCCATGAATGAGAGTTATGAACTCCTTAGAATGATCAGATTTACTAAGAATGCAATTTCAAAGTTTGATGCTGAGATCACACTTCCTACTGACAGTATTGAATTCATCGAGAGTCTTAAGGATATTGAAACAAGATTTACCTCTGATTTTGATCTGTGGGATAACAGAAATGCTGTACTTGAAAGCTATAGAGGAGAGATCTATGGCAAGCTCTTTGATGAAGAGAAGACTATTTCTTCAAAGGAAGCTACAGAGATTCTTAGCCTGATGGAAAAGAGACTTGAAAAGGGCGTATCCAAGGCATTTGACCTTGGCAAGGGAATTGCTCCCGGATATTTCACTTTCGAAGTCCCTGAGTATGACAAGAAGGAAGACGGAATCTATCCAAAGAGCTTCAAGGTTCAGAACGTTCCTTACTTCCTTGAGGGACCTGTAAGATTCTTTAAGCTTGAGAATACTTACGATGAGAAGAAAAAGATCTACGACAGAATTAAAGGCAGTGACCTCTTTGATAAGAAGCTCTCTATGTATAAGGTTAACGCTTCTCTTGAGAACGCAAGCTTTGAGTATGGAAGATGTAAGTCCTTCACACCCGGATGGCTTGAGAATGAGTCAATCTGGCTTCACATGGAGTACAAGTATCTGCTTGAGCTCTTAAGGAGCGGACTCTACAGCGAGTTCTTTGAGGACTTTAAGATGCAGGCAATTCCATTCCTTGATAAGGAAGTTTACGGAAGAAGCACACTTGAGAATTCATCCTTTATTGCCAGCAGCATGAACCCCAACAAGGCTATCCACGGAAAAGGCTTTGTTGCAAGACTTTCAGGTTCAACCATTGAGTTTATCAGCATGTGGAAGCTCATGTTCTTTGGTAAGAACATCTTTAAGTGCGAGGATGATAAGCTGGTATTTGCTCCAACTCCTGCGATTCCTGAGTATCTTATTAAGGACGAGGCAGGTAAGTACACTGTTGAGAGCACTCTTTTAGCAGACACAAATATCACTTATGAGATTGATGCAAAGAGTGATGTGATCCCGGGACATTACGAGATCAAGGAAATCTCTGTGGAGTTTGCAAACGGAGATACCAAGACCGTTCAGGGCAGCACAGTATCAGGTGATGATGCGGTGGCTATAAGAGATGGCAAGGCAGTAAGCGTTTGTGTTAAGATTGAAATCAGATAATAAATCTTTAGATTGAGGTTTCCTTTTTATGAAACGCAATTACAAATTTATCATAAGTTATGACGGGACCAGATTTTATGGCTGGGAGAGACAACCCGGGAAAGATATGACGATCCAGGGTAAGCTTGAGTCGGTGCTTTCCAGGATGACTGATGCTCCCAAGGAAGACCCTGTAAATGTCATCGGCGCCGGAAGAACCGACGCAGGTGTTCATGCCAGGGCCATGACAGCCAATGCTGTTCTTGATACTGATATGACAGAGGAAGAGATTCAGGAGTACGTGAATGAGTATCTTCCGGACGATATCAGTGTAAATGAGGTCAAGGCCTGTTCGGAGAGGTTCCATGCAAGATACAATGCTCTTGGAAAGACCTACAGATACACCTGCTGGTATGGAAAGAGTAAACCGGTCTTTGACAGAAAGTATGTGACCATACTTGATAAAAAGCCTGATATAGAAGCCATGAGAAAGGCAGCAGAAGTTCTTGTGGGAACTCATGACTTTAAGAGTTTTTGCGGAAATACCAAGATGAAGAAGTCCACTGTAAGATGCGTGGATACCATCAACATTGAGGAGAGCGGAAACTATATCAGATTCTACTTCCACGGCAATGGATTTTTACAGAACATGGTAAGGATCCTGACCGGAACTCTCTTAGAAGTAGGCTTTGGAAACATAAAACCCGAGGAAATGGAAGAGATATTAAACGCCTGCGACCGTCAGAAGTCCGGTCCCACAGCACCTCCTCAGGGCCTATGTATGATGAAAGTTGATTATTGATAAACACTATGACCCCGGCTCTTTGGAGCCGGGGTTGTTGATATTTCGACTATTTTTCGGTATCATAAAAATACTGCAGAATTTAAAAAATTCGAAATGAGGGGTTATATGAATAAGAGAATCTTTTCATCACTTTCCATGGCAGTCGCTACGGCTGTTCTTGCTCTAAGTGTCTTTTCTTCTGTGCCGATTAAGGCAGAGGCTGAAGGAAAAGGTGCAGTTACCATCAATTCAGTTTCAATTTCCGGAGAAAGTGTAATAGTTAATGTTTCTGCTTCGGACCTTCCGTCAAGTGACGATGGAACTTTTTATCTCTTTGCGGAAAAGCCGTATCAGGGTGCGCCGGCAGGTGCTCCTATTGCATCGCTTCCTATTTCGGGAAGTGCTGTTTTTTCTGTGCCACTGGGATACCAGACCACAAGCTGCAGACTCTACGATAAATTCCAGGTTGCTGTAAAACAGGGTGGATCTTTCGTAGCTGTTGCCGGAGCCAAGTATATAACCAATCCTGAAGCCCTTGCGGGAGGCAGTTCACAAGCCAGAAAGAATAACGGCAAGAAGGGCCTTATTCTTGATGGTGCCAAGATCGGAAACGGTAATAATGAAGTTGTTCAGCTCGGTGTTCAGCAGGGAGCTTACAACATAAATCTTACTGACATCATCGGCGGAAACGGCGGTGTTCAGTACGGATATAACGGAAAGACCTATTACTTTGATTCTGCATATTTGAGTCAGTATGACCACTGCGTAAGGACCAGTACAAACCAGGGAATGGGCATGACCATGGTTCTTCTCAATCCCTATTCACGCGGTGAAGAGTTCATGATATCACCCACAGCAAGGGGAGGTATCGGCAGAGCACCTTACTATCTCATGAATACCTCAGAGGATAACGGACTTGAATATCTTGAGGCTGTGGTTTCCTTCCTTGCCAGCAGATATAACGGCAAGAACGGATGCGGACAGGTTGATAACTGGGTTATTGCCAATGAGATAAATGCAAAGAATGCCTGGAACTATTCAAGCGTTACGGATCAGATGACCTATGCACAGCTCTATGCAGATTCTGTAAGAGTCTGCTACAATGCAATCAAGAGCAGAAATGCCAACGCTTACGTATGCATCAGCCTTGATCAGAACTGGACCAGGATCCACAACGGATCTTACTTTTCGGCAAGAAGCATGCTTGATGCCATCAACGCATGCATTACAGCACAGGGCAATATCGACTGGTGTCTTGCTGAGCATCCGTACAATTATCCCATGAACTGGACGAGCTTCTGGACACCTAAGAATCCGGCTATGGTTACCCACAGTATTGACACTCCTTTCATTTCGATGGAAAATATAGAGCAGCTGACAGATTACATGTGTCAGCCGGCTTTTAGAAACAGTAAGGGCGCTGTGAGACCGATTCTTTTGACTGAGGTCGGATATTCCTCAACCCAGGGAGAGGAAGCGCAGGCAGCAGCCATTGTATACGCTTATCAGAGATGCGTTACCAATCAGTATATCAAGCTTATAACCTTCAACAGGCAGACTGACTATCCGGTGGAGATTGCGCAGGGATTGTCACTGGGCCTTACAAGAACAGACGGTTCACATAAGCTCTCCTGGGAATTCTACCAGCAGATGAATGGCGGGAATGCCGGTGCATACATTGGCAGAGCGGCATCCTATATGGGCATTACTGACTGGAACGCTGCAATGCATGCCAGATAAAAAGGAAGAATCATAATGCGAGTAATCGATTATTACAACTATATAGCTACAGCTGCTTACATCCTTATGGGTGTGGCAGCTGTATTTTTGTATTTCAAGGGAAGGAAAAATGAGAAGCCGGGTATCTCTGACAGGGCATCCGGTATCATCTTTTTACTGATCATGATAGTGGCAGCAGCTGTAAGGCTATATAAGCTCGGAGAAATTCCTCTTGGTCTTCAGCAGGATGAGGCATCTATCGGTTACGATGCCTATACACTTGCAACCTTCGGCATAGACAGAAACGGATATCACTGGCCAATGTACCCTATAACCTGGGGGTGCGGCGGAGGAAGTCCTCTTCTTATTTATTTGAATGTCATTTCAATTTCTCTGTTTGGCCCGTCAATCAGGAATCTCAGAATGATACCGGCAGTATGCGGAATCCTTACGGTAGCTCTTTTCTACGCAGTATTAAGGCTCACCTTGGAGGGTAGGAGATTCAGAAACGAGTTATCACTTCTTGGAGCAGGCTTTCTTGCAATCTGCCCATGGCATGTGATCCTCTCAAGATGGAGTCTTGACTGTAACATCATGCCCTTTAACATGATGCTTTCCTTCTGGCTTTTTATGCTTGGAGTCAAGAAGAAAAAAGGTCTGTTCTATTGCCTCAGCGCAGCATCTTTTGCAGTCTGCATGTACAGCTATGGGGCTGCTACAATCGTAGTTCCAATTCTCCTTCTTTGCCTTTGCTTATATGGCTTAAAGACAAAGATATTCACCTGGAGAGACGTGATAGCATCCTTTGTGACTTTCATGGTGGTGTTTGCGCCTCTGATGCTGTTCTATGCTGTGAACTATCTGGGACTTCCCGAGATTGTCACAGATTTTATCTGCTTTAACAAGTTTACCGCCGCAAGAACCGGAGAGGCGTTTATAGCTTTTGACGGTGCGTTTTTCAGCAAAGTTTTAAACAACTTAAAACTCATGATCCTTGGAGTTTCCGTTGGATATGACAAATTTACACTTGCTCATTTTTATCCCGGATATGCATCACTGTTTGAGTTTACATTCCCGGTTACTTTCATAGGTCTTTTCATCAGCATTAAGCATCTTATTACGGGGAAAGATGAATCGGGTGAGCTTACAGTTCAGTACAGAATCGGAAGTATGCTCTTTATGTCTGCTGTGATAGGTTCTCTCGTACTTGATATCATAATAAAACCTGATATAAACAGGCTGGTTATGCTGTTTGTTCCGTTTATATTTTTCTTTGTCATTGGTGCAGGCTTTATTTTAGAGCACGCAAAGAGTATGTTTGTAGCCGTGGCAGGACTTCTGCTGATCGGAGCGCTGTCTTTTACAAAGGATTACTTCACGGATTACAGCCACTATGCACTTAGTATCTATATGCCGGGATATGGCAATGCAATCGAAAGAGCCTATGAGTTGTCAGAAGATAAAAGACAGATCCGCTCGACCTATGAGGGCTTGTCTGCACCCTTTATGCTGGCGCTTTATTACACTGATTATGACCCATATACTTTCTATCAGACTGTAGAATATAAAGACCCTTATGCAGAGTTCAGGATAGCTAAGTCCTTTGGTAATTTTGTATTCGAGCTTCCGGAGGATGTTACTGATGAAAAATATGCCGAAGACATCTTCGTTGTAGCAAGTAGCGAACTGCAACTTTTTGGCGATTTAAGCGCCTATAATGTGGATGATTTTGGTGGGTACTTTGTGGTATACAAATAGTTTCTAAAGAGAATAAGACCTTTCTAAAAAGAGAATTAAATAACGCCTGCGTTTATGGCAAACGCGCATGTTTTCGGCGATAATAATAGCATGACAGGTAAGACCTGTTATCTAAAATAGTTCTCGGAGGGAAGGTTATGATGAAAAGGATTTTTGCTTGTATATTAACATTGGGGATGACAATAATTCTTTTATCAGGCCACACTTCCAATCTTATTCCCGCAGAAATTTCATATGCAGCTACAGAAAACGAGGGTGCGATCACTATTGATGATGAATATCTGATCCCCGACAGTATCGGCTGGTGTACATATTATGTTGTGGTTGCAACTAACAATACAGCTTCTGATGTTTCCATCAGTGCAGACTTTGTTGCCAAGGACGGATCAGGAAACGTTATTAAGAAGGTAAACGACTATTCGGATGCGGTTAAGAAAGGTCAGCAGTTCATTCTTTACGGGCAGTTCTTAAACAAAGAGATCGCAAATGCAAGAGCTTATGAGTATGAGTATTCAATAAATCCTACTGACAGATGCGCTTACACATCCGTTTCGCTGGATACAAAGAACATCGGTGACGGCGTTGAAGTGATCGCTACAAACTACTCTAAGTTTGATATCCAGAGCGTAGGAGTAAGAAGTGTATTCATGAAGAACGGCAGAGCAGTTGCATTTGATACCGTAAACATCGCGGACGCAGGAATCACTTTCCACGGCGGAAGCACAAACTCACAGATCATCGGAGCAAGAGCCGGTGACTATGATGATATGATCATCACTTACACAACCGTAAGCAACCATTCAATGGCTGAAGATCTCTAATATTCGAGCTTTAAGCCGGGGCAAATTGCCCCGGCTTATTTTTTTGTATTTTAGGTCTGTTTTTTCACAGTTTTTTCACAAAAATATATGATAATATTTTTCCGGAATTATGGGGAGGAAAGTTTTATGCTCACAACTGGTTTATTCAGATTACAGGAGAATTATCCGAGGACCTTTGCGGTTATGATGAACAAGAGGCAGAGGAACAAGGTTGTAAAATATTTGTATGATCTTGAGGCGAACGGTATCAGCCGTGCAGACGACAAGAGAGTCAAGAAGCTGATCTACAAACTTGAAAACGGTCATATGTCTTATGACAACAACGAACTCAGCATCATGAGAGCTGCTATAGTGCTTAACAGATTTGTTGAGCCAATCTCTTATTTCTGTAAAAGATATATCGCACGTACGATTTCCAAGAATGCAGCATGATGAAATTTAACGATATATATCACAGCGAGCTTAATGGCTCGCTTTTTTGCTGCAATTTGTAATATAATATAAGATAACGATTTTGAGAGGAACAGGCACTGTATGAAGAAAGGACTGGTCATGGAGGGCGGTGCGATGCGCGGGATGTTTACCTGCGGAGTCATCGATGTCCTTATGGAGAACGGAATTGAATTTGACGGGGCAGTCGGAGTTTCAGCCGGCGCAACCTTTGGAATAAACTATAAGTCAAAGCAGATAGGAAGAGCTGTCAGGTACAACAAAAAATACTGCAGCGACAAGAGATACCACAGCATAAGATCACTCCTTCTTACAGGAGATATTTACAACGTTCCCTTTTGCTACGATGAACTTCCCTATAAGCTTGATATATGGGATGTAAAGACTTTTAAAGAAAACCCGATGGAATTCTACTGTGTGGCTACTGACATAACAACAGGTAAGCCTGCATATCACAAATGTACAGACGGGGGCAAAGAGGATCTTAAATGGATTCAGGCATCTGCCTCAATGCCTCTTGTTTCAAGACCTGTACACATTGGAGAGAGCGTTTATCTTGACGGCGGACCATCGGATTCAATCCCCCTTAAGTTCATGGAAGATAAGGGCTATGACAGGATCCTTGTCATTGAGACTCAGCCCGGGGACTATGTTAAGGGTCAGCAGAAGTTCATGCCTCTTGTAAAAGTGATGCTAAGAAAATATCCCAATATGATTGAGTGTATGGAAAAGCGCCATCTGATGTACAATGAAGAAAAGAGATACATCAGGGAAAAAGAAAAAAGCGGAGAGATTCTTGTTGTAAGACCAAAAGAACCTTTAAACATAAGCCCTGTTGAAAAGGACCCCGGCGAACTGGAGAGAGTCTATCAGCTTGGGCGAAAAGCCGGAACGGAAAAAGTTCAGGCTATAAAAGAGTTTTTTGAATAAACCGGGAGATTAACAAAATGGATGAGAGATTAAAACCTCTGTTTACACCATGGAAAATAGGAAATTGTGAGATCAAGAACAGGATAGTTCTGACCTCTATGGGAGGAACAGACCTTTTTGGCTGGATGGAGAAGAACCACTTCGACAAGGAAGGTGCGAGCTTTATCTTAAATGTTGCTAAGAACAACGCAGGTCTTGTGCTTCCCGGATGTCAGCCCGTTTACAATCCAATGTTCGGTCAGTGGCTCTATACCAACAAGCAGATGTATCAGGACCTTGCAGCCTGGATGCCTGAGTTTCACAAGACGGGAGCCAAGCTCTTTGTACAGCTTACGGCGGGCTTCGGCAGGTCTTTTACCGTAAGTGCCATGATGGAGAAGCTCTACAACAATCCGGCGCTGAGAGTACTGAGTAAGCCCTTTATGGATCTTGATAAGATCACAGCTTCCGCGAGTCCATCTCCCAACAGATGGTCTGACAAGCTTCCTTCAAGGGAGATGACTAAAGAGGAGATAAAAGAGTTTGTAGTTGCCTTTGGAAAAAGTGCCAAGCTTCTAAAGGAAGCAGGAGTTGACGGAGTTGAGGTTCATGCTGTTCACGAGGGATATCTTCTTGATCAGTTCACACTTCCCTACGTCAACAAGAGGACAGATGAGTACGGTGGTTCTTTTGAAAACAGATATCGCTTTGCAGTTGAGATAGTTCAGGAGATCAAGAAACAGTGCGGAGCGGACTTCCCTGTTTCCCTTCGCTACAGCGTAGTATCCAAGACTAAGGGAATGCGCCAGGGAGCCCTTCCCGGAGAAGACTATACAGAAGTCGGAAGAGACTTCGAGGAGTCAAAAAAGGCAGCGAAGTACCTTCAGGATGCCGGTTACGATATGCTCAACTGCGACAACGGAACCTACGATGCGTGGTACTGGGCTCATCCTCCGATCTACATGCCGGAGAACTGTAACCTTGAAGATGTTATGAACCTTAAGAAGTTCGTTGATATACCTGTCGTTTGCGCAGGAAGGCTTGACCCGAGAGTTGCTGCCGATGCAGTTGCAAGCGGAGAGCTGGACGGAGCAGGCTTTGCAAGACCTTTCCTTGCAGATACCGAGTGGGTTACAAAGCTCATGAACGACAAGGAAGATGATATAAGGCCGTGTATTTTGTGTCACAACGGATGCTTTAACATGTGCCACTACAAAGGTGTTCCCAACGATCAGGACCTTGCTGATTCCCTGCATCTGGCAAGATGTGCCGTAAATGCAGAGACCATGCAGACTGACAAGCACTTCATCAAACCTGCCAAGCACCCCAAGACTATCCATATCGTGGGCGGCGGAATCGGCGGAATGGAGGCAGCAAGAGTACTTAAGCTAAGGGGACACAACCCCGTCATTTATGAAAAGAGCAATGTCCTCGGCGGAACCTTCATTGCAGCAAGCTCAGAGTCCTATAAAGGCAAGCTCAGGGACCTTCTTAGATGGTACAGAAGACAGATGGATGTTCTGGGAATTGAAGTTCATCTTAACACTGAGATAACCGATCCCATGAAGTTCGGAAGAAAGAGCGACATCATAATTGCAACCGGATCAAAGCCAAGGATTCTTAGTGGCGTTCCTGGACATGAGAAGATGATAGAAGCCTGCGACTTCCTTCTTGGAAAAGAGGTTGGTCAGAAGGTGGCAGTTATCGGCGGCGGTCTTACGGGAAGTGAGATTGCTTATGAACTCGCACTCTGGGGGAAGGAACCCATTATCGTTGAGATGAAAGATGACCTGGTATCCCAGAAGGGCGTATGCCTTGCCAACAGCTCATACCTCAGGGAGTACTTTGCGCTTCACAATATTCCTGTTTACCTTGAGACAAAGCTCAAAGAGGTTCTGGATGGAGCTATCATCTGCACAGATAAGGATGGAAAAGAGATTCGCATAGAGTGCGACTCAGTCATCAGTTCAGCCGGATATGTTCCCAATCCTGTCATCAGCGACGATGTCAGAACCAGTAACATGGATTTTATCGGAGACTGCAAGCAGGTAGGTAATTTAAGGACCGTAATATGGCGTGCATATGAAGTTGCAATGAGAATGTAAAAATGTATTGACAGCATAATTATGCAATGCTATTATTTCTATAATTTAATACTTCAAACCGATGAAGTGGAGATAAAGGTAATCATGACCACACAGAGAGCCCGGATTGCTGAGAACGGGTAGGAAACAAGTTATCAAATGGACCACAGAGGGCGCAGTGAAAAGATAAGCATCTTAGTATTCTGCGACGTGAAGGCATACGTCAGTTGCCGGGGATATGTTAGTATCCTTCAAAGCGCTTGGGACAACCCGAGAAATCAAGGTGGCACCGCGGATAAAGTATATTCGTCCTTGACAGAACAGTAGAGTTTCTGTCAGGGACTTTTTGTTTACAAAAAGATCTTTGGCAGACCAAAAAAGGAGGATGACCAAATGATCAAAGAAGCAATCGTAAAAATCGTAAACAAAGAAGACCTCACCTATGATGAAGCTTATCAGGTAATGAATGAGATCATGAGCGGAGAGACAAGTCCCACTCAGAACGCAGCTTTCCTGGCAGCTCTTTCAACAAAGAGTGCAAGGGCAGAGACTACAGACGAGATCGCAGGCTGCGCAGCTGCCATGAGAGATCACGCCACCAAGGTTGATACCGGAATGGATATCTTTGAGATCGTAGGAACCGGAGGAGATAACGCACACAGCTTCAACATCTCAACAACTTCTGCCATCGTTGCAGCAGCAGGCGGAGTTAAGGTTGCCAAGCACGGTAACAGAGCAGCATCAAGTAAGTGCGGAACAGCTGACTGTCTTGAGGCACTTGGAGTTAACATCCAGCAGGATCCCGACAAATGTATTGAGCTTCTTAATGAAGCCGGAATGTGCTTCTTCTTTGCTCAGAAATATCACACCTCAATGAAGTATGTAGGAGCCATCAGAAAAGAGCTGGGCTTCAGAACTGTGTTCAATATCCTCGGACCACTCACAAACCCCGGATCACCCAAGATGCAGCTCCTTGGAGTATATGATGAGTACCTGGTTGAGCCTCTGGCTCAGGTTCTTGTAAGCCTCGGTGTTGAAAGAGGAATGGTTGTATATGGAATGGACAAGCTCGATGAGATTTCAATGAGCTGCGACACCAAGATCTGCGAGATCAAGGACGGATGGTACAAGACCTACGTGGTAAAGCCTGAGGACTTCGGCTTTGAGCGCTGCACCAAGGACGACCTGGTTGGCGGAACACCCGAGGAAAACGCCAAGATAACAAGAGACATTCTTGCAGGAGCAGAGGGACCAAAGACCAATGCTGTTTTGTTAAACGCAGGAGCTTCTCTCTACATCGCAGGTAAGGCAGAGTCCTTTAAGGCAGGAGTCGAGCTTGCAAAAGAGCTTATTAAATCAGGAGCAGCAACAAGCACACTTGAGAAGATAATCGAGGTTAGCAACAGATGACGATTCTGGATGAGATTGCAGAATACGCAAGAGAAAGAGTAAAAAAGCAAAAAGAGATTAAGAGTCTTGATGAAGTAAAAGCTAAGGCGCTTTCACTTCCCAAAAAAGACTTTGCCTTTGAGAAAGCCTTAAAGAAAGCCGGGATATCTTTTATCTGTGAGTGCAAGAAAGCATCTCCTTCAAAGGGCATAATTGCAGAGGACTTTCCCTATCTGGATATTGCTCTTTCATATGAGAAGGCAGGAGCTGATGCTATATCCGTTCTGACAGAACCTAAATGGTTTCTTGGAAGGGATGAGTATCTGTCAGAGATAGCCTCTAAGGTAAGTATTCCATGCCTCAGAAAAGACTTCGTTGTGGATGAGTACATGATATATGAGGCAGCAGTTCTTGGAGCATCAGCAGTACTTCTTATCTGCTCAATACTATCTGTAAGCGAGATCAAAAGATATATCGGCATCTGCGACGAACTTGGGCTCTCGGCACTGGTTGAAGCCCACGACGAAGCAGAAGTAAAAATGGCCATAGAAGCCGGAGCCAGGATCATCGGTGTAAACAACAGAAACTTAAAAGACTTCTCCGTTGATACTAATAACAGCAAGAAGCTTCGCGCTCTGATACCAAATGATGTTTTGTTTGTATCTGAGTCGGGAGTTAAGGGACCGGAAGATATAAAGGAAATAAAGGACATGGGCGCTGATGCGGCTTTGGTTGGAGAAACACTTATGAGAGCTGCGGATAAGAGTCAGAAGTTAAAGGAGCTTAAGAGTCTTTTGTGAGAAAAACAAGAATCAAATTTTGCGGACTGAAAAGAATAGAGGACATCGAGGCGGCCAATGAGCTAAAACCTGATTTTGCGGGCTTTGTATTCTGGGAAAAGAGCAGCAGGAATGTATCAAGAGACGATGCGAAAAAGCTGGGACAAGCTCTTTTGCCTGAGATAAAAAAGGTCGGTGTGTTTGTGGATGAAGAGCCGGAGAAGGTTGCAGCTCTTTTAAAGAACGAGGTCATAGATATAGCCCAGCTCCACGGAAGTGAGGATGAGGGATATATAGCAAGGCTTCGGGAACTTTCCGGCGGAGCACCTATCATCAAAGCGTTTGTGGTTAAGAGTAGGGAAGACCTGGAAAGAGCTAAAAAGAGCAGCGCCGATTACCTTCTTCTGGATTCAGGAAAAGGCACGGGGCAGACATTTAACTGGGAACTTATAAAGGAAGCCGGGTTTGATAAGCCTTTCTTTCTGGCAGGTGGCCTTGGGGTGGAAAACGTGGCTAAGGCACTGAAGGTGCTTCATCCATTCGCAGTGGATGTCAGTTCGGGAATTGAGACAAACGGGGCAAAAGACCCTGAAAAGATGAGACATTTTATGGGAGAAATATTATGAGTAATCAGAACGGAAGATTTGGAATTCATGGGGGACAGTACATACCGGAGACACTGATGAATGCGGTTATAGAGCTGGAAGAGGCCTACAACCATTACAAGAATGATCCGGAATTTAATAAAGAACTTGAGACTCTTTTTAATGAGTACGCAGGAAGACCATCAAGACTCTACTATGCAGAGAAGATGACAAAGGACCTCGGCGGAGCCAAGATATACCTTAAGAGAGAGGACCTCAATCACACTGGTGCTCACAAGATCAACAACGTTCTCGGACAGGCTCTTCTTGCCAAGAAGATGGGTAAGACAAGACTTATTGCTGAGACCGGAGCAGGACAGCACGGCGTTGCTACAGCCACTGCAGCGGCTCTTATGGGCATGGAGTGCGTTGTCTTCATGGGAGAAGAGGACACCAAGAGACAGGCACTTAACGTGTACAAGATGAAGCTTCTCGGAGCAGAGGTTGTACCTGTAACAACAGGAACTGCAACACTTAAGGATGCAGTTTCTGAGGCCATGAGAGAGTGGACTTCAAGAATAAGCGATACTCATTACTGTCTGGGATCTGTTATGGGACCACATCCATTTCCCACTATCGTAAGAGACTTCCAGGCTGTTATTTCAAAAGAGATCAAGGAGCAGATCCTTGAGAAGGAAGGGCGACTTCCGGATGTTGTTATGGCATGTGTCGGAGGCGGATCCAACGCCATCGGTACCTTCTATAACTTTATTGAAGATGAAGGCGTTCAGCTCATCGGCTGCGAAGCTGCAGGAAGAGGAGTAGATACCTTTGAGACAGCAGCTACCATAGCAACAGGTAAGCTCGGAATCTTCCACGGAATGAAGTCTTATTTCTGCCAGGATGAGTACGGCCAGATTGCCCCTGTTTACTCAATATCAGCCGGACTTGATTATCCGGGAATAGGACCTGAGCATGCATATCTTAATGATATCGGAAGAGCTCAGTATGTACCTGTAACTGACGACGAGGCAGTTAATGCTTTTGAGTATCTTTCAAGAACAGAGGGAATCATCCCTGCAATAGAGTCATCCCACGCTTTGGCACACGCCATGAAGATAGCGCCAACTATGGACAAGGACAAGATAATCGTAATAACAATATCCGGAAGAGGCGATAAGGACTGCGCAGCCATTGCAAGGTACAGAGGGGAGAACATCAATGAGTAATATAGGAAAAGCATTTGAAAATAGGAAAGCATTTATCGCATTTATAACCTGTGGAGATCCTGACCTTGAGACTACAGTGGAAGTTGTAAAAGAGGCAGTAAAAAACGGCGCAGACCTTATAGAACTTGGTATTCCTTTCTCCGATCCCACAGCAGAAGGCCCCACAATTCAGGGAGCCAATCTCCGTGCGCTGACAGGAGGCGTTACCACAGACAAGATCTTTGACATGGTAAAAGAGCTGAGGAAAGACGTTGCGATTCCTATGGTATTTATGACCTATGCCAACGTTGTCTTTTCCTACGGAGCGGAGCGTTTCATCAAGACCTGCAGCGAGATCGGAATAGACGGTATTATCCTTCCGGATCTTCCCTACGAGGAGAAGGAGGAGTTCCATCCTGTGTGCGTGAAGTACGGTGTAGATCTTATATCGCTGATCGCACCCACATCGGAGAACAGAATAGCTCAGATAGCAAAAGACGCTGAGGGCTTTATATACGTTGTATCAAGCCTCGGAGTTACAGGAACCAGGACCGAGATCAAAACGGACCTCGAGGGCATCGTAAAAGCCATCAGGGAGAACACCAATGTTCCATGTGCCATCGGATTTGGAATCTCAAAGCCCGAGCAGGCTAAGAAGATGGCCGGTATTTCGGACGGGGCCATAGTCGGAAGTGCAATAATCAAGATTATCGAGAAGTACGGTAAGGATTCTCCAAAGTATGTCGGCGAGTACGTGAAGAGTATGAAAGACGCCATTGCATGATAAAAGGATTTTCAATACAGGTAGCAAATCTGCTACCTGTATATTTTTTGCTTTTTATTAAAAAAATATTAAACGCAAAAAAGACAATAAATTAGTTGTATAATGTATATACGGCTAGATATACGCTTATCCAGAAAGGAGAATTATTATGTCAGGGTCTGCTAACAAGAAAAACAAGGTAAAGTTCTTTAAATCAATTCCAGTTCAGATTTTGTTCTTTAACATTCTGATGCTGGTAATATTTAATGTGGTCAGCTACGTTGTAAATGATGGTATATCATCAATGTCTGACAGCGCTCAGAGCATCATTGCAGGTGTAACCGAGTTGGTTCATAAAGAAGGAACAGTTAAGGAAGATCTTGCCAAGATTGACGGAACTATTCAGAGCGCAATAGGACTTTGGCAGTATTACGGAGATGCTGAAAAACAGAATGTCGGAACCAATCTTAAAGCTTATGAGACAGAAGTAAATACTCTGGTAAAGGAAATTGGTGATGAATTTGCCATGTATGGTGATGCCAATGCAACAAAGCAGCTTGAAACTTCTGCTGCAGCGCTTATGGCAAATGTTGATGAAGTATATAACATCCTGATGACCACAGGTGATGGACTTACTGCATCAGGAATTCTCACAGGTGAATATGTCACCAACATGGAAGGCGTTAAGTCAGGCATGGCTACTCTGGATGCATCCGTTGATTCCCTTCGGGAAAGCGTTGTCGGATATATGGCACAGGCAAGAAGTAAGATCACAGTCATGAATGTGATCGGAATGGCTGTATTTATCGTATGTCTCCTCTTGAACTTATATGTATCTTTCGTTCTTATCACAAAAGTTATCATTAAGATTTCCGATTCTGTTCAGGGAATCATTAACGATATAAACGATGGAAAAGGCGACCTGACAGCAAGAATAAATGTTAAGACAGGAAACGAACTTGTATTTATCAGAGACGGTGTAAATGAGTTCATTGAAACTCTTCAGGGTGTAATGAAGGATGTTAAGAACGGAACACTTATTCTTACAGATTCCGCAGATAAGATGACCTCACAGATCGCATTGGCTAACGACAATATCACAAATACATCCGCTGCTCTTGAGGAGCTCTCAGCAAGTATGGACAATGTATCAACTACAGCTTCTCATATCAAGGAACAGCTTAATGATGTAAGAGATGCGGTTGAGAGCATCAATGAAGAGGTTGCTTCAGGAAAAGAGCGCGCAGGCGAGATCCAGAAGGAAGCAGATACCATCAAGAACGAGGCAATGCAGAAGAAAGAGAATACAGGTGCCAGAGTTGAGGCACTTAGTAAGACCCTTGATGAGTCAGTTAAAGAAAGTGAACAGGTTAATCAGATCGGTGAACTTACCAAGGTTATCCTTGATATAGCTTCCCAGACAAACCTTCTTGCACTTAATGCCAGTATTGAGGCTGCAAGAGCAGGTGAAGCAGGTAAGGGCTTTGCGGTAGTTGCTCAGGAGATCAGTGCACTGGCTGATAACAGCAGACAGACAGCCGGAAACATCCAGACTATCAGTGAGAACGTTACACAGGCGGTTAAAGAGCTTTCAAACAATGCCATCGAGGTTGTAGACTTCATCAATAACACGGTTATTGCAGATTATGAAGCATTCGTTGAAACAGGAGAGAAGTACGAGAGTACAGCAGAGATCATGAATGAGATCCTTGAAGGCTTCACCGAGAAAGCAGACTCTCTTGATAACACAATGCACAGCATGGCAGACTCCGTCCTTACAATTACCGATTCCGTTGAGGAGTCCACACAGGCCATCAGCCTCTCAGCTTCCAACTCCACAGAGATCGTTGGAGAGATCCAGGAGATCGGCGAGGCTATGGACAACAACAACCAGGTAACAAGTAAGCTGAGTGACAGCACAAGAAAGTTTATAAACGTATAAGATTATTTAATAGTTTTTTAATAAAAATAGTACACCAAATGGTGTACTATTTTTAATGTACGTTTTTTATGTGTGAGGAGGTAAAAAATGAATACTAAGACATGGGTTATAACTGTTGGAGGAGAAGTTTGCGCACCACTTCTTTTAGGAGATGTAGAGAGCAAGACTAATGACAACAACATCGAGACTGATGAAAAATCAAAAGAACATTAATACAGCCCTAACATGGTAGAGAAGTCCATGTTAGGGCTTATTTTTTTGCTTTTGTTATTTGATTTTTATTGTTAGAACATTAAGTCCAAGCATATTCTGATATGAGAATTCATCTGCAATCTTTGATACCATTCGGATACCTATGTTTTTGGATGGATCTTCCGGATTGAGAAGCTTGTTCATTCCAACGGGATCAAAAGGCTTGCAGTCATCCTTTATTCTGAGCATGATTCCGTCTTTCTTTGAGACAACCCTTACATCCATATTGTGGTCTTTATTGTCTGCATTAAATCCGTGATTTACGATATTGCCCGACATCTCTTCCATAGCAAGTGAAGAGAAAAAGGCAGTTCTTTTTGCATATCCCTTAGCTGTAACAAATTCCTGGATCTGCTCTGAGGATCCGATTACATCATCCATACTGTTTACGTTAATACACAGTCTGTCTTCATCTTTTACGCCAAAGCTGTCTTTGAACAGTAGCCATTCATCAACATTCTTAGGAATATGTTTCCAATAAAAGCAGGCGTAGATGGGGTAAACCAGTGCGGTTATTACGATACCGATGGGAGTTGCCCACCATACACCGAGAGCGCCCATGACAGGTGCAAGAATAAGTGACGGGATAACTACGCTAAAATATCCATCGACAACGGAAGAAATATGCACCGCTATATTGTTTCCTGTTGCCTGCAGGTAATTGGTCTGGATCTGCACCACAAGGATCAGTGGAAGAGCCAGAGCGTAGATCATAAACTGTTGCTTTGTAAGCAAGTAAACTTCAGAGGTTTTGTCCGGGAAGAATATGGTGGCCATTGGACCTGCGATTAGCACCATGAAGACCATCAGTGCACACATCATAGCCATCATCTTGGTAAGTGCAAGCTTTATAAGACTTTTTATTGAATCCTTGTCCTCTTCACCTACATAGACACTTGCAAGCATCCTTATGACTGTTCCTCCGCCTACGCCAAGGGCTACGAAGAACCCTCCGACCATACCCATGGAAGCTCTTGAGGAAAGCCCAACCTCTCCGCCGTAACGAAGAATGACTCTGTTGAGGGTCAAGTCTCTCATGGCAAGACAGAACTGAAGAAGGGCTCCGGGACTGCCTATCTTTATCAGGTCAAAGGTCTTTTCCCAAAGGATATTACTGATGCTGAAGTTCATCTGAGCCTTGCCTGAGATGAAGTAGGGAACAAGTACAAGGAAATAGATCCAGTTGCAGGCGCTGGTCGCATAGGCAAGGCCGAGTACGTCGAGCTTAAGAACCGTTACAAAGAGTATATCGAGGGTGATGTTGAAAAAGATCATGGCACCGACACCGATATAGTTTCTCCTGCTCTGAGTTTCGAGCTGAAGATAGGAAGCCAGTTGCTGAGAGAGGAACATGGGAATGATACCGAAGGAATAGCCCCTTGAGTATTGCATTACATTGGCCTTTAGGGATTCATCGGCGCCACAGAAAACAGCAACTTCTCCGGGGAAAACGAAGCATATAACCGATATTAAAGAGCCTATGACAAAGGCAAGTGTCAGGCACAGGGAAAAGACGCCTCTGGTCTTTTCAAGGTTTCCTGCTCCGATATAGCGACCGCTTAATACAGTTCCTCCGCCCAGTATTACGGAACTGATAGCTGAAACAATTCCGACTACGGCAAAAAACAGACCGATTACGCCGACAGTCTTTCCATCAATATAGCGACCGGCAATGGTTCCGTCGACGATGGAATTTATGGAATTCATTCCAAATATTAAGATCTGAACGGGAAGAAGTTTGAAGAAGAGTTTTTCAAGTACCTGATTTTTAGAATTCATGTATTTCCCTCGTTTCATAAAATACGATATGTTCGATAAACTGTTAATTCTATTATATCGCGGGAAAATAGCTTACAGCAAATTCTTGGGGCACTAATGTGTTCACAAAAAAATCACAGACAAGGAAACCCAAAATACAAAACAGGTTTCCTTTATGATGGTTTGTATGATTAGCCCTTTGATAATATAAACGGGCTGTGCTGAGCAATGCAGTAGAGAATTGTATTATTAAGGAGAATGGAAAATGAATTATAAGAAGATGATCAGAGTAATGGCGTTGGTTATGAGTGCTTCAATTGCGCTTATGCCTGTGACAGCATTCGCAAATGAGCCTGAGGGCGATGTTGTGGTTGAGCAGGAGATGGCAGAGACTGAAGAAACATCAGCAACTGCAGAGACTGATGAAGAGGTTGTGGCTGAGGTTACAGAGATAACTGAAGACGTTACAGAAGAGACTGAAGAAACAACAGAAGAAGTTGCTGAAGAAGTTGCTGAAGAAGTTGCTGTTGAAGAAGAAAATGCCGATGTTAATGCCCCTTCTTTGGATAAGAAGGCACTTAAACTTTTGACTGACGCAGCTTCTTACCAGGAGTCACTTGGATATAACTCACTAAAGAAAGGTCTTGCTACAACCAATCAGGTAGACAGATGCAGAAACCTTGCCAAGAACCTTCTTGTTTACAAACTTAATTATATGGATGGAATGCTGGTTATCGGAACATCTTATGACATGTTCCATGGAGATAATAACTATATATGCGTAGTATATAAAAATGTAGCAACCGGCGAGATATTTGAGAAGTACTATGATTTCTACATGCAGGATTCAAACGGGAACAATGTCACAAATGCTCTTAAGTATCACACTGTAGACCGCATCGCTATTGTTGAGAAAGGCGCTCTTACAGGCCAGAAGAAAATCGGTATGTACGTATATCCTACATTTGAGAGTAAGAGCAACGGAAATGTAGTATTTGACTATGACACCTACAGCCAGCTTATAAGCAGTGAGAACATTGCAGCTGTTTCAAGCATGATCGGGTAAAGGATTCAGCTCTTTTTACAAATTCGCTCTAACATGGTAATATATATTCGCCGTGTTAGGGCTATTTTTATGTAAATAATTGTTTTAAAGGAGATATATACCATGAAGCTGGGCATAGTTGGACTTCCTAACGTAGGAAAGAGCACACTTTTTAATTCACTTACTAACGCAGGGGCACTTGCAGCAAACTATCCCTTTGCGACAATAGATCCCAATGTGGGCGTTGTAGCAGTACCTGATAAGAGACTGAAGCTCCTCGGAGATCTTTACCACTCCAAGAAGGTTACACCTGCAACCATCGAGTTCGTTGATATCGCAGGACTTGTTAAGGGCGCATCAAAGGGTGAGGGCCTTGGAAACCAGTTCCTTGCCAACATCCGTGAGACAGATGCAATTGTTCACGTAGTAAGATGCTTTGAGGATCCTAACGTTGTACACGTAGACGGATCTGTTGATCCTGCAAGAGATATCGAGACTATCAACCTCGAGCTTATCTTTGCCGACCTTGAGGTTCTTGAGAGAAGAATTGCAAAGGTTGCCAAGCTTGCACGTATGGATAAGGCAGCAGCAAAAGAGCTTGAGATATTAGAGAAGATCAAGGCTACCCTTGAAGATAACAAGATGGCAAGCGAGCTTGAGCTTGATGATGAAGAAGATAAGGCTTTTGTTAACAGTCTTGACCTTCTTACATGGAAGCCTGTAATTTACGCAGCAAACGTTAAGGATGACGACCTTGCTGATGACGGAGCATCCAACCAGTATGTTGCAGCAGTAAGAGAACTGGCAGCGAAGTCAGGCAGCGAAGTATTTGTTATCAGCGCTCAGATCGAAGCTGAGATCTCTGAGCTTGACGAGGATGAGAAGGCAGAATTCCTTGAGAGCCTGGGGCTATCTGAGTCAGGTCTTGATAAGCTTATCGCAGCAAGCTACAAAACCCTTGGACTTATGAGCTTCCTTACTTCAGGTGAGGATGAGACAAGAGCATGGACCATCAAGATCGGAACAAAGGCTCCTCAGGCAGCAGGTAAGATCCACACCGACTTTGAGAGAGGCTTTATCAAGGCTGAGGTTATCAACTATGAAGACCTTTTAAGAGAGGGCTCAATTGCAGCAGCCAAGGAGAAGGGCCTTGTACGTATGGAAGGAAAAGAGTACGTTGTTCAGGACGGAGATGTAATTCTCTTTAGATTCAACGTCTGATAGATTTGGGAGGATATTATGCCTGACATAATGGGGAGAATGGACATCGCTTTTCCGAACCTCGGATTATATTTAAAAGATGTTCCCAAGAACTTTACAATATTTGGATTTACCATAGCACTTTACGGTGTCATCATAGGCCTTGGCTTTCTGTTAGCTCTTTTGATAATAGCAAGAGTTGCTAAGTGGACAGACCAGAACCCTGATGATTACTGGGATATGGCTATATATGTAATTATATTTTCAATAATCGGCGCAAGGATATACTACGTATTCTTTGCCTGGGATTATTACAAGGACAATCCAATCAGTGTATTTAATATAAGAAACGGTGGACTTGCAATTTACGGAGGAGTCCTGGCGGGCTTTGCCACAATCTTCATTTACACCAGAATTAAGAAAAAGAGCTTTCTGCTCATGTCAGACACAGTGATGTTTGGCCTTGTTTTCGGACAGATCATGGGAAGATGGGGGAACTTTACCAACAGAGAGGCCTTTGGAGAATATACCGACGGACTCTTTGCCATGAGACTTCCTGTGGAGATGGTAAGAAGCGGAGAGATCACGGAACTTATGAAGGCGCACATGTCTGATGCCACCAATTACGTTCAGGTGAGCCCCACATTCCTTTACGAGAGCATGTGGAATGTCTGCCTTCTGATTATTCTTTTCCTGTATTGCAAGCACAAGAAGTTCGACGGAGAGATAGTTCTTTTGTACCTTGGAGGCTATGGCCTCGGAAGAGCATGGATCGAGAGTCTTAGAACCGATCAGCTCATCATGCATACAACAGGACTTCCTGTATCACAGATGCTGGCTATTTGCCTGGTAGTATTTGCCGTAGTTATGGATGTAATTACAAGGATAAGGTTAAAGAAAAATGCTTAACTATACTGATGGCAACACCTATGTATGTGGAATAATCGGAAACCCTGTAAGGCACACATTGTCTCCGCTTATCCACAATACCCTTTCTGATATGCTCGATGTAAATCTTGTCTATGTACCTTTCGAGGTAGAAGAGTCAGGGCTTAAATATGCAGTAAGAGGAGCATATGAACTTGGGCTTAGGGGACTTAACGTGACGGTTCCCTATAAGAGCGATGTGCTCCAGTATCTTAAGTACGTGGATCCTCTTGCTGAGAGCATCGGTGCCGTAAATACTCTTGTAAGGGATGAGGCACTTAAGGGCTTTCGCGGATACAACACCGATATGACCGGGCTTTATCGTGCCATGCAGGAAGAGGGCATAGAGCTTAGCGGAGAAACAGTTGTTATTTTAGGAGCAGGTGGCGTAGCAAGGCCAACTGCTCATTTGTGCGTAAATAAGGGTGCAAAAAAGGTCTATATTTTGAATCGCACTTTGGAGAAGGCAGAGGCTATTGCCGAGGAGCTTTCGGACGACAGAGTTGTTGCTATGGACATAGCCGACTATAAGGAAGTGCTTCTTAGAGAAGAGAGCTTCTTTGCTATCCAGTGCACGTCGGTAGGTCTTTTCCCTGATGTAAACAGTGCGGTTATTGAGGATGCTGAATTCTATAAGCATGTTCACGCTGCTCTGGATGTAGTTTACAAACCACTCGATACCAAGTTCTTAAAGCTCGCAAGGCAGGCGGGAGCTAAGACCTTCTCAGGACTTAAGATGCTCCTCTATCAGGGTATTGATGCCTATGAGCTGTGGAACGCAGACCTTGGGGTTAAGATTTCCAAGGAGATGGCTGATGAAGTTTATAAGTCATTGTCTCTTGAGGTTGTAGGCGCAAGGAACATCATCCTAGAGGGCTTTATGGGAAGCGGAAAGAGCACTGTTTCAGAGCTTTTATCAGACAGGCTTTCTCTTGAGCTTATGGATACCGATGCCTGCATAGAGCAGACTGAAGGGCGCAGTATCAGCAGCATCTTTGAGGAAGACGGAGAAGAGGCCTTCAGGGATATGGAGACCGAACTTCTTACTATGATCGCAGAGGACCACTTGCGAGATATGGTAATCTCCCTTGGAGGAGGTATGCCGGTTCGTGAGGAGAACAGAAAGCTTCTTAAGGAGTCGGGAAAGGTTGTTTATTTAAAGGCAAGTCCCGAGACTATCTATGAGAGAGTTAAGGGTGATACCACAAGACCGCTTCTTCAGAGCGAAGATCCTCTTGCCAGAATAAAAGAGCTTTTAGACAAGCGCAGCGCTGTATATGATGAAGCTGCGGATCTGATAATAGAAACGGATGGTAAGACTCCTGAGGAAATAGTCAGCGAGATTATAAATGAACTGGGTTTATGAACAAGAGAAATTATTCAAAAGAGCTTGATGCTTATATAGAGGATTTTCAGAAGAAGGGCGAGTACCCAAAGCTGCTGCTTCATGCATGCTGCGCGCCGTGTTCTTCCTACTGCCTTGAGTTTTTGAGAAACTACTTCGATGTCACAGTCTTTTTTTACAATCCCAATATCACAGAGGATGCCGAGTACCACAAAAGGGTGCAGGAAGAAAAAAGACTCATCGGTGAGTACAACCAAAAAGAAGGCAGGAAGATAGAGATCATTGAGGGCGAATATAAGCCGTCAGACTTCTTTGATGCAGTAAGAGGATTTGAAGACTGCAAAGAGGGAGGAGAGCGATGCAGAAAGTGCTTTGAGCTAAGACTCTTTGAGACGGCACGGGAGGCTAAGGAAAGGGACTTTGATTTCTTTACAACAACGCTGACCATCAGTCCTCTTAAGAATGCAGATGTATTAAATGAAGTCGGGGAGATTGCAGCAAAAGAAACGGGAGCAAGGTTTCTGCCCTCTGACTTTAAGAAAAAGGAAGGCTACAAGAGGTCAATCGAACTGTCCAAAGAGTATGGACTTTACAGACAGGATTTTTGCGGATGCAGCTTTTCAAAGGCCCAGAGGGAACTTGAAAAGAGCGCCGCATCTAGTATATAATGAAAAACCATTAGAGAGGAAATGAAAAGATGTTTTGTACAAATTGTGGAGCACCGGTAGAACCGGGACAGAAGTTCTGCAACAAGTGTGGAACTCCGGTTAATGCAGCAGATGTAAACGTTAAGGGATTTGTTCCGCAGCCTCAGATGCAGGCGCAGTCACAGGTTCAGCCCAAGAAGAAAAAGACACTGATGATCGTTCTTATAATTCTGGCTATCATACTGGCTCTTTCTGTGATCGGTGGAATTATAGCGGTCAGAGCTTATCATGCTGTCAAGGATTATATGATCGATAACGGACTTGCTGATGTTCCTTATATCGACAGCCCTTTGGATGACGATACCTACGATTATTATGAAGATCTGGTAGACGGCGATCTGGACGATATCGAGGATGAGGTTGAGGACTTTTTGGATGATAACGCCGGAGTTGACGGATTTGGATTTGATGGCACTACGGAAGAGACTGTAGATGATATTTTCGGTGATCTTGAGGAGAGCACTGTATCCTATGGATATGCTGATGTTTATGTCAACGATGCTGCGATCATGATCGATCCCAACGGAACTGTAACCGATGACACAGTGATCTGGAATGGCAAGACTTTAGGCGGCTTTTGCGACTATATTGACAGCGATGTTTTTGGTGGAAATCGCCCGATGGACAGAGATATGCTCTACAAGCTGATCTCAATCCATATGATCGATCCTCTGCTTGTTCCCGATGATGATACATTTCAGACCGTTATGAAGTACTGCCTCATTGTTGCAGCTGAGTTTAGAGACTCGGGAGCTGTTATGGAAAGAGGTGGCTTCACTTCGGAAAATCCCAACAGATATTTTTATGAGATGAAAGTAGACGGTCAGACACAGACATGGATGATCGATTATGATACTCATAAGGTTACACTCAATAATGGCAATACAGAGTATACATCAGCCGGAGAATACGGTATGTTTACCGAGCAGAGCCTGGCAATCTGGATGTATGCACTTTCAGACTATTTTGGACTTGAATAACTTATAAAGAAAGAAGGAAGAATTTTGGAGAAAGTACTTGAACTGATTTCAAAGGAAGTAGGAGATGCATTTGAGGCAGCAGGCTATGAGAGGGAACTTGGAAAGGTAACCATATCCAACAGACCCGACCTGTGCGAGTATCAGTGCAACGGCGCCATGGCTGGTGCCAAGAAATACGGAAAGGCACCTTTTATCATTGCTGATGATGTTGCTGCAAGACTTCAGGGCAATGCAATGTTTGAAAAGGTTGACTCTGTTAAACCCGGATTTTTAAATATCACTGTCAGCGGTGATTTTGTAAGAGAGTATGTTGTTAAAATGCTTCATGAGAAGCACATGGGTGTAACAATGCCCGGACATGCGCCTACAATCATTCTTGACTACGGCGGAGCAAACGTAGCTAAGCCTCTTCACGTAGGACACCTTCGTCCCGCCATCATCGGTGAGGCAGTAAAGAGAATACTTAAGTACGCCGGAAACAACGTTATCGGCGATATCCATATGGGAGACTGGGGCCTTCAGATGGGTCTTATCATCACAGAGCTTAAGGCTCGTCACCCTGAGCTTCCATACTTTGATCCCGAGCATACAGGTCCTTTCCCAAAAGAGCCTCCTTTTACCATTCAGGAACTGGCTGATATCTACCCTGTTGCAAGTGGCAAGACCAAGGTTTCCGATGATGCATCAGAGGAAGAGAAGAAGGCAGCAGCCGAGTATAAGGCTGAGGCCCTTGAGGCAACAAAGCGCATGCAGGATGGAGATAAGGCTTACAGAGCTATCTGGCACCATATCATGAACGTATCCATACCTGATCTTAAGAAGAACTATGACAGCTTAAATGTTCACTTTGATCTCTGGAAGGGAGAGTCAGACGTACATGACCTTATCCCGGGTATGGTTGACTACATGAAGCAGCACGACTATGCTCACGAGAGCCAGGGTGCGCTGGTAGTTGATGTCGCTGAGGAGTCCGATACAAAAGAGATGCCTCCTTGCATGATCCTTAAGTCAGACGGAGCAGCTCTTTATGCAACAACAGACCTTGCAACAATCCAGGAGCGTATGAAAGAGTATCGTCCTGATGCTATTTACTACTTTACAGACAAGAGACAGTCACTTCACTTTGAGCAGGTATTCCGTGCAGCTAAAAAGACAAAGCTGGCGCTGCCTGAGACTGACCTTAGATTCGTTGGTAACGGAACCATGAACGGTCCTGACGGTAAGCCATTTAAGACAAGAGAGGGCGGCGTTATGCACCTCGAGAGTCTGGTTCAGGAGATCAACGAGAAGATGTATAACAGGATCAAGGAGAGCAACCCTGACATTGATGAAGCAGAAGCAAGAAGCACTGCTAAGAAGGTAGCTCTTTCAGCTCTTAAGTATGGCGATCTTTCAAACCAGCCATCCAAGGACTACATCTTTGATATTGATAAGTTCACTTCCTTCGAGGGAGATACAGGCCCATACATCCTTTACACCATCGTCCGCATCAAGTCCATCCTCAAGAAATATGAGGCAGAGGGCGGAAGCGTCAAGGATGCAAAGCTTGATAACCCTGAGAATCCTGCAATGAAGGATCTCATGCTTGGACTTACAAGATTTGCAGATGCTGTAGAGAGCGCAGCAAGAGACCTTGCTCCTAACAGGATCTGCGCATACATCTATGAACTTAGTAACAGCTTCAACAGTTTTTATCACGGAACCAAGATCCTCTCAGAGCCTGATCAGAACAAGAAGGAGAGCTATATTGCACTTCTTTCCATAACACTGAAAGTGCTTGAGACAGGAATTGATCTGTTAGGTTTTGATGCACCCGAAAGAATGTAATATGAACGATAAACACATTTTCAGCAACAGGAAACTTCTCCTGTTGCTGATTCCTATTATAGCTGAACAATTCCTGAACTCCCTGATGGGTATGGCTGACTCCATGATGGTAAGTAACGTCGGAGCAGCAGCGCTTTCGGGAGTGTCGTTGGTTGATTCTATTAACAACCTGGTAGTCCAGGCATTTGCTGCCATGGCCACCGGCGGAGTTATCATCTGTTCCACTTATATAGGTCAGAGGGATATTAAAAGAGCTAACGACGCAGCTGCACAGGTTCTTCTTGTGTCGGCTTTTCTGTCCGCCTTTATCATGCTTATCTGCCTTATCTTCAGAGGAAGCCTTCTTTCTTTGATATTCGGCACAATAGACGCTGATGTTATGAAGGCAGCAAATACGTATTTTCTTCTGAGTATCCTTTCATATCCGGGAATAGCCATGTCGGCTGCCGGAGCTGCTGTTTTCAGAGCACAGTCAAATACCAGACTTCCAATGAATGTGGCCATTATTTCAAATATTCTCAATGTGGCAGGAAATGCACTCTTTATCTTTGTATTTCACATGGGAGTTTTTGGTGCAGCACTTGCTACGCTCATCTCAAGGCTCTTTTCCGCAGCAGTACTTCTTATTCTTCTTGGAAGAAAGAACCAGGAGATCAGAGTGATCAGCTATCACAAGATAAAGCCCGACTTTGACAAGATTAAAAGGATCCTTTCCATGGGTATTCCCAACGGAATCGAGAACTCCATGTTTCAGTTTGGTAAACTGGCCATTCAGTCATCAGTTTCACTCCTTGGTACAACAGCCATAGCAGCTCAGGCCATGGCCAATATCTTTGAGAATGTAAACGGTGTCGCAGGTTGTGGTGTTGGAATCGGTCTTATGACCGTGATAGGTCAGTGCCTTGGCGCAGGAAGGAAAGACGAGGCCATCTACTACACCAAGAAGATGATAGGCTGGGGATATATTGCTATTACGGTCAGCTGTCTTTTCACCTATGCGATAGTAAGACCTGTCACAACTCTTGCAGGAATGGAAAAAGAGAGCGCGGCTCTTTGTCTATACATGCTGGGATGGATAACTATCGTTAAGCCGATCCTGTGGTCACCGTCATTTATCACGGCGTATAGCCTTAGGGCAGCAGGTGATGTGAAGTTTTCAATGCTCATATCAACCCTGACCATGTGGCTTTGCAGGGTTACTCTTGCAACCTACCTCATAAGAGTGGTGCACATGGGACCTATGGGAGTTTGGATTGGTATGTTCAGTGACTGGGGTATTAGGGGTATAATATTTACAGTAAGATTTCTTAGAGGCAAGTGGATACACAAGGTAGTGTGAGAGAAGGCATTCAGGGGATAAAACTATGGCAGGTATTAAGGAAATAGCAGAAAGAGCCGGTGTTTCCATAACCACGGTATCAAACGTTCTAAATAAAAAGAAGAACGTCGGGGCAAAGACCCGTGAAAAGGTACTCTCTATCGCTCAGGAGCTGGGCTACAGCCATAAGGAGCAGAGTGGTATCGACGGTAAAAGACGCACCATCATCGTCAGCTTTAGCGACTTCGACACACTCTTTTACCTGGATATACTTCATGGGATAAGTGATTACGTCAGCAGACAGGGATATCACATCCTTATCTGTAACGGCGATGATCTGGCTCACTATTCTGATCCTGATGAGGTTTGCGGATGTATTATCCTAAGCTCACAGATACTGGATTCGCAGGTCCTTGCTGTGGCTGATAAGGGACTTCCCGTAATTACTCTGGACCGTGAGCTCAAACACCCGATGATAAAGCCTATGATCGTAAGTAACTACGAGGGTGAGAGGCAGCTTATGCAAAAGCTTGTGGACGCAGGCTTTAAGTCTTTTGCCTATCTCTCGGGGCAGGATACTGCCGACAATAAGGAGAGGTACACGGCTCTTAGGGACGTGCTCAGGGAAAACGATATTTCTTTTCACAGAAACGACTTCTATGAGGGGGACTGGAGAGAAAAGAGCGGAACTCAGGCAGCAAGGCTTATCATGTTAAGGGACAGAATGCCGGAAGTTTTAGTGTGTGCCAACGATATGATGGCCATCGGTGCAATAAGGCACTTTCAGGAGAACGGAATAAGAGTGCCTGAGGATATATCGGTGTGCGGATTTGATGACATCATTATCTCGAGATATTTAGGACTAACTACGGTGAGTGTTCCGGACTACGAGAGAGGATTTTTGGCAGGACAGGCGCTTTTAAATATTCTGGACGGAACCGGAGATTTCGATACTTATAGGATCGGTGCCAGAGTAAAATGGAGAAGAACAGCAGCCAAAAGTCATAAGTAAAACTGATATTTTACTAAATTTTAGTAAAATCCGCAGTTATTTTAGTAAAATTAATTATTGTTTAGTAAATTAGGAGGCCTTCCATGTGTGAAAATGACATGTGGAAGGTCTTTTTTTGTGTCAAACAACCAAAAAAAACAAGCGATATTGCGCATTTTTCGGTAAATAGCTTAGCATATAGGTATCAAGAGCGAACTCAATATGGTTCATATAAAAAGGAGGATAACATGAAAAAGAAAGCACTGACACTGCTACTGGCAGCAACAACCACACTCACATTTGCACTGACAGGATGTGGAACAACAGGTACAACAGAAGCACCTGCAGCTACAACCGATCAGACAGCAGCTGAAGCTCCTGCAGCTACAGCAGAGACTGAGGCTCCTGCTGCAACAGACAGCGCAGAAGGAACAACAATCAAGCTGGTTAACAACAAGGCAGAGATCCAGGAAGGTCTTGCAATCCTTGCAGATACTTACAAGGAGCAGACAGGTGTTACAGTTTCCATCGATACAATCGGTGGCGGACAGGATACACAGGCTATTCTTAAGAACTACTACCAGGCCGGCGATATGCCTGACATCTTCGTATTCGAGGGTGACACACACTATGAGACATGGAAGGATCTTCTTGCAGATCTTTCAGACGAGGCTTGGACAAGCGATACAGAGGCTGAGTACGTTGGACCAGACGGACACGTTTACGGCTTCCCTACAACAACAGAGGCTATCGGCCTTTCATACAACAAGTCAATTCTTGACAAGGCAGGCATCGATCCAGCTTCAATCACAGGTCCTGAGAGCATGAGAGCAGCTTTCGAGAAGATTGATTCAATGAAGGATGAGCTCGGACTTACAGCAGTTATCGGTTACTACACAGAGTCAGCTAACCTCTGGTGGACAGCAGGACAGCACCTCTTCGGAACATACCTTGATTCCGGTCTTGCAAGAAATGATACAACTTACCTTGATCTTATCAACGACGGCGGTAAGCTTGATCCTGAGCGTATCAAGGCTTTCGCAGAGATGGTAGAGCTCTTTAACGAGTACACAGATCCTCAGGGAATTTCAGGATCATACGATGATCAGGTTCTTGGATTTGCAAGCGGCAAGTACGCTTTCGTATCACAGGGATCATGGATCGGCGCATCAATGACAACAACTTATGCTGATCAGTACGCAGCAGCAGGCAACTTCGAAGTAGGCATGATTCCTTATGCATTCATCGAGGGCCAGGATACAATTCAGACCAATTCACCTAACTGGTGGGGACTTTACAAGGATGGCAACGTAGACGCAGCTAAGGCATTCATTCAGTGGTGCTCACAGAACGACGGCGGACAGCAGATCCTTGCTGAGAAGTGCGGATGCGTATCACCTTTCGTATCATCACAGTATGCACCTGCAGATCCTTATGCTAAGACAATCGCTGATTACACAGCAGCAGGCAAGACATCTGCATGGCACTGGCAGGGATGGAAGGCAGGTCTTGCACAGAACGTTTCTTCCGTAATCTTCCAGGATTTTGCTAAGGGTTCAATCAAGGATACAGATCAGTTTGTAGATACACTTCAGAAAGCAGTAGAGGCATATTATGCACAACAGTAATCGTGTCATTATACGAGACGAGAACTACGACAACAAAACACTTAGATTAAACGAAACATTGTTTTCAAATGCCAATGGGTACATTGGAGTTAGGGGCACACTTGAAGAAGGTGTGCCCGCTGACTTTTCGACCATGCGAGGAATGTATCTTGCAGGAGTTTATGAAATCATTCCCATGAAGCAGGCTGAGAGCCTCTGCAATCTTATTGAGAAGAAGCAGACCATGCTCAACGTTGCAGACACACAGTCAATCGATCTGTATATCTGCGGAGAGCGCTTCGATATGGGAACGGGAGAACTCATCTCTAACAAGAGAATCCTCAACATGGACGAAGGATATACTTCCAGGGAGGTTCTTTGGAAGAGCCCGCTTGGAAACACGGTAAAGATCGTTACTAAGAGGATGACACATCTTGCGATTCCTCAGCTCTTTACCATTGAGTACAGCGTTAAATCCATGGACTTTGACGGCGAGATAGTTTTTGATTCCTGGCACATTGGGGATGTTAAGAACTACTCGGATCCAACAGATCCGAGACTTGCTGCAGAAAGTCCCTCATATCTTACGGTCAATTGTGCGCAGGCCATTGACAACTCCACACTTTGTGTGAGCAGTACCGGTGTCAGTGACATCAGTATTGCATCTGCCACTTCCAACATCCTGATAGGAGAGGACGATTTTATCGATGTGTATGACAATACCGATGATAGGCGGGTATGCACCTATGTTAAGGCGCATATTTCAGAGGGACAGGAAATACGCCTCATAAAGTTCTCGACTTTTTCCGATTCACTGAAGAGTGAAGATCCGGGAAAAGACGCATTAGCGGTCCTTCAGGATGCTCTGGAGGAAGTTAAGATTGATGGCAGCGGTCTTTCGCACTTATACAATAGACAGACAGAAATCCTAGAGGACTTCTGGGATCAGTCAGGAATGGAGATCATAGGTGATAACGACCTTGATCTTGCAATGAGCTTTAACATGTATCAACTGTTCTGCTCAGCTCCTAGAATGCCCGGCTACAGCATGGCTGCCAAGGGCCTTACAGGAGAAGGGTATGAAGGCCATTATTTCTGGGATACAGAGATGTATGCACTTCCTTTCTTTACACTGACTGATCAGACACTGGCAAAGAATATACTTGATTTTAGATACAGGACACTTAAGAAAGCCAGAGAAAATGCTGCTCTTCTCGGACATAAAAAGGGCGCTTTATATCCATGGCGCACCATTACAGGTGAAGAGTGCTCGGGATACTTCCCCAGCGGAACAGCAGCTTATCATATCAATGGCGCCGTATCCTACGCCATTGTTCAGTACTTCCTTGCAACAGGAGATGAGAAATTCATCCTGAAGGAAGGTGCTGAGATCATGATAGAGATAGCCCGTCTTTGGCTTGATACAGGAAACTACGACAGAAAAGGACGCTTTGTGATAAACGAAGTGACCGGACCTGACGAGTATACCTGCATGGTGGACAACAACTTCTACACCAACTGTGCAGCTGCCCACGGCATGAAATGGATGGTAAGGTTCCTTGAGATGTTTGCAAACACTCCCGAGATCATATCTCTTAAGCAAAGGCTCGGCCTCACTGATATGGAGATCAGGGAGATCACAAGGGCTGCAGAGAACATCTATCTTCCTTACGATGAGGAGCTTGGAATAAACCCTCAGGATGATTCATTCCTGCAGAAGCCCATATGGGATCTTGCAAATACCCCTAAGGAAGAGTTCCCTCTCCTTCTTCATTACCATCCGCTGCACCTTTACAGATACCAGGTCTGCAAGCAGGCAGATACGGTTCTGGCACATTTTCTTTTCCCTGACAGCGCAGATGCCATCACTCAGGAAAAGAGCTTTAGGTACTACGAGAAGATAACGACTCACGATTCATCTCTCTCAACCTGCGTATTCTCAATGCAGGCTTCGCGCCTTGGACTGCACGATGAGGCTGTTTCATATCTTGGAGATTCTGCCAAGCTTGACCTTTTAAATCTTCACGGAAACAGCTCTGACGGCGTACATACAGCAAATATGGGCGGCTCCTACATGGCATTTATCTATGGCTTTGGAGGAGTAAGGATAGGTGAAGACGGACTTTCCATCAACCCGTTCCTTCCAAAGGGACTTAAGGGTTATTCCTTTAAGTTTAAGTACAGAGGAAGCCTTATTAAGGTCACAGTTGATGATAAAGAGGTTGTAGTTGAGCTTCTTAGTGGTAAGGAAGTGGAATTTGTCCATGCAGCAGAAACATATAAGCTTACCGGAGGCGAAAAATGCAATATAAAGCAGTAATATTTGATCTTGACGGAGTGCTGGTCTTTACAGATAAATATCACTATCTGGCCTGGAAAAAGCTTGCGGATAAGCTGGGAATAGAGTTTACCGAAAAGGACAATGACAGGCTGCGCGGCGTAAGCCGTGAGGAGAGTCTTAACATCATCCTCGAGAAGTACCGGGGAGAGCCTATTTCTCCGGAACAGAAAAAAGAGTATCTGGAGGAAAAGAACGATATTTACAGAAAGAGCCTTGGCGAAATGACAAGGGATGATGTAGCCAAAGAAGTGAGAGAAACACTTAAGAAGCTACGTGATGCAGGCTACAAGCTTGCTATCGGCTCATCCAGCAAAAATACCGCATATATCCTAGAGAGGACTGAGCTTACAGATGCCTTTGATGCGGTATCTGACGGAACAATGATAACAAGGTCCAAACCCGACCCTGAGGTATTCTTAAAGGCAGCAGAACTTCTATCTGAAAATCCATCTGATTGCCTTGTGGTAGAGGATGCTGACGCAGGAGTTACAGCAGCTCATGCAGCCGGAATGGACGTTGCTGCGATAGGAACGGCAACAACCAGCGGAAGGGCCGATTACAATCTGGACAAATTTGAGGAATTATATGACATCTGTGAAGGCTGAACAAGGAAATATGTAATTTGAAAGGGAACTGTCTATCAGTTCCCTTTTTGTGATAAGATTTTTAGGCAGGAGGGTTTATACATGATTAGAAAGTATAGGATTGGAAATCCGATTCCCACAGATTCTGTGGTAAAAGAAATTGTGCTATCAGAGGGGACTATTCCCTATTTTGACAGAAATGATGAGAAGAAGGAACTGACTCTTTTACTAAAGAAAAATGACAGAGTGTACGGTCTTGGAGAGACTGTAAGGGGTATGAATAAGAGGGGCTGGCTTTATACCAGCAATAACTCCGACGACCCCAATCACACAGAGAACAAGAACTCTCTCTATGCTTCTCAAAACTTCTTCGTTGTCTTTTCCAAGGAAGATCAGTTTGGTGTTTACGTTGATACACCCGGGAAGGTCAGCTTTGATATAGGTTATACCAAGCTTGATAAGCTGCGCGTAATATTTGAGGACTTCGATGCGGATATCTATATCGTTGAGGGCGAGAGTGTCCTTGACATTGTATCGCAGTTCAGAGGTATTATAGGACGCAGCTATATACCTCCGAAGTGGGCCTTTGGCTTTGGTCAGAGCAGATGGAGTTACATGACTGCGGACGAAGTCAGAGAAGTTGCGGATAAATATCAGGAAGCCGGAATTCCTCTCGATATGATCTATATGGATATCGATTACATGGAGAGGTACAAGGACTTTACAGTTGACGAGAGCTCTTTTCCCGAGTTTCCTAAGTTCGTAGAGGAGATGAAGGCAAGGGGTATTCATCTTGTGCCTATCATTGATGCCGGCGTCAAGGTCGAAGAGGGGTATGACGTATATGACGAAGGCGTAGAGAAGGGATACTTTGTTAAAAAAGAAAACGGCGAAAACCTTTTGGCTGCTGTATGGCCGGGGCTGGTGCATTTCCCTGATTTCTTAAATGATGAAGCAAGAGCCTGGTTTGGAAACAAGTACAAGGTCCTTATTGATCAGGGAATCGACGGCTTTTGGAACGATATGAATGAGCCTGCTATATTCTATACTCAGGATCATTTGGATGAGATTTTTGAGCAGATAGATGAGTACAAGGGCAAGAACCTTGATGTTAAGGCTTTCTTTGAATTCAGGGACCTGGTTGGCACAATTTCCAATTATCCCGAGGATTATAAGCGCTTTTATCATGAATATAAGGGACAGAAGATAAGGCACGACAAGGTTCACAATATCTTTGGCTACAACATGACAAGAGCTGCAGGAGAGGCCTTCGAGAGAATATCTCCCGATAAGAGGATTCTTATGTTCTCAAGGTCATCATATATCGGAGCCCATCGCTATGGCGGAATCTGGCACGGTGACAATCACTCCTGGTGGTCACATCTGCTTCTTAACATCCAGCAGATGCCTGCAGTCAACATGTGCGGATTTCTATATACCGGCGCGGATATAGGCGGATTCGGAAGTGACACTACGGAAGATCTGGTGCTGAGATGGACTGCCTTTGGTATATTTACACCGCTGTTTAGAAACCACTGTGCGCTGGGAATGAGGCATCAGGAGCTGTATAGATTTGAAAATGTAGATACCTTCAGAGATATCATTAATCTCAGATATGCACTTATTCCTTATCTGTACTCTGAGTTTATGAAGGCTGCTCTTGGCAATAAGATGCTCTTTAAGCCTCTTTGCTTTGAGTACGATGATGAAAGAAGTGCTCAGGTTGAGGATCAGCTTCTTGTTGGTGAGAGCATCATGATCGCACCTGTATATACACAGAATGCGACAGGAAGATACGTATATCTTCCGGAGAACATGAAACTTATCAGATTCAGAGCCTTTGATGACTATGACGAGGAGGCTCTGGGAGCCGGAGATCACTATGTTAAGGCAGATCTTAACGAGATATTGGTGTTCATAAGAAAGGGCCACGTTCTTCCACTTGCTGAGCCATCCAAGGGCATGGAGTGCAATCTGAATAATGCAGAATTGAAGTATATATGTTATGATTCAGATGCTGCTTCATACGAGCTCTATACAGATGATGGAGTAAGCAGGATATAAAGGAGAAGTTTTTATATGCAAAACAAATTACCAAAAAGAGATGAGGTATCCCTGGACCTTACATGGCGCCTTGAGGATATCTATGACGATGAAGCTAAATGGGAAGAGGACTTAAAGCGCGCAGTTGAAGTTGCTGATAAGATGGCTGCTTATGAGGGTAAGCTTTCAGAGAGCGGAGAGAAGCTTCTTGAAGTGCTTAAGCTCTATGAAGAGCTCAGTCTTTTACTGGACAGAGTCTATGGCTATGCTCACATGAGAGAGGACCAGGATACAGGCAATTCCAAGTATCAGGCTCTTAAGCAGCGCGGAATGTCTGCAATTGTGGGTACATCAGAAAAGACAGCTTTTATCGACCCTGAGATACTTACACTCTCAGATGAGAAGCTGAATGAGTTCTACAGTGCTGTTCCTGAGCTTGACCGTTACAAGAGGATGATTGGAGAGATCAGAAGACTTAAGGATCACATGCTTGATGCTGAGAAAGAGCAGCTCCTTGCAAGTGTTTCTGAAGTTTTGGGAGCATCCCAGAAGAGCTTTGGAATGCTGAACAATGCTGATCTTAAATTCCCTTCGGTTAAGGATTCCAAGGGAGAAGAGGTTCAGCTTTCAAACGGAAGATTTGTTCCCACACAGATGTCCAAGGACAGAGAGCTCAGAAAGGCAAGCTTTGAGGCTTTCTACGGCAGATATGAGGAGTTTAAGAACACCTGGGCTTCCATGTATGACGGAGAGGTTAAGGGCCGCATTTTCAATGCTAAAGCAAGAAAATACAACTCTGCATTTGAGGCAGCAGTTGACGGAAACAACGTTTCCCCTGCAGTTTGCGACAATCTCTTTTCCTCAATTCACGACAACATGGACAAGATGCACAGATACGTATCCCTTCGTAAAAAGCTCCTTGGAGTTGATGAGCTTCACATGTATGACGTATATGTGGACATGATCCCTGAGTTTGAGATGAAGGTATCCTACGAAGAGGCTAAGGAGATTTCTCTTAAAGCTCTTGCACCTCTTGGTGAAGACTATCTTGCTGTTGTTAAGGAAGCTTACGAGAACAGATGGATTGACGTTGTAGAGAATGAAGGAAAGCGCGGTGGTGCGTACTCAGGCGGCGTTTATGATGTACACCCTTACATGCTCCTTAATTACAATGACACTCTTAATGATGTGTTCACTCTTGTTCATGAGATGGGACATTCAATGCATACCTGGTACACCAACAGGAATCAGACCATCGTTGATTCTGATTACAAGATCTTTGTTGCTGAGGTTGCATCAACCACCAACGAAGTTCTTCTGTACCACTACTTGAAGGATAACGCAAAGAGCAAGGAAGAGAAGGCATTTATCATCAACCATTTCCTTGAGAGCTTCAAGAGCACCATGTTCCGTCAGACCATGTTCGAGGAGTTCGAGAGAAAGACCTGTGAGATGGCCGAAGAGGGAACTCCGCTTACAGCTGAGACTCTTTATGATGTTTACTATAACCTCAACAAAGAGTACTTCGGAAAAGACATGATCTCCGATCCTCTCATTGGCTGGGAGTGGAGTAGAATTCCTCACTTCTACTACAACTTCTATGTATATCAGTATGCTACAAGCTTTGCAGCAGCTGTTGCTATTGCTGACAAGATTCTCAAAGAGGGCGAGAGCGCTGTTAAGAAGTACAAGGAGTTCCTCTCAAGCGGATGCACACAGGATCCTGTAAGTCTTCTTAAGATTGCGGGTGTTGACCTTACAACAAGAGAGCCTATCGATTCTGCACTTGCAGTATTTGGCGAGGCTATTGCGGAGATGGAAGAGATCTCAAAATAATATTAAAAGCTCTGAAACGCTTGGTTTCAGAGCTTTTTTATGTCAGAAATCGCATGTGACCCGGGCTTTGCCGTTAGCTTTTGAACTGTACAAAAGTTCATCGGCCCTTGTTAGTGTCTGCATTACACTTTCAAGAGGGTAGTGTTTGGTAACGCCGATACTTACTGTGACTTCTCTTTCATGGAGAACTTCATTTTTTATTCTGCTTAAAATATTGTCAGCTATTTCTTTTGCCAGAGCATCAGACTGACCATATATGAATATCATGAATTCCTCGCCGCCCCAACGTCCGAATACAGCACCGGGAATCGTGCTGATATAATCGTCTACGATTGTTGCAATGCTTATTAAGATCTTATCTCCGACGGCGTGACCATATGTATCGTTTATCTGCTTAAAGTCATCTACATCAAACATGATAAGATGCTTTGACAGCTTAAATTCTTCGCATTGATCGCATTTTTCGTAGATAGCCCGCTCAATGGCTCCGCGATTTAAGATTCCGGTAAGCGCATCATGGGATGCCTTATATAGCATTTCATTGAGCTGCTCATTCTTTTGCATCAGTTCTTCGGTGATTGTGTTTATAAATATGGCAAGCCTTGCTGTGATGGGAATATTTGTCTTATCTTCAATATCTGTGGGATCTACGGCAACATGGCTGCCATGCTCTCCTTCGCGCATAGCTATAGTTACAATAGAGAGATTGTTCAAAAGAGTATTTCCCTTATAGCGCAGGATCTCGCCCAGGGCACTGAAGCCGGTTGTCTGCAGATGATCTGATATCTCCTGGATTTCGATATTCTCCCTGCCATTCCAAAAGAGCATGCGGCCAAAGCAGTTGAATATGTTGACTACCTGAGGCTCAAATTCAAATATCTCTGAAATGGTCTGCTTTGTATGTTTCATGATCCTTCTTGGATCGCCGTAAGTCAATCTTATCGTACTTCCCTGAGAAATATTGGAAGACATGACAATTGAACCGTCGGGATTTACGGATTTGGCATGTCTTAAGCAATAAGTATTGTCGTCTATTTTGACTTCCCATGGAAAGTCCAGTGCGTCATAAAAGAAGTTTTTGTCTTTTTTTATGTGAAGATAGTGATGATATACATCGTAAGCCGGTTTGTTATCAAGTTCGTATACAACACATCCATCAGCCTTTGTGACTAAAAGGGGATAACCTATTGGATTCCAGCCAAACATCCTGCTTGTCAGAAGATGAAGGTTTTTGCCTGCATAGAAAACAAGAGCTGTTCTTCCGTATCCAAGTTCCTGATCGTCTGCAAACACAAAGGAGGGATTATTATTGTCTCCGACTGCTACTGCGCCAAATATTTCTATGTTTTCGGGGATAGTATCGATGACCGAGCCCATATCCAATAAGGGCTGGTAAGGGGCAGCAGTAAAGGCTTCTATTCCCTTAAGATCAGGAAAACTCTTTACAAATGCTAAAAGCTTTTGAGGGTCAAGGCTTTCATTTTTTCCATAGGATGTGCGAACAATGACAGTGGTGGTGTCATCTTCAAAGATCATGGCGGAGACAGTAATGGCATCATTTTGTACCTTGCCGTTAAGTATCATGCCTGTTGCGCTGCATCCTACAACCTGTGAGTCCGGAAATTCTTCTTTAAGAATTTTGCGCACATATTTAAGGTTTTCGAGTTCTTGAGGCTTGTCAAAAGGAACATAGACATGAAAAAGGACAGACCGGGAATTGCTTCCAAACTCGACAGCCCATTCATGTATTGTTTGATTGAAGTTTTCATTATAGCCGGTTTCTAAAAGTTTCAACTGCTATCCCTCACATACTGTATTGTGATTATATTATAGCGTAATAATGGATTTTTAAAAAGATGTCTCCCAGGGACTGTTAAATGCCGGGGAGGTGAAACACTTTGAAATACAGGTTTTATAAATTTATTAGGGTTCAGTTACAATTCATTCACATTTTGTTTAAGGAGTGGAAAAGAATTTTAGTTAATATATTTATAACGAAACAGAAACATAGTAAGTAAAACTTCTTTTTCATAACGAGCTGTCGGCGGAAGCCGGCAGCTCATCCTCCCAAAAGTTACCGGCCAAAAGGCCGTTTTTTTATTTCAGATATGGAAAATACTAATTCTGTTATTTCTTTTGCCCTGAACTTCATAATATTTGCCGTGACCACTGTGCTGATAATCTTATACTTTAGAAAAGACGGCAAATGGTGTCCGCAGCGGGCCAGGAATGCCTTTAAGTACTTCACGGTACAGAGCAATGCGCTGTGTGCGCTTACGGCTCTTTTAATGATGCTGTTTCCTGACGCGGAGTGGACATATTATTTGAAGATCATTGGAACGTCCGGAGTGACTGTGACGATGCTGACTGTCTTGTTGTTCCTTGGCCCGACGTATGGGTATCAGCACATGTTTAAAGGGTCAGACCTTTTTATGCATCTGATTACGCCGCTTATGGCAATTGTTTCTTTGTGCGTGTTTGAAAGAGCCGGTATAAGCCTGGAGATGGCGTTTATCGGAATGATCCCTGTCGCACTGTATGCTCCGCTGTACTACTATAAGATATTCCGTGCTCCGGAAGGAAAGCGCTGGGATGATTTCTATGGCTTTAACAGAAATGGTAAATGGCCTGTTTCATATTTGCTTATGCACCTTGGTGCAGCTGTTATCTGTATTGGGCTGTACCTTCTTCTGAATATTTCAGCATAAAAAAGCACCTCCACCGGGATCCTGCCTCAGTGAAGGTGCTTTATCTTTTAGGAAGATTGTTTCTCATGTATCCTCCTCCTTTCTTTAGTTATTAATAATATCGGTTTAAGGCCTTTCGAACTTTATAGTTTTGGCTAAAAAAAAGAAGAAAAACAAACCTGTGTTTGCTATAATATATTCGAATATATGTTTGTGTTGAATTGGAGAGTTTATGTTAGAACTTTTAGATGAGCTAAATGAAGCGCAAAAAGAGGCTGTCACCAGTACTGAAGGCTACATCAGGGTTGTGGCCGGAGCCGGAAGCGGTAAGACAAGAGCGCTTTCATATCGATTTGCATATCTTGTAAATGCGCTGGGGATTATGCCGGGGCATATTCTTTGCGTTACATTCACCAATAAATCTGCGAATGAGATGAGGCAGAGAATACATCTTTTAACCGGAGATAATGATACCGGCTATATCAATACATTCCATGGCTTTTGCGTCTCTGTGCTGCAGGAGGATTCACATGCACTCCAGTACCCTAAGAGCTTTCTGGTCCTGGATAATTCTGACATAGATGATATCCTGAAGATTATTTATGAAGAAAGAGGGCTTTCCCTCAGAGATAAGACCTTCAGTGCAGCAAGGGATATGTTTGAAATACGTAAGTGCAAGGACGAACCGGAGTATTATCTGGATATGCTTAACATGTCTGTTGATGCGCTCAAGGAAAAGTATGACATGGCATCTTCTGTAGATGATATCTTGTTCTATGGCTATTTGTATCAGGAGAAGAAATGCTTCGGCCTGGATTATAATGATCTGATCAAATTTACTCTGTACATGTTTAGCGAACATGAAGATATAAAGCTTAAATGGCAAAAGCGCCTGGAATATGTAATGATCGACGAGTTCCAGGATATAGATGGACTTCAGTATGAGCTCATGGATGTTCTTACGGCTTACCATAAGAATCTTTTCATTGTAGGAGATCCGGATCAGACCATTTATACCTGGAGAGGCGCCAGTGTGGGATACCTTCTGAACTTTGATAAGAACTATCCTGATGTAAAGACAATCTACATGAATGACAATTACAGATCAACTCCGCAGATCATAGCCGCGTGTAACAGCCTTATCGATAAGAATACACAGAGACTGAAAAAAGAACTGGTTTCCGTTGGCGAGCCCGGTGAGAGCGTTCTATGCCATCTTGCTCCTAATACGGCAGATGAAGCTGACTGGATAACAGGACAGATGCTTGTTCTTAAGGGAATGGGCGTGCCATACAAGGACATGGCAGTTCTTTACAGAGCGCACTATGTAACCAGAACAATAGAGACGGGGCTTATAGAAGAGAAGATTCCGTATACCATCTATTCGGGAGTGCAGTTCTACGGACGCATGGAAATAAAGGATGCGCTTTGCTATCTTCGAATGATCCTGTATAGAGATGATGTCTCTTTTAGAAGAATCTGCAATGTGCCCAAGCGAAATCTGGGCAAAAGACGTATGGCATTTTTGGAACAGTATGCAAGGGATAACAGCTGCTCTTTGTACATGGCACTTAGTGAGAATCTTGAAAATGAGACGCTCCGCGGAACCAGGGCAAAAGAGTTTGTTGATGTCATTGAAAAATATGCCGGCAATTACGAGGGCATTCCTGTATCAGAGCTTTTGACTAAAGTCCTTGAGGACACCGGATATGAACAGATGCTGCGCACAGAGGGAGCTCAGGACAGGCTTGATAATCTGGCGGAGCTCAAGCAGTCTGTATTTGAATATGAGACTACCTGCGGAGAAGAAGTGGGCCTGGAAGACTATCTGAGACATATTGCGCTCTTTACCAATGCCGATTCAGACACAGAAGGTAGCGACAAGGTAAGGCTCATGACCGTACATGCAGCTAAGGGGCTTGAGTTTCCCTATGTCTTTCTATGTGGCATGAACGAAGGAATCTTCCCTTCCAGAAAGATCCATACTCTAGAAGGCATGGAGGAAGAAAGAAGGCTTGCGTTTGTTGCAATGACCAGGGCAAAAAAGAGGCTGTTCATTTCAGAAGCAGGAGGTCAGACTTTTGAAGGAATACCAAGGTATCCTTCCAGATTTATCCTTGATATTGACAGGGACTGCCTTGAGTATACTGAGGAACCTTCGGATAAGATGATGACCATGGTCAGGAAATATATCGAGAACGAAAGCAGACACCTAAAGGGAGCGCAAAAGCTTAACCTGCTTGAGAAGGGCCAGAGAGTCGAGCATGCAATTCTCGGAGCAGGGACCATTCTCGATATCAACCTTGATGAAGAAAGCTATCTGGTTCAGTTTGATGGAATGGCTACCCCGAGGCAGATTGCAATGAAGGTCAGACTTAAGGTTTTGTGAAGTAGAACGATTCATAATACATTTAATACGCTCTGAAGGAAAGCAGCAATGCTTTCCTTTTTTGTTGCGTCTAATACATAAGCACAGTGATATGTTTCAAAATGTATGAATAATAATCTGATATAATAAGTATGTACAATATATGAGAGGCGAAGAGATGAGCGGTAAAAAGAAAGGGACAATAAGTAACCTGTTTGAGAAGATGATGGAGGGCCTTGGTAAAAGGGAGTTGATCATCAGCTTATTTATCATGCTCGCAGCTATCCTTGCAATCATTGTGCTTATTGTATTAAAACTAGGTTCCTTGGACAATGCTTTTAATGAAGTCAGTTGGGAGAAAACAACTGCCGAAGGTGAAGTTCAAGATGCAGCCGGGGAAAATATGCCTGTAGTCGAGACAGCAACCGAAGGGACTAAAGCCGAATCAACTCCGGATACAACTGTACTTGCAAAAAAAGACGGCGCAAAGGAAGGATATCTTAACAGATGTGTATTCCTCGGCGATTCCAGAACGGTTGCGATGGTCAACTATGGCTTTTTCAACGATGATGCTGCATTGGCGCAGATTGGCATATCTCATCCTGCATTTGCATCCAATAAATTCATTAACAATGCCGGTAAAGAATATACTTTAAAATCTTATCTGGCATCTCACCAGGCTCCGGTCATCTATATTCTTCTGGGTGTTAACGGGATCAATGATCCAAGTGAGACGCATTATAAGAATACATTTCTGACTCTTATAGACAGTGTGGCTGAGATGGCGCCTAATTCCAATCTTGTACTTGTGGCGATAGGTCCCGTAGATGATAACGGAATTTATAAAAACAGTGTTCAAAACGCATGGATAGATAAATACAATGATTTCCTACTGGAAACAGCAAAGGAAAAACATATTTTCTATCTCGATATCGCCGAAATCCTAAAAGGATCTGACGGACAGGTTAAGTCTGAGTATAACGGCGGTGACGGACTTCATTATTCCGGAAAGGGATGCGAGGCGATATTCAGGTACATAGTAGAGCATCCTGTGCCCCAAATATCTGATGAAGGTGAATATGTAGTTAAGTATATCAAGCCCGATCCAAACAGGATCAAGGTTACGATGGATAATGAGTCTGGAATTGACGAAAGTAAGCTACAGGATCTTATGGACATGATGATTGGAAATCCGGAAAATCAGAATGTCTCAGATACCGACACTCAAAACGAGAAAACGGAAGAAGAACTGCTTGAAGAAGAGGAAGCGAAAAAGAAAGCAGAAGAGGAAGAGAGAAAGAAGGCCGAAGAAGAGGAAGCGAAAAAGAAAGCTGAAGAGGAAGAAAAGAAGAAAGCCGAGGAAGAGGAAGCAAAAAAGAAGGCTGAAGAAGAGGAAGCGAAAAAGAAAGCTGAAGAGGAAGAGAAAAAGAAGGCCGAAGAAGAGGAAGCGAAAAAGAAAGCAGAAGAGGAAGAGAGAAAGAAAGCCGAAGAGGAAGAAAAAAAGAAAGCGGAAGAAGAGGCCGAAAAAGAGAAAGAAGGATCTGAAAAGGATGAAAGCGGTCAGAGCAGCTCAGAAGGGACCGAAGGAGATTCGTCCAATCAGTCCGATGGAGAAAACGGGAATCAGCCGGAAGGAGATTGATTACTTTGAAAATGAGCCCTTGACTCCGTCCCCAGGGCTCATTTTGAGCAACAAAAAAGGAAAGCAACAAATGCTTTCCTTTTTTAGTAGCGAGAGGGGGACTTCATCAAAGCCATGGTTGAAAAGACTGTTGGTATAAATGAGAATATCGTTTTACAGGGCACTGCCATGGAAGAGATCAATGCCAATATAGAAGAACTCAGCGCTATGTCAGAGACCATTAACCAGATTTCTCAGGAATTAGCTGAATAACGCGATAACAATTTCATATGAGCACAAAAAGACGGGAAACTCCAGATTTAAGCGTTTCCCGTTATTATTATCTATAGCTTCCATAGGTTTCCTTGAAGGCAGCCTTTTCGGCATACATAGCTTCATCTGCACGCTTCATGATATCTGATAATCCCGAATCAGTGCTCCTGTATTCTGCCAGACCTAAAGATGTTGAATATCGATTCCAGGGCTCTCTTGTTTCATCATTATACAAGTCAATAAACTGCGACCGCAGCATTTGATATAGCAGTTGCCTGTTCTTATAATCATCTCCGGCAAGAATGATAACGAATTCGTCACCTCCGATTCTGTATAGCTTTGAATTCGTGCACATTTCAGAGATGACCCTGCAACAGCCAATAATATATTCATCTCCTGCCTTATGGCCATATTTATCATTTATACACTTCAGATTATTTATGTCAGCCATTATGACTGCTATTTCAGGTGATTTTTCATGATCCATCTTTCCCAGAAGCACCATAGCCATTTCTTCAAAAGCGGCTTTGTTCCTGACACCGGTCAGTGCATCGGTGTGAGCTTTTTCGTTTACTGCACCGAGCTTCTCCGAAACCTTTCTGTACTCATCCATATATCGCAGGTTGCTTTCAGCACTTGTTAGGAGCGCTTCATACAGTGATTGAATCTCATGGTTACTATGAATATCAAGTTCTTTCAGGCTACGCAGGTTTTCTTCCCTGTCCTGGTAGGTTGCATATTTAAATTTGGACAGACAAAGATACATTTTCTCAATGGGAGTTGTGATCCTTACAGCAACTGCCTGCATACCAAGAGCAAACACTCCCATCATAAGCGCAAATACCAGTCCAAAAAGCTTGAAAATAAACAGGCGGTTTGCAGCCCTGACCCTGGTCAGATCAAAATCAACAAGAAGATAGCCCTGAAAATTCCCATTAGAATCTAAAAGTGGTTTGGAAACTGTCAACAGATATCCCCATTCGGTATCATCTGTTACCGTATCAAGAGACTCTCCTGCACCGTGTTTTTCTATCTGCGCTTTGATATCATCTTCAAGTTCATAATTACCGCCAAGCTCCATAGGATCATCATGGTCTACCTTTGCATCAAAGAGATATGTCGCATTGGCTCCATCACCATTAAGCTGATAGGCATAAAGATAAAAGACATCATCAAAATATCTCGGATACAGATTCAGCTTTCTTACAGTTGCTTCATACTCGTCCTTGTCGTAATCTCCGCTCAGATAGTCGGGGATGTGGTCTATGACGATATCCTCTGCTGCCAGATTGAGTATCTCTTTTCCGTATTCTTCGTATGTCTCTATCATGTTGTCGGAAAACCTTATATAGCATGCTGAAAGAAGCACGCCTACAAGAACAAAATATGTAAAAAAACTGATCAAAGGGAATTTGATCTTTAATGTTCCTAGTTTTTTAAGCATATCTATCCTCAAAAAATTTCCAACTAACTAATCAAAAGAAACTTCTATTTATATTTTATCATATTTTTGTGAATATTATTCCACGCATTTCTGTTTCTGCGTCCCAAGCAGCTTATGCTTCAAGACCGTATTTGATTGCTATTATGATAATGTTTTGTTAGCGAGGCCCTTCGTGATTATCTGAACAACGATCCCCATAGTCTTGATATCATTGCTCATGTTTGAAACCTCCATTTTATAGTTAGTTTAACAATTCCTTTTTGATATTGGTTTATACGATGTCGAAGTTTGTGTATATATATTAACTGCAAATAAATAAACCATAAGTATTCTTAGAAATCGAAAGAACTGAACCAGAAACAAAAAAATACAGGAAACGCATAATGTGCGATTCCTGTATCAAACATTTAGTAGCGAGAGGGGGACTTGAACCATTGTCGCACCTCTAAAACTTGCATAAATACAAGGCTTGCGGCTTCATCATCTGATGATAATCATCAAATTATCATCAACATTTGTTTTATGACAGTTTTTTCAATGTGTTATCAAACATTTCTACGCATATATCAGCCATGCGCTGTTCGCTTTCCTGCATCCCTTCTCTGAACCAGCTGATAAGTATCTGGAAAAAAGCTGCTTCTGTAGCAAGCTTGATGTATTTGATTTCTGTATCTGTTGTAGGATACAGAAGTTCTGATATGGACCTGCCGGAAAAGAGCTCTCGTTTCAATATACCTGCCTGATCAAACAGGGCAATGGTTTCTTTATCCTCGCGGATGGTACGGAAAACATCTTCAAACCACTGATGAGGATTCTCATGCAGTTCTGGTTTTTCACAAATTTCTGCTATTCTTTTTATCAGTCTGTTACCGAGTTCATGCAAAATATCTTCCTTGTCAGTATAGTTGCGGTAGAAGGCAGTACGTGAAACTCCAGCACGACGCACGATCTCACTGACAGTGATCTTTTCATACGGGTGTTCGCCCATTAGGTGCATAAGCGCAAGCTGAAGGCATTCTCTGGTCAGCTGGTTAGACTCTTTGTTATTCATTCGCAGAACTTCTTTTCTCTGCATTTCTGTCAAAGGCTCTTTAGTGGCTTTCATATTTCTTTTCCCCTGTTGTTACAAAATAAGTGATTATGTCACGCCGCGCCAATTGACACTTCTACTGTCATGTCCGAGAGTAGAGCCGTTGTATTGCATCTCCTGCGGCGTTACACTTGTAACATCAAAACGATTGTAACACTTAAAGGGGAGGAATAACAAGTATGGAATTAGTAGAAAACTTATCTCACAAAGCGCAGAGACAGGCATTTAGCCTATTGATCGATAGATTTCTTGCAAATCTCGACAAAGCTGAGAACAGAACAGAAACGTATTTAAAACTCGTAGATCAGGCAGAGAAATTCTGGGGGAAAGATGGAGCAAGAAAGGACAAGCTTGATCAGGTAAGAGCAGCTTTCAAGGACCCTGACAATAGATGGGTCAAGTTTATAAATAAAGTAGTTGATGAGACAGATCCTCACGTTGCCAAGATGACAATGCTCAACCTTGGTTATGAGGCCTTTTTCAGAGGTACCAAGATGATCAGGGCAAACAGGGAAAAGTACGGATGCAATATCCCATGGCTTATTCTCTTTGATCCTACAAGTGCCTGCAACATGCATTGCCAGGGCTGTTGGTCCGGTACTTATGGCCCTAAGCACAACCTGTCTTTTGAAGACATGGATAAGATCGTTACCCAGGGAAAAGAGCTTGGTGTTTACCTATACATGATGACAGGCGGGGAACCTCTTGTAAGAAAAAAGGATGTACTGCGTCTTGCTGAAAAGCACAATGATGTTGAGTTCTCAATTTTTGACAACTCCACTTTAATTGATGAGGACTTCTGTAAGGAAGTTGTAAGACTTGGAAATATCACGTTCCAGCTTTCTATCGAGGGTACTCCTGAAACAAATGATGCGAGACGTGGAATTGGTCATTATGACGCTGTAATGAAAGCCATGGACCTGTTTAAGAAATACGGAATTGTCTATGGAACTTCCATCTGCTATACAAGAAATAATATCGAGGCAGTAACTGACCCTAAGTTCATCGAGTTCATAGCTGAAAAAGGCGCAAGATTCGGATTCTTTTTCCACTATATGCCAGTAGGAAATAATGCGGTACCAGAGCTTATGCCTACTGTAGAGCAGAGAAGAAAGATGGTAGATCAAATCAGATACCTTAGAAGTGACAAGTGCGATATAGGGTTCTTCCCTATGGATTTCCAGAATGATGGAGAGGCAGTTGGTGGCTGTATCGCTGGCGGAAGGAACTACTTCCACATCAATTCAAGTGGAGATGCAGAGCCCTGCGTATTTATCCACTTCTCCAACACTAATATTCATACTCATTCAATACTTGAGATGCTTCAGAGCCCTCTTTTCATGGAATATCACAAGGGACAGCCTTTCAATAAGAACCATTTAAGACCATGCCCAATGCTTGAAAATCCTGAGCTTCTTCGTGAGATGGTGGCAAGATCTGGAGCCCATGGTACCAATGAAGAATCAGAGGAAAGCGTTGAACACCTCTGCGCAAAGTGTGATAATTATTCAAAAGAGTGGGGACCTGTAGCAGATGATATCTGGGCTCGCCAGAAGCACTATAGAAAAGCATACGAAAACTATGCAAAAGAAAATATAGAAAGCGCCGAGAAGTTGGAATTTCCTGAGACTTTGGAAATCAAGAAAGAAGAGAACAGAGGCGCTTGATTATGTCAAAGACATGGAGGCTGATCTAGAGAATGCCAGACCTGAGCGTGTGTTCATAACCCATTCAGGATGCGACAGGGAAGTTGTTGAAGCTGTAAGAGAGTATCTTAGCGGCCTCGGCGTGTTTAAAGAAATCCTTGAAACCCGCGCAGGAAGCGTTGTTTCATCTCATTGTGGTCCAGGAACATTGGGAGTACTGTTTATCTCAAAATGATGGGAACAAGGTAATATTTTTCTTTTTTCAGGGAATATTTCCAAGTGACGCCGGCGGAAGAGATTGCAGGGGTGACGAGCAAGCTGCGATGCAAATTAGCAACGCCAGAAGACACAAAAAAAGGAAGCGATAAACGCTTCCTTTTTAGTAGCGAGAGGGGGACTTGAACCCTCGACACCGCGGGTATGAACCGCGTGCTCTAGCCAGCTGAGCTACCTCGCCATATGCTCGCTCGTCAATCACAAGCGACTAGAATAATATACCTCTTAAGTGGGGGAGTTGTCAACATTAATAATTAAACTTTTTTTAGTTAAGTTCAATAATTCTGATATAATTATATATATGATCAAGCAGCTGCGGAGCCTAGGGCTTCGCAGTTTTGATAATGATAAGGAGAAAAAGATATGTGGGCTTATGAGACCAGCTTTTACCAGATCTACACTTTAGGATTTTGCGGAGCACCTTTTGAGAATGACGGGAAATTAGAGCACAGGATACTAAAGGTCCTTGACTGGATACCTCATCTTGAAAAGCTCGGAGTGGGTGCAGTTCTTTTTAACCCTGTCTTTGAATCCGACACCCACGGATACAACACAAGGGATTATCGGAAGATTGACACAAGGCTCGGAACAAATGAGGATTTCAAGAAGGTCTGCGAGGCACTTCACAAAAAGGGCATAAAGATTGTGCTCGATGGTGTATTTAACCATGCAGGACGTGGCTTCTTTGGCTTTCAGGATGTTTTGGAAAAGAGATGGGACTCACCCTACAAGGACTGGTTCCATATCAGCTTTGACGGTAATAACGGCTACAATGACGGGCTTTGGTACGAAGGCTGGGAAGGCAACTTTGATCTTGTAAAGCTCAACCTGCGTAATCCGGCGGTCACAGACTATTTATTGGAGAGCGTAAAATATTGGATAGATGAGTTCGACATAGACGGCCTAAGACTGGACGTGGCTTACTGCGTTGAGAGCGACTTTTTAAGGCGCCTTCGATATGAGACCGGCAACTGGAAAGAGGATTTCTTCCTGATGGGAGAGATGATAGGCGGAGATTACAATCGCATCATGGGTGATGATCTGTGCCACAGTGCCACAAACTATGAATGCTACAAAGGCATGTTCTCATCCTTTAACAGTATGAACATGTTTGAGATAATCCATTCGCTGCTCCGTCAGTTTGGCCCGGAGAACTGGACTCTATACAAAGGAAAGCACATGTTATCATTCGTTGATAATCACGATGTATCAAGGATTGCAAGCACTTTAAACAATCCTGCGCACCTAAAGCTCATCTATACCCTTATGTTTGGAATGCCCGGAATCCCAACCATCTACTACGGCAGTGAGTGGGGAGAGAAGGCAGATAAGTCTCAGGGTGATCCGGCACTTCGCCCTTGCTTTGAAAGTCCGCAGTGGACAGAGCTTACAGATCACATAGCAGCACTCTGCAAGGGACAGAAAGGGTCAAAAGCCCTTAACTACGGCGGCTTTAAGTCACTGGTCCTCACAAACAGACAGTGCGTATTTGAAAGAGAAGCTGAAGATGACAGAGTCATTGTTGCCATTAATGCCGACGATCAGCCTTTCGTTGCTCATTTTGACGCCAGAGCCGGAAGAGCAACAGACCTTATAACCGGAGAAATGATTGACTTTGGAGGAGGACTTGAAATCCCCGGATGTACTTCATACCTCCTTCAAATTTAACATGAAATCATAATTTACAGTTTACACATGATATGAATCCATAGTTTCAAAAAAGCGCATTATTGTACAATATTCCTATAGCAAACAACAATAAAACTACGGGGATGAAATAATGAAAATATATTTTGACAAGCTTTACAAGGATGACAGAAAAAAGGAACTATGCGGTCTTTGTGTGCCTTTTGAAAAAGGCTTATTAAAAGCGTCTTCTGCAGATGCGCTTACTATCTTAGATGGAGACAGACCCCTTCCTGTTCAGGTCGAAGTGACCTCGAAATGGGATGATGGGTCTGTTCGTTTTGCATATCTTTATTTTCTCGCTGATCTTCCGGGGAATGATAAAAAAGAATTTGAACTGGTAACAGACTCTGATTTAAGGCCCGAGTATTCGGAAACGGTTGATATTATTGAAAATCCTGAAGATATAAGCGTTTCAAACGGAGTAATAAAACTCTGTGTCAGAAATAATTCCGAAAAACTTTTCGAAGAATTTGAATACTCCGATAGGTCTTTTGACAAAGAGCAGTTCATCGGACCTTTCGTAACAGTATCAGGTCAAAGGCTGAAAACCGTATTTGATAAATGGACAGTTGCCAAGAAAGGCAAGCTCTTCTCAGTCATAGAAGGCAGTGGAAGATGTCTTCCGACTGATGAAAAGACCTTTTCCGGTGAGGGAATACATTTCGAAATGAGGCTGTCTATAACCGCCGGAAAACCCTGGATTGACACGGACTTCAGGTTCATAAACTGCACCGATGGAAATATAAAACCGGATGATATTGTATTTGCAATAAAGTCATCCGCAGGAGCGGATATTGATCTTTCAAGCCCTGCCATAGGCAATATGATAGTTGATTCAACAGGATGTGGTGATACAAAGAAAACTTCTGTATCAGGTGATATTGTCACAACCACAGGAATTAAGGAACTTCCCAAATATGACTTTGGAACAGAAGGTTCTGCAGCGACAGAAGCTGTAAGAACAATTACAGGAAAGTCCAATTACAGAACTGAGTTTAAGATTTCTTTCTCCGCATCACAGGTGGAGAATACCATTATTGCCGAAATGCTTGAAAAAGAGGCTAATGAGCACTTCGCAGAAGTACTCTACGGAACGTTTTTTGCTGATTATACCGACAAGTCAAAGGACGTAGGAGTCTGTGCTACAGTTTTTCAGGCGTTCCAGAATTTCCCCAAGGCTGTAAAGGCCGATAAAAACGGTGTTGTGGTATATATCATTCCTGATCAGAACGAAAACAGCAAAGTTTCCAAGGCAGAACCTGTAGTATTTACTTCAGGAATGGCAAGGGAGACGAGATTTCTTTTACACTTCCATGATGCTAAGGAGCCAATATATGAGCTTGATAACAGGAGCCTTATTTACCAAATGCCCGACAGACCTTATATTGCACCTGATGAGTTTGAGAAAGCAAAGGTATTTCCTAAGGTCTTTTTACCAAGGGATAAACAAAACGATGATGTTGAGATAGCCCTTATTGAGAAGGCAGATTCCCATGCAAGGTGCTACGGAATGCTTAATTTCGGCGATGCGCCGGATCCCGGATATACAGCTCAGGGAAGAGGTGGCGGAAATCTTGTTTGGACCAATAATGAGTATGACTATCCCCATGCGATGTACATGATGTATGCAAGGACAGGCATTCGAAGGTTCCTTGATTACGCAAATGTGGCAGCGTCTCACTGGATGGATGTTGATGTCTGCCATTACAGCACTGATCCTCTTAGAATGGGCGGACAGTGGGAACACACAAGAAAGCACACCGGAGGCTCCGAAGAAGGAAGGGGCTGCAAGGGAGAGATGGTCTGCAGTCATGAGTGGGTAGAGGGTCTTCTTGATTTCTATCACTTTACCGGCGATGAAAGGGCGCTAAGCACTGCTCTTGGCATTGGCGAGAATGTATTAAGACTCCTTGATACGCCTATGTATCAGGTTCCGGGTGAAGCAAGCGCCAGAGAGACCGGATGGGCCCTTAGGACGCTGACAGCTCTTTTCATCGAAACGGGTGATAGGAAATGGGTAGATAAATGCGAGTGGATAGTATCACAGTTCGCTGCCTGGAATGACAGGTATGGCAAGTGGCTCTCACCCTATATGGACAACACCACAATAAGAGTTGGATTTATGATATCCGTTGCCCTTGGATCTCTTATGCGTTATTACAGAGTGTTCCCTTCTGAAGAATTAAAGAAGATGATGCTTGATGCCATAGATGACCTGACGGAAAACTTTATGACGCCCCAGGGGCTGTTCTACTACAAGGAGCTGCCAAGCCTTTCACGAAACGGCACAAACACACTCCTTTTGGAGGCTATGGCCATAGGGTATGAACTTACGCAGGATAAGAGATATCTTGATTACGGTAAAAAAACCTTTGAAAGGGCCATAGATGTTTCGCCTGCCTCGGTCGGAGGCAAGAAGATTGTAGAGGATGCGGTCATTGTCGGAAGCGGACCAACCAAGAATTTTGCTCAGAGCTTTTTGCCGATAACAAGCTATTACGTGCAACTTGCACTTGCAAACGGAACTGTATTATAATCAGTTTATGGAAATACGTACACCTATTGTTGCAATATTGGTATTATCCATATTGATCATTGTATACCTGAGGCGGAACATGCCTCGGGTATTTTCTACGCGCGTTTTTTTCATCTTTCTGGTGGTGGCGTACATAAATGTTCTCGGAGATATCATTCAGAGCGCTGTCTTTGATTATCTTGATAACACCTTTTCTTCGCTGAGAGGCATTTCTCAGATTATCTATGTTGGGACCCTTATAATATGCGCTTTTGTCATGGCACTTTATGTCTACGCCAAAATATTGCACGGTAAAAAGGCATCTCCCATCATTATCGGACTGATCGCAGCTCCGGGAGTCTTAGGACTTATTTCGCTTTTATTTGGCAGAGTTAATTATACCGTCACCGAATCCGGGCAATATTACAACGTTGGATTTGTTGTACTCCTTTGTTATTTCATAGGATTTCTTTATATATTCGGAACCATGCTCCTGTCGATCACATTCAGGGACAGGCTCAGAAAAGACGATGCATTGGCTATTACCGCAGGCCTTTTGGCATGGGCGATTCTTGCATTCTTCCAGTTCAAGTTCCATGGATATCAGGTATCATCCATAGCTATAATGCTGATGGCTCTGATACTGTTTCTATCAAGCGAAAACCCGAGAGAGTACTATGAAAAGGATATTCCCGGTGTAAAGAATGAAGATGCTTTTGATCTGGTCATTACAGAGAGATTTGGACTTAGCAAGAGCTTTTTTATAGTATCGGTCATATTTACAGGAAAGACTATGATCCTTAATGGAGAAGACAGAAAGAAACTCTACTCTCTTCAGGGAGAAATAGCCAAGATGGCTGAGGAAGCTACAAAAGAGAGCTCGTACTTATCAAGCTGGAATACTCTCTCTTACATTATTGAGAATCCGGAAAGCGTAGAGAAGCTGATGTCACTGATAAACAACTACAAAGATGACAGTGGCAGCTACAAACTGACATACGCGGTGCTTGAAGTCCCTAAACACACTAAAAAGGCAGATGAAGCGCTACAGATCCTGCGCTACGTATCAGGCGAATACATATATACTCACTATTCACCGAATCTGGTCATTGATAACAAGATCATCGACAAGATGGTTTACAGGAATACCATCGAAGATGTTGTCAGAGCAGCAGTTAAGGATAAAGCCTTTGAAGTATACTATCAGCCAATCCTGAGTGTTAAGGAAGGCAAATTTATCTCAACCGAGGCGCTGGTAAGGCTTAAAAGAGCTGACAGCGATAACTACATATCTCCCGAGGATTTCATTCCCATTGCCGAGAAATGCGGGCTTATACAGGAAATTGATGATCTGGTATTTGAGAAGGTATGTTCATTCATCGCAAGAGAAAACCTATCCAGCTACGGGATCAGGAAGGTTGAGGTTAATCTTTCCGGAAATGAAGTGGTTGACAGAAAGACCTATGCAAGGCTTATCGGTAAGATGGAAAAATACCATATACCTGCCAAGATGATAAACTTCGAGATCACTGAAACAGCCTATATCAACAATGATGATGCATTCAAGCATAATGTTCAAAAGCTTAAAGAACTTGGAAGTACATTCTCCATGGATGACTTTGGCTCAGGCTATTCCAATCTTTTGGAGCTCCTGAAAATGGATTACGTCATGGTCAAGATGGACAAAGAGTTTATCTGGAATTGTATGGACCTTGATAAGCCTGAGAATATGAGGATGCTTGAATACTCCATAAATTTCTTAAAGGACTATGGACTTCACGTTCTTGCCGAGGGTGTAGAAACCATAGAACAGGCTAAAACTTTAATAGAAAAAGGTGTAGAATATTTACAGGGATTCTACTATTCGAGACCTTTACCCGAAAATGAGTACATTGAGTTTCTGAAGGCACAGAAAGGAGACAGGCTATGAACGAAGCCCTATACGATGCAGTTTTTTGTTACGGTGAAAACAAGGTTGACCCATTTGCCAAATGCTATGTGGATTTTGACAGGATCATATCGGATATGAAGCTGGTCGGATATGAGCTGAATTCATTTAACATTGTCCATCAGATCATGCTTGAACAGCTTGATGACCTTATCAGGACCAAGGGTAAGGCAATCGAGGAGTCTATGGATCTTGATAACAGAGATGCATACTGCAGGGAGAAATTTGGGCTTTCCTTCAAGGATATTGACGCCCTTGATCCTACCAATGATATCGAATGGGACATTAAGAGCGGACAGGTTATCTTTTATCTTAAGCCTGAGGCAAAACACAAAGAAGAGGCGTACTTCATATTCTTTAAGAAAAACCTCGACCAGTTTATAAACAGGACAGGCTTTAATTATATGAGTCTGTAACAGGGATAGTTATGATACTGGAAACGAAGCGTTTGATACTTAGAGGCTGGAGAGATGAAGATGCTCCCAGCCTCTTTAATTATGCAAAAGATGACAGGGTAGGTCCTGTTGCCGGTTGGCTTCCCCATAAGGATGAGGCCTATTCAAGGGCTGTGATCAGGACCATTCTCTCAGGGGATGAGACCTATGCCATCTGCCTTAAAGAGAGGAACAACGAACCCATTGGCAGTATTGGACTGACTTTAGAAGGAAGTCCCGAAAGGCCCCTGGAGGAAGGGGCGGCTGAGCTTGGATACTGGGTCGGAGTTCCCTTCTGGGGCATGGGAATAGCTCCTGAGGCTGCTGAAATACTTATAAAAAGAGGCTTTGCAGACCTTGGACTTGAGAGGATCTACGCAGGGTACTTTCTTGGCAACAACAGGTCAAAAAGAGTTCAGGAAAAATGCGGTTTTATATACCACCATACCAATGCAAAGTCCCGTGTCATCATGCTTGGCGAGACCCGTGTTGAGTGTATCAATTGTCTGACAAGGGATAGCTGGGAATCAGGTTATAAGTCACAAAAAAAACATAATTAATTCAAATTTAAATATTACAAAAAACGTAATATTGTGCTATAATTTACGTACTGGCGGCGTGAAAACGCTTACAGTATGCGGTCTGAAAAAAACAAGGAGGAACACGATGTTAAATATTGGAGAGTGCGTTATTTATGGCAGCCATGGTTTATGCAGCGTACGTGATATTCTTGTTCCGTCTTTCCTTGAGAGAGGGAAGGAGAAGGAGTATTACCAGATGGTTTCAGCGGTAGATGCGGGAAGTGTGCTGTATGTTCCTGTCGAAGGTGCTGAGAGCAAGATCCGTGATGTGATAAGCGCCGATGGTGCAGAAGAGCTCATTGATGAGATTGAATATGCTCCTGAAATTGAGCTTCCTGAAGGTAAAAAGGCTGAGCCGGTTATTTCCGAAGTTATTAAACGCAACATGGTAGATGAGATGATGAGTCTTGTTAAGACCCTTCACAAGATCAAAGCCATTCGCCTTTCAGAAGGCAAGAAATTTGCTTCACTTAACGAGAGATACTTAAACATTGCTGAAAAACTTTTGTATACGGAATTAGCGTTCTCACTTAAAGTTGAGAAGGATGACATAAAGAAAAGAGTTTTTGAAGAGCTTTCACAGTTACCACTTGAGACTGCATAATGCAGTCTCTTTTTTTTTGCATGTTTATGGGCAAGGCAGGGCAAATGTGTTACAATGTGTTCTATGGTTAAAACAGAGGAACTTTATTATCAGGATGCATATTTGAAGGAGTTTGAAGGGAAGGTCTTATCCTGTGAAAAGGGAAAAGGTGATTCCTTTTTAGTGGTGCTCGATAGAACAGCTTTTTTCCCGGAACAGGGAGGACAGAGTTCTGATATCGGGTCTATTTCTGATGCAGTAGTTACTCACGTCAGTATTACAGACGGGATAATAACTCATGTAACTGACAGGGAGCTGCCTGTAGGAGAGTGTGTAAAGGGCATAATTGACTTTGACCACAGATTCAGCAATATGCAGCAGCACACAGGAGAACACATCTTCTCCGGAATCGTTAATTCAAAATTCGGCTATGACAACGTCGGCTTTCACCTCAGTGACTCAGAGGTCACCATGGACTACAACGGAGTCCTTAGTGATGACGATATTCATGAAATAGAAGCTTTGGTGAACCGGGCAATCTGGGAGAACGTTGAAGTTAAGTGCGAATTCCCGGCAAAAGAGATCCTGGATGGCCTTCAGTACAGAAGTAAGAAGGAACTTACCGGCGATGTGAGAATTGTCACTGTGACAGGCTACGATACCTGCGCCTGCTGTGCACCACACGTTGCAAGAACAGGAGAAATTGGACTTTTAAAGGTTGTCAGCTGTCAGAATTACAAAGGCGGAGTCCGTGTAAGTATTTTATGCGGTAAAAGAGCTCTTGAATACATAAATGATCAGCTACAGGTTGTAGGGCAGCTCACAGGTCTTTTGACAACCGGTTATGATCGTATTGTGTCTTCTGTAAAAAAGCTTTCGGATGAAAACTACGCTTTGAAGGGCGAACTCTCAGATTGTAGAGAAAAGCTCATAGAGTATGAACTTGACAGCATAGATAAAAACAAAGAAAATGTCTTTTTAAAGAAAGAGGCAGGGCTTGACGGAAATCTTATGAGAAAGGTTGTCAATGCGCTGATCGAGACTCGCAGCGGTTATTGCGGAGTATTCTCCGGAGATGATAATGCGGGTTATAAATACATAATCGCTACAAAGGGTGAAGGAAAGGATCTAAAAGCCCTTCAGAACATGCTTAGAGAAGAGTTCGGTGCCAAGGGCGGCGGAAGCAGCGCCATGGTGCAAGGCAGCATGGGTCCTGTAAATGTAGCGGATGTTATTAAAAAATGTGAGTCATTCTGAAGACTTTTCGTCAGGGTGAATCAGGGGAATGAGTATGAAAGTTGGGACTTTTAAGGACTTCAAGGAAGGATGCAGAGATGCTTTGCCAATCTGTCTCGGATATATGGCTGTGTCTTTTGCCTTCGGAATTGAAGCTTCAAAAATAGGAATGAGTGTATTTCAGGCCGCTATGACGTCACTTCTTAATGTGACCAGTGCCGGTCAGTTCTCCGCACTGGAGATCATAGCCAGAAACGGAAGCTTTATAGAGCTGGCAATTCTGCAGTTTATCATCAACCTCAGATATATGCTTATGAGCTGTGCCCTTTCACAGAAGCTCGATCCTGAGCTGGGAACGGGTCACAGAATGGGAATCTCTTATGGTGTGACCGATGAGATCTTTGGTGTGAGCGTTCTTAGAAAGGGACGACTCTATCCGGCATATTCCTATGGACTTATAGTCACATCAGTATTTGGCTGGGTTCTTGGAACATCACTCGGTGCTTTTTCCGGACAGATCATGCCGGAGAGGCTTATAAGCTGCCTCGGACTTGCCATTTACGGTATGTTTATTGCGATAATCATTCCTGATACCAGAACCAGCAAGGCTGTTATGGCTGTTGTTCTTTCAGCAATGGCGCTCAGCACGGTATTTACTTATGCGCCTATCCTTGGAACGGCCATTTCATCAGGCTTCAGGATCATTATAATAACAGTTGTTGCTGCTGCAGCTGCTGCATTTCTTGCACCTGTTTCGGATGAGAACGGAGGTGACAAGGAATGAGCAGAGTATATCTTTACATCATACTAATGGCTGTGGTTACTTATCTGATAAGAGCGCTTCCTCTTACCCTTATCAGAAAAGAGATAAAGAGCAGGTTCATAAAGTCGTTTTTGTACTATGTTCCCTATGCTACACTGGCAGCAATGACATTCCCGGCAATTCTTAGCGCGACAGATTATGTTCTTTCATCTGTTATCGGATTTGCTGTGGCACTGGTTCTTGCTTTCAATAAAAAGAGCCTTCTTACTGTTGCGGCTTTTTCCTGTGCAGCGGCCTTTATAGTTGAGCTTTTTTTGCACTGATAATTGATTTTTTATAATGAAAGGGATATTGCTATGCGCGTTGGAATGGGATACGATGTTCATAAGCTTGTAGAAGGAAGAGACCTTATAATAGGCGGAGTTAAGATTCCTTATGAAAAAGGGCTTCTTGGACACTCTGATGCAGATGTTCTTCTTCATGCTATAATGGATGCACTTCTTGGAGCAGCAGCTCTTGGAGATATCGGGAAACACTTCCCCGATACGGATCCTAAATACAAGGGAGCTGATTCTTTGGACCTTCTAAAAGAGGTTTACAAGCTCCTTGATAAAAATGACTATGTTGTGGAGAATATCGATGCCACAATAATAGCTCAGGCACCCAAGATGAGACCTCACATAGATGAGATGAGAATTAATATAGCACATGCTCTTCGAATCGAAATGTCACAGGTTAACGTTAAGGCGACAACTGAAGAGGGACTCGGCTTTACCGGAACCGGAGAAGGAATTTCATCTCAGGCGATATGTCTTTTAACAAATAAAATTTATACCTGCAAGGAGCACAGCAATGAGTAACGATTTCAGATTTTACAATTCACTAACAAGAAAAGTGGACGAGTTCGTTCCAAATGAAGAAGGAAAGGTGTCAATGTACACCTGTGGACCTACCGTTTACCACTATGCACATATCGGAAATATCAGAACCTATATCATGCAGGATGTTTTGGTCAAGGCACTGGAATATGCAGGATATGATGTTAAGCGTGTCATGAACATCACTGATGTAGGACATCTTTCATCCGATGCAGACACCGGTGAGGACAAGATGCTCGCAGGTGCCAAGAGAGAGCATAAGAGCGTAATGGAGATTGCCAAGTTCTATACAGATGCATTCTTCAAGGATTTTGATGCGGTTGGAAATAAGAAACCGGATGTTATTGAACCTGCAACAAACTGCATTCCCGAGTTTATTCACATGGTTGAAGTTCTTCTTGAGAAGGGTTATGCATATCAGGCAGGCGGAAATATCTACTTCGATACCAGTAAGCTCGATGATTACTACGTTTTCTCATCAGCCGTCGAGAAGGAAGCGCTTCAGATCGGTGTAAGAGATGACGTTGAAGAGGATTCAAACAAGAAGAACAAGACTGACTTTGTTCTGTGGTTTACAAAGTCCAAGTTTGAAGACCAGGCCCTTAAGTGGGAGAGCCCATGGGGCGTTGGATATCCCGGATGGCACATCGAGTGCTCATGCATTTCCATGAAGCACCTGGGTGAGAGACTTGATATTCACTGCGGTGGTGTTGATAACATGTTCCCTCACCACACCAATGAGATTGCCCAGTCTGAGAGCTATTTGGGACACAAGTGGTGCAACTACTGGTTCCACAGCAATCACTTAAATGACAGAGCCGGCAAGATGAGTAAGTCCAAGGGAGCTGTTCTTACAGTTTCAGTCCTTGCGGAAAAAGGCTATGATCCATTGGTTTACAGATTCTTCTGCCTCCAGTCTCACTATCGTAAGCCTCTTGAGTTCTCATTTGATGTTCTTGACAGCAATGTGGGAACTTACAATAAGCTTGTTAAGAGAGTTTCTGAGCTTAAGGCTGACGGCGCTGTTGATGAAAATGTTAAGAAGGAGTTTGAGGATAAGTTCAGGGAGGCTATTTCAGACGATCTGAATACTTCAATGGCTATAACAATCCTCTATGATGCTCTTAAAGCAGATACAAACGATGCTACTAAGCTTGCTCTTGTAGAGAGCTTTGACAAGGTTCTTTCTCTTGATCTTATCGGACATGCAAAGAGTCTTTTGGAGGACGCCGGCCCGGATGTAGATCCTGAGCTTCTTGAGTATATCAATGAGCAGATTCAGAAGAGAGCAGAAGCCAAGAAGGCCAAGGACTTTGCAACTGCTGATGCCATAAGAAATGAGCTTTTGGAAAAAGGCGTTGAGATCAAGGATACCCGTGAGGGAGTTAAATGGCAGCTGGTTTAAATGATTATATAAACGAGAAATTCGATATCACCTCCAAGGACATAAGGACATACTCACCCCTTACTCTGGCGTATATCGGTGATGCAGTCTATGACCTGGTGGTAAGGTCAGTCCTTGTAAACAGGGGCAATACTGCGGTCAACAACCTCCATAAGAGAGCAAGCGCTATTGTAAAAGCGCCCTCCCAGGCTGCGATTGTGGCTTCCATTATGGATGATCTGACCGATGAGGAAAAAGACATCTACAGAAGAGGCAGGAATTCCAAGCCCCACACAAAAGCCAAGAACGCATCTACAATAGAGTACCTTGAGGCTACAGGACTTGAGGCTGTTGTCGGATTCTTATATCTTAAGGGCGACATGGACAGAGCCTTAAACCTTATAAAGCTCGGACTTGAGCGCAATAGTCTTGAGCTGTGATCAATATTTGAGGAATTTAAATGGAAAAAGAAATACTGACTCCCAATGAGGAGAAAATCGAGGGCAGAAATGCCGTAATAGAAGCCTATAGATCAGGAAAGACCATAGACAAGATCTATATTCTTGACGGATGCCAGGATGGACCGGTATCCACCATCAGAAGAGAAGCCAAGAAACAGGGCTCACTTATAAAGTTTGTCAGCAGGGAGAGGCTTGACCAGATATCCGAAACCGGCAAGCATCAGGGCGTAATAGCTATAGCTGCAGCTTATAAGTACTCTGAGATGGAGGATATATTCGAGCTTGCAGAGGCAAGGAACGAGGATCCATTTGTTTTTGTTCTGGATGGAATCGAGGATCCTCACAATCTGGGGGCTATCATCAGAACAGCCAATCTCTCCGGTGCACACGGAGTTATCATTCCCAAGAACAGGGCAGTAGGCCTTACAGCTACAGTTGCCAAGGCTTCAGCGGGAGCATTAAACTACACTCCCGTTGTTAAGGTCACCAACATAGCTCAGACCATCGAAGACCTTAAGAAACGCGGCCTTTGGTTTGCCTGTGCCGACATGGACGGTACCACCATGTATAAGCTCAATTTAAAGGGTGCCATCGGACTTGTTATCGGCAATGAAGGCAGCGGAGTATCAAGACTTGTAAAAGAAAAGTGCGACATGATCGCATCTATCCCAATGAAGGGGGATATTGATTCACTTAACGCATCTGTTGCAGCAGGTGTGCTTGCTTTTGAGGTTGTAAGACAAAGACTTTCGTGAGGTCATTATATGAGCAAGGGAAAGTACAGCGATATTGATGATGAGCAGCTTATCGTCCGTATACATGACGGAGGTCAGGACGATATAACCGACTACATCATGAACAAATATAAGAACCTGGTCCGCAAAAAGGCTGCTTCCATGTACATCCTTGGCGCAGATAAGGATGATCTTATCCAGGAGGGTATGATAGGTCTTTTCAAGGCGGTCAGGGACTATGACTGCGGAAGAGATGCAAGCTTTGCCACCTTTGCGGAGCTTTGTATCTCAAGACAGATGTATTCTGCCATCAAATCCCTTTCAAGGAAAAAACATGCTCCCCTTAACAGCTACATATCTATATATGCCAGCAGAGAGGATGCTGAGCAGGGAAGTGAATCCATATTGGAGGAAGTACTGGAATCCGATGCAAATCTTATTCCGGAGCAGTACGTGATCGACCAGGAGAATCTTCAGGATCTTGAGGGAGAGATAGACAGAGAACTCAGCGACTTAGAGCGCCAGGTTTTGGACCTCTACATTACAGGCATGAGCGTAAAAGAAATCTCTGCAGTGCTCGGTAGGGATGAGAAGTCCACTGACAACGCAATGCAGAGAATTCGTAATAAACTAAAGAAATATCTTAAAAAGAAGGGTTAAGCAAAGGCATCAAAGCTCATTGATCCGCCACCTGAGCCATAGGCTGAGGGAACCGAAACGGTTATCGGCGTAGGAGAGCTTGATATGGCTGCAGCTCCGCTAAAGGCGGGAGTAGAAGATGCAGCTCCGGATAGTCCGGTGCCGGCGATGCCCTTTTTTTCGTATTTATCCATGATTGCCTTTAGATAATCACCGTCAGCCTTGGCGATATCTTTCATTTCCTTTGTACGGTGCTTTAATTTCAGCATCTTGAGGTCGTCTTCCGACATGTTTGGATCGGGAGCTGCCATGGTATTTGCCAGTTCATCCAGATCCAAAACCTCATCCATTTCTTCCATGGCATCCTGAACCATCTTCATCATTTCAGAGGTCATTTCTTCCATGGAATCCTTATTGTTTTCCATTACTTCTGCAATGGCGAGTTCCATCTCTTCTGAGAGTTCTTCCATTCTTGCAGCTGTTTCCTCCTGCATATCGGCCATCATCAGCTGCATTTCTTCGGCATAATCCTGCTCGGTGTATGCCTGATCCTCAGGGATTTCTTCCTCTATAGGCTCTTCCTCGAGGTCTTTTTCCTCTTCACGTTCTTCTTCCTTTTCCTCAAGAGCTGCCATGGCGCCGTTCTGACCGCGCTCTATCATCTCTTCCTGCTGAAGGTGAGCTACTTTCTTCTTGGCTATTCTCTCCATGGATTTGGCGTGCTCGATGGAAATCTGAAGTTCTTCTTCGTCATATTCGCCGCTGTTTCTAAGCCTTTTTAGGCGCTGAACTTCTCGCCTTGCTGCGGATGCTGCTTTCCTTGCACTTACGGAGGTTTTGCTTCTTACAATCTGGGAGGATATCTTTTTATAGCTGTACTGGAGCTTTTTCTTTTCCAGATTGGTTTCTTTTGCTTTGGCTCTTGATGCTCTTAAGGAATCAGCGTAGCTCTGACTCTGGCCTATTATTGAATTGTCTTTCTTTTGCTGGGTACGCTGCTGATATTCCAGTGATCTTACTGAAGTGGGAGAGCCTGAAGACTTATTGGAAGCGGACTTATTATTAGTAGGCGCACCAAAACCACGAGCCTGACCTGCCCAGGCATCTGCCTGCGTCTGGCCCCTGTCTCTGATGGAAGCGTATATTTGATTGGCGTTTATGCTAATACTCATACGCATCCTCCTTGATGCCTGTGGCTGAAAATCCTTTTCAGAGTTGCATAACCTTCCATATCATTTATCGTCATATATTATTAGAATCATTAGTCTTTTTTCAAAAAAGCCAGTAAATAAAAAATCCTTGCCATATACTCATTAGTGTGCTATATTTATATAGCTGTTGTAAAACAGTAAACGTGAACACATTGATGTCAGGTGCTTTTAGCGCTGACAACGTCTGTCGGAAACAGATGAAGTATTCAGATATAGTGAGGTGATAAGAAATGAGACAGGACATCCAGCCAGAATTCCATCAGGCAACAGTTACTTGCAACTGCGGTAACACATTTACAGTAGGATCAACAAAGAGCGAAATCCACGTAGAAATTTGCTCAAAGTGCCATCCTTTCTACACAGGAACTCAGAAGGCTACTGCTGCTCGTGGACGTATTGATAAGTTCAACAAGAAATACGGCATGGACAACAAGTAATATACAATTTGAGATCAAGAAACAAGTGAGGCCCAGGCATTTACGCCTTGGCCTCTTTTTCTTTAACAGGCGGTAAACTAAGATGAAGAGACGTAAGAGAAAGATTAGACACTATTCCGGAATAGGCGGACAGGCTGTTCTTGAAGGTGTAATGATGAAAAATAAGGATATGTACGCTGTTGCTGTCAGAAAGCCAAACGGTGAGATAGTGGTTGAGCATGATGAGTACCACGGCGTTGGATACGGCAGCAAGCTCCTTAGCATTCCTTTCGTAAGAGGAATCTTTGTATTTATTGATTCCCTTATCCTTGGACTTAAATCCCTTAATTACTCATCTTCATTCTATGAAGAGACCAATGAGAAGCCTACTAAGCTCGACGAGGAGATCGATAAGGTATCAAGCGGACATGAGGATACTTTCCTTATGGTATTTACAACGCTTTTATCATTTGCGTTTGCTATCGCGCTGTTTATGGTTCTTCCTTATGCGATTTCAGAGGTCATCTCCAAGTATGCGAGAAATGATTCACTGGTAGCAATCGTTGAGGGCGTTCTCAGGATCTTTATCTTTGTACTTTATATCCTTATAATATCAAGGATAAGAGATATAAAGAGACTTTTCATGTACCACGGGGCAGAGCATAAGTGCATCAACTGTATCGAAAAGGGCAGACCTCTTACAGTGAGCAATGTAAGAAAGAGCTCAAGACTTCACAAGAGATGCGGAAGCAGCTTCATGCTGTTTGTCATGCTCATCAGTATCATTCTGTTCTTCTTTATCAGGGTTGATTCCTATGTTTGGCGCGTGGCCATAAGGATACTTCTGATCCCGGTAATTTCCGGAATATCCTATGAGATCATAAGACTTGCCGGAAGAACAAACTTCTTCCTGGTTAAAATGATCTCTGCTCCGGGACTCTGGCTTCAGAGACTTACAACCAAGGAGCCTGATGATGACATGATAGAAGTTGCCATCAAGTCTGTTGAGGCAGTATTTGACTGGAAGGAATTCCTTTCTGATTCCTTTGGATACGAGATTGATGAGAGCTGGCTTGCTGATGATGATAAGGCAGATCAGGCAGCTGAGTAAATTATTATGAACTATCTAAATGCTTTCGAAAACGGAAAAGAAAAGCTTATGAGAGCCGGAGTAGACGAGTATGCACTTGATGCCCGGCTCCTTTTAGAATGTGTATGTTCTACCGACCACAGTACGCTCCTTGCTCATCCGGATAAAGAGCTTACGGAGGATGAAGAGTCCTTATATACCTCTTACATTGACAGAAGAGCAAACAGAGAGCCTGTTGCCTATATCCTTGGCAAATGGGATTTTATGGGACTGGAGTTTACGGTAAACAGTAACGTCCTTATCCCTGAGCAGGACAGCGAGTTTTTGGTTGAGGAAGCTCTAAGGCACTGCGAAGACGGTATGAAGGTCCTTGACCTGTGTACGGGTTCGGGCTGCATCGGTCTTAGTATCCTTAACTACACTAATGGAACAAGTGCTCACTGTACTGACATTTCAGAGGCTGCTCTTTTAGTGGCAAAAGAAAATGCGGATAGCCTTGGGCTATCTGACAGGTGTGAATTCGAGCAGACAGATCTTTTCCCAAAGAAGAATGATAAATTTGATATTGTGGTATCAAATCCGCCATATATAGCAACTAAAGTAATAGAGAGCCTTGCGCCTGAAGTTAAGGATCATGAGCCACGCCTTGCACTGGACGGAGATGAGGATGGCCTCCTATTCTACAGAAGGATTGCTGACAAGGCGGGAGAGTATCTCTTCTCCAGCGGATATCTCATACTGGAGATAGGCTACGATCAGGCAGAGGCGGTAACAGGTCTTTTGAAAGAAAACGGTAAGTACCACGATATAGAAGTGGTTAAGGATTTCTCCGGAAACGACAGAGTTGTGAAGGCTTGCTTTTATTAGCCGGGCATATTCTGGAAACTGTAACTATGATTGTTATCGGGAGAGATGAATATGTTTGACAGATTAGAAGATATTATCAGAAGATATGAAGATATAACCATGATGCTGGGCGACCCTTCAGTTGTTTCAGATCAGGAGAAATTCAGAAGCCTTATGAAGGAGCAGAAGTCCCTCGAGGCTCTGGTTGAATGCTACAAAGAATATAAGGACACCAAGCAGACCATCGAGGATTCTCTGCAGCTTCTTGATGAAGAGAGCGATCCTGAGATGAAGGAAATGCTAAGAGAAGAGCTCTCGGATGCCAAGGATAAGATTCCTGAGCTTGAGGAGAAGCTTAAGATACTTCTTCTTCCCAAGGACCCTAATGATGAGAAGAACGTTATCGTTGAGATAAGAGCAGGTGTCGGTGGAGATGAGGCTGCGCTGTTTGCTGCCGATATGTTCAGGCTCTATACAAGATATGCCGAGAGACGTGCCTGGAAGATAGAGACCATGAGCGTTGAAGATATAGGTATCGGTGGTATCAAGACCGTCAGCTTCATGATAAAGGGTGACGGAGCATACTCAAGACTAAAGTTTGAGAGTGGTGTTCACAGAGTTCAGAGAATTCCTACGACAGAGTCAGGCGGAAGAATCCATACCTCAGCCATAACCGTAGCTATCATGCCCGAAGTTGAGGACGTTGAAGTCGAGATCGATATGAATGATTGTAAGTTCGATGTTTTCAGGGCTTCAGGAAATGGTGGGCAGTGTGTAAATACCACGGATTCTGCCGTAAGACTTACTCACCTTCCTACAGGTATCGTAATTTCCTGCCAGGATGAGAAGAGCCAGCAGCAGAATAAAGCCAAGGCCTTAAAGGTGCTAAGGGCCAAGCTCTATGAGATGGAGCAGGAGAGAAAGCACAATGATGAGGCGCAGCTGCGTAAGAGCCAGGTTGGAAGCGGAGACAGATCAGAGAAGATAAGAACCTACAACTTCCATCAGGGAAGAGTAACTGATCACAGGATCGGACTTACTCTTTACAAGATAGATCAGATCATGGACGGAGATCTGGACGAGATCATCGACAGCCTTATCGCTGCGGATCAGGCAGAGAAGCTTGCCTCAGTTGAAGAATAATTAAAATTACATAAAAATGAGCCTTTTCGTTGATGTGAAAAACCAAATGTTGTAAAATTATTATATGTTACATCGTATGTTTGTCAGTATGACTACACGTATGGAGGCATATGGACGCTGGATTTAAGACTGAACTAATTGAATGGGGCGTAGACTGGAACGAGATACTGGACAGATTCATGGGAAATGAGGACCTCATTGCCAAGTTCATGTTCAAGTTTTTAAATGACCAGAGCATGAATGATCTTACGAAGTATTTGGATGAAGGTAACGTTTCAGAGGCATTTAAAGCTGTTCATACGCTCAAGGGCGTAGGAGCTAACCTGGGACTTAAAGGTTTCCTTACTCCGGTATGCGAACTGACTGAGATATTGAGAGCCGGTTCCATGGATGGTTATCAGGAAAAGTACGACCAGATAAAGCCAAAGTATGATGCGCTGATAGGTATTTTGCAAAAGTATCAGGCATAAAAAAGCAGATCATAGAAGATCTGCCTCAATACCGTTTGATTCTAAAAAGCTTGGGATGTATTCGTCCCAGGCTTTTTCTGCGCTTTTATCCAGGGTAAAGATGTTGTAGCTTACGCCTGTGGTGATGATCACCTCGCCCTGGGAGAATCTTAGATTTATACCAAGGGATATCTGATCCGGAGAAATATCCATATCAGCATTTTGTAAGAGCGTGAGTTTATCAGAATCGCTTAGGTGTAATATGAACTTGAAACTAAGTGGCGTATGCTTTCCCTTTATAAGGCTAAGAGCGATGGGACGGATCTTGGCCCAATTTGAAAATTCATTATTTAAAGCCCCTTCAGCCTCTTCTGAGTCTTTGTAGAATTCCTTATGAATCCTTCCGTCTATAGTAAAGGTATTAAAGGTATCTATGGTGACTTCTTCAACGAGAAAGCTGTCAAACAGCTCAGTTGTCAGAAGCTTGGCCATGAAGTTTTTCTGCTGCTTAATCTTTAGTGCTATCAAATCTTTTTAAATCCCCCAAAAGAATTAACTACTTAAATTCCCGCTTTCCTTGGCATATTGCCTTGCCTTACTGATGGCGCTTCTGTAGGTAAAGGAAACAGGAAGAGTCATGTCGTTGTCCATGGTGACCTTACCAAAGGACGTCTTCTTAACGTGATTGACATTTACAAGGCCGTTGTCATTTACAGGGCAGATCTGCGGGAAGATATTGCACTGATCATAGAAGTTTACTATGTCATCGAGAACGCAGGCTACGCGGTTTCCTGTGAGATGAACTTCAAGTTCGGAGCGGACTCTTTTGACACAGATGATATCGTCCCCATGGGCATAGATGGTCTCATCTTTGCCACGAAGTTCTATGGAAGGCTCGCCGTTTACAGCAAGCTCTGCAATCTTATCAACGATGGCAGTTATTTCAGCCACTTTGATAGGCTTTTCAAGAAACATGATGTTAGAAGCTGTGATGCCTTCTTTTTCCACCAGGGCTTTGTAGTCGATGGTGGAAGAGCACATTACGATGGGACTCTCGATACCTGCGTAGAGAAGCATCTTCAGGATATTAAAGCCGTTGCACTCATCATCATGCATATCGACAAAAAGACCCTGGTACATCTGAGGATTCTGCATGAAGGCCTCGACGTTACCAAAGGAATCGATCCAGATTCTCTCTCCGGTCTCCTTAAAATATCTGTCGGACTGGCGTCCCAAAAGGCGCTCTGTCTGCTTTCTGTCAGCTATATTGTCATCACAAACGGCTATATGCATAGGATACCTCCTTTACATAAAGTTAAATTCTATCGGACTAAAATAAAGAAGAACTACAAGTGCAATCTGTAATATAAGTATTATAGGCATTCCAAAGAGAAAATACCAATGCTTGGTCTTGTGCCTGAAAAGGTGCATGCCAAGGATGCTTCCGATACTTCCTCCAAGAATTGCGATAGCAAAAAGGGTCGCTTCCGGGATACGAAAGGCGCTGCGTATTGCGCGCCTTTTGTCGATTCCCATGAAAGCGAACCCTAAAATGTTAAGTATTAGCAGATATATTCCAAGAATAAAGATGGTCTTCATTAATTATTTGTTCTTTTCAACTTCCTGCATCTTCATAGCACGAACCTTGCATGATAAGCCAAAGAGATTGATGAAGCCCTCTGCATCGTGGTGGTCGTAAAGATCACCTGTCTTGAAGGAAGCGATGCTCTCGTTGTAGAGAGAGTAAGGTGACTTTGTACCAGCCTTGATGATGTTGCCCTTGTAGAGCTTGAATGTAACTTCTCCGGTTACATACTTCTGAGTTGACTCAATGAATGCCTGCTCGGCCTCGCGAAGAGGAGTGAACCATTTCCCTTCATATACTAGATCGGCAAACTTGTTGCCCATATCTTTCTTCATTGTATAGGTATCGCGATCCAAAATCAACTCTTCAAGCTGCTGATGAGCCTCATAGAGAATGGTTCCACCGGGTGTCTCATATACGCCGCGGGACTTCATTCCAACTACACGGTTCTCTACGATATCTACGATACCGATGCCGTTCTCACCGCCAAGCTTATTGAGGGTGCGGATGATATCGGAGACCTTCATCTCTTTTCCGTTAACTGACTTGGGAACTCCGCCCTCGAAAGTCATGGTAACGGTTGTAGGTGTATCGGGTGCATCCTCAGGTGTCTTACCAAGAACGAGGAGATGCTTGTAGTTAGGCTCAAGTGAAGGATCCTCAAGCTCAAGTCCCTCATGAGAGATGTGCCAGAGGTTTCTGTCACGGCTGTAGCTGGAGTCTGCAGAGAATGGAAGATTGATGCCATGAGCCTTGCAGTATGCGATCTCAGATTCACGTGAATCCATTGTCCACTTATCATTTCTCCATGCAGCGATAATCTTGATGTCAGGAGCAAGAGCCTTGATACCAAGCTCGAAACGGATCTGATCGTTACCCTTACCGGTAGCACCGTGGCAGATTGCAACAGCGCCTTCTTTTCTTGCAATCTCAACAAGCTTCTTGGCGATCAGTGGACGAGCCATTGATGTACCGAGCAGATACTTGTTCTCGTAAACAGCGTGAGCCATTACGCAGGGAACGATATATTCGTCACAGAATTCATCTACAACGTCAAGGACATAGAGTTTGCTGGCTCCACAGCTGATAGCTCTTTCCTCAAGACCGTCAAGTTCCTCTTCCTGTCCGCAGTCGATGCAGACACAAACAACTTCGTAATCAAAGTTCTCTTTAAGCCACGGGATGATAGCAGTAGTATCAAGTCCGCCTGAGTATGCGAGAATAACCTTTTCTTTTGCCATTGAAACACTCCTCAACTTTCTTAGTATGTTATAATTATTGTTGCTCGTTGGATATAAATATAAACCCTCGATGCATAAAATGCAACACTAAATTGCATAAATATTTAAAAATCTTTCCTTTTCTGCATAAATATTTAAATTTCTATTGCATTATTCATGCATGGGTCGTATACTTAAAAAAGTTTATACATATATGAGAGGTGAAAACCATTATGATCAAAGTAGGAATTATCGGTGCTACAGGCTATGCGGGAGCTGAAATCGTAAGACTTATCCAGGGTCATCCCGATGCAGAGGTTGTGTGGTACGGATCCAGAAGTTTTATCGATGAGAAGTACAGTAATATATATGGAAACTTCTTTAAACTGGTTGATGCAAAGTGCATGGATGACAACATGGAAGAACTTGCATCACAGGTGGATGTCATCTTCACGGCGACTCCACAGGGACTGTGTGCATCACTTGTTAATGAAGATATTCTTAATAAAGTAAAGATAATCGATCTTTCAGCAGACTTCAGATTAAAAGATGTTTCTGTATATGAGAAGTGGTACAAGATAGAGCACAAGGCACCTCAGTATATAGAAGAAGCAGTTTACGGACTCTGCGAGATCAACAGAGATAAGGTAAAGAGTGCAAGACTTGTTGCCAATCCGGGATGCTATACCACCTGCTCAATCCTTACAGCGTATCCTCTTGTTAAGGAAGGTCTTATAGATGTAGATACACTTATCGTCGATGCTCTCTCGGGAGTGTCCGGAGCAGGAAGAGGAGCCAAGGTTGCAAACCTCTACTGCGAAGTCAACGAATCTGCAAAGCCCTACGGAGTTGCCACTCACAGACACACTCCTGAGATTGAGGAACAGCTTGGCTACGCAGCGGGAAAAGAGATGGTGATAAACTTTACACCTCACCTTGTCCCAATGAACAGAGGAATCCTTGCTACAGAATACGCTACTCTTATTAAGAAGGACGGCAAGCTTCCTACTTCTTCCGATATAAGAGCTGCTTATGAGAAGTATTATAAGGATGAGAAATTCATAAGGCTCTTAGATGACGGTGTATGTCCCGAGACCAGATGGGTAGAGGGCAGCAACTTTGTAGATATCGGCTTTAAGATCGATGAGAGAACCGGAAGAGTTATCATGATGGGAGCAATTGATAACCTGGTAAAGGGAGCAGCAGGACAGGCGGTCCAGAACATGAACATCATGTTTGGACTTGATGAGGCCAAGGGACTTGAGCTTGTTCCCAGTTTCCCGTAATTACTGATAGATCTGGGGAGAAAACTGATATGGTTCGCAAGATGACAATAGAAGACTATGACAAGGTGTATGCGCTGTGGATGTCCATTCATGGATTCGGTATAAGGACCATGGATGATTCCAGGGAGGGGATAGAGAGATTTATCAAAAGAAATCCTGAAACCAGCGCAGTGTATGAGCAGGACGGAAAAATAGTCGGTGCTATTTTATGTGGCAATGACGGAAGAAGAGCATGTTTTTACCACGTATGTGTAAGCGAGGAGTACAGAAAGCACGGCATTGGAAGGAAAATGGTTGAGTTCTGCTGCGAGCAGCTGAGGAAAGAGGGCATCAATAAGGTCTGCCTGAATGCTTTTGTCACCAATGAGGTAGGAAACAAGTTCTGGCAGAAGATGGGCTGGACCCTCAGAGATGATATGAACTATTACGACTTTGTACTTAATGATAGCAATCTTACAGTATTTAATAAATGAGGAGGCATTATGAAGGTTATAGAAGGCGGCGTAACAGCAGCAAAGGGCTTTAGCGCAACTAGCTGCGAAGCCGGTATCAAGTATAAAAACAGAACGGACATGGCCTTTGTTTTTTCCAAAACGCCATGTACCAGCGCAGGTACATTTACATCAAACGTGGTAAAGGCTGCCTGTGTTCAGTGGGATCAGAAGATCGTATATTCCGGTGAGCCTATGCACGGAGTTGTCATCAACTCGGGAATTGCAAATGCCTGCACGGGAAAAGAGGGCTTTGATGCCTGCGAAGCTACAGCAAAGGCTGTAGAGAAGGCTTTAGGAGTTCCATATTCATCAGTTGCCGTGGCATCTACCGGTGTTATCGGTATGCAGCTTCCGGTTGAAAAATTAGTTGCCGGAGTTGAAGCTATGAGCAAGACCTTAGATGATAGCATAAGCGCCGGAACAGCAGCTTCAAAGGCTATCATGACTACAGATACCGTCAACAAAGAGGTGGCAGTTACTTTCGAAATTGACGGGAAAGAGATCACCCTCGGCGGAATGAGCAAGGGCTCAGGCATGATCCATCCCAACATGTGCACTATGCTTGCTTTCCTTACAACAGATTTAAGCATTGAGAAATCTCTTTTGCAGGAAGCAGTTTCAGAGGTGGTAAAAGACTCTTTTAACATGATAACCGTTGACGGAGATACCTCAACAAACGATACGCTTCTTGTTATGGCTAACGGCAAAGCAGACAATGAGACTATTAAGGATAAATCAGATAACTACAATACCTTTAAGGAAGCGCTTAGCTTTGTATGTACCTTCCTTGCCAAGAAGATGGCAGCAGACGGTGAGGGAGCAAGTAAGCTCTTTGAAGCAAAGGTAGTAAACGCAAAGTCCAAGGAGGATGCAAGAACACTCTCAAGGGCAATCGTCGGATCAAACCTTTCAAAGGCCGCTATTTTCGGGTGTGATGCAAACTTTGGAAGATTCCTTTGTGCCATGGGATATTCCGGAGCAGACTTTGATCAGAATGATGTGGAGCTGTTCTTTGAGAGCGCAAACGGAAGACTGAAGGTATTTGATAAGGGAACACCTATTGTATTTGATGAGGATGAAGCCCTTAAGATTATGAAGGCAGATGCAGTAACAGTATTTGTCGATATGCATGAGGGAAGCGAAGAGGCTACAGCCTGGGGATGCGATCTCACATACGACTACGTCAAGATAAATGCAGATTACAGAAGTTAAAGGAGAGAGTCATGGATCAGGGGATGCAGGATGTACTTAAGAAAGCGGAGGTACTGGTAGAAGCGCTTCCATATATTCAAAAGTTCAACAGGAAGATCATAGTTGTTAAATACGGCGGAAGTGCCATGAGCAACGAAGAGCTGCAAAAGAATGTAATAACAGATGTTACTCTTTTAAAGCTTGTCGGATTTAAGCCAATCATTGTTCACGGCGGCGGAAAGGCCATCAGCTCCTGGGTATCAAAGGTCGGCAAAGAGGCTGAATTTGTAAACGGACTCAGGGTTACCGATTCAGAGACCATGGAGATCGCTGAGATGGTTCTCGGAAGAGTAAACAAGCAGCTTGTGACAATGGTTCAGGAGCTGGGCGTCAAGGCTATCGGTATCAGTGGCAAGGATTCAGGTCTTCTTCACGTTACCAAGAAATATTCCGATGGTAAGGATATCGGATATGTGGGCGAAATTGACAATGTAGATCCCAAGGTTTTATATGACCTTCTCGACAACGACTATCTGCCTATTGTTGCACCCATCGGACTTGATGATAACTTCGATACCTACAATATAAATGCAGATGATGCTGCATGTGCCATCGCCAAGGCAGTGGGTGCTGACAAGCTGGCATTCCTTACAGATATTGAGGGAGTTTATAAGGATATCAAGGATCCTGAGTCCTTTATCTCAAGGCTTACCTGCTCTGAGGCAGATGCTCTTATCGCCAGTGGAAATATCGGCGGTGGAATGCTTCCAAAGCTTGGAAACTGCACAGATGCAGTTAGAGGCGGTGTTAACAGAGTGCATATACTGGACGGAAGAATTCCTCATTGTCTTCTTCTTGAGATCTTTACCAATAAGGGTGTCGGAACCATGTTTATGCCTGACCACGAGAAAACAGCAGCAAATGCTTAATAACAGGAGATATTAAAATGAGTGAGATGATGCAGAAGTACATTGAAGAGGCGGAGAAAGCTCTTTTACACACATATAACAGATATCAGATCGTCTTGGACAAAGGTGACGGAGTTTATCTCTATGATATAGATGGCAAGAAATATCTGGATTTCGTGTCAGGTATTGCTGTATTTGCTCTTGGATATAACAATAAAGAATACAATGATGCGCTCAAGAATCAGATTGATAAGCTTCTGCACACCTCTAACTACTATTACAATGTTCCTGCAATAGAGGCTGCTAAGAAGATAAAAGAAGTATCCGGAATGGACAGGGTATTCTTCACAAACAGTGGAGCAGAGGCCATTGAGGGAGCTTTGAAGGCAGCAAGGAAATATGCTTTCCTTAAGGATGGCAAAAATGATCATGAGATTATTGCCATGAATCATTCCTTCCACGGAAGGACCTTCGGTGCTCTTTCAGTAACTGGAAATCCGCATTACAGAGAGGCATTTGAGCCTATGATCGGCAACATAAAGTTTGCTGATCTCAATGACTTTGACTCAGTTCTTAAGTGCGTAAGTGACAAGACCTGCGCAATAATCCTTGAGACCGTTCAGGGAGAGGGCGGAATTTATCCGGCAACTGAAGAGTTTTTGACCAAGGTAAGAGCTCTTTGTGATGAAAAAGACATCCTTCTTATCCTGGACGAGATTCAGTGCGGAATGGGAAGAACCGGATATATGTTTGCATGGCAGAAGTATGGAATTAAGCCTGACATCATGACAACTGCCAAGGCTCTTGGCTGCGGAGTGCCGGTTGGAGCATTCCTTATGACTGAAAAAGTAGGGCAGAATTCACTGGTTGCAGGTGACCACGGAACCACTTATGGAGGCAATCCTTTTGCCTGCGCGGCTATAAACAAAGTCCTTGATTTATTTAAACAGGACAATATAATAGAGAATGTGAATGAGGTGGCTCCTTATTTGGAGAAGCGCCTTGATGAGCTTAAGGATAAGTATGATTTCATTACAGACAGGCGTGGAGCCGGTCTTATGCAGGGACTGGTATTTAACAGACCTGTCGGTGAAGTTATCAATAAGGCACTTGAGAAGGGACTTATCCTTATAAATGCGGGAACAGAGATAATCAGATTTGTTCCTCCGCTGGTTATAACTAAGGAGAATGTAGATGACATGATCGAGATTTTGGATTCATGTCTGGAGTCTTTATGAGAATTAGAATTAGAATAATATCAATAATACTTGTTGCCTGTGCGCTGCTGGGCACTTACGTTTATGCCCGCTCTGACAGGAGCATATTTGAGGATTATTCTCTTTTTGCAAGAAATAAAACTACCGTGAGGCTGTGGTATACCGATGATACCCTGACTCCATATCTCCAGAGTAAGGCTGTTGCCTACTCTGAGTCTAACAGCAAGGTTCGTATCGAGCCTGTGCTTGTTTCTGGTCTTGAATACCTGGAGGCCATCAACAAGGCCTCCGTGGATGAAGACAATTACCCGGATCTGTATATAATAACAAATGATTCTCTTGAGAAGGCCTATTTAGCCGGCCTTGCAATGGAGATTGAAGGCGGAGATGAATTCCTTTCAAAGGGAATTTTCCCTGAAGCTGCTATTAATTCCGTAACCTATAAGGGGAAAAAGATAGCATATCCCTTCTACTTTGAGACCAGTTCTCTTATCTACAACAAGACCTATCTTGAGAACATGGCTGTTGAGACCATGCAGACAGAGATAGATACTGCTGAGGGAGAAGCTGCCCAGGAAGAGACTGAAAAGGCTGAGGAAGAAGGAGAACTCTCTGAAGAAGACGAGGTTACAACAGAAGATGTAAACCCTGAGATCACTCAGGGTATGATCGATGAAGTTGTTGCTGAGAGCCTTCCTCTTAATATCTCTGATATTCTGAAGTTTGCCGAGAGCTACAATGCTCCTGAGCAGGTAGAAGCGGTATTCCAGTGGGACGTTACCGATATATTCTACAATTACTTTTTTGTTGGTAATTACATGAACGTTGGCGGAGAAGCAGGAGATGATGTCAGCCAGATCGATATTTACAATACAGACACCATCAGCTGCATGAAGATTTATCAGCAGCTTAATCAGTTCTTTGCTATTGATGCCGATTCAATTGACTATGACAAGGTGGTTCAGGACTTTATCGACGGTAAGGTTGTATTTACCATTGCTACAACAGATATCATCAAGAAGATTGACGATGCCAAGGCATCAGGCGAGTGCAATTTTGAGTTTGCAGTTGCTGATATGCCCGGCCTTACAGCTGATTTCGGATCAAGAACCATGTCAGTGACAGATTGTATCGTTGTGAACGGACTTTCTGAAAATGCCGAAGAGGCCAATGAAGTGGCCAGATTTTTGTGCTCTGACAATTCTGGAGATATCTACAAGCTCGGCGGAAAGGTAGCAGCTCATTACGGCGTTAAGTATGACAATGCCAACCTTGCAACCTTTGTGGGCGTTTATGCAGATTCGGTTCCAATGCCCAAGACAATTGAGACCAGCAACCTCTGGATGGAGCTTGAGATCGCTTTTACCAAGATCTGGAACGGAGAGGACTGTAATTCAACGCTTAAAGACGTTTGTGAGAGCATAATGACTCAGGTTACAGGTACACCTTACACGGCTGAGGCACTTCCTGATCCCGATGATGATGCGATAACTGCAGGACTTACAGAAGATAGTGAAGATAATGATTGAATTATTTCTTTCAATCGCATAGAATAAAAAAGCATGGTGGGGTCCTCTTTTTTAGGAGGAAACATGCAAAAATTATTACCAATATCAGCACTTGTGCTGATGTTTCTGACCGGATGCACATCTGCAAACAAAGAGATAATCTTATCCGATAACACTGCTAATAATACCTTGGAAGCTGAGGCTTTTAGCTCGCAGGAAGAGTCCGGAGAAGAGATAGAACTACCGGAGACTTTAGATAGTGAACTTCCTGATAGTGTTGTGGTATATGTCTGTGGAGCAGTGGTAAACCCCGGAGTATATGAGCTTTCTGATGGAAGAAGGATCGATGATGCAGTTAACGCTGCCGGCGGTTTTTCTGAGGATGCCGACAGAACTTATGTCAATTTGGCAGCCAGGATAAGTGACGGCACTAAGCTGCAGATACCGACAATATCAGAGACTTCTGATGAAGCTGTTGTAAAAGGCATAGATTCTTTTGACATAGAAGATAACGGTTCTAAGTCCGGTGCATCAGCTGGAGGCGGTCTTATCAATATCAATACCGCTTCGCAAACGGAACTGGCTACGCTCCCGGGAATAGGAGAGGGAATAGCCGGCAAGATAATAAAATACAGAGACGAGAACGGCTCTTTTAAAAATATCGAAGATATCATGAAGGTATCAGGGATCAAGGATAAGCTGTTCTCTAAGATAAAAGATCTAATAACTGTCTGATTTATAGGAATGGTGAAGAAATGAGCAAGAAAGCGCTTGTAGTAGACGACGAAAAGGCAATTGTAAAGGGAATAAAGTTCTCTCTGGAGCAGGATGACATTGTTGTTGACTGTGCGTATGACGGACAGGAAGCCCTTGATAAGGCTAAGACCGGCAATTATGATATTATCCTTCTCGACGTAATGCTTCCTAAGCTCACCGGTTTTGAAGTTTGCCAGCAGATAAGGGAGTTTTCGGATGTTCCCATTATCATGCTCACAGCCAAGGGAGATGACATGGACAAGATCCTTGGTCTTGAGTACGGCGCAGACGATTACATCACAAAACCATTCAACATCCTTGAGGTGAAGGCCAGGATCAAGGCTATTATCCGCAGAACCGGAAGAACTGCCGATACCAATCAGGTTATGACCTTTGGCGACCTTAAGCTCAACGAAGAGTACAGAAGAGTGTTTATGGGTGACAGAGAGATCAATGTTACCAGCAGAGAGTATGAGCTGCTGGAGCTTTTGGCGTCTACTCCCGGCAAGACTTATACCAGAGAAGAACTTCTTGAGACCATCTGGGGAACAGATTATCCCGGTGATGAGAGAACAGTGGATGTTCACATCAGAAGACTTCGTGAGAAGCTTGAGTCTAACCCAAGCGAGCCTAGATATGTAAGAACTAAGTGGGGCGCCGGATATTACTTCCAGGCATAACTTATGGATAAAAGTAAGTTTAAATTAAAAGACATTCTTAAGAGTCTAAGAGTGCGATTCTTCATAATTGTATTTATAACGGGGCTTGTTTCATGCCTCGTTATGCATTCTGTCATTCTGACCAGTTATGAGGATCGTGCTGTCAATGTAAGATCGACCGAGGTACAGACACAGCTGCGAATTCTCGCAAATCACCTCATTGTTTCCAATTACCTTCTTGATACATCATCAGAAGTAATAAATGCCGAGCTGGATATGCTTGCCAATCTTTATGATGGCCGTGTTATCGTTATCAACGATGATCTTAAGGTGGTAAAAGACACTTATAACATAAGTCAGGGTAAGACCATCATCTCAGAAGAGGTTGTAAACTGCCTAAAGACAGGATCCAAGGGAACGGTTTCAAAGTATGACCAGGCCAACGGATACATTGAGATTGTTACTCCCATCATTGAGAGTGATCTCATTCAGGAGGAGGATGTATCTGCGATCGGTAAGAGCAGTGAAGTGGTGCGTGGAGTTCTTTTGACCAGTGTATCTACCGACACGATTGCAACTACGCTTAATATCCTCAGCAGAAGAGCCCAGAGCCTTGAGGTTGTGATAATCCTCTTCATCCTTGCATTTGCAGCCTGGGTATCACATACGCTGCTAAAGCCCTTCGATAGAATTACAGCAGCCATCAATGATGTAAAGGCAGGTTACACAGATGAGCCTATTACCGGACCTAACTACCTTGAGACAGAGCAGATCATCAAGGCTTTCAATGCGCTCCTAAAGCGAATGAAGGTTTTGGATGACTCAAGACAGGAGTTTGTATCCAACGTCTCACATGAGCTTAAGACTCCTATTACCTCCATGAAGGTTCTGGCGGATTCGCTTCTTGCACAGGAGGATGTTCCCAATGAGGTCTACAGGGAGTTCATGACGGATATCGGTGCCGAGATCGACAGAGAGGATAAGATCATCAACGATCTTTTATCCCTGGTCAAGATGGACAAGAAGGCATCGGGACTTACCATTACCTCGGTAGATGTTGTGAGCCTGACAGAGGTTATTTTAAAGAGACTTAGACCTATAGCCAGAAGACACAATATTGAGCTCACACTTGAGAGTAAAAGAGCTATCGTTGCAGAGATTGATGAGGTTAAGATATCACTTGCTATCATGAACCTTGTTGAAAATGCTATCAAATACAACAGGGACGAGGGTTGGGTTAAGGTTGAACTTGATGCCGACCATCAGAATTTCTATGTCAAAGTCATGGATTCGGGCTATGGTATTCCCGAGGAATCCCTTGACCATATTTATGAGAGATTTTACAGGGTTGATAAGTCAAGATCACGTGAGATTGGCGGAACGGGACTTGGTCTGTCAATAGCAAGGAACGCGGTTCTGATGCACAGAGGAAGTATCGATGTGCAGAGTAAACTGGACGAAGGAACAACCTTTACAATATCAATTCCGCTTACAGCAGCGACGGTTAATACTACGGCAAAATAACAATTGGATTGTCATATGAAGAGAATTAATTATTTGAAAAACAGAATAACATGTGCTGTCCTTATTGTGTGTATGGTGGCTTTAATGGCGGGATGTGGCAGGAAAGAAGCAGTCGATCCGGATAGCTTCAAGCTCTTTTACGTCAACAACAGTGAGACCGGTATTGTGGCAGTAAATTATGACATTACAAGCCCCATGCAGGATACGGATGCAGTGATTCGTGAACTGATAGGGCAGCTTGGCACAATGCCTGAGAGACTTCAGTACGAAGCTCCCCTGACGGGAGGAGTAACCCTTCTTGGGTATTCACTCAACGATAAGGTTCTGACCCTTAATTTTGACATCAAGTATGCAGATATCGGAAGAACCGTGGAGATTCTGGACAGAGCAGCGATTGTAAGAACATTTACGCAGCTTGATGAGATAGAGTATGTATCCTTCCAGGTAGAGGGAACGCCTCTGTCTGACCACTACGGCAATATCATCGGCAATATGTCGGCGGATACATTTATCTTTAATGTCGGAAACGAGATCAACACCTATGAAAGGGTTGAGCTTAAGCTCTATTTTGCTAATGAAACAGGAGATAGGCTGGTTCCGGTTTATCGTTCTGTAGTTTATAACAGTAATATTTCAATGGAGAGACTGGCGGTAGAGCAGATAATAACCGGTCCTAAGACTGATATCTGCTATCCGACAATATCCAAGGACACCAAGATCAACAGTGTTAACGTAAAAGACGGAGTATGCTATGTTGATTTTGATTCTTCATTTTTGACAGAGCCTTATAACGTAACTGCTGAGGTTGCTATTTACTCACTGGTAAACAGCATCGTAGAGCTTACGGATGTAAATAAGGTTGCCTTCTCTGTAAACGGTGAAGCTAATTTTACATTTATGGATTTCTCAATTTCAGGACCATACGAGAGAAATCTTGATCTTATGGAATAAAGTTGTTAGGAGTATTTTTCTTTGAAACGGCCGTTATGTCTTTTGGCAATTCTGCTGAGTGCGGCTGTCTGTATCTATCTTGAATTGTTTTTATCTGACATTACCGGAAATATGAACTTAGCCCCGGATGGCTCTTATCAGACGTTGATTGGACGGGTTCAGTCCAAAGAGGTCAGAAGAAGCTATCAGGGCGAATTCCTTCCGGTAATCTATATTGTTCCAACTGAGCAAATAAGCAAACATTCAAAGCTGATCCAGTGTTATCTGGAGTCGGGAGATGAGGCCCTTCCTGCCATAGGAGAGTATATTGAGGTTTCAGGCAAGGTAAAGACCTTTTCTGCACCTACAAATCCCGGCGAATTCGACAGCCGGCTATATTATTCAACTCTGAAAATTTCATACAGGCTAACAGGAGCTAAAATACTTAAGGTCGGGGGAGAGCCGAACAGGTATAGGGAGGCGCTTTATAAGACAAGGCGCTTTTTGGAGAGCTCTTTGGACAGAGCTTTGTCAGAGCAGGATTCAGCTATAATGAAGGCTATGCTTTTGGGAGATAAGGCTTTTATGTATGAAGAGACCAAAGATATGTACAAGGATAATGGAATCATGCACATATTGGCGGTAAGTGGCCTTCATATCTCCATGATCGGAATGGGGCTTTACGAGCTGCTTAGAAAGCTGGGCCTTAATAAGGTGGTGACAACGCTCTTTCCTATAGCGTTCATGTATTCCTACGGGATCATGTGCGGAATGGGAACATCTTCCTTCAGGGCAATCTGCATGTTTGCGCTAAGGCTCTTTGCTCCTGTGGTGGGCAGAACCTACGATGTTTTAACAGGGCTTTCTCTTGCTGAGATACTTCTTTTGCTTGATCAGCCTCTGTATATGTATAACAGCGGATTCCTGTTTTCTTTCGGTGCGGTGATCGGTATGACTGTAATCCGCCCGGCGCTCTCTTTTGAAGCTATTCTTGAAGGCGTGACATCCGAGAAGATGAAGTTTGCGGATGACGAGATCTCTTTTGCAAAAGAGATACTGATAAAGCTCTCGGATGGCCTTACAAGCGGGGGGAGTGTCTTTTTGGCAACACTTCCTGTCTATGCAAGTTTTTATTACACATACCCTCTGCATTCTATTTTGCTTAATCTTGCAGTCATTCCACTTATGGGCATCTTGATGCTGCTTGGGATCATAACCATGTTCCTTGCGATATTCGGAGGCGCACTTGGGGTAATACCCGGGATGGCTGTTCACATCATTTTGTCTCTGTACAGGCTTCTTGGCTCATCGGAAGGCATTATCAGGGGAAGCACCTGGTATATGGGGCACTCACAGAAGTGGCAGGTGCTGATCTATATAGCCCTGGTCGCTGCCTTTGTATGGCTTTCGGATAAGGATAATCTGCCGCCGCTTAAGATGAGCGTTACACGAGTCTTGATTCTTGCTGCGGCGGTTTTTGCCCTTACTTTTCATGTTAAGCCGGATCTTGAAATCGATATGGTCGATGTAGGCCAGGGCGATGGGATAGTGATCTCCTGCGGAGGAAGGCACATGCTCATCGACGGAGGAAGTACCTCGACTAAAAATGTCGGAAAGTACAGAATAATTCCGTTTCTGAAATACAAAGGAATAGGAAAACTGGATGCGGTGGTAATGACCCATGAAGATGAGGATCACATCAGTGGAATCCTTGACATAATGGATGATATGGAGAAGGGCGGGATATGGATTGACAGGCTTTTTCTTCCGGAGGTTTCCACATCATCTCAGGGAGAAAACTATGATCTTTTAGAGAAAAGAGCCGGTGAGCTCAGGATTCCTATTGACTACATAAACACCGGTGAATCATTTTCTTTATCGGGCGCAACTTTTATCTGTCTTAATCCTGAAAGAGGCATGATGACAGAGGAGCCAAATGCCTATTCGACGGTGCTTTATATGAAATATGGGGAATTCACAGCTCTTTTCACTGGGGATGTGGAAAATGAGGGGCTAACAAATGTGAAGGAGGCTCTGAAAAGTCTTTGGTCAGGCGGCGGTGAGTACCCGGACAACGTAACGCTCCTAAAAGTTGCCCATCACGGTTCAAAATACACTACGGATAAAGAATTCCTGGATCTGACAAGGCCAAGGCTTTCCCTGATTTCCTGCGGAGTAGGAAACAGCTATGGCCATCCGCATGAAGAAGTGCTTCAAAGGCTTGAGAACATTGGCTCTGCGATATATCGCACAGATGAAAGTGGCATGGTTACAGTAGAGGTAAACGACGGAAAAGTAACTGCATATTGTCCTGCAAATTTTTAAGCTTTTAAAATTTTGTGCTATACTAAACACTGTGCGAAAAATGATATCGGAGGAAAATGTTTTGAAGAATGATAACCGCGGGTCTTTTTCCGGAAAGATCGGCTTTGTACTTTCAGCTGCCGGAGCATCGGTAGGACTTGGAAATATATGGAGATTCCCATATCTGTGTGCCAAGTATGGCGGAGGAATCTTTTTATTTGTTTATATAATATTGGCTCTTACTTTTGGCTACACTATGATCGTGGCTGAGACAGCAATAGGAAGAAACACCAAAAAGAGCCCTGTAGGAGCATTTAACGCTCTTAGTAACAGCAAGTTTATGTCTGTGGGCGGATGGATAAATGCTATCATCCCAATCCTGATTGTACCTTATTATTCGGTTATAGGTGGCTGGGTATGCAAATACCTGTTTGAATACATAAGAAATGATGCAGCTACCGTTGCATCAGACAGCTTCTTTGTAGATTTTATTTCGGATGGTTCAAAGTCTGAGTTTTGGTTCATAGTATTTGCAGTTCTTGTACTGGGCGTTATTTTCATGGGCGTTGAGAACGGAATAGAGCGTGTGTCCAAGCTTATGATGCCTGTACTTGTAGTACTGGCGCTGATCATTTGCGTGTATTCGGTAACAAGGCCCGGCGCTTTAGAAGGAGTTAAATTCCTCTTTATCCCAAATGTTCAGAACTTCTCAATAATGACGCTGGTAACAGCCATGGGACAGATGTTTTACTCGCTCTCCATTGCCATGGGAATCCTGATCACTTTCGGATCCTACGTTAAGAAGGAAGTCAGCATCGATGAGTCCACAAGACAGGTGGAGTTCTTTGATACAGCTATCGCCATTCTTGCGAGCCTTATGATAATTCCTGCAGTTTTCTCTTTCTACAATGGAGATCAGTCAATGCTTAAGGCAGGACCTTCACTGATGTTTATCACTATGCCCAAGATATTTGCCAGCATGGGATTTGGAAGGATCATTGGCTTTTTGTTCTTTGCACTGGTTTTATTTGCGGCTCTTACAAGTGCAATTGCCCTGACAGAGAGCGCTGTTTCCACCTTCTCTGATGAATTCGGATGGAGCAGGAGAAACGGAACTCTTATAATGGCCTTTGTGATGATAGCTCTCGGAAGTCTTTCATCTCTCGGCAACGGGCCTCTTTCAGGTGTGACCATCATCGGAATGCAGTTTCTGGATTTCTTTGACTTTATTACCAATTCGGTAATGATGCCGATGGCAGCGCTTGCAACGTGTCTTCTTATCACAAGATATATGGGCATGGAGAAGCTTACCATGGAAGTAGAGCAGGATGGACATCCATTCCAGAGAAAGCACATCTTTTCATTTATGATCAGGTTTTTGTGCCCTCTGTTTGTATTGATAATTCTTGTCAGCGCGATCCTTAACGTACTTGGTATCATATCCATGTAATAACAGATTATTATGAATGCGAGGAGAATGTTTTGGGGAAAAGACAAATTCTGATAACCAACGATGACGGAATAAAATCTGACGGTCTGAGAAGGCTGGTGGAGTGTGCCCTTTTGTTCGGAGAAGTTACAGTGGTTGCTCCTGAGAGTGAGAGAAGTGCAGCTTCCCATTCGTTGACACTTCGTCACAGTGTCGACTGCTATCCGTATGATTTCGGAATAGAGGGCGTTAGAGCCTATACCTGCTCGGGAACACCCAGTGACTGTGTGAGAGTAGGAAGCCTTTATCTAATGCCTGAGAAACCTGATGTAGTAATGTCCGGAATTAACTATGGATATAATGTCTCTTCAGACATACAGTATTCGGCCACACTTGGAGCTGCTTTTGAGGGTGAGTTCCAGGGCTATCATTCGATAGCGTTTTCAGAGGCCAACAATGGAATCCATGAGGTAACAGATTATTATTTAAAAGAGCTTATGGAAGAAATGCTAAAGAGAGAATATGTGCCGGGATATGTTGATAGTATAAACTTCCCCGGATGCAAGCTTTCAGAGTGCAAGGGAGTACTAAGAGACAGAACAGTTTCAAGAACTCCGTTCTACACAGACAGATACAAAAAGACGGCTGATCTTGAAAACGGTGGTGTGAGCCTTATGGTGGACGGCATCTATAGCCCTGTACATGAAGATGATACGGATTACGGAGCAGTTTTAGATAACTATGTATCTGTGGGCGTAGTCAAGAATCTGTGCTGATAAATAAACAAAATATTGTAATAAAAACGGGACAGGCTATTCTAGCCTGTCCCATTATTTATGCTTTAATGTTATGATACCTGACTGTCTGCAATCCAGCTCTTAATGTCTGAAACACCAAGAACCTTCTGGAAATCATCACCTGACTTAACTACAAGTGTAGGTGCCTGCATGATTCCGAATTTCTCAACAAGGTCAGGATGCTCGTTTGCATCAAGTGTGCTGTACTTAATACCTGCTTTATCAAGAAGTGAACCTGCGATCTTGCAGTTAGGGCAGGTCTGTGTCTTGAAGAGCATTACTGTCTGCTCATCGAGATTTGCGGCGCTGCTTCCTGATTCTGTATTTGACTTCTTAACAGCAGCCTCTACAAAGCTTGCCTGCTTAGGGCCTGTATGTGTGAGCTTGGAGTGACCGATGTTATAAACCTTACGATCTTTGTACTCCTGAGCCTTACCATCATTCCAGTTAGCAACAGGGCGGTAGTAGCCTGTGATACGGCTGTATACTTCAGTCTTGGCTCCGCAGTGAGGACAAACTGCCTGCTCACCTGAGAGGTAGCCATGCTCCTTACATACTGAATATGTAGGTGACATTGTGTAGTATGGAAGCTTGTAGTTTTCTGCAATCTTTCTTACTAATGTAGCAGCTGCCTTCCAGTCAGGAAGCTTTTCACCCAGGAATGCATGGAATACGGTTCCTGATGTATAGAGTGTCTGAAGCTCATCCTGAATATCAAGAGCGGAGAAGATATCCTCAGTGTAACCAACAGGAAGGTGAGATGAGTTGGTGTAATAAGGAGTTCCGTTCATATTAGCTGTGATGATGTCAGGATAAAGCTCTTTGTCGTGCTTAGCAAAGCGGTAAGTTGTTGACTCAGCAGGAGTAGCCTCTAAGTTAAAGAGCTCTCCGTCATACATTACCTGATACTCACCAAGGCGCTCTCTCATGTGGTTGAGGACATCCTTAGAGAACTCCTGAGTTCTCTTGTCTGTCATATCTGCCTGGATCCACTTTGCATTAAGACCAACTTCGTTCATGCCGATAAGGCCGATGGTTGAGAAGTGGTTTGAGAAGGATCCAAGGTATCTCTTTGTGTAAGGGTAAAGACCCTGATCAAGGAGCTTGGTGATAACCTGTCTCTTGGTGTGGAGGCTTCGTGCTGCAACATCCATAAGGTGATCAAGTCTCTTGTAGAACTCATCAGCGTCCTTTGAAAGATAAGCAATACGAGGCATATCGATGGTAACAACACCGATAGAACCTGTTGACTCACCTGAACCGAAGAATCCGCCGGATTTTTTACGAAGCTCTCTGAGGTCGAGACGAAGTCTGCAGCACATGGAACGAACATCTGAAGGCTCCATGTCTGAGTTGATGTAATTTGAGAAGTATGGAGTACCATACTTAGCTGTCATTTCAAACAGGAGCTTGTTGTTCTCTGTCTCGCTCCAATCGAAATCGCGCGTTATTGAATATGTAGGGATAGGATACTGGAATCCACGTCCGTTGGCATCTCCTTCGATCATGATCTCGATGAATGCCTTGTTTACCATATCCATTTCGTGCTGACAATCACCGTATGTGAAGTCGAGCTCTTTTCCGCCTACGATACAGTTGAGGTTCTTAAGGTCATTAGGAACGGTCCAGTCAAGTGTGATATTTGAGAATGGAGCCTGTGTTCCCCAACGTGAAGGTGTATTTACGCCGTATACGAAGGACTGGATGCACTGTTTAACCTCTTTCTGAGAGAGGTTGTCCACCTTAACAAAAGGTGCAAGATATGTATCAAATGATGAGAATGCCTGAGCGCCTGCCCATTCATTCTGCATGATTCCAAGGAAGTTAACCATCTGGTTGCAGAGGGTAGAGAGGTGGCTTGCAGGTGAAGATGTGATCTTGCCGGGAACTCCGCCTAGACCTTCCTGAATGAGCTGCTTAAGACTCCAGCCTGCGCAGTAACCTGTGAGCATTGAGAGGTCATGGATGTGGATGGCAGCGCTTCTGTGAGCGTTTGCAATCTCTTCATCATAAACTTCTGAAAGCCAGTAATTAGCTGTGATCGCACCCGAATTAGAGAGGATAAGTCCTCCTACAGAATATGTAACTGTTGAATTCTCTTTAACTCTCCAGTCGTTGATCTTGAGATAATCATCAACGAGGTCTTTATAGTTAAGGAGGGCAGAGTTTACGTTACGAACCTTTTCACGCTGCTTACGATAGAGGATGTATGCCTTGGATACATCTGAATAGCCTGCCTCTGAAAGGACCTTCTCAACGCTGTCCTGAATTTCTTCTACGGTGATCTTACCGTCTTTTACCTTGCTCTCGAAGTCTGAAGCAACTCTGAGGGCGATGAGATCGATCACGCTTGAGTGATAATCCTTCTCAAGAGCCACAAAGGCCTTGGTTATAGCAGCTGAAATCTTGGATATATTAAATTCCGCAACTGTTCCGTCTCTTTTTACAACCTGATACATAAGAAACCCCCTTAAACAAAACTAACCATAAGATTTTCTGAAATTAAAAGTGCCAATTGCCTTGGCACTTTCGATAAAACAAGGATAGCACAACGAAATCCTTCTGTCAATATATAGATAAACAAAAAAGCATAAACACAATATATTGTGGTTTGTAGTCAAAAAATCACATTCCACGCAGCTGTGCGCCCGGCACATATTTTTGGGCGATTTTCAGATACCTGTCCATCTCTTCGGGATCCGGAGAGGAGAGATTTTTATTTGGAACAGTTTCTCTTGACACAAATGCTTGTAGGTAATAATGAGAAGCACCTCTAATCATTTTTCCGATAGCTTCAAACGAAGAATCGTCGTGAAGCTCTTTTACCACTGTGGTTCTAAACTCATAGGAAACGCTACTGTCCATGATGATTTTGATGCTTCTTTCAATATTTGAAGTATCAAAATCAGGAAGACCTATTGTCACGGCATATTTTGGAAGAGAATTCTTGATATCCATGGCCACGTAATCAACAAGCCCTTTATCTAAAAGAGCTTTAAGCTCGTCCGGATGATTCCCGTTGGTATCAAGTTTGACCTTAAAGCCAAGTTCCTTGATCTTTCTGATAAACTCAGGCAGATCCTTGCGAAGAAGAGGCTCTCCTCCTGTAATGGCAACACCGTCAAGGAGTCCTACTCTTTTCTTTAGGAAGGAAAAGAACTCCTCGTCATCCATGATCGGCTCCGCTGTGCCGTCTACCAGCTCAAAGTTGTGACAATATGGACACCTTAGATCGCATCCGCCAAAAAACACGGTACAGGCGACATTCTCCGGATAATCAAGAAGTGTCATTTTTTGAAGGCCATGTATCAACATATAGTGTTTCCTCAACTTATTAAAAGAAAATTATGCGCTCATCTAGTATATCAAAAAAAGACCAATTATGTTAACATAGAAAACGAGGTGTGTTTTTAGATGGCAGCAAAAACTACGGATTTTCCGGCTAAACAAAAACAATTAAATGATGATATTGCCAGCGGAAATTTTAAGCCCTGCTACCTTATATATGGTGAAGAGGCTTATCTTCGTCTTCAGAACAGGGACAAACTCTTAAAGGCTCTTGGATGCGATGAAACGTCCATGAACTTTAACAGGTATGAAGGCGATGGCAATATTCCGGGACAGATCATAGATATGGCGCAGACTATGCCGTTTCTTGCTGATAAGAGAGTTATTCTCGTCCAGGACAGCGGCTTTTTTAAAAACGGATGCCCGGAACTTGCCGAGTATCTTAAGGAGCCGTCCGATACAACACTTTTTATCTTTGTGGAGAAGGAAGTAGATAAGAGAAAAGACATCTACAAGGCGGTAAGTAAACTCGGATTTGAGATTGACTGTGATGTGCAGAGCGATGAGACACTGATGAGGTGGATAAAGTCTAAGTTCGCCCAGGACGGAAAAACCATATCTCCAAGAGCTCAGGCAGTGTTTATAGATCGCGTGGGTACTGACATGTCAAACATAGCAACTGAAATTGAAAAGCTTGTTTGCTACTGCATAGACAGAAATGAGATAACCGAAGCAGACATAGAGAGTGTATGCGCTAACTATCTTACCAGCCGGATCTTTGCCATGACAGATGCTATTTCTGCTCAGGACCAGAAGAGAGCCATGGAACTCTACTATGATCTTCTGGCACTCAAGGAACCACCGGCCAAGATACTTTCTCTTATCACAAGACAGTTTAATCTGATGCTTCAGGTAAAAGAGATGACAGACAACCGAAGGGATAAGGGACAGATAGCATCATCGCTTAAGCTGGCGCCATTCCTTGTTGGCAAGTATCAGAACTGGGCCAGGAGCTATTCATACAAGCAGCTTAAGGATGCGCTTGAATTATGTGCATCCAACGATGAAGCGGTAAAGTCCGGCAAACTGGATTACATCATCAGCGTGGAGATGGTGATCATTGGCTCCACTTCCAAGAGAAGTGCCGGATAAAAGATATTTGAAAATGTGCAAATGTTGAATTATACTATATAAACGTGTGGCCGGGGGCCACAAAGAGGGGTGTTTATGGCAGACAGACCAAGACCACAAGAGATTTACAGACATTTTAAGGGCAATATGTACCAGGTCCTTACCATCGCAATTCATTCCGAGACCAGAGAAGAGATGGTAGTGTATCAGGCTTTGTACGGAGATTACAAGGTTTATGTAAGACCTCTTGATATGTTCATGTCGGAGGTTGACAGAGACAAGTATCCGGATGTCAAACAGAAGATGAGGTTTGAAAAGGTAACTCCCACAGATGACAGATCAGAAAGGGTGGTTACACCAAAGCCTTTAGAAGAACCGGAAAAAGAACCTGAGAAGCAGCCGGCCAAGAAGCCTATGTTCAACTTCAAACCCACCGAGAAATCCGTTATCATGGAAAAGAGTGTGGATGAGGAAGCTCAGGAGCTGAACCTTGATCCGCTGGTCATTCAGTTTATGGATGCGGATCTTGCATCTGAGAAGAACGACATTTTAGCTAAACTAAGGCCAATAATAACAAATGATATGATTGATATCATGGCCCTTTCGGTCGGAGTTGTGGTCAATGAGGGAGATGTGTATGACAGATACAATGACCTTCGCACCTGCCTTACTACCATGGAGAAATTTGAGAGTACCAGATTAAGGAGTTAATCAATGAAGTTATTATCAATTGCAGTACCTTGTTACAATTCACAGGATTATATGGAGAAGTGCATCGACTCACTGCTAGTTGGCGGGGAAGAGGTTGAGATCCTCATTGTTGATGACGGTTCCAAGGACAGAACAGCAGAGATAGCAGACCAGTATGAGGCTAAGTATCCCACAATCTGCAGAGCTATCCACAAGCCCAACGGCGGACACGGTTCAGCTGTTAATACCGGTATTGAGAATGCCACAGGACTTTTCTTTAAGGTTGTGGATTCCGATGACTGGGTAAAAGAGATTGCATACAGAAAGATACTCAGCACCCTTGCTGAGCTTGCAGGCGGTGATAAGCAGCTTGATCTTCTTATCAGTAACTTCGTATACAACAAAGTCGGAGAGAAGCGCCACAAGGTAATGCGCTATAAGTCAATGTTCCCCATTGAACAGCTCTTTACCTGGAAGGATGTAAAGAGAACTCCAAAGGGACATTACCTTCTTATGCATTCGGTTATTTACAGGACCAAGCTTCTTAGACAGTGCGGACTTAAGCTTCCTGAGCATACCTTCTATGTAGATAATATTTACGTGTTTAATCCGCTTCCTTTTGTTAAGAACATGTACTACCTTGATGTGAACTTCTACTATTACTACATCGGAAGAGAAGATCAGTCGGTTAATCAGCAGATCATGCTCTCCCGTATAGATCAGCAGCTCAAGGTCAACAAGCTCATGGTTGATTATTATGTAGAGAACTATGGCATGATCCGTTCACAGAGAGAGCGCCATAAATATATGTTCAATTATCTCGAGATAATAACAGCTATTTCATCAGTTCTTTTGATCACAGAGGATACAAAAGAGAATCTGGCCAAGAGACAGGAGCTCCTTGACTACATAAAAGAGAAGAATTTCCTGCTCTATACCAAGATCAGATACAGTATTGAGGGTACTTACATCTATCTGCCCGGCAAGGGAGGAAGAAAGATCACACTGGCCGGATATAAGTTATTACAGAAGATTTTCCACTTCAACTAATGGATAATTTTCCTAAAACTTAACGCTATTTAGCATATTTTATGGTGATTCTGATGATTTACATCACCGTTTAAAGTGCTAGAATAAACTTCATCATTGTGTTTTGGCTAGAATTTGTTATTGAGGAATATTATGAAAAAGAAATACGAAAAGTGGGCCGGAAGGACGGTAGATAAGGCATGGATGGCCGATATTTTGCATCTTGCCCTGCCTATCCTGATTTATGCGCCCATCTATATGATTTGGTTTATTGCCATCGAGAAGCACACATTTACACACTATTCAATCATACATACAGCTGTCGATGACGTGATCCCATTTGTAGAAGTTTTTGTTTTACCTTACTATACATGGTTTTTGTATGTATCATTGACACTCTTGTTTTTCCTTTTCTCGTTTGAAGTTGAGGACTATTACAAGAATTTCATTTTCCTGGCAACCGGAATGACAGTGTTCCTTGTCGTATCAACACTGTTTCCGAATATGCACCACTTAAGACCTGTAGTGATGCCAAGGGACAATGTATTTACACACCTTGTGCAGATAATATACAGTACGGATTCATCGGCAAACCTTTGGCCCAGCATCCATGTATATAACTCACTCGGAACAATGATTGCTGTTCACCACTGCAAGAGATGCAATAAGGCAGCCAAGATAGTAAGTGATCTTATTGGCATTTCAATTATTCTCTCTACAATGTTTATCAAACAGCATTCTGTATATGATGTGATCACAGCCTTCATCATGGCAACAATATTCTATATGGTATTTTATCACTCACCATTTCTCGAGAACTTCTGCTCAAGGCAGGAAGAGAGAGTGGCAGTTCGATATAACCTGGATTAAATTAAAACTCCCTGCTTAAGAACAAGCAGGGAGCTTTTTTATTAATTCATCATTCTGAGTTTTTGCTTAAGGCACTCGAAAGTTATATGGTCAGACTTAACTGATACTTCTCCGTCTGTATGAACCCACAGCGGCTTTTGTGTCTTTATGGATACCTTCTGAACAACGTGATGTCCAATGCCTTTTATCCAGAAGTAGTGACCTATAAAGGATAAAGGAAGCGCAAGGAGCATCTTGGCTGATGGCATATCGCCGGCATAGACAAGATCAAACTTTCCGTCGGTGAGATCAGCACCCGGAGCAAACTTAAAACCTCCGCCCTCGTAGTGATGAACCATGGCTGCTATAAAGATAAAGCGATTTAGGCGAATTGTCTTTTTGCCATCAAGGGTTATCTCACAGGCTACTTTCTCGGCGCCAAAGAGCTGTCTTAAAGCGATGGAGCCGTAGGTGAGTTTGCCAAGCCCTATCTTGTTGAGGAAATTCTTGGTATTTGATGAGAGAGCCTGTTCACATACTGCAGCATCGAATCCGATTCCTGCACTGACGTCAAAGAGCCTTGTGACTGATATGCGATCCTCATGAAGTCTTGAAGTCTCCCTGGACATTGAGTTATAGGTGAGCTTTCCAAGATCCAGCGTCCTTACATTTTCGGCCTTTAGGATCTGTGCGATCAGGTCATCGAGCTTTTTTGGAAATGACAAGTCCCTTGCAAAATCATTGCTGGAGCCGATGGGTATGTAGCCCACGAGAGTTTTCTCGAAATTCTGTATCCCGTTTATGACTTCGTTCAGAGTTCCGTCTCCGCCAAGGACAATGAGTTTGATCGGTGAATCTGCATCACTGTCTGAAGACTTGGGCTCGGTAAGGCTGTTTGCAAGTTTTGTCGCATGCCCGGGTCCCTTGGTAAATACAGCTCTGTACTCAAGACCTTTTTCTATGAATTTCTTTTCAAGTAATTCCCAGATATCTTTTCCTTTGCCGGATCTGGCAGAAGGGTTAACTATACAGTAATACATGCTCATCCCCCAATCGAAATATTTTCGTATTAAATTGTAGCATAAAAACTATAGAATTTTTAGAGAGAGTATGATACTATAACGGGGATGTTGCTTTAACGCATTAAACTGTAAATGCGTAAAGTCTTATGTAAAGATTCAGGAGGATTTGGTAAATGTATTCATTGGAAGAAGTTAGGAAGGTTGACCCGGAAATTGCTTCCCTGATCGAGGAAGAAGTAGCTCGCCAGAATGACCACATCGAGCTGATCGCATCAGAGAACTGGACCAGCAAGGCTGTTATGTCAGCTATGGGAAGTCCGCTTACAAACAAATACGCCGAGGGTCTCCCGGGGAAAAGATACTATGGCGGCTGCTATGTTGTAGATAAGGTTGAGAACATAGCAAGAGAAAGAGCAAAAGAGCTGTTCCACTGCGACTACGTTAACGTTCAGCCTCACTCAGGAGCTCAGGCAAATCTGGCTGTTCAGTTTGCACTCCTTAAGCCCGGCGACACTATCATGGGTATGGACCTTGAACAGGGCGGACATCTTACCCACGGAAGCAGCGCCAATATTTCCGGAACATACTACAACATTGTTCCTTATGGTGTAGATGATAACGGAATTCTTGATTACGACAATATGTACAAGCTTGCAGTAGAACATAAGCCCAAGCTCATCATCGCAGGTGCTTCAGCTTACTGCAGAACAATTGACTTTAAAAAATTCAGAGAAGCAGCAGATGCCTGCGGAGCAGTTCTCATGGTAGATATGGCTCACATTGCAGGACTTGTTGCAGCAGGACTTCATCCAAGCCCATTCCCATACGCAGATGTTGTAACCACAACAACTCACAAGACTCTTCGTGGACCAAGAGGAGGACTTATCCTTTGGAATCAGGAAGCTCAGGATAAGTACAAGTTCAACAAGGCTGTATTCCCTGGTATCCAGGGCGGACCACTTGAGCATGTAGTAGCAGCTAAGGCTATCTGCTTCAAAGAGGCTCTTTCACCTGAATTCAAACAGTACGCTCAGAACATTATCGACAATGCAAAGGCTCTTTGCAACGGACTTATGAGCCGTGGAATCAAGATTGTATCAGGCGGAACAGATAACCACCTTATGCTCATCGACCTCACAAACTTTGGTCTTACAGGAAAAGAAGTTGAAGCCTGGCTTGACGATGCACATATCACAGCCAACAAGAACACAATTCCCAACGAGCAGCAGTCTCCATTTGTTACAAGCGGTATAAGACTCGGAACACCTGCTGTAACCACAAGAGGCATGAACACTGAGGATATGGATCAGATCGCAGAGGCTATCGCAATTGTTATCAAGAACAAGGGTGAGAAGAACGACGAAGCAAGAGCAATTATTAAAAAATTGACTGACAAATATCCCCTTGACTAATTTATCAAATCTGAATTGACATAATATTTGAACTGCTATATCAAGGCTTTGATGTAGCAGTTCTTTTATTTACAGAATTGTACAAAAAGAATATACAATTAGAATAAATAACAGAAAATACTACAATTTAAACGATAGTTTCTAAATAATCACCAGAATATTAAAAAATGTATTGACAAATTAGAGGGCTGTGAATATAATAAAACCATCAAGAGATACTTATAAGATATCGAAAATACTTCGCCCCAGGTATATAGAACAAACAGAGCCGGGGAGAAAGAAAGGCAGGTACACTCCAAAGGGATAGGTAATTAAAATATTCAAGGAAAGGATGGTACACTCCACCAGCATACTAAGTTAGTTTTATAAAAAGTTTTTAGAAGTATTTAGTTAGAAAGAAAGTAAGTATCAGAACTACAGCACTTCAAGTACATGATTAGTGGTTATGACAATATCTCCACCTTGCAACCACAGCATATGAATGCAAAAGTTAATGGAACGATGAGGCTGAGAATTGGAGGATTAGTCCGTTGGACGTAATAACAATTGAATTTGATGAGTACTCGGCATAAGGGCAGAAGCAGGTAATATGGATGAAGCTTCTGCCCTCGATTTTTGCGCGCATATAGGAATCCAAAGTCAAAAAACGTCATGCTTGCTTTATATATGCGCAGTGCTAAATTTGTGCTATCATATATATGAGAAAAAAGTTTGAATGGGGAAACAGATGGCACGATTTGACGAACAGGACTTTGATGAGAAGCGACTGGCTCGCAGAGCGCGTAGAAAAAAGAGCCAGATGGCTGCATATATAACCTTGGGTGTGATCGTTGTAGTAGTATTAGGACTCCTGATATTCGGCATTCACATGCTGAGGAAAGCTTTGGGCAGCAAGCCTGCTGCAGAAGAGGCTACAGTGGAGGCAACAGAAGAGGTATCTTCTGAGCCTGCAGTAATAGAAACTCCTGAGGAAACGGAAGAAGTACAGGAATACACCGAAGAAGAACTGATGGACGAGGTGCTCGGAAATATTCTCTCGGAGATGACTTTAGAGGATAAGGTGGCAGGTCTTTTCCTGGTTACGCCTGAGCAGCTGACGGGAGTTGATACAGCTGTCAAGGCAGGAACCGGTACACAGGAAGCTCTTGCATCATACGCAGTTGGCGGAGTGATATATGCTCCCAAGAATATAAAGTCTACAGATCAGATAAAAGAGATGCTGGAGACCACAGCTACGATGAGTAAGTATCCGATATTCACCATCCTTTCGGAACAATCGGCTGCGGCAGATTCGGTTAAGACCACTTTGGGGACTGAGCCGGATGCAGAGATAACCGATACGGAAACATCGATGAATGCCGGCAATAAAGCAGGTTCTGAACTATTTAAGAACGGTTTCAATTTCGCAATAACGCCTGATATGGAAGTATCTGAAGAAGCGTTGTTCGGAGCTGACATAGATACGGTAAAAGAGCTGACAAGCGCTTATATGACAGGTATGCAGGATGCAGGAGTTACTTCCTGCGGATATCTGTTCCCGCTAAAAGGCGATACGGCTTCGGGAATGGCAACTAGTGAAGCCACAAGAGAAGATCTAGTCATAGGAGAGTATGAGGTTTTCAAAAACGCCATTGATTCCGGAATCGGAGCAATGATGGTATCAAACATTTCACTCCCGGAACTTACCGGAGACAACACACCGGCTTGTCTTTCAGATAAGATCGTGGAGGATGAACTTAGAGGAGCACTTGGATTTAACGGAATAGTTATAACAGCTCCTTTGAATGAAAAAGCAGTTACTGAGTATTACACATCGAAAGATGCTGCTATAGCAGCCATTAAGGCTGGAGCAGATATGATATACATTCCTGAAAATTTTGAAGAGGCATACGCTGGCTTACTGGCAGAGGTTCAGGACGGTAACATCAGCGAAGAGAGAATCAATGAATCCCTCAGAAGAATTTACAGTATCAAATACGCCGACAAAGTGGGGCGCATATCTTCGGGGGGCTGATAATTCAAAAATTAAGGGATGCATATGCGTCCCTTTTTTATTTCACCAAAGACAAATAAAAATAATACTGGATAACAGGGGGTAAACATGGAAGAACGCAGAAGTATCAACAGAATTGAATTTTTGGCAAACAGTGTTATCGTTGACAGACAGACTCTGGAGAAGTTTTACGGACAGGTTAAGAACGTCAGTCCTCTGGGAATCGCTATCACAATCGATAAGCGAGTACCCAATCTTGTAGGAAGAGACATGATCGTAGTTACAGAGACAATGATCATGTACTCAGAGGCAGTCAGAGAAGATCAGGAAGTAGGAAGCAAAAAGTCTGTTGCCTTCAAGGCTAAAAAGTTCACATCTGATGTACTTGAGTATTTGTTTGAGCAAATCGGAGTTGATGCGGATTCAGAGGCATAACAGTTTTTTAGGGGTGAGGTAAATTACTATGATGAAGAAAGATCTCAAAAACAAAAAGTTGGTTTCTGCTCTTACAGTCGGAATCTCGGCGATGATGGCTCTTGCAACGCCGGTTACTGCGTATGCAAACGGCGAGGCTACAGCTCCACCTGAAGAATTCCCGGATACAACAACTGAGAGTGAAGTAGGTGCGACTGAGGCCGAAGCTCCTGCAGTTACGCAGGAAGCAGAAGAGCAGGCTCAGGTTGTTGCTGATGCAGCTGCAGGAGAAACTACAGATGCATCTGAAGGCGAACTTCAGAGTGCTAAGGTAGAAGCCGGTGCTGCAGTAGAAGAGATCCTTTCTTCTGAAAACGCAGCTGTTGCCGGAGAAGCAGCCGGATTAGATGCGACTAAGAAAACTGAAGCAGATAAAGCAATAGACAAGGTTATAGAAGCTGCAAATGCAGTAGTCAACGATGGTGAGAATGATCCCTCGGCACTGTCTTCTCTTGATGCTGCATCTGAAAAAGCCACAGAGGTTAAGCAGGATCTTAATGATGCCGGCGCAGCTGACAAGCAGGCTTCTGTTTATGAGCAGGATATGGAGAATGAAGCTAAGGCTGCATTCGAAGATGTAAAGTATGCTACAGAGAAGGCTGAGCATATGGTTCAGGATTCCATAGAGACACAGGAAAAAGCAGATGCTCTCATTGAATCCATTAAAGAAGCTCAGACACCTGAAGAAGCAAATAAGGCGTATGAAGATCTCGACAAGCTTGTGCAGGATACCAAGTCAACTCTTGATGCAATGAAAGAGTTCTATGATAACCTCACCAAGCAGTACGAAGCTGCATCAGCAAACCTTAAGGCCGCTGAAGAGAAAATGGAGCAGGCTGAGAAGGAATTCGGCGATAAGATTAAGAGCGCCGAAGATAAGACTGCTGAGGCTCAGAAAGATATCGATGCTGCACAGCAGAAAGTCGATAATCTGGCAGGAGCTCTTGAACTTGTGGGAGATAAGCTTGATGATGCAATTGATGCCGATGCTCTTAAACAGGCAAGTGGCGATAACTGGGCTGGCAAGATAGGTGGTGACATCAAGAAGAACCGTGCTGTAATGGAGCAGGTTGTTGAGAACTATTTCCTTACACAGAGACTTGGAATTGATGTGGTAAGGGGTGAAGGATACGAGATCAAGTGGCAGTACATGAAGGACGGAAATGATAATGATGAAAAGATCAAGTCCTTTGATAAACAGGAATGTAATGCAGCTAAGGTTACATTCTACTACAGAAATGATGACGGTGAGATAGTTCAGGGCAAAAAGTACTTTAACTGGGATAGTGCTGAGAAAACATTTGTTAATGATAACTGGCAGGATGGTGCAAGAGCTAGTAACGGAAATGTAATCGTCGTATATGAAAAGACCGAAGATGAGATTGCAGCCAACAAGTATCTCACACAAAAATATCCTGGCTTGATAGGCAAAACAAATGAAATAAAAGAGAAAACCAAAGATGGCATCCTTGATGTCTATGCATTTAATGTGGATGGAGAGCGAGTCTATAAGGTTACAGCTGAAATAAATGAGATGATCGCATCCGGCGAAGTTGTAGTAAATGCCGATGGAACCATGACTTTGAAGGATTCCGGAGCAGCAGTGGATAAGATTTCCCAGAACCAGAACAATCTTTTCCATAATGCTAACTGCCTGGTTGTCGGTGCTGATCATAATGTTGTTAACTATACGACAAATGACAAGAACAATTATGCAAAGGCAACAATGAATCGACTTGGAAGCGAGAAGGTAGAACATCTCGTTGAGGAAAGCCGGGCACTCAATGCATTTATAAATGGAAATGCCACCGCTGCCGGCAATGCGGCAGAACTTGCAGGTAAGTATGCCGGATTTGAGAATGCGACAGCAAAAGCCCAGCAGGCTGTACAGATAGCTCAGTATGAGGCTGATACCTTAAGCGAAGCGATAAACGATTTGAAGAGCCAGAAGAAGAGGTCTGTACTTGCGACCAAGGCTCTTGGAGTTGATGATGTAGCATCATACTTTGGAATTGAAGTCAGCGCGGAGAAGGCAAATGAGCTCAATAAGATGACCGTGAGAGAGGTACTTACCGAGCTGGATGGTATGCTCGAAGAGTCCAATGCGAAGGTTGAGACTGCTCAGAAGAACCTCGATAAGCTTAAAGAAGGTTTTGGCCAGGCCAAGACGGATCTTGATAATACACTTCTTCGTCTCAACCCGAGACGCCCAGTGTCTGTCACGATTTCAGACGGAGTAGCCGGAGCGGTAGCTGAAGCTGTGATAACGAGCGCAGCTGCAAGTAGAACACCTGCAGCACCTACAGCACCTGCAGCCACTGTAGCAGAAGCTACAGCAGAAACCCCTGTACAGGAAGCAGCACCTGCGGCAGTTGATCAGAGACGTGCAGCACGCCAGGCTTCCGAGAATGCATTGGCAGCAGGCGCAGAAGAGACAGTAACCGGAGATGTTGCTGAAGGAATTGCACAAGAATCCGCAACGGGTGAGACCACTACCATCGAGGATGGTGGAGTGGCGCTTGCAGAAACGGTAGAAACTGAGACCGGAGAGTTCACAGAGGATGAGAATCAGGCGTATGTAAATATTGAGGATGAAGCATCAGCCAAGGGCGTTCTTGAAGATAATGTCAAGGAAGAAAAGATGGGACTGTGGTGGCTGCTTCTCATAGCACTTTTTGGTGAAGCCGGAAGAGAGATGTATGCTAAGCATAAAAAGAAACAGGAAGAAAAACTGAACAAATAATCCATAATAAAAGAGATGTTTCCGTGATGGAAGCATCTCTTTTTTATTAGTCTCTCGGTCTCATATAGAAGTTACCGGTGATCTCCTCGGTCCTTATGGAATTGATAAAAGCATTCGGATCAATTTCGCGTATCTTTGGGATTATTTTTCTGGTGTCCGCTGCACTTACGATGGAGTACACGATCTTTTTATTCTTGTGGGCAAAAGAGCCTTCGCCGTCAATCAGCGTCGCTCCGTGTCCGCAGACGGAATAGATCATTGAACAGACTCTGTCGGGCATATCGGTGATGATAAAAAGTGTCCTTTGCTGATAAGTTCTGTACAGCGCATGGAGAGCTGTGGTTGTAACATACTGGAATATCATTGAATAAAGAGCTTTATCAAGACCGAACAGAACACCTGCGATACTGAGGATCACAACGTTTCCGGCCAGTATGTAGGGAAAAGCATCGACGCCCTTTTTCTGCGACAGGAATATGGAAATAAAGTCTGTTCCGCCGCTGGTTGCATCAACCTCGAGGCACATGGTTATTGCGATGGCGTTTAAAAGTCCTCCGAATACTGCGACGAGAAGCGGATCCTGAGTTACAGCGTAATCCGGTAGTAAATCGACGAAGAAACCGTTTGTTACTACCATGACCAGAGAGAAGAGGGTGAACCTCTTTCCGATATACTTAAAACCAATGTACACGGGAATCGCGTTTAAAAGAACTGTTACAGGGGTGTATGGAATAGATAAGCCCCAGTATTTAAGAGCAATACGTTGAATGATAATAGCAATTCCCGTAGCTCCTCCGGGGTAAAGTCCTCCGGCGTTTACAAAGGAATTGATATTCATGGCCATAAGAAAAGCAGCTAAAAGGACTACAACGAGCCTTACAGCATCTTTTCTGAGCATCATTTTCAGTTTCCCGGTATCTGTTTTTTTCATAATATAAGTATACAACTTTTACGTCTTTAACGCTTTATTTCGTATATCTTTGGAGAAATCTTTGTGTTCATATAGATATCTGCGTACTGTGAGGGGGATAAATCCTCCACGTAGTTTAGCTGAAAAGCTTTTTTGACACCGTTTTTTATCAGGATATCTGCAGCTTTATTATAGGCAATTGCTGCCTCAGACTCAGTATTGTACTTGCCGACAACGTAGTTGCTCTTAACATGAATTACTGCTTTGTACTTTAAAAAGCCTTTTTCCGCAAACTGTCTGACTCCACGATACCTGTTCAAGATGATGATGTTCTCGTAACGGAAATCACAAGGGTCGTCGTTTGCGAAGCGGTAGTCTCTGCCTTCCACTGCATAGCTCTTTATGCCGTAGCGCTCACGGATTGACAACTGACTTCCGTAGTCTGCCACAAACAGGTGAGTCCCTCTTTGCATGATCTTGTGGGATGAGTAGTAGAAGAGGTCGTCAATATCAAACTTAAGAACCTGTGTTGGTGACAAGTAATACAGGAAATATTTCTTTTCAAGGTAAATGGGATTAGATATATACATGCCCTTATCTCTGTAGTTTATAAGGGATACGAATTTGTCAAAGCCAAGTGCCATATCTTTTTTATAGGAGGAGATATCAAGGGCGCTGTTTTCAAGAACGGCAGCAGCCTCCTTATAAGCTCTTGAAGCTTTTGTGATCTTGCTGTAGCTTCCGAGGGAGATATGCTTGCCGAAATACGTTATGGAAGCTCTGTAGGAAGGAGTTCCGTCTTTTAGAAAAGTCGAATATACACCAATATAATTTTTTTTGCTCATTTTACTCCCCAAATGATGCAGTATTATGGTATACTTTAGTGAAAATTTGTTTTTATACATTCATTTTATATGAATTTATATCTACGTGTCAAAATGGAGGAGAACCAATGCCCAAGGAAGTTTTGTATTCAAGCACCAGAGGAGATAAGTGGAGTATAAAGGCATCAGAGGCTATTCTGCGCGGTCTTGCGCCTGACGGTGGACTCTACGTTCCAAATCACATCCCACATCTTGAGAAATCACTCAGGGAGATTGCATCCCTTTCATATCAGGAAACAGCTTATGAAGTAATGAAACTGCTTCTTACTGATTACACTGAAGAAGAGCTTAAGTACTGCATTTCTCACGCCTATGATTCTAAGTTTGATACAGAGGAGATTGCTCCTTTATCAGAGGCAGGCGGAGCATACTTCTTAGAGCTCTATCACGGATCAACAATCGCTTTCAAGGATATGGCTCTTTCAATCCTTCCATATCTCATGACAACAGCTGCCAAGAAGAATGCAGTTAAGAATGAGATCGTTATTTTGACAGCGACCAGTGGAGATACAGGTAAGGCAGCACTTGCAGGATTTGCAGATGTACCCGGCACAAGGATCATTGTCTTTTATCCTAAACACGGCGTAAGCCCCATCCAGGAACAGCAGATGGTTACTCAGAAGGGTGACAACACCTGTGTAATCGGTATTGAAGGTAACTTCGATGACGCCCAGAACGGTGTTAAGAAGATCTTTACAGACGCAGAACTCAGAAGTGTTATGGATTCAAAGGGCTTCCAGTTCTCATCAGCCAATTCCATCAACATTGGAAGACTGGTTCCTCAGATCGTTTACTACGTATATGCATATTCAAGACTCCTTAAGGAGGGCAGAATAGCAGACGATGACGCTATAAATGTAGTTGTTCCAACAGGTAACTTCGGTAACATTCTTGCTGCTTACTATGCGAGCAAGATGGGTGTGCCGATCGCCAAGCTGATCTGCGCATCAAACTCAAACAAGGTTCTGTTCGACTTCTTCCAGACAGGTGAGTACGACAGAAACCGTGAGTTTGTACTTACAAGCTCACCTTCAATGGACATTCTTATCTCATCAAACCTTGAGAGACTTATCTACCACATCGCAGGTGATAACTCTGAAGCAGATGCTGCATACATGGAGAAACTCACCAAAGAAGGCAAGTATGAGATAACAGATGCTATGAAAGAAAAGCTCTCTGACTTCTACGGCGGATTTGCAACAGAAGAAGAGACATTCGCTACAATAAAAGATCTTTTTGAAAAATCAGGATATCTCATTGATACACACACAGCAGTAGCTGCTTCGGTGTATAATAAATACAAGAGTGAAACAGGAGATAAGACTGTTACAGTCATTGCTTCAACAGCAAGCCCATACAAGTTTACAAGAAGCGTAATGACAGCTCTTGGAAGGAACGACGAGAGCAAGGATGATTTTGAACTTGCTGATGAGCTTTCAGAAGTTTCAGGAGTAGAAATTCCTGCAGCAGTATCAAGCATCAGAAATGCTGAGATAAGACACAAGACTGTTGTCGACAGAACAGAAATGGAGGGAGCAGTTAAGGCCTTTCTTGGAATCTGATTTAATAAATAACGGAGGTGCGTATGGATCTAGGCAAGGGGTATTACTCAGAAAACACACCCGAGATTATTGAGCTTTCCAAGCTTTCAAGGGAAGCAGATCTCATTGAAAACGAGCTATTTGTTAAATACGATGTTAAAAGAGGTTTAAGAGACCTTAACGGTAAGGGCGTACTTACCGGACTCACCAGAATTTCAGAGATCATTGCCAAAAAGACAGTAGATGGCAAGGAAGTTCCTGCAGACGGTGAGATATATTTCAGAGGATATGATGTACACAAGCTGGTGGAATCAGCTGTTAAGGAGAACAGGTTTGCCTTCGAGGAATGTGCTTATCTTCTCCTGTTTGATAAGCTTCCTACGGGAAAAGAGCTTTTTGAGTTCGAGAAGCTCCTTGGAATCTATAAGTCACTTCCACCCAGCTTTGTAAGAGATGTTATCATGAAGGCTCCGAGCCGTGACATGATGAACACTCTGGCAAGGAGTGTGCTGACTCTTTATTCCTACGATGATCTTGCAGATGATGTTTCGCTTCCTAATGTTCTGAGACAGTCGCTGCAGCTTATAAGTATGTTCCCGCTTCTGGCTATTTACGGGTATCATGCATACAACCATTACCACGAGGGCAATTCCCTCATTATCCACCCGCCCAAGGAGGAGCTTTCTACAGCAGAGACTATCCTTTATCTGCTGCGTCCCGATAGCCAGTATACTGAGCTTGAGGCCAAGCTTCTTGATATATGCCTTGTGCTTCACATGGAGCATGGCGGTGGTAACAATTCATCCTTCACAACTCATGTTGTGAGCTCGAGTATGACCGACACCTATTCTGTTATCGCTGCGGCCATCGGATCCTTAAAGGGACCAAGACACGGTGGCGCCAACATCAAGGTTGTTCATATGTTTGACGACATTGAGGCTAATGTTAAGGACTGGAAGGATGAGGAAGAGGTTAAGGCATACCTTGATAAGATCCTGAATAAGCAGGCCTTTGATAAGGCAGGACTTATCTACGGTATCGGACATGCCATCTATTCAAAGTCTGATCCGAGAGCTGTTATCCTTAAGAGTTTTGTACAAAAGCTTGCAGTTGAGAAGGGAATGGAAGATGAGCTTGCTCTTTACGAGCTGGTTGAGAGACTTGCACCTGAGCTTATTGCCGGCGAGCGCACCATGTACAAGGGCGTATCCGCCAACGTCGACTTCTATTCGGGCTTTGTTTACAGAATGCTTGACCTTCCTGAAGAGCTTTATCCTACAATCTTTGCCATCGCAAGGATAGTCGGATGGAGTGCTCACAGAATGGAAGAGCTTGCCAACAATGGTAAGATCATCCGTCCTGCATACATGGCAATAGAACCGAGAAAAGAATATGTAAAGATGGATGACAGATAATTCATTTTAGTCAAAATAAGCCCCCGGCCATGTGGTCGGGGGCTTTTAAATGCTATATTTACGGATTAAAGTCCATACTTGGCTGCGATAAGAGGAGCAACCTTGGATGAACCGATACGGCTGCATCCTGCCTCTGCATAAGCAAGAGCATCCTCGATTGTGCGGATTCCGCCGGCTGCCTTGATCTTAACGTCAGGACCGATGTTCTTCTTAAAGAGCTCGATGTCTGCAAGAGTAGCACCTGCTGTTCCAAAGCCTGTAGATGTCTTGATGTAATCAGCCTTAACATCTGTAACGATCTTGCAGAGCTCTACCTTCTCGTCCTCTGTGAGGTAGCAGGTCTCGATGATAACCTTAAGGAGCTTGTCTCCGCAAGCTGCTCTTATCATCTCAAGCTCTTTCTTAACCTCGTCATATCTGTGATTCTTAACATCACTGATGTTTACAACTGTATCGATCTCTGAAGCACCATCAGCAATAGCGTCCTTGGCTTCTGTAACCTTGGAGTTTGCGCTGTTGTAACCAAGAGGGAATCCGATAACTGTGCAGAGCTTTAAGTTATCACCGTACTTATCATGTACTCTCTTAAGATATGTGGCAGGGATACAAACGGTTGCTGTACCGTACTTAACTGCCTCGTCACAAAGTGAAACAATATCTTCCCATGTTGCATTGGGCTGAAGCTGTGTGTGATCAATGAGTTTAAGAATATCCTTTTCTTCCATAGTTAGAATTATCTCCTTGTCAATTAAAATGAAAATTGCTTTTTGTAGCACAAATATTATAAACTATACTGTGTTAAAAAGAAACATGTTAGGAGGAAACAACAATGCCAGCTGAGAATACAGTGATAAAAGACAGGCTCCTTCGCCTTCGAAATAAAATGAAAGAAGAGGGAATCGACTACTACATGATGCCGACCTCTGACTTTCACAACTCAGAGTACAGCGCAGACTTTTTCAAGGTGAGAGAGTATTTCTGCGGATTTGACGGATCAAACGGAACACTTCTTGTAAGTGAGGATGAGGCAGGAATGTGGACCGACGGAAGATACTTTATCCAGGCTGAGAATCAGATGAAGGGAACCGGAGTAGTTCTTTTCAAGATGCTTGAGCCCGGTGTGCCAACCATTACAGAGTATCTTTTAGAGAATATGAAAGAGGGACAGGTCCTTGGCTTTGATGGAAGAGTGGTATCAACCAGTATCGGTGAGAGCCTTGAGAAAAAGCTCTCTGAAAAGAACGTAACCCTTAAGTTTGATAAGGACCTGGCTGAGGATGTATGGACCGAAAGACCTGCTCTTCCCTGCCATGATATGTACGTGCTCCCGGACGAGCTCTGCGGAATGAGCTTTAAGGAGAAACTTGCTATCGTCAGAGAGCAGATGGCGGAGAAAGGCTGCAAGTTCTATCTGCTCAGTAAGCTCGATGATATCATGTGGCTTGCAAATCTCCGCGGCAATGACGTGGAGTGCAATCCTGTGGCTCTTTCCTACGCAATCATTACAGAGGATGAGTTTACACTTTTTGTTCAGGAAAAAGAGATCACAGACAGCGTAAAGGCTTACTGCGACAAGGAAGGTATTATCCTCAAGGACTACCACAGCCTTATCGACGAAGTTGGCAAGACTTCTATGCCGGGAAACGTATTGTTTGATAAAAGAAATACCAACTTCCTGACCTATAAGACCCTGGTCAAGAAGGCAAAAGAAGCCAATGTTGCTCTGAAAAATGAGAAGGATCCGACAGAGCTTTTAAAGGCCTGCAAGAACGATACAGAGATAAAGAATATCAGAGAAGTTTATGTTCGCGACAGCGCAAAACTCACTGAGTTCATCTACTGGGTAAAGGCTAATGTAGGAAAAGAAGAAATAACCGAGTACTCAGTAGCTATGAAGCTCGATTCCATGAGAGCAGAGCTTCCGGGCTTTATTGAGCTCTCTTTCCCTACTATCAGTGCATACAATGCAAATGCAGCAATGGCTCACTACGAGGCTACAGAGGACAATTATGCTGTAGTAAATCCTGAAGGAATGCTCCTTGTTGATTCAGGCGGAACCTACATGGGAGGAACAACCGATGTAACAAGGACCATTGTTGTAGGAGAGATCAGCGATGAGATAAAGCGCACCTACACTGCAACAGTAGTTGGAATGCTCAGACTTGCAAATGCAAACTTCCTGGAAGGATGCTCAGGTAAGAACGTTGATATTCTTGCCCGTCAGTGCCTCTGGGATATGGGAATTGATTACAAGCACGGCACAGGCCATGGAATCGGATATATCTTAAATGTACATGAAGGTCCTCAGAACATCAGATGGAGATTTACACCTGGACAGAACGAGGCACCACTTCTTCCGGGAATGATCGTATCCGACGAGCCCGGCGTTTATATTGAAGGCGAGTACGGCATCAGAATTGAGAACATTCTGGAAGTGGTAAAGGGAGAAGCAAATGAGTATGGACAGTTCCTTCACTTTGCGCACTTGACTTACGTGCCGATCGACCGCGAAGCCATTGATAAAAAGTACATGGAACCAAGGGATATCAAGGCCTTTAATGACTATCATGCAGAGGTTTACAAACGAGTAAGTCCTCTTATAAAAGACCCTAAAATCCTTAACTGGCTCAGGGAAGCAACAAGGGAAATTTAATTGTAAAAAGAGTGTAAAAAAACGCCAAATCCCTTGAAAATAAGCGCCTTGGGCGTATAATAAAGTTAGAGCAAAGCTATAAGCTCTCCTGGGATGTCCGACACCTCCTGTGTAATTTGAACCTACAGTTACTTTAAACGGGACTCCTACATTACCTGTTTGATTGCCACGCCTTCGGCCCTGCGTATACGCAGACAAGCTACGGGAGAGGAAGGCAGGAATTCAGGTTGCGGTAACCCACCTGGCGTTAGCTAGGAGTCAAATAACAGGAAACGGCATTTTGGGAATGCTTTAGACTATAAAAGCAGTCATTTCGGTGGCTGCTTTTTCAATGTGGGTACTATCGCGAGGGAAAGTGTATGGATGTAAAGGCTGCGCTTATATCTTTGGTAAAAGATTTTGCGTACAAGATGCAAAAAAAGAATATCGCTGCCTTCGCCGGAAGCTGTGCATATTTCTTTATTATCTCCATCGTTCCCCTGCTCATTCTGATTTCTTCCACACTGCCATATACTGCTGTTACAGAGGCGGATCTTGTCAAGGCACTGACAGATATAACTCCTGATTTTGCGGATAGTATTATTCTTAAGCTCATTGATGAAGCCTATGAACAGTCAGTGGCAGTATTTTCCATATCAGCTCTTGCTACCATCTGGTCAGGTGCACTTGGAATGCTCTCCATCATAAGGGGGCTTAACTGTATCTACGATGTAGAAGAGCGCAGAAACTATTTCCACCTCAGATTTATCGCAGCACTTTATACACTGGCAATGATAGCAATCATGCTTGTTATGCTGCTTATAATGGTATTTGAGAGAGTTGTGAGAAACATTGCAGTAAGCCACTTCCCAAGCATAATGTTTGTTATTTCATTATCGTCGTATCTCAAATTTTTAGTGGTGATCGCAGTGTCGACCTTTTTCTTTGCCCTGATCTACACCTTTGTTCCCAGTGCCAAGATGACTTTTGTTTATCAGCTTCCGGGAGCTATATTTTCCGCAGTGGTGTGGTATCTCTTTTCATGGCTCTTCTCAATATATGTAAATATGTCCGGATATTTTTCGGTTTACGGGAGTATTGCAACTCCGCTGATCATGATGATCTGGCTGTACTTCTGTATCTCGATCTTTCTTATAGGAGCCTTTATAAACAGATTCTTCCATCCGGCGGTGAAGGTTTTATATGATGATCATCACCAGAGGAAAGTCAGGGAGAAGGCCAAGAAAAAGAGTACAAGACAGCTTCGTAAACCCAGAAAATACAACGAGTTTGGCTAAAAGGAGAAAGCATAATGAAATTTGGAAAGTGGAAAAAGAAAAAGTGGTTTGCATACACGGTTGCTACCTGTAGTGCGGTAATTCTGTTTATGATACTTGCGCATCTGGGAGATCTGTTTAGCGCACTGGGGTCTTTCTTTTCTTTCCTTAGACCTATTATCTCGGGAATTATCGTTGCGTATGTCATTAACCCCTTGGCTAACTTTTTTGACAGAAAGGTTTTCCATAAGTTAAAGGGAGAGAAGACAAGATGGTCACTGTCTTGTATCTGTGCGCTGATAGTTCTTGTGCTCTGCATAGTTCTTTTGTTTGTGGCACTTATTCCTCAGCTTGTGGACAGTGTTGCAACGCTGGTTTCAAATATGGATACCTATGTGAGCACGCTTCAGGAGTTCTTAAGAAGGTTTGAGTCAGGATCCAAGGGATATTTCGGCCTCGACTTTGCATCTCTGGCTAATTTTGGTGATCGCATCCTTGAAAAGATAAGCTCATACTTCTCGGACAACATGGAATCCTTTGTAGGTGGTACGGCAAATGTCGGAAGAGGTGTATTTGATCTGGTGATCGCCTTTATCCTTGCTGTTTATTTCCTTTTGGATAAGCGCAGGATCACAGGAGGTGTTGGAAAGTTTATGGCTCTGATCATGAAGCCGGAATCCTTTACCAAGGCTACGGAGTTTTTGGATAGGTGTAACGTTATCCTTATCAGATATATCAGTGTTGATGTTATAGACGGTCTTATCGTTGGAATCGTAAATTTCCTATTCATGGTGATAATGAGAATGCCTTATGCAGCTCTTATTTCTGTAATCGTAGGAGTTACAAATCTGGCACCAACCTTTGGTCCTATTGTCGGAGCTCTTATAGGAGCCTTTGTTCTGGTACTTGTAGAGCCTTGGTATGCCCTGTGGTTTTTGATATTTACCGTGATCCTTCAGACACTGGACGGATACATTATAAAGCCCAAGCTCTTTGGCGGAAGCCTCGGCGTATCTGCTCTTATGATACTTATAGCCATTGTACTTGGCGGAAGACTCTTTGGTGTCGGCGGTATTCTTTTAGCCATTCCTTTTGCAGCAATTATTGATTTTACCTGGAAAGATTTTGTTATAAAAAAACTTGAGGAGAGACAGGCAAAGCGGTACAATAATTTGTAGAGAATGTATATGGGATTACTACATATTGAATCAATAAAAGGGGGTATATTATGGAATTTGTAATGAATTTTATCGACGGTGCAATTGAATTTGCCAAGGAAAAGATAGACAAAGTGATGGACTTCTGGGAAGGCCTTGATGATGACAAGAGAAAACTCTTCATCGGCTGCGTTGTGGCTACAGTATCGGTTATAGTAATAGCTTCAATCGCATACAGCATTGGCAAGTCCCAGGGCAAGAAACTTGCTATCGAAGAAGAGGATTTCTAAATAAGAGTTACTAAAGAACCGGGAGCTTCGATCAGAAGCTCCTTTTATGTATGGAGAAGATTATGAAGAAAGTACTAAAGGCCATTGGTGTAATTCTTTTGCTGGTAGTGCTTGTTGCAGTTACAGTGGTGGCTTATCTTACTGTAGATGAATACAAACCACAAGAGGTAGAACCTCTGGAAATAGCCGGAGAAACAACATCGCATCCTACAAAGGGTAAGAGCATTCGAATCATGAGCTGGAATGTGGGGTACGGAGCTCTTGGAGACAATGCGGACTTCTTTATGGATGGCGGTAAGATGGTATATACTGCCGACAAGGAGAGAGTAGAAAAGAATCTGGATGATATCGCAGCTGAAGTGGATAAGATAGCACCTGATATCCTAATAACCCAGGAAACTGACCTTAGCGCAGCCAGATCGTATTTTATAAATGAGCCGGAGTATTTGCTGGAACACTCATCAGCGGATGTGTTTGGCGGTAATAATATTTTTGCCTACAACTTTAAGGTTAGTTTTGTTCCGCTTCCAATGCCTCCTATTGGCAAGGTTCACAGCGGACTTGTGGCATTTAGCAAGTTCCAGATGGCTGAGGCTGATCGCCTTGCGCTTCCTTGCCCGTTCAAGTGGCCGCTCAGGACCTTTAATTTGAAGAGAGGCCTTGAGGTTACGAGATTCCCGGTGGAGGGGAGTGATAAGGAACTGGTTTTGATAAATCTTCATCTGGAGGCCTATGACTCGGGAGAAGGCAAAATCGCTCAGACAAAGCGTCTTAAACAGGTACTTATGGATGAATTGGAGAAGGGTAATTACGTTGTAGCCGGCGGAGACTTTAATCAGACTTTTTCAGATGTGGATATCAGCAAATATGCTGCTCTTGATGGAGTCTGGCAGGCCGGATATATAGATGTTTCAGAGTATGGGGATGATTTTAAGTTTTTGACCGATTCCGGCGTGCCTACATGCAGATCGCTGGACAAGGTACTTGCTGATGCACAGAGCAAGGATTACAGTGCTTTCCAATATTATGTGATTGACGGTTATATCGTCTCGAAAAACATTGAAGTGGAGCAGGTTTACACAGATGATCTCGGATTTGTATGCAGTGATCATAATCCTGTGATAATGGACTTCAAACTTCGCTGATTTTTCGTGACAGTAAACGTTTAATCGAATATAATATTAGATAAGGTTTTTTAGCAACTATATTTTGAAAGGGGACAGGAGTTAATGGTACACAAGGCAAAACGTAACGTAATCGTTGGACAGTCGGGAGGCCCTACAGCGGCAATCAATTCTTCGCTGGCAGGAGTATACAGGACTGCGATTGACCGTGGATACAAGAAGGTATATGGAATGATCCACGGTGTTCAGGGGCTTATGGAAGGCAGATATGTTGATCTTTCTGATCATATTCAGTCAGGTCTTGATATTGAGCTTTTGAAGAGAACACCTTCAGCTTATCTCGGATCATGCAGATTTAAGCTTCCTGAGATTTTTGAGAGCAAAGAGATCTACGAGAAGATATTTGAGATTCTCGATAAGCTTCAGATTGACTGCTTCATCTACATCGGTGGTAACGACTCAATGGATACCATCAAGAAGCTTTCAGATTATGCCATCATTTCCGGATCAAACATCAGATTTGTAGGCTGCCCTAAGACAATTGATAACGATCTGGCTCTTACAGACCATACACCGGGATACGGCTCAGCAGCTAAGTACATCGGTACTTCTGTAAAAGAGATCATCAGAGACAGCTGGTCACTTGAGACAACCAGCGGACAGGTTATCATCGTTGAGGTTATGGGAAGAAACGCCGGATGGCTTACAGGCGCTACAGCTCTTGCAAAGGGTGAGGACTGTGACGGACCTGATGCAATCTATCTTCCTGAGCTTCCATTTGATATGGATGCGTTCATCAAGAAGATTAAAGCTCTCTTAAAGAGCAAGGCATCTGTTGTTGTAGCAGTTTCTGAGGGTATCAGAACTAAGGACGGCAAGTATGTAAGTGAGCTCGGAAACAGCATTGATTATGTTGATGCTTTCGGACACAAGCAGCTTACAGGTACAGCAAGATATCTCTGCGAAGTTGTTTCCAAGGAGTGCGGATGCAAGACTCGTCCTATCGAGCTTTCAACACTTCAGAGAGCAGCAAGCCACTGTGCATCACGTGTAGATATCCTTGAAGCTTATGAGGTTGGTGGTGCAGCTATGAAGGCAGCTGACGAAGGCGACAGCGGCAAGATGGTTGTTATCGAGAGACTTTCAGATGATCCTTATCAGGCTGGAACTGAGGTTAAGGATGTTCACAAGATCGCTAACGACGAGAGAACAGTTCCGAGAGATTGGATCAACAAGGACGGCACATATGTAACTAACGAGTTTATTACCTATGTAAGACCGCTTATTCAGGGTGATGTAGGACCTATCATGGTTGATGGTATCCCGAGACACCTCTACAGACCTGGCTTCCAGGACATTCTGTAAGCTGAATTACTTGATTTTTCTGAACAAAATCACATAAAAACTTGTTATGTGTACAAAACTATAGTAGAATAGGCAATGTAGTAAATAATTTCTTTTTTGGAGGGAAACCAAATGAATAAGACAGAACTTATCGATGCAATCGCAAAGGAAGCTGGACTTTCTAAGAAGGATGCGGCTGCAGCACTGAACGCTTTCACAGACACTGTAACAAAGGAGCTCAAGAAAAAGGGTAAGGTTCAGCTTGTTGGCTTCGGTACATTCGAGACAACTAAGAGAGCTGCTAGAACAGGTAAGAATCCTCAGACTGGCGCTGCTATCAAGATTCCTGCTTCTGTAGCACCTAAGTTCAAGGCTGGTAAGGCTCTTAAGGATCTTGTTAACAAGAAATAATTTTTACTATACGAAAAAGGCTGTGCATTATTGCACAGTCTTTTTTTATTGTGTTATTATGTTTATATATTCTCTATTGGGCGGGACAATCTGATGTCGTTTGAAAAAAGCTTTGAAAATTTTGTTCAAATACTATCTGAGGAAGAAGTGACTCCTGAAATAACTCCCAGCGCGCTGGCTGATTTATCTAAGGAATACTCACTTCGTTCTATTGTTTCCGTTGTTTCTTTTAAGCCCACTTCGGATAAGGCCGGAGAGCCTGATACTGTCATCCCGTTATTTGGCCCTACAATTGAAAAAGATGAGCCTGACTATATGTTCAAGAGCAATATGGCAGGAGATAGGACTGTTACTTATTACGTCTATCTTTCAGGCGGAAGGAGACTTAATGACGCGGAATACAAGAATTTTTCGCTGATAATGGACGTCTTATCCTTCCACATGGAGAGATTTCTTTTAATAAACATTGTTAAGAACAGCGCATTTACTCAGTACCTGACAGGGCTACCCAATTCCGGAGGTTTTCTTGCCTTTGTCGGCGAGAAGTTTGCTTCAGGCGAGATCCTTAAGTATGACGCATTTTTCCTTAACCTTAAGAGCTTTGGCCTTATAAGCAGGAGATACGGCATACAAGAGGGCGATGAGATCATGAAGCGCTATGCGAAGAAGCTTAATGAGTTTATCGAGCCCGGTGAGATAATTGCACATTTCGGCGGAGATAATTTCACTGCTCTTATTAAGAAAGAGAGAACTAAGAGCTTTTTGAAGTATGTATCTTCAATTCCTGTTATTGGAATAAAAAATGACAGAGAAGATGAGATCAACATCTCTGCAGTGACCGGAGTATACGCCATTGATGAGTCAATGAAAGGTCCCGGCCAGGTAATATCAAGAGCCAGTATGGCCTGCAATTATGCCAAGAATGTGGCCAATAAGCCTTATGTATTTGTAAATAAGGCCATGAGTACCAGAATATACCGTCAGAAGCAGATTGAGGACAGATATGAGGAGGCTCTTGCCAACGATGAGTTCAGAATCTACCTTCAGCCCAAGGTAGATACAGAGACCGGCAGGATTGTGGGAGCTGAGTCTTTGGCGAGATGGTTCTGCAACGGAATAGTTCTTTATCCGACAGAATTTGTGCCTATTTTGGAACAGGAGGGCATGGTAGCATCTCTTGATCTCTACGTTCTGAAAAAGACGTGTGAGTACATTAAAGAGTGGCAGGACAATGGAATAACACCGGTACCGATCTCTGTTAATTTCTCCAGAAGAGACCTTGGCTTTAAGGATCTGGCAAAAGAAATCATGGATACCATTGACAGCTATGGTATAGACAGGAAATATATCGAAATTGAGGTCACAGAGACTGCCAGCGAGGATGAGCGTGTCCTTATGACAAACTTCCTCTCAAGACTCAAAGAAGGCGAAATAGCAACTGCTATCGATGATTTCGGAACAGGCTATTCATCTCTGTCGACTCTGAGGGATTTTCCTGTATCTGTAATTAAGATCGACAGGTCTTTTATCAACAATGAAGAGCTTAATTCCAGTGACGAGATAGTCCTTAGGAATATCGTTACCATGGCCAATGAACTTGGAATAGATGTGGTGACGGAGGGAGTGGAGAGACCTGATCAGACTCAGCTCCTTAAGAACATAGGCTGCCATGTGGTTCAGGGATTCTTATATGACAACCCGATGCCCAAAAAGGACTTTGAAAAGAGACTTCAAAAGGGCGTATATGATGAATAAAAATAACGCTGACTGATAGATTTCAGTCAGCGTTTTGTTTTGCAATTTGTCAGTCGACTCTCTTGCTGCCCCAGAAGAACAGTGCGACTGTTCCGGGACCTGTATGGCTTCCGATTGTGGTTCCGATGCTTACGATCTTAACCTTGCCCTTTAAGTTGTGGAACTTGGATTCAATAAGGTCTGCAACAGCTCTTGCTTCTTCGTAGCAATCTGAGTTTGAAATGTAGCAGTCTCCATCGTAGTCAAGGCCGTTCTCGGCAAGCTCTTCCATCTTGGCTACCTGAGCCTTCATAACTGCGTTGATTCCACGAAGCTTGGAACGAACGATAAGTCTTCCCTGATAATCAACGTTGAGAAGAGGACATATCTTAAGGGCTCCGCCGATAAGGCCGGCTGCCTTGGAAACACGACCGCCTCTTACGAGGTAGGTAAGATCTGTAACAAAGAACCAGTGCTGGCATTCAAGTCTGTGCTCGATGATCCACTCATAGAGTTCATCGATGTTCATTCCGCTATCACGAAGGTCTGCGAGCTTGTTCATTACAAGTCCGTATCCTGCTGATGCTGCGAGAGAATCCACAACGTAGAGCTTTCTATCGGGATACTTTTCTCTGAGCTGGTCTCTTGCAATAGTTGCTGAGTTAAGAGTCCCGGATATTCCGGAGCTTAAGGTAAGGTGAAGTATGTCTTTTCCCTGCTTGAGGATTTCCTCGAAGTAGTCTACATACTCGCCGACACTAACCTGTGAAGTCTTGGTCATAGCACCCTTTGCCATGGCATCATAGAAATCCTTGAAGGGATAAGATACGCCCAGGTCATCAGGATAATCTTTTCCGTCGATATTGAAATGGAAGCAGACGTAGCTGATATCTCTTTCTTTAAAATGCTCTGCTGTAAGATCAGCAGTAGAACAACAGCTTAAAACGTAATCCATAGTAAGTTACTCCTCCGAATGAATGTTAACATCTAGCTTATAATAACATCATTGTGGGATATCTAGCAAGAAAAGTAAGAAGGATTGACAAAAACTCTTTTGCAAAATAAAATAGTTTAAGTTAAATATTTAAATGCAATGAAGGTGTGGGCGATAGCCCGAGAAGATATATTCTTCTTACAGAGAATTGGAGTCATCGGCTGGAAGCTCCATAAGATCAGGATATATTGGAAATTTCGCACCGGAGCATACCTTTTAAATGAGTGTCTGACTTTAGGTCAGGAATAAGGGTGGTACCGCGATCAATTCGTCCCTTGTGTAGATTTACGCTACACAAGGGATTTTCTTTTGTGTAGAGTGTACATTATTTTTTCAGGAGGAAGGAAATTTGGAAAACAGCGCATTACATCAGCAAATTGAAGCGATTCGTGAAGAAATCAAGGCTAATTCCGAAAAGCTGGACAGCTCCAAGCTTGTATACGAGCTTAGAAAGAGCTTTTTGGACAACAAGACCGGCAAGATTTCAGCTCTTATGAAGGAGATGAAGAATATTGCCGCAGAAGATCGTGCAGAATACGGCAAAAACGTTAATGAACTCAAGCAGTGGGCTCTTGCTCAGTTCGATGAGCTTGACAAGAAGATGAAAGAGAAAGAGCTTAAGGCAAGATATGAGAGAGAAAAGCAGGACGTAACAATGCCTGCCAAGATGCGTTATCAGGGCAATCTTCATCCTGTAACACAGATGAGAGAGACTCTTATCGACATATTCGCAGGAATGGGCTTTGAGATTTATGAGGGTACTGAGATTGAGAACGACTATTACAATTTCACTGCTCTTAATACACCTGCCGATCACCCTGCAAGAGATATGCAGGATACATTCTACTTAAGCCCTGAGTTCCTCTTAAGAACACAGACTTCATCAGGTCAGATCCATGTTATGGAGAACAAGAAGCCTCCGATCAAGATATTATCTCCCGGTAAGGTTTTCCGTTCAGATGATGATGCAACTCATTCACCTATGTTCTCACAGATGGAAGGCCTTGTAGTTGACAAGAATGTTACACTCTGCGACCTTAAGGGTGCTTTGGAGACCTTTGCTCAGAAGATCTTCGGTGAGGGAACAACAACAAGACTTCGTCCTTCATACTTCCCATTTACAGAGCCGTCTGTTGAGGTTGACTGCAGCTGCTTTGCATGTGGCGGTAAGGGATGTAACCTCTGTAAGGGTACAGGCTGGATCGAGGTTCTCGGAGCCGGCGTAGTTAACAAGAAGGTTTTGGAGAACTGCGGAATTGATTCAGAAGAGTACAGCGGATTTGCTTTTGGTATCGGTATCGAGCGTGCAACAATGCTCAAATACGGCATCAACAACATCAAGCTTTTATATGAGTCAGACCTTGATGTCCTTAAGCAGATTGATCACTACGAATAATTTAGGAGGAAACCGAAAATGTTAGTACCTTTAAGTTGGCTTAAAGATTTTGTTGATATAGATATTGAACCAAAAGAACTTGAGAAGAAGCTTTTCGACTGTGGATTCGAGGTTGAAGAGTGCTGGGAAGTGGGAAAAGACATATCCAAGGTTGTAGTTGGACAGGTAGAGACCTGCGAGCCTATTCCCGAGACTCATCTTCATGTATGCAGAGTAAATGCAGGTGAGCATGGAACTTTCCAGGTATGCTGCGGAGCAGACAACGTTCAGGCAGGAGGAAAGTATCCTCTGGCTCTTGTTGGCGCTACAGTTATTGAGACTGAGAGAGACCATGTGACAGTTATCGGTGTTGCTACAATCAAGAAGGGCAAACTTCGCGGCTACGATTCAGAAGGTATGCTCTGCTCAGGCGTTGAGCTCGGTGTTAACGAGGATATGTATCCCGGAGCCGGCTACAACGGACTTCTTGTTTTCCCTGAGGATACAGAGGTTGGCGCTGATGTTAAGCCTATCCTTGGACTTGATGACTGGATCTTTGATGTTTCGATCACAGCAAACAGACCTGACTGTCAGAGTATCTACGGTCTTGCAAGAGAAGTTGCTGCTGCGCTTGATAAGCCATTAAAAGAGATTGACTTATCCTACACAGAGACAGACGTTGAAAATGAAGGATTTAGCGTAACAGTAGAAGATCCCGATCTTTGCCCAAGATATATCGGACACTATGTATATGATGTAAAACTCGGCGAGAGCCCTCTTTGGATGAAGAGAAGACTTGCTATGGTAGGCAATAATGCGATCAATAATATCGTTGATATCACAAACTATATTATGAGAGAGCTCGGACAGCCTATGCATGCTTTTGACGGTAACTTCCTTGAGGGAAACAAGATTGTTGTAAGACGTGCTAAGCAGGGTGAGAAGATCGTAACTCTTGATGAGAACGAGTTTGAGCTCACAACTGACAATCTTGTGATCTGCGACGGTGCTAAGCCTGTAGCTCTTGCAGGTATCATGGGTGGTCTTAATTCTGAGATCCGTGATACAACAACAACTGTTACTTTTGAGGCTGCCAAGTTCATGCGTGACAATATCCGTAAGAGCTCAAGAGCACTTGGACAGTCTTCAGATTCATCAGCTGCTTTTGCAAAGGGTGTTTACGAATATACAACTGTTATCGCCATGAAGAGAGCACTTCATCTTATTGAACAGCTTGGCGCAGGTAAGGTATCAAAGACTCATGTTGATATCAATACCGGAAACAGCCTTGAGAAAAAAGAGATGAAGGCTTCCATTGCAAAAGTGAACGGAGTTCTCGGTATTGAAGTTCCAACAGATGAGATCAAGAGAATCCTTACAAACTTAAGCTTTGAGCCAGTTATTAACGGAGATGAGCTCACCATCAAGATTCCTGCATATCGTGAGGATATGGAAGATTATCCTGATATCGCAGAAGAGCTTATCCGTATGTATGGATATGATCACGTTAAGGCTACATTCCTTAAGGATTGCAACGTTACCGTAGGTGGCAGAAACTTAAGACAGAAGACTGAGCTCAGGATCAAGAGAGCTCTTTGTGCTCAGGGAGCATATGAATGCATGCACTACTCATTCTTCTCACCAAGCGATCTTGATCTTCTTGGATTTGAAGAAAATGCACCTGAGAGAAATGCCATCAGGATCCTTAATCCTATAAATGAAGATCTCTCAATCATGAGAACAACTCTTGCAGCTCAGATGATCCACGCTATTGCAAGAAACCAGAAGAAGGGTACTCTTGAGGGAAGACTTTTTGAGCTTGGTAACAGATTTGTTCCAAAGTCACTTCCTCTTACAGAATATCCCGATGAAAAGGCTACACTTTGCATTGGTATCTTCGGTGAGGGAGAGGACATCTTCACACTTAAGGGACTGGCTGAGAATGTTGCTGATGCTCTTCACATAAGCTTTAAGTATGAGCAGGCTACAAAGACATTTCTTCACCCATACAGAACTGCCAGGATCCTTTGTGAGGGAGAAGAGGTTGGATACCTTGGCCAGATCACTTACGAGATCCAGGATGAGACTGATATGAGAATTCCTGCTTATATCTGTGAGATTGATCTTTCACTCCTTGATAAGTATTATGGCAAGACCCCTGTATTTGAGCCACTTTCAAAGTTTGCTACCGTTAAGCGTGACCTTGCTCTTATCATGGATAAGACAGTTACCTGCGGAGAGGTTGAGGATGCTATCTACGGCTCATGCAAGTATGTGACAGACGTTAAGCTCTTTGACGTATATGAGGGACTTCCGATTCCTCCTACCAAGAAGAGTATGGCCTTCACAATTACCTTCACTCCTAAGGATGAAGAGCTTACAGATGAGGCTATTAACGGTTATGTAGACAAGATGCTCAGAAAGCTTTCATTCACAATGGGAATTGAAATCAGAACCTGATTTGATTGAAACTAAAACAGGTGTTAAAATAGTCATTGCTCTAGTTAGCAATGACTATTTTTAATTCGAAAGGAGTTTTTATGAATAGAATAAACGCATGGACAACTTATAATGCTACTCAGCTCAAGGCTGTTGATAAGTTTGCCGACCAGTACAAGGTATTCCTTGATAATTCCAAGACTGAGAGAGAAGCTATCGATACCATCGTTAACGAGATCGAGGCAGCAGGCTACAGAGAACTTAATACTTTGATCGGAGGCAAGACCAAGCTCAAGAAGGGCGATAAGGTTTACTCCGTATGGATGAACAAGTCAATCGCCATGTTCCAGATCGGATCAGATCCAATGGAAGCAGGTATGAACATCCTTGGTGCTCACATCGATTCACCAAGACTTGATGTTAAGCAGAACCCTCTTTATGAGGACAGCAGTATTGCTTACCTTGATACACACTACTACGGTGGCATCAAGAAGTATCAGTATGTTGCAATGCCTCTTGCTATCCACGGCGTTATCGTTAAGACTGACGGTACAACCGTTCAGCTTAATGTCGGTGAGGATGAGGATGATCCTGTATTCTTCGTATCAGATCTTCTTATTCACCTTGCACAGGACCAGATGGCCAAGAAGGCTTCCAATGTTATCGAAGGTGAAGCTCTTGACCTTATCGTAGGTAACAGACCATTTGTTATTGAGAAGGACGAGAAGGAAAAGGCTGCCAAGAAGAACACCAAGCTCTCAGCAGGCGAGCAGTATGCAATCGATGCAGAGAAGGCTGAAAAGGAAGAGAGCGGTAAGGTTTCAGGCGCAGTTAAGCGCGGAATCGTAGCAATCCTCAATGACCTCTACGGAATCACAGAGGATGATTTCATCTCAGCAGAGCTCGAGATCGTTCCTGCAGGTAAGGCAAGAGATGCAGGCTTTGACAGATCAATGATCCTTGGCTATGGCCATGATGATAGAGTATGTGCTTATCCTTCAATGAGAGCTATTCTCGATGTTAAGAATGTAAAGAGAACTTCCTGCTGCATCCTTGTTGACAAAGAGGAGATCGGTTCTGTCGGCGCAACAGGTATGAGATCAAGATTCTTTGAGAATGCTGTTGCTGAGCTTATGAACCTTACAAAAGAAGGTTACAATGACCTTGCACTCAGAAGATGTCTTGCAAACTCATGCATGCTTTCATCTGATGTTAACGCAGGCTTTGATCCAAGCTACGCATCATGCTTTGAGAAAAAGAATGCTTCCTACCTTGGAGGCGGTCTGGTATTTAGTAAGTTCACAGGATCACGCGGTAAGTCAGGTTCAAACGATGCAAACGCTGAGTTCATCGCAGAGATCAGAAAGGCTTACGAGAAGGACAAGATCGTTTATCAGACAGCTGAGCTTGGTAAGGTTGATGTCGGAGGCGGCGGAACTATCGCTTACATCCTTGCTCTCTATGGCATGAACGTTATTGATGCCGGTGTTGCAGTTCTTAATATGCACGCACCATGGGAGGCTATCAGCAAGGCTGACCTTTACGAAGCATACAGAGGATATGTATCATTCCTTCAGAATATTGATTTTAGAAACGAGTAATATAGAAAATAATGAGTGAAAACAAAGAAATTGGACTGAGCACAGCGGATTACTACTTTGACCTTCCACAGGAGCTTATAGCACAGGATCCTCTTTTAAGAAGAGATGAGTGCAGGCTTCTTACAGTGGACAAAAAGACCGGAGAAGTAGAGCACCATGTGTTCAGTGAGATAATAAACTATTTAGAGCCCGGGGACTGCCTTGTACTTAATAACACCAAGGTTATCCCTGCAAGGCTCCTTGGTGTAAAGGAAGAGACGGGCGCTGCAGTAGAGATATTGCTTCTTAAGAGAAGGGGAGCAGATCTCTGGGAGTGCCTTGTTAAGCCTGGCAAGAAACTTCGCCCGGGAGCAAGAGTCTCCTTTGGAGACGGTATCCTCACAGCTGAGATAACTGAGGTTGTGGAAGACGGTAACAGACTAGTAAAGTTCTTTTACGAAGGAATATGGGAAGAGGTTTTGGATAAGCTTGGCGAGATGCCACTTCCTCCCTATATCACACACAAGCTTCAGGACAAGAACATGTACCAGACTGTCTATGCCAAGTATGACGGCTCGGCAGCAGCTCCTACAGCAGGACTTCACTTTACAAATGAGCTCCTTCAGAGGATTCAGGATAAGGGCGTTGACCTTGCTTTTGTAACCCTTCACGTAGGTCTTGGCACCTTCAGACCCGTTAAGGTTACCAACGTCAAAGAGCACATAATGCATTCAGAGTGGTATCAGGTTACAGCAGAAGCTGCAGAAAAGATCAACAGGGCAAAAGAGTCCGGTCACAGAGTTATCTGTGTTGGCACCACCAGCTGCAGAACCATTGAGAGTGCTGCGGATGAAAACGGAAAACTCACAGAAAAGTCTGATGATACCTCAATTTTTATCTACCCGGGATATAAGTTTAAGGTTACAGACTGCCTTATCACCAATTTCCATCTTCCGGAGTCGACTCTTGTTATGCTGGTTTCAGCACTTGCAGGCAGAGAGCATGTACTTTCCGCTTATGAGGAAGCAATAAAGGAGAGATACAGATTCTTTTCCTTTGGTGACGCATGCTTTTTCTATGATAAAGAGCATTAGAGCCATAATTGTGATAAAATAAAAGAAGCTAGGTTACTATCAATTCTTCAAACCACGGGGGTGCACAATGGAAGAAAAGAGAAAACACAGAAGACGTCAACTTACAGGTGAGATCATTCTTAAAAAGCTCGGCGGAGACGGCGAAGCACAGACAGCGCAGATTGAGATCCATGACTGTTCAAGAGACGGTCTGGGATTTTCGACTGAAGCCCAGCTTACCATAGGCAATAACTATGAAGCTAACCTTACGCTTTGGACTAAGGAAGTTCTTCATGTATTTGTTCAGATTGTCAGAGCTGCCAAGGTTGGAGACGTTTTCCAGTATGGCGGAATCTTTATCGGAATGCCTGATTCAGACAAGATGAGAATAGAGGTCTATGAGACCGTAGAAGACCAGTTAAAGGAACAGGAACAGGATTCATGAAAATAGCAGTAGTGGGAACCGGATATGTAGGAATGTCCAATTCGGTTCTTTTATCGCAGTTCAATGATGTAACTGCAGTAGATGTCGTGCCTGAGAAGGTAGACATGATCAACAAAAGGATTTCTCCGATCGTAGATAAGGAGATTGAGGAGTATCTCTCAACCAAGGATTTGAGACTCCGTGCAACACTCAATGCTTCAGAAGCTTATGAGGATGCAGACTTTGTAATCATTTCAACTCCAACCAACTACGATGAGAAGCTCAACTACTTCGATACCTCTTCGGTTTTAAGCGTAGTTGATCAGGTTAGAAAAGAGAATCCTGATGCTTTCATCATAATAAAGTCTACGATACCTGTAGGATATACAGAGGAGCTCGCAGAGACCTATCACACCGACCACATCATGTTCTCTCCCGAGTTTTTGAGAGAGGGACATGCGCTGTATGATAACCTTTATCCGTCAAGGATAATTGTTGGATATGACACAGAGAGTGAGGAAGCTGATGAGAGGGCTCACATGTTTGCGGATCTTCTAAAGCAGGGAGCACTCAAAGAGAAGGTGGATGTTCTTTTTATGAACAGCACTGAGGCTGAGTCCGTTAAGCTCTTTGCCAATACTTATTTAGCGCTCCGCGTATCCTTCTTTAATGAGCTTGATACCTACGCTGAGGTCAGAGGCCTTAACACCAGGAACATCATACAGGGTGTATGCCTTGATCCGAGAGTAGGAGACTTTTATAACAACCCATCCTTTGGCTATGGCGGATATTGCCTGCCCAAGGATACCAAGCAGCTGCTTGCCAACTATGAGGATGTTCCCAACAACCTCATTACAGCTATCGTTGATGCCAACAGGACAAGGAAGGACTTCATCGCCGACAGAGTCTGGGCCCTTCACCCCAAGAAGGTTGGAGTATACAGACTTACTATGAAGGCCGGCTCTGATAACTTCAGGCAGTCAGCCATCCAGGGCATCATGAAAAGAATCAAGTCAAGAGGCATCGAGTGCGTGGTTTATGAGCCAACTCTTAAGGATGACGATTTCTTCAATTCAAGAGTAGAAAGAGACCTCGATAAGTTCAAGAAAGAGTGTGACTTCATCATCGCAAACCGCCTCACAGATGAGCTTAAGGATGTTGTGGACAAAGTTTATACAAGAGATCTGTTCGGTAATGAATAAAGAATTGATTGGCCTCCTTGGCAGATAACCAAGGAGGCTTTTTGGTAAAAGGGACTATGGAAGAGAAGCACAAGAGAAGAGTTCACTACTCGGGCAAGTACCCGAAGAAATTTGAAGAAAAGTATAAAGAGCAGAACCCTGAGAAGTATGCCGACACTGTGGCACACGTTATCTCCAAGGGCTCAACTCCTGCAGGAATGCACATTTCCATTATGGTAAAAGAGATCCTGGAGGTCCTTAAGATTAAGCCCGGAGAGCAGGGACTTGACTGTACTCTTGGTTATGGCGGACATACCAGAAAGATGCTTGAAGAGCTTAAGGGGAGCGGTTGTGTATACGGCCTTGACGTGGATCCGATAGAGTCTAAAAAGACTGTTGAGAGGCTAAGGGAAGCAGGCTTTGATGAGGAGAGATTTAAATTCAGGCTCATCAATTTCGCCAATATAGATAAAGTCTGCGAAGAAGCAGGTAAGTTTGACTTTGTACTGGCTGACCTCGGAGTATCTTCCATGCAGATAGATGACCCTAAGAGAGGATTCTCTTACAAGATTGATGGTCCTCTTGATCTTCGTCTTGACCCTGAGCACGGAGAGTCTGCTGCAGAGAGGCTTCACAATATCACCAGGGATGAGTTTGCTGGAATGCTTATAGAAAACTCTGACGAGCCCTATGCTGAAGAAATCGCGGACAAGGTCTTTTCCCTCATGAAAAAGGGTGATGCCATGGATACGACAACAGCCCTTAGAGGAGCTATAGAATCTGCCCTTTGGAAAGTACCGAAGGAAGAGAAAAAGGAAGCAATAAAAAAGAGCTGTGCAAGAGTATTCCAGGCACTAAGAATAGATGTTAACAGCGAGTTTGAAGTATTATATTCATTCCTTGAAAAACTCCCGAATGTTTTAAATTCGGGAGCCAGAGTTGCAATTCTGACCTTCCATTCAGGAGAGGACAGGCTTGTTAAGAAGTCTTTTAAAGCACTCTACAAGGAAGGTATATATAGTGAAATCTCAGAGGATGTCACAAGACCTTCAGCCGAGGAGCAGAGGATAAACCCCAGGAGTAAATCCACCAAGCTCAGATGGGCTGTTAAGGCGTGAGAGTATTAATATCTGTTGTGGACTCTCTCTGCGAAGCACATCATGTCTTTTACATGAATCTTTTCGCCGCTATCAAGGATTGCTGTACCGGTCAGTCTTCCGAATACCTGATGCTGGTCTGAGACTATTACCTTATAGTCAAGACATGCAGCCCTGTCCAGAACGGGAACGAAATCCATCTCAAAACGACCGTCGGAAGAAGTGAACTTCCAGGGATCCATATATGAGTTTTCAGGGATATGGAAAGTGATATCATCCAGTTTATGAGCAACGCCGTCATAGAAAATGATGTTTTCTGTGGCGGCTTTTGTGTTGCCGAAACCATAACCTATATTAAAACCAAAAGCTTTTCCGTTAACATCGCAGTTACCTGAACCCCAGTTCCAGGTGTTGTCATAGGTCCAAACACCACGACCCCAGTCCAGAGTTCCAAAATCCGTGGCCGGGTTGAAGGTATATCTATGGCCGCCATAGCTCATATAGCCCGAGGCTCTCATGCAATTGATCTTCTGATTGTAGTAAAAACAGTGCTTTTTATCCCAGGGAGTTGCGATTACCATTGAATCCATCTTTGGCTGCTCGAGATATATATCGCACTCAAAGGCGTTTCCTTTGTAGAAATTATCGAAGTGACAGGTGATATGTCTTTTGCCGTCAAGTACTTCAAACTTCATCTGAAGACGGTCATCTTTATACTCTGTAACGCCGCTTTCGGAAGATGAAGGGAGAGAGAGCTTGCCCATTGGAAATGCATTAAGGACTGTTTCAGTATGTTCCTTAGGTTGATCGCCAAATGTTAGGAGAGATACGGATTGAAGCCCAATGTATCCGTCGTCCGAGATGGTAAACGCACCGGCAAATTTTTCTGATAGAACAAGATAGTAGTCCCATTCTTTGATGCGCCACTTAGGGGCTTTTATAGCCGATCTGTCATATTTTTGCAAAAGAGATCTGGACCAGCCGGGTTCGGATAACTCGCCCTGAGAGTCCAAAAGCGGATGACTTGTAACGACTTCGTGATTTCTTCCCATATGCCCCTCCTAAATGTAATATTCTTACTTCTATATTAACACCAAACTGGTGTAGAATGTATGTACGTGACGTATGATCAAACATTTGATCAAAGTATAAATGAAACGGAGAATTTAAATGAAAAAGATAGTGCTTAATAAATACACGGATTTTATTGTTGACAAGACAACAGAGCTGTTAAATATCGACTCACCTACAGGGTACACTAAGGAGGCTGCAGCCTGGGTAAAAAAGGAATTCGAGAGCCTTGGATTTAAGACAAAGACTACAAATAAGGGCGGCATTATTGTTGACCTTACAGGTAAGGATAAAAAGAACGGTCTTCTTCTTGAGGCTCACACAGATACCCTTGGCGGAATGGTTGCCACCATTAAAGATAATGGAAGGCTTCAGCTTACCAATCTTGGCGGAATGAACCCCAACAATGCAGAGACAGAGAATGTCAGGGTTGTTACCAAGTTTGACGGAATCTACGAGGGTACATTCCAGCTCAACAATGCGTCTATCCATGTAAACGGTGAATATGACGACACCAAGAGAAGCTGGGAGAACTGTGAGGTAGTTCTTGATGAAGATGTGAAGAAGAAAGAGGATACGGAGAAGCTTGGAATCTCTGTTGGCGATATCGTATGCTTTGAGCCAAATGTGAGAGTAACTAAGTCAGGATATATCAAGTCAAGATTCCTGGATGACAAGCTCAGTGTAGGTATTCTTCTGGGACTTGCCAAATATATCAAGGATAAAAAGGTAACTCCTAAGAGAGCTCTTTATGCTCATATCACTGTGTTTGAAGAGGTTGGACACGGCGGAAGCGGAAGCGTTCCGGAAGGCTGCACTGAGGCAATCTCAGTGGATATGGGATGTGTAGGTGATGGACTTACATGTACCGAGAAGCAGGTATCAATCTGCGCCAAGGACAGTGGTGGCCCTTACAGCTATGATATCGTAAAGGGGCTTGTGACAGCTGCCAAAGAGAGCGGTGCCGATTATGCGGTTGATATCTACCCTCACTACGGAAGTGACGTTGAGGCAACCTTAAGATCCGGTGTTGATCTTAAGCACGGTCTTATCGGAGCAGGTGTTTATGCATCTCACGGCTATGAGAGAAGCCACAGGGACGGTGCTGAGAACGTGCTTCGCCTTCTCATCGGATATGCACTTTGATTGGAATATAAGCGGATATGAATGACAATAAACAGTTTTACAGAAATCTTCTGAGAATATCACTGCCTATAGCTCTGCAGAGTCTGATGCTGGCGCTGGTTGCAGCTTGTGATGCCCTTATGCTTGGACGGGTTGCCCAGGCGCAGATGACAGCAGTTTCTCTTGCGACGCAGATCCAGTTTGTGCAGAACATGTTCCTCTCAGCAGCAACGGCAGCAGGAGCAATCCTTGGTGCGCAGTACTGGGGCAAGGGCGATAAGAGGACACTGGAAGATATATTTGACCTGATGCTGATCTTCTGTGGAATGGTATCAGTTCTGTTCTTTGCCTTTTGCGAGTTTTGTCCCGGGACGCTGATGTCAATATTTGCAGGAGATAAGGAACTTATTGCCATCGGTAGTTCATATCTTAGGATAGCCGGCTGGTCGTACCTTATAACCGGAGTTTCCCAGTGCTATCTTACTATCATGAAGGTCACCGAGAATGTAAAGGCCGGAGCACTTATCAGTTCTGCAGCAGTTGTAATTAACATCATATTTAATGCAATTCTCATCTTTGGACTCTTTGGCATTCCTGCAATGGAAGCCAAGGGAGCAGCGCTTGCGACCACAATAGCCAGAGTGATAGAGCTTGCTATATGTCTTTTAGTATCTACGAAGAGTACCTATATAAGGCCGGCACTTGGCCGTATGTTCAGTATATCGAGTGGGCTTGTGAAGGACTTCTTTAGGCAGTGTCTGCCTCTTATGGGTGGTGGCCTGTGCTGGGGAGTAGGCTTTACATCATATACGGCAATCATGGGACACATGGGAGTTGACGCAGCAGCTGCCAATTCTGTGGCTGCAGTAGTAAGAGACCTTGTGTGCTGCATGTGCAACGGTATAGGAAGCGCAGCGGGGATCATTGTAGGTAACGAGCTTGGCGCCGGTCGCCTTGAACAGGGCAAAAAATACGGAATCAGGCTCACGAAGATTTCTTTTGTTATAGGCTTTATTTCCATGGGAATAGTACTGGCCGTAACACCTCTTGTTGTTAACGGGGTTATTCTTACTGACAAAGCCCGTGGATATCTTGTCTGGATGATGGTCATCATGTCTTTTTACATGATCGGAAGATGTGTCAACACAGTTACTATCAACGGAGTTCTTGATGGCGGAGGAGATACGATATTTGACCTCTACAGTCTGATTGTGTGCATGTGGATGATTGCAATTCCGTTGGCACTATGCGGAGCTTTTGTATTTCACTGGTCGCCCCTGGCGGTATACGCCTGCACCTGTCTGGATGAAGTAGGCAAGATTCCGTGGGTTATGATAAGAGTCAGGAAATATAAATGGGTCAAAGATCTGACCAGATAAGCGATTCGTGAGGGTATGGATTATGGGTAAAAGAATCTTAAACAGCTTTGCAAGTGATTTTGAGAAGATGGGTAAAAAAGATCTCCTTAGCGCTATAGCTGAGAGCGAGGGAAGGACTCTTATGACCGAGTGTATCGGTATGTTTACACCTCAGTGCGAGGACGTATCCAATGCCGAGCTATGTGCAGCATTTGGTTCAGACTTTATTCTCTGTAATATATTTGACGTATGGAATCCTGATGTTAAGGGACTTCCTGAGCATAAGGCAGAGGATACTGCTCGTCTGATCAGAAAGCTAACGGGACTGCCACTGGCTATAAATCTTGAACCGGGCAAGATTGTTGAGGGCTCAGATAATCCCTGGGCTCTTACAAAGGGACGCATAGCAAACGCTGAGAATGCTGTTCGCGCCAGAGACATGGGAGTCAACATGATCCTCATAACCGGAAATCCGGGTATCGGTGTAACCAACGAAGGTATTCTTAATGCAATCAGAGAGATAAAAGAAGCTGTCGGAGATGATATGATCATCGCCTCTGGTAAGATGCATGCAGCAGGCATCATCACAGAGGGTGCCGATGCAATCCTGACTATGGAAGACATCGATGCCTTTGCAGAGGCAGGTGCGGATATCATTCTTCTTCCTGCGCCGGGGACTGTTCCGGGAATCACTGTGGAATGGGCAAGGGAGAGAGTAAGCTACATCCACAAAAAGGGGAGACTCTCCATGACTGCCATCGGAACCAGCCAGGAGGGCACTGACGAGGAGACCATCAAACAGATTGCTCTTATGTGCAAACAAACAGGAACCGATATTCACCACATTGGAGACAGCGGTCATCCCGGTATTGCTGCGCCTAAGAACATCATGGCCTACAGCATCAGTATCCGTGGCATACGTCATACCTATCACCGTATGGCTGCCAGCGCAAGGAGATAAGTTGCTATGGGGGATCACTTCTTCTGATTCTTCCTGTATTCCTTTGGTGTCATTCCGTATTTGGCTTTAAAAACGTTCTGGAAGTAACTCTGAGTTGAGAAGCAAAGGTACTCACTGATCTCACTGATGGTCTTGTCGGTGTAGGTGAGAAGACTCTTTGCTTCTTCAAGTTTGCGACGCATAATGTAAGAGCTGATATTAAAACCGAGTGCTCTCTTAAACTTCTTGGACAGGGTGGTTCTGTCCATGTTTAAATGCTTAGCAATGTCTTCAACTTGAATATTTTGATTAACGTGGTTTGCAATAAACTGGATTGCGAGATAGATGTCCTCGGGCATGCCTTTTGGTATCCTGGCTTCTGCCACGCGGCTTGTAAAGTCAATTGCAGCAGTTGCGTTTAGAGCCAGGATTGAAGCCTGATCGGACATTTTTTCAGCCTCCTGGATATAGGAATCGGAGAGCTGATAAGCTGTTTCGATATCAAGGCCGCCGGCTATTGCCCGACGGGTTATTATTGCAGTGGTCGAAATGAAAATGTTTTTTGCCTGACGCAGTGAATCGTTTGAGGTACGTCCTTCTGTAAAAGAGGGTACTTGCTGAATGAAATGCTGAAGACCGTCAAGGTCTCCTCTTTCTATGTAGCCATAGTATTGCTGCTCAAAAAAATAGGTGTCGTGGAACTGCGACTGTTCTTTGTTTTCGACCAGAGCGTCTGCATGATGTTTTCCAACGCGTTGTTCTTTTGTCTTATCTGTAAAGCCGAAGTATTCAAATATATCTACAATATCCCCATTTAATTCTTTATTTAAAAGAGCCATTATGTTTAGCAGCTGAGAGACGGTAAAACTGGGAGTTTTGTCGTAAAAGTCCCATATCTGCTCTTTGTATTCTATTGGCAGAGAATAGCTGGCAATCAGTGAGTCTATATCTGCTTCTGAAAGAGTTGTTGTGGATACGGGTCCTATTATGATGTCCATATCTTTTGTATTGCTCTTTATAATACCCACATGCAAAAATTCTTTTGTAGAAAAATAGTTAAGCGAAGCATCTTTGAAAACAATATTGTTTCTATATGCGATTATAAAATCTTCAGGCAATTCATTATTTGGTATTGAGCATATACACTTATTGTTATCAAATAAGTGAATAGGCATGAATGTGGAGTTATAGATGATCTGTAAGGTGCTTATAAGTTCTTTTGTATAATCTTTCATATGTTATTCCCCATGAAATAAAATAGCAACATAATTACAATAATATTCACATAATTACAATAATTCTATCCGCGTCCAACATATAATGTCAACATAAAAGCTATTAATGTTTAACGGAGGAAAAGTTATGTCAAAGAAACCATTAGGGCTGGACAAAGATGGAGTCCAAAAAGTTATGCGAACAGGCGATTATTTCGCAGATTCATTGGGTCAGTTTTCACTTAATGTAATTTCGGGTCTAGTTGGACAGTTAACTTACTTTTACACAGATAAAGTAGGAATAGCTGCTGCAGCAATAGCAACAATGCTTCTTATCTGTAAGATAATTGATGCTTTCACAGACATATTCATGGGACATATAGTTGATCATACAGCTCCCGGAAAAGAGAAGTACAGACCATGGCTGCTTAGAATGGCGATACCTGCAGCTATAGTAATTGTATCTCTGTTCACAGTTCCCAAGGGCTGGGGAGAGACAATGCAGATTGGATATCTGCTTATAACTAATGTTTTGTTATCTGCAGTTATTTATACAGCAATATGTATTCCTTATGCTTCTATTCAGGTTGTGAGAACTGACAGCCAGGAAGAGCGAGGAAACATGGGTATTTGGAGAGCAGCAGCCGGATATGTATCAGGTATGATCATAGCAGTAGCTGTTATTCCGATCACCAATGCACTTGGCGGTAACCAGAGTGCATGGATCAAGATGGGAGCTATATTTGGACTGCTTATTGCTCTTGCATTGTTTATCTGTTATTTAAAGGCAAAGGAGACTGCAACAGGAGAAGGTGTTCAGTCACAAGATGCAGCTGACGATGAAGAGCCTGTTCCCTTTGGAGAAGCACTTAAGTCTTTGTTTGGTAACAAGTACTGGGTAATGATCCTGATCATGAATTTCTGCGCTAATATCTCTTATGGAATCAGTGGCGCATCAGGAACATATTACTGCAAGTGGATATATGGAGATGACAACCTTGTTGCCATTCAGGGCGCAATCGGTATGATACCTACACTTCTTGGATTTATAGCAGTTGGACCGATGTCTAAAAAGCTTGGAGTTACAAAGACACTCAGAGTTTCATTCATGATCGGAGCCATCGGCACAGCTTTAAGACTCTTTAATCCGACACACTTTGTTTACAACACCACTCTTTCATGTTTTGCTACTTTCGCAAACATTCCTATGATGTGTCTCATGGGGGTTATGTCTGCTATGGCGATTGATTATAATGAATATAAGTATGGCAGAAGAATGGTTGCTACAGCTCAGAGCGCATGTAGCTTTGGCAATAAGGTCGGATCCGGTATCGGAGCTTCGATAATCGGATGGTGCCTTGGCCTTGCAGCTTATGACGGACTGGCAACAACTGTATCACCTGCTGTTATTCAGGCAATTTACACATTCAGCATCTATATTCCTCTTATTCTGTTCATCGTATTGTTTGTTTTTGCTTTGCGATTTGATCTTGAAAAGAGACTTCCTGAAATTCATAAACAGATTGCTGCAAGAAAGTAATGTTGAGGGGAGCAGATTCTGTTCCCCTTATTTCTAAGGAGATCAATATGGAAAGAAAAGACGCGGATAATTTATCATTTGTACTTAGCAATGCAGCTGAGTGCACAGTTCTTCTTAAAAAGAGCGGACAGTTTCCGCTAAAAAAGGCTGACAAGGTTGCAGCTTACGGCAGTGGACTTCGCTATACGATAAAGGGCGGTACAGGTTCGGGAGAGGTTAATTCAAAAGAAACTTTCACAATAGAGCAGGGACTTGAACGGGCAGGATTCATTATCGCTTCAAAGAGCTGGCTTGATGCCTATGATGAGGTAAGAAAGCAGGCAAAAAAGCAGTTCTTTAATGAACTTAAGGCACAGGCAAAGGCAAAGCATGAGAATGCGATCATGTATTCCATGGGTAAGACCATGAAGGAGCCTGACCACAATCTTGAGATCACTAAGGTCTGCGATACAGCTATTTATGTTATTAGCAGAAATTCCGGAGAGGGTAGTGACAGAGAGGTCATAGAGGGCGATGTAAAGCTTGCAAAGTCTGAGATTCGCGACATCCTTCTTCTCAATAAAATGTACGACAGATTCATGCTGGTCTTAAATGTCGGAGGCGTAGTTGATCTTTCACCTGTGATGGAGGTAAAAGACATTCTCCTTTTATCACAGCTTGGAACCGACTGCGGGGCTATACTGGCAGATATTCTTCTGGGAAAACAGAATCCTTCAGGTAAGCTCACAACAACCTGGGCGGAATTTAAAGAGTATTCGGCGGAGGGAACCTTTGGCGACTGGAATGATAATCGCTACAAAGAGGGTATTTATGTGGGCTATCGCTACTTTGATACCTTTAAAAAGACATCTCTGTTCCCGTTTGGATTTGGGCTGTCTTATACAACATTTGAGACTAAGGTATTGGGCGTAAAGGCTAAGAAGGATACCTTTACATGTGAGGTGCTTGTCAAGAATACAGGAAGCTGTGCCGGAAAAGAGGTTGTGCAGCTTTATCTCTCAGTCCCTGAGGATAAGCTTGATCAGCCATATCAGCAGCTAGTAGGCTATGCTAAGACTTCGCTTCTTGATAGCGGATCAGAATGTAAGCTTGAGATATCATTCAGGCTTTCTGATTTTGCTTCCTATGATGAGGAATCTGAAAGCTATGTTCTTGAGAAGGGCAGATATGTGATCAGGGTAGGCAACAGCTCAGTGGATACAAAAATTGCTGCAGTTGCTACTTTGGAAGAAACGGTTACAACTCTAAAGACCAGGAATTGTCTTGGAAAGCCTGACTTTACAGACATAAAGTCTGAGCATTTTAAGCCGGAATCAATTCCTGAAGGTATCACAGCCATCACACTTACTGCCGATGACTTTGAGAAAAGAGAAGTCTCTTTTGACAACGAGGCACCTGTAGACCCAAGGATAAAGAACCTGACGGATGAAGAGCTTTCTTACATGCAGATTGGAAACTTTGATCCGAATGTAAAAGGACTCAGTATTATCGGCAATGCTGCGACACATCTTGCAGGCGCTGCGGGAGAAACAACTTCACAGCTTGTAAATAAAGGTATCAGACCTCTTATCATGGCTGATGGCCCTGCGGGAATCAGGATTTCACTAAAGTATTACGAAGATGGCGGAAATCAGTATTCTGTCGGAAATAACGGTTTGATGCCTGAGAGCATGCTTGAGATGATGGGGCCGGTAACAGCTTTTATAGCTAAGCTGATCGTGGGCGGAAAGAAAGTTCCAAAGAATGCCGTTATTAAAGAGCATTCGGCAACCATGATCCCTATCGGTACAGCTATCGCTCAGAGCTTTAATACAGAACTGGCAGAGGCACTTGGAGATATTGTCGGAGAGGAGATGGAGAGGTTTGGAGTACATCTCTGGCTTGCACCTGCTCTTAACATCCACAGAAGTATCCTCTGCGGAAGAAACTTTGAATACTATTCAGAAGATCCGCTTGTGTCAGGAGAAGTGGCAGCAGCCATCACAAGAGGCGTGCAAAAGCATAGGGGTTGCGGAACTACGATTAAGCACTACGCTGCCAATAATGCGGAAACCAACCGCTATTGCAATAACTCTCAGGTAAGCGAAAGAGCAATGAGAGAGATTTACCTTAGAGGCTTTGATATCTGCGTGAAGAAATCCCAGCCTAAGGCAGTCATGACCAGCTACAACTTGCTCAATGGTACGCATACTTCCGAGCACAGAGGTCTTATTGAGGATATTCTGAGAACTGAATTTGAATTTAAGGGAATAGTGATGACAGACTGGGTAATGGAGGTTATGACAAGTAAAAGGTCTGTTTATCGCAACGCTCTTTCTAATGAAGTAGCTAAGGCTGGTGGAGAACTGTTCATGCCGGGAACAAAGAAAGATTATGAGAGAGTTCTTGCGGCACTTAAGGATGGTACACTTTCAAGAAAGCAGCTTGAAGTCAATGTAAGCCGGCTGATTAGAGCTATTGACGAATTTTACAATGCAGAGTGAAGGTAAGATATGAAAGCAATCAGACTAAAAACAGAGTACTTAACAAACCCTATCGGAATAGATTACACAAAGCCAAGACTCAGCTGGGTCTGTGAAGGTGGCAAAACACAGACTGCCTATCAGATCATAGCCAAAGATGATAACGGAAATGTTGTATGGGACTCAGAGAAGACTAATTCCTCCAAAATGCACCTGATTCCCTGGGGTGGAGAAGACTTAAAGAGCAGACAGAGAATAAACTGGAGCGTTGAGCTTTGGGATGAAGAAGGCAATAAGGGAGAGCCAAGCGAAGAAGCTACTTTTGAGCTTGGGCTTATAGATGAAAGCGACTGGAAGGCTACATGGATTACAGGTAATTATTCAGTAAAAAGAAAGATGAGATACCCTGTAGACTGCTTCAGAATGAGCTTTAATGTGGAATCCGGAAAAGAGGTAAAAAAGGCCAGAGCGTATATGTCTGCCTGTGGCCTGTATGAAGGTCAGTTAAATGGTAAAAAGATCGGAAACTTCTGCCTTGCACCGGGACACACGGATTACAGAAAAAGAGTTCAGTACCAGACAGTTGATATTACCTCTATGATAAGGACCGGCATCAATGATCTGTTTTTTATGCTGGCTGATGGATGGTACAGAGGAAGTGTCGGAGCTTGGGGACTTAAAAACTTCTATGGCAATGAGACAAAACTTCTTGTACAGATTGAGGTCTATTTTTCTGATGGAAGCAAAAAGAGACTCTGTTCTAACGATAAATTTGAATGGACAAATGAGGGCTCCATCAGATTTGCCGACAACAAAGACGGTGAGATTTTCGATGCCACAAGAGAAGACTTTTCGAAAGCGATGTGGAAAAAAGCAAAGGCTACAAAGCATAACGTGATCCCTACTGCATCAGATAACTTCGCGCTTACAGAACATGAAAGATTAACAGATCCAAAACTGATCATTACTCCCGGCGGTAAAAAGGTCTTTGGCTTCGGACAGAATATAGCAGGATATATCGAGTTTAAGGTAAGAGCAAAAGCCGGTCAGAGAATCTTTATGAGATTTGGAGAAAAGCTCGATGAGAACGGAGAGTTTACACAGGCTAATATCCAGTGCGTAAAAAAGGATTTTGCAACTCCGCTTCAGCAGATAGAGTATTTCTGTAAAGATGGAGATAACTATTACAAGACCAGATTTGCGATTTTCGGATTCCAATATGTCCTTGTTGAAAGTGATGTGGAAATACATCCGGAGGACATTACAGCTATTGCTGTTTATTCCGATTTTGAGACCACATTCTCTTTTGACAGTTCAAATGAACTTCTTAATAAGTTCGTTGAGAATACACTTTGGTCTCTTAAGAACAACTCTGCCGATCTTCCTACAGACTGCCCGACAAGGGAACGTCATGGATGGTCCGGAGATGCACAGATATTTGTAAATACAGCAAGCTATATGGTGAACTATGCACCTTTTGCTGATAAGTATGAAAAAGATCTTTGTGACCTTCAGCGTAAGAATGGCGCTTTTACACAGATAGCACCTGAGGGTGGGACTGACTTTTACATGAAATCCATGGACGGTTCTGTAGGGTGGGCTGATGCAGGAATCATGATCCCTTATAGACTGTGGAAGAAATACGGCGATATTTCTTTTATTGAAAAGTACTATGACAACATGAAAAAGTACGCATCATTCGCTATCGGACGCCTTGGTAAGCGCTCAGCTCTTATGTCTGAGAAAGTCAAGATATCAAAGGAAAACAGTAAATATCTCTACAATGTAGGACAACATTACGGCGAATGGGCAGAGCCTTCCGATGTTCACAAATCGTCTTTTAAAGACTTTTCAAAATCCAAACCTGAAGAAGCTACAGCATATACAAGCTATGTTTTAGGGCTTATGAGCGAGATTGCAAAGGCTCTTGGAAAAGAGCAGGATGCAAAGGAATATCAGGAGTATTCTGAAGGCTGCAAGAGAGCTTATCAGGAGCTGATTGAAAACAGTGAGTTTTCTCTTGATACAAACAGACAGGCTCGCCTTGTTCGCCCGCTGTACTTTGATCTTTTGAATGAGACCCAGAAAGGGTATGCAGAGAGAAGACTCATAAAGGCCCTTGATGAATACGGTTGGAGAGTCGGAACAGGCTTTTTATCAACGCCCCTTATTCTGTATGTCCTTCAGAAGATTGATTTAAGCCTCGCATATAAGCTTCTGGAAAATGAAGAAAAACCGGGATGGCTATATATGCCGAAGATCGGAGCAACCACTATCTGGGAAGACTGGAACGGACCCACATCTGACAATGGACTTGGCGGCGGAATAGCCTCCCTCAACCATTATTCAAAGGGAGCTGTCTGTGAATGGATATTCTCTGAGATGTGTGGCATTAAGGTGGATGGAGAAAATCATTTTATCATCGCGCCTAAGCCCGGAGGACATTTCACACGAGCGTCCTTTAGCTATGACAGCATATATGGAACTGTGTCATGCGCATGGAGCCTTCAGGAAGATGGCAAGTACAAATATGACATAGTCGTTCCACCAAATACTACGGCTGATATAAAAATTGAATAGTTTTTGCATTTCACCGAACGAAAAGTGCAACTCACCGCAGTTGCGCTTTTTTTGTGCGAAAAATCATGTATTATCAGTTCAGAAGCAAGGAAACAACAAATAAAGAAAAGGGGAACGAAATGAAAAAGGCAATCGAAGTAAATAACCTCCAAAAGAAATACGGAGAATTCACAGCAGTAAATAATATATCATTCTCAGTTAATCAGGGCGAGCTCTTCGCATTCCTGGGAGAAAACGGAGCAGGAAAGTCAACAACAATAAATATGCTGAGCACCATCCTTCCAAAGACAAGCGGAAACGCATACGTGATGGGACATGAACTTGGTAAGGATGATGACAATATAAGGAAAGAGATCGGAATCGTATTTCAGAACTCGGTACTCGACGGAAAGCTCACAGTTAAACAGAATCTCATGACCAGAGGAGCATATTACGGATACGACAAGAAAGAGATCATGAAAAGGCTTGAAGGTCTTTGGGAAGAGTTCAGTCTTGGAGATATCTGGAACAGAAAATACGAGAAGCTCTCAGGTGGTCAGAAGAGACGAATAGATATTGCGAGAGCTCTTTTACACAAACCGAGCATTCTGTTTCTGGATGAGCCCACTACCGGACTGGATCCGATGTCACGCAAGATGGTTTGGGACTACATCAATTACCTGAGAAAACATGATAACCTCACAATCTTCCTCACAACACATTACATGGAGGAGACAGCGGAAGCAGAAAATGTGGTGATCATGGACAAAGGAAACATAATAGCTGAAGGAACACCGGCAGAGCTTAAGAGCAGATACACAAGCAAAAAGCTTATCTGGTACACCGATGAGAGTGAAGAAAGCAGTAAGCTGATACAGCATGCAGGAAGCTCAAAGTTCAGATATGAAGTTGATCACTACAACATCTCCATGAATGAAGGCATTACAGAATTTATCTGGAAGAACAAAGGAATTATCAAGGATTTTGAAATTATAAAAGGTACAATGGACGACGTGTTCTTAACACTTACAGGAAAGGAAATGGTGAACGTAAATGGCTAAACTCAGAGGATTTATCGGACTTACAAAAAGAAATATGCTGGTATTTTTTACAGATAAAGGTACACTCTTTTTCTCAATGCTCACACCAATGATCATACTTCTTCTCTACATTCTTTTCCTGAAGAACAGCCTTCTGTCATCTCTGCAGGATGCAGCAACAGGGCTTGAGAACCTGGTAGCAGCAAAAGACATGGCTCAGTTTGTAAACGGGCTCCTTCTTACAGGTATCATCAGTTCAGCGCTTATAACTATTCCTTACAACGCGCTTGAGATCATAGTCAGGGACAGAGAAGACAGAGTTGATCTGGATATGCTTTCAACACCTGTTAAGAGATTTGAGATCATTCTTTCTTACTTCTTTGCAGCAGTTATTTCAGCTTTCATGCAGGCAATGGTAGTTTTGGCAGTTGGGATCGGAATCCTTAACATGAGCGGAGATATGTATCTGACAGCACTTGATATTGTTAAGCTCGTAGGCGCAGTATTCCTTGGAACAGTATCATCAACATCTGTATTCATGGTAGTTATGATGTTCTTTAAGAGCATGGGTACCTGCGGTGCTTTCATGGGAATCTTATCAGCAGTATCAGGTTTTGTGATCGGAGCTTACATGCCTCTTTCACAGTTTAACAAGGAAATTCAGAATGTATGCAATCTTGTTCCTGCAACAGGAATCACAGTACTTATCAGAAACTACCTTACAGGTGGAATCCTTCGTCACATGGACGAGTGCATCGGTGGTCTTGATAACGGCGCTTTCATGAAAGCAATGCTTGATGTATTTTCTTATAACACTGTAGTAGGTGGTGAAATTTGGACATTGAATCTGACCTGGATTTACGTGATAATTAGTACAGTCATATTTATCGGAGTTTTGAGAGTGGTATATCCTGCTGTTTTCGGCAGAAAGTAAAGGGGAAAAGTTTTGAGGGTCACATTCAATAAGATTTCGCAGGAGGAGAGCGAAGGTGCAGTAATAAATGCATACGAGCGCACATCTTCCATCGACACTGCAATAGGACTTCTGGAAAACGGGGAACAGATATTAGTAGGCTACCGGGATGGTGAGAAAGTTCCTTGCAGATTATCCCAGATCTATTATTTTGAAAGCGTTGATGATAAGTGCTTTGCCTATACCAAGGATGCGTGCCTTGATATGAGGTGCAGACTCTATGAGATCGAGCAGAATCTTGACTTCAGGTTCTTTCGGTGCTCCAAGTCAATGATCTGCAATCTTCGTAAGATAAGAAGCGTTAAGACGGAGAGTAACGCCAGGATGCGAGCCGAGCTCTTAAACGGAGAAGTGGTGGTCATCTCAAGGAGTTATGTAAAAGAGCTTAAGAAGAAATTGGGGTTATAAGTATGAATAAACTAAAGCTTATTTTTGAACAGACAATGATGGTCAGCTTCATGGTCCTGTGTTATATAAGTGTTCTGGGGCTTTTGGCCTTCAGAGGTACAGATACGGGATTTCCATGGTACATTCCGGGATCTATCGTGCTTGCGAGCTTCTTTTGCAGCCTGGTAACAGTATTTCTTTTGTCTGATGCAGGTGATGACAAAGATGAGTCACCGGTTAAATACTATATTAAGCTCATAGCGCATTTCATCTTGCTATATGCGCTTATTATGGGATTTGGATATCTCTTTTACTGGTATCGCGGAACCTTCGGATTTATCTTAACTTCTGTGATCTATGTCATTATCTATGCCGGTACATGGGTGGGAACAAGGCTTGTTTTTTTACATGACGATAAGATTATAGGCGATGCACTTGATAAGATCAGGGATGAAGAGTAAGAAAAAAGTGGCAACTGATATGATCAGTGCCACTTATTTACATCCTTTTTCTCCATGGCGATAAGGAGAACCATATCTCTTTCAAGTGGTTCGTTGGGTGAGCTGAAGCCCCATTTCTGGTCCTTTTTGCGAACAGCAATGACATTCATCCTGTGCTTTTGGCGAAGTCCCAGTTCAATCAGGTTTTTACCAACCCACTCATCTTTTACATACATCTCAACAATATACATGTTGCTGTCGATTTCAAGGAAATCCTTAAAGGACTTTGAAAGCAGGATACGAGCAGAGCGCATACCACCTTCTCCCTCGGGATCAAGAATCTTATCTACACCGATCTTCAGTAGAATAGATGACATTCTGTCTGAGGAGGTTTTTGCAACTATAAGGGGAACGCCTTTTTCTTTTGCAACTGCAACGCTCATGATGGCAGCAGCAAGGTTACCTGTGGCACAAACTACAATATCCATGTTCTTAAGGCCAAGGGCTTCCACCTCGTCTTCGTTCTCAAGGTTTGCACACACTGCGGAAGTGCATTTTCCTGCAAATTCATTGATAAGCTCTTTATCTTTATCAACGGCAAGCACATCGGCGCCCATCATATAAAGATTTTCTGCAAGGCTCTTTCCGTATTTTCCAAGTCCAAGTACTGCAACTGATTTTCCCATGATTATTCCTCCTAACCTACGTAAAACATTCCTTCGGAATGACTGATCCTGTTTTTGATCCCTGCCTCTCTGGCAAAGAAAAATGCCATTGAGATAGGACCGATCCTTCCAAGATACATTGAAATGATAACGATTATCCTTGAGTATGAGCAAAGGCGCGGCGTTAAGCCTCTTGTAAGTCCAACTGTTCCAAGGGCGCTTGTGATCTCGTACAGAGCATCAGTCAGCGGAATGTCTTCGCCTGCAAGGAGCAGCAGCGTCATAAGGATTACAAAGGATAAGCTGACAGTCACGATGGCAGCAGCCTTTCTCATAAGCTCTGTTGAAACCTTTCTGTGGAATACGATGGTTTCCTTTTTACCGCCTATGTAAGAGAAGGCATTCATAAGTACCAGGAAAGCTGTAACAGTTTTAACACCGCCGGCTGTTCCGACAGGTGATCCACCTATGAACATGAGGATGTAGCCGATGGAGCAGGAGATTTCTGTCAGGCTCTCCTGTGGCACGGATGCAAAGCCTGCGGTTCTGAAGGTGACCGACTGGAACATACTGTTCAAAATCTTGTAAGACAGGTTCATGTTCCCTATGGTTTCCGGATTGTTATACTCAGCTGCAAGAACGACGCCAGTTCCTGTGAGTATAAGGATTATGGTCGCCCACAGCACCAGTTTTGTGTGCTCGGGCAGATGTCTTAGGGTCACAATAGGACCGAGATGATTTTTGATTCCTTTTCTGATGCCGTCGATAACATCAAACCATACAACGAAGCCAAGTCCGCCAAGTATGATCATCAGCATGGTAAGACTCATAAGGAAGTAGGAGTCTCTGAATTCTATCATGCTGTTTGGACCGATAACATCCATACCTGCGTTACAGAAGGCTGAGACTGACTGGAATATTGCGGACCAGAGACCTTTTCCAAAACCGTATCTGGGAATGAACATGATCGCGTAAAGAACTGCAGCGATACCTTCTACGGTAAAGACTCCTTTGAATATTCGGATAAGGAAGCCTAAAAGACCATGATTCAGATCTACATTGAGAGCATCGCCCAAAAGAACCCTGTCTCCCAGGGAGAATTTCTTTTTACTTACAAGAAGAAGCATGGAGCCTACAGATACTACTCCAAGGCCTCCGATCTGAACAAGTAAAAGAATTACAAGCTGGCCGAAGAAACTCCAATGCGCGTAAGTGTCAACAACTACAAGTCCCGTGACACAAACGGATGTTGTCGCGGTAAACAGTGCAGTCAAAACACCTGTCTCTTCGCCGGAAGCACTTGATATAGGAAGCATGAGAAGAAGTGTTCCTATGATGATAGTTATAAGAAAACTCACCGGAATGAAACGTTCCGGGGTTATTAGTATGCGTCTTAAGCTGGCGCTTCGTTTTTTCATACTTTTCTCCTGTATATACCCTATTGCTTTGTTGTACCAAATAGGCGGTACAATGTCAATTTAGATTGTGTATAATGAAGTAAGCTGTTTTTTTATGGAAAGCAGTAAATACAGGGGTATTCAGGAGGTTTTGGTATGACAAGAAGAGAAGCAGCAATGGCTAATTTCATGAAGGGATATAACTGCTCGCAGTCAATTGTTCTGGCTTTTGCAGATATGCTTGATATTGATGAGAAAAGTCTTTTAAAAATGTCATCATCCTTTGGTGGCGGAATGGGAAGACTGAGAGAGGTTTGCGGATCTGTCAGCGGAATGTTCATGGTGGCAGGACTTTTATATGGGTACGATGGACCGGAGACAGGACAGGTGAAGGCAGATCATTACGCTAGGATACAGGAGCTCGCTCATAGGTTTGAAGAGCAGCACGGATCGATTGTGTGCAGAGAACTTTTGGGGCTTAATGTGCGACACGACGTACCAGTCCCGGAAGCAAGGACAGCTGAGTATTACAAGAAACGTCCGTGCCCGGAGATAATAGGGGATGCTGCTGAAATCCTTGATCAGTTTATAAAAGAGAATGAAATCGGAGAGTGAATGATCACATGGAAACTGAGGAATTTAGAATAACGGGGAAGGAAGTTAAGGCAGCACTTAAGACCTCTTTTCCCATAATGGTAACCTTCCTGGTGCTGGGAAGCGGATATGGGATACTCATGGAAAAGCACGGCTTCGGACCTCTGTGGTCTGTGCTGTCGGGAATTGTTATATTCAGTGGAACCGTTCAGTTTGTAAGCGTATCAATGCTTGGCGCAGGCTCTTTTATCATGGCTGCGTTAACAGCTTTTATGGTATCCGCAAGACATGCCTTTTTCAGCATATCTATGATTGGAAGATACCGTAGGGAGGGAAAAAGAAAATGGTATTTATACTATGCGCTCTGCGATGAGACTTATGCGATGCTTAGCAGCGATGCATGTCCTGAAGGCGTTAACAGAAGCGGACACAGACTTCTTGTTACACTTTTTGATCAGTCATCATGGGTTATTGGTTCTTTCCTTGGCGGAGTGATGGGAACATATTTAAACTTTGATTCGACGGGAATTGATTTTTCGATGACAGCTCTTTTCACAACAGTATTTGTTCAGCAGTGGCTTGATGCCAAGAACCACATTCCGGCAATACTGGGACTTGGGGCTACACTTCTTTGCCGGATAATATTTGGAACAGATATTTTCCTGATTCCGGCGATGATCATAATCATTGGAACACTGACACTGGCAAGGGGGAAGATTGAGCCAAAGGAGGTGCACAATGATTGATTACAGACATGCTTTTATAATTATCGTGATCATGGGTCTTGTTACCCTGGCTACAAGGATAGTTCCTGTGCTTATATTCGGAAGAGGTGAGAAGGTTCCTGATTACATCATGTATCTTGGAAGGACTGTTCCGTACACTGCCATGGGGCTTCTTATTGTGTATTGCCTTAGGGATATTTCTTTTACCTCAGCGCCACATGCGATTCCGGAGATCATTGCCATGGCGGTTGTCATCGGTTCGTATTTGTGGAAAAGAAATTCTATTTTAAGTGTAGTTGTCGGAACAGTGTTATACATGTTTTTGGTTCAGGTTGTGTTTTAGCAGAAAGCAAACGGAGGGAATAATATGAGAGCTCTTTTTATCGGCGGAACAGGCACAATAAGCATGGGAATAGTAAAGAGACTGGCCCAGGATCCTCAGTGGGAGGTATATCTTTTAAACAGAGGAAACAGGAAGAGCGAAGTTCCTGCGTCGGTTAAGCAGATAACTGCAGACATAAATGATGAAGAAGATGTTAGGAATAAACTTGAAGGCATGACATTTGATGTTGTGAGCGACTTTATTGCATTTGATGTGGCAGCAGTGGAGCGTGATTACAGACTCTTTAATAAAAAGACAGATCAGTATATCTTTATAAGTTCAGCCTCCGCATACAATAAACCGGCGGCTTCTTATGTGATCACAGAAGGGACTACCCTTGCTAATCCATATTGGGAGTATTCGAGAAACAAGATCGCCTGTGAGGAATTTCTTTTAAAGAAATATCGAGAAGAAGGTTTTCCTGTAACCATAGTAAGGCCCAGCCATACCTATGATGAGAGACACATTCCGCTTGGAGTGCATGGCAACAAGGGTTTCTATCAGGTGATAAGACGAATGCAGGAAGGAAAACCTGTCATTATTCAGGGCGACGGATCATCTCTTTGGGCGCTTACCTTTAATAGCGACTTTGCCATCGGCTTTACAGGCCTTATGGGTAACAGACATGCCATCGGTGAAGCATTCCAGATCACAGGAGATGAGATACTGACATGGGATCAGATATACAAGACAATTGCTGATGCTCTGGGCGTAGAGCTTAAACCATATCATGTGTCTTCAGAGTTTTTGAGCGATGTGGGAGAGAAATACGGATATGATTTCAGAGGAGGACTCCTTGGTGATAAGGCAGTCTCCGTTGTCTTTGACAATACTAAGCTAAAGAGGCTCGTACCTCAGATGACAACGAATATTCCTTTCCACAAGGGCGTTCGTATGGCTCTTGACTATGTTCTTGCACATCCTGATGAATATGAGGAAGACCCTGAATTCGACCTCTTTTGCGACAAGGTGATAGAGGCCATGGAAAGGGCTAAAAAAGAAGTGAAGGGATGAATAAATGGAACTCAAGAAAATACCGCATAGATTAACAGTTTGCAAAGTGAAAGAGATCTCTGACATAGATATGGGTGCAGAGATTTATTTCATCGGAAAAACAGATGAAGAACTGTCGCTGGTGTGCATTACAGAAAATACTCCGTCAGATACGATAGAACGCGACGATGGATGGAGAGGATTTCGCATTCAGGGAACACTGGATTTTTCACTGGTTGGTATACTGGCAAAAATATCCGGGATCCTTGCAGACCATAAGATTAGCATTTTTGCTGTATCAACTTACAACACCGATTATATTCTGGTAAAAGAAGAAAACTTTGACAGGGCTTTAAGTATATTGGGGGCTGAAGGATATACTATCATATGAAATAAGGATTGCAGGAGGGGAAATGGGGTATAGGATCAGAAAAGCAATTTCGGATGATGAACAGAGAATTCGTGAATTGTTTATAGAGATGCTACAGACAATTTATCATACAGAAGATGTGGAGGGCTACGAGTACGGCTATTTGGATCGATATTGGACAAATGGAGAGGATGTGCTTTTTGTAGCTGAAGATGAACTACCATCACCGACAACATCGGAAATGGTTTCTACAATACCAAAGCAGTATAGTAAGGCACGTTCACAGTGCCACTACTCCGTCGGGAAAAACCCTTCGGCATACTTGCAAATGTTGTTAGATGCGCGTTGTGGCGCCGGGAACAAACACCTTGTATATTTTACGTGCCACAGGTTCTTGATTTGTTAGATTCGTGGCGCAACCCTCTATATACAGTTTTCAATGTTCCGATATGTTTTTTATTCTAGCACAAACATATGTTTGTGTAAAGGCGATTCATCCCACAACCGACTTCATCGGAAGGGGTTTTCTCGTACGTTATTTATAAAGCAGATGCTTGAGTACGGAAGTGAAAACTGCGAAGTGGTCATATTGGAAGGGATATTTATTGCAGACTGGTATCAAGAGCTGTTTGAAGCTGCAATCGAACTGTATGGTTCTGACATATATGCGTATTATTTCGATATCTCTTTTGAAGAAACCGTTAGACGGCATAATACCAGATCCAAAGCAGCTGAGTTTGGTGCGGATGAGATGCGCAAGTGGTGGAAAGAAAAGGATTATCTGGACCTTATAAAAGAAACTAACATCACTGAAGACAAGAGCAAGGATGAGATTGTAAACGAAATATATTTCAGAGTATGTAAAGGATGACATATTCCCGGTTTAAAAAGAATTCATGACAGAATGGACGGATAAGTTTATGGACATTGTTTATAAAAGATTATCAGAGAACGAATTGAGCAAGATCATAAAAATGAGAATAGATCAGCTGACAGAGGAATACACATCAGAGGGAAAAACTGTACCGAATGATGTAAATCTTGAAGAGGCTCTGATGGATTTTTATAAAAGGAACATGGAAGCCGGAACCTATGTTTCCTGGCTTGCATTTGATGGTGATAAGATAGTCGGAACAAGTGGTATGTCCTTCGCAGAAAAGCCGCCATATTTCACATGCCCTTCAGGAAAATTGGGCATCTTGTCCAGCATGTATACCGATCCAAGCTATAGGCGGATGGGAATCGCTACAGAGTTACTGGACAGAGTAGTAAAAGAAGCAAAAGACTATGGCTGCGGAACAATCTATATTACAGCATCGAATATGGGTGTAAAGTTATACGAATCATATGGGTTTAAGCACAACGGAAATTTCATGCAGTACAATTTTTGATCAGTGTTATAGTGAATAAAAGGCATTGTGTACGAATAATGTAAAGAGGAAATCATGTGGGGAGTTACTTCTAAAACGCCGGTGCTCAGTTCATTAAAAGAAGCTGTACATTTAGCCAGGGGAAAAGACGTCACTGTGGTGGACAGGCAGGTAGTCCATGGTGGAGATGCAAATGAAGCATATAGGCTGATACTTTCGGATGGAGGATCTCTTTTTCTGAAAGCCAACAGCATTTCAAATGCTGACTTTTTCAGAGCTGAAGCGGAAGGAATTGCTGCGATAAAGTCAACCAAGGCTGTTCGTGTACCTGATATCTATGCAGTCGGAACAGATGATGGGTACTCATTTCTTCTGATGGAGTATATAGAAAGAGCCTATTATGCGCCTGACTTTTGGGAAAACTTTGGAATCTGTCTCGCAAACATGCACATGGCAGATGCGTCCGCCTTTGTGCCTGAAGGAAAGTATGGCTTTCAAAGAGATAATTACATCGGAGCAGGAGCGCAGAAGAACACTCCAAAATCAGGTTGGATAGAGTTCTTTTCTGAATGCAGGCTTCGGCCTCAGTTTGAGCTGGCAAGTAAATATTTTGATAATGACACCATAAAGCTTGCAAACAAGCTTCTTGATAATCTGGACAGATACTTGTTCGAACCTGAAAAGCCATCTCTTTTACATGGGGATCTGTGGTCGGGAAATTTCATGACTGATGAAAAAGGTGATCCATTGCTGATTGATCCGGCGGTTTATGTAGGATGTAATGAAGCCGACATCGCCATGACTGAGCTTTTTGGCGGTTTCGACAGACGGTTTTACGAGTCATATTTCAGTGTGATCGATCAGGTGCCGGGATATAGCGACAGAAGAGACTTGTACAACCTGTATCATCTTACTAACCATCTTAACCTTTTCGGAAGTACGTACTTGTCAGCTGTTGTAAGGACAATAGAAAAATATCAGTGAGGATTTGAAAATGGGGCTCATTCATTTTGGTAAGAAACAGAAATCTATTAGCAAAGACATTCCTTTTGACTCCGACAAACAGATAGCTGTAATTAAGTGCAGTATCTGTACCGGAGAGCAAGTGGCAGGCTTTAAGAGTAAGGAAGACGGCCATTTCACCGAGGTAATGCTGATCAGAGATGCTAAGGATTTGGACAAGTTTAAGGAAACATACAAAATAGAAGAGATAAAAAAGGAATACTAAGAAATTCAAAATGAGTGATCTACAGTTATTTATACCCCGTCCTGAAGACGGATGGTTCTATGTGAAAATGATGTCCGAATCAGGATTGGTGTGATATGGGAATCGTAATCTACGCACCTGAGAGAGGGAAAGGTTATGGAAAACAGGGCCTTTGCCTGCTTCTGGATCGTGCGTTTAAGGGTGACGGGATTGTTCATTTAGAGATTACCAAAGAGGACTATCTTAGCTATGAATGATTTTTTGAGAGAAAGCTTCAGCTATTCAGCGATTTATAAAGAGATAGGGAAAGTCCCAAAAATAATGACTCCCGAGAAAATCTCTTACGGCTCAGATAAAAATCAGTATTACTACTATTATGAGCCGGATAAGGTGAAGTCGGATAAGGTCATAGTCTGGATCCATGGAGGCGGCTGGAATGCCGGTACACCCGAGGATTTTGATTACATGGGTCAGCGTTTTGCTGATGAAGGCTATCGCTTCATATCGATGGGCTACAGACTTTCTACGCAAAAGAAATACCCGGCGCAGATTGAGGATGTATGTGCCGGTTACAATCATGCAATTGAGTACTTGAATCAAAAGGCTATTGATACGTCCAAGATCATTATTTGCGGACCCAGTGCAGGAGCGCATCTTTCTTCAATACTGACTTTCAGCAAAGCCAATCAGGAAAAGTATAAAGTGGATATATCCGGAGTTATAGGCTATGTCGGTTGGGGCGGACCCTATTGTTTCAATGATAAATCTTCGCTTGTACTCAAAATTCTTGAAAATCAGCTGTTCCCAAAGGGGTATGACAGAAAGAAGGCTGAGCCGATAGCTCTTTTGACAAATAACCATATCCCTATGTTGCTGATACAGAGCAGGCATGACGGACTTGTGGATTTCTCGTTTGCGGAAGACTTCCGCGATAAGGCGCTGGGGCTTGGCATGCAGTGCGAACTCTATGAAGTGACTGATGAACTCAACACACATTCCTGGTATACTGCAGGAGTATTTGCCAAGAGACGGGAAGAAAATAAGAGTGTTGATAAGTTCTTTAACTGGGTGGAGGAAAGATAACTCAAAAGGCAATGAAGATAAGAAATTCGACTAACAATGATTTAACAAGAATAATGGAAATATATGCCTATGCCAGAAAGTTCATGGCTGAACACGGGAATCCAAATCAGTGGGGGCCTACAAACTGGCCGCCGGAATGGCTAATTAAGGAAGATATAGAAAAGGGCTGCAGTTACGTGTGCGAGAACGATAACGGCAGCGTGATCGGAACTTTTTTTTTTAACCAGGGAAAAGAGATTGAGCCAAATTACATTGATATTGAAGATGGCAACTGGACTGGCAGCAGTACATACGGAGTTGTGCACAGGATTGCATCCGACGGTTTTGAAAAAGGCGTAGGTTCTTTTTGCTTGAAATGGGCATTTGATAAATGCAAAAATCTACGGATTGATACCCACGGAGATAACAAGGTTATGCAGAATATGCTAAAGAAGAACGGTTTCGTTCACCGCGGAACCATTCATGTAGATGAAGACGATAACCCAAGGATGGCATTTGAGAAAATGGATCAAAGTGCCAATTAAGGAGGAAAGATGAAATACGGAGAATCATTATTTGATATTTGCTACCTGTTGTTCGCGATAATAAGTGGCTTCATTATTCTGAAAAGATCTAAAGATGCCACAGGAAAGCTCATGGGATATGCTGCGCTGATACTGGGCTGTGGTGATGCATTTCACCTTGTCCCAAGAGTGCTGAATTACTTTGTGAACAGCGATTTTACTGTGGCTCTTGGCGTTGGTAAACTTGTAACTTCAATTACCATGACAGTCTTTTATGTGCTGGTTTATTACCTGTGGATACGTGTATATGGAATTGATGAGAACAGAAAACTGACCATAGCAATATGGACGCTTTCTGTAGTCAGGATAATCCTGTGTCTGTTCCCGCAAAACGGATGGTTCCAAAACGAAAGCAGCATGACTTGGGGCATCATCAGGAATATTCCTTTTGTGATTCTGGGAGCTGTAATTTGTTATCTGTACTTTGTTAAGAAATCAGAAGAAAGAATCTTTCGCCTGATGTGGCTGTATATTCTGTTGTCATTCCTGTTCTATATCCCGGTAGCAGTGTTTGCGGGGCTTGTTCCTATGCTCGGAATGCTCATGCTTCCAAAGACAATCTGTTACATACTGATGATTGTTGCATTTTTGAAGAAGAATAAGACTATATCATAACGGGAAGGCTACAGCATCTTTGTAGAGCTTCTGAAGCGTCTTAACAAAATCGCCAAGGCTTTCTCTTGTATCCTGTCTGTGTGTGACAAGGACGCAGTGGAAGGTATCCTTACAAGCGTATGGAACCCAGGCAAACTGGCCGCTGTGATCGTTAAGAAAACCGGGAGCAAGGCATATCCCCTTACCTGAGGCTACGTTTGTGAGAGTAGTGTCGTGATCGGGGCTGTTGAAATATTCAATCTTACCTGAGGATATCAGCTTCGACTGAACGCTTCGAAGAAGAGTGGGAGATCCGCCTCCAACCATAAGGGTACGCCCGTAGATATCTTCATCGGTTATAAGGTTCTTTTGGGCAAGCGGATCATCTTTGTCTGTGATCAAATAAATATGACTATCAAACAGCTCGTGGACAGTAACTCCTGCGAGCTGTTTTGTTTGTTCTTTAAGAGCGAAGAATACGTCTGACTCATTCTTAAGAAAAGAATCTAAACCATTAGCATATTGAAACAAAGGAGTGATCTGAATACCGGGGCACTCTTTTTCAAAGATCCGGATTGCTTCCGGCAAAAAGTACAATGCCTGGCGCACCATAAGGCTAACCGTGATGTTGTCTTTGTATTTGACGCTGAAATTTTGCCCCTGTTCAATAGCGCGCTTTAAGTCTTCACGCATATTGGTCAGGTATGTCACGAACTGTGTCCCTGCGGGGGTTAGCGTAGCTCCCTTTCCGTTTCTTTCAAATATGGCAAAGCCTACTTCATCTTCAAGAAGCTTTATCTGATAGGAGAAAGTTGGCTGACTGACAAACATATTCTCAGAACCTCTGGAAAAACTCTGGGTACGGGCAAGTTCTATGCAGTAATCAATCTGTTTTGTTGTCATGGTGGCAGTCCTCCTACTCTTTGGATATTTAAAAATTAAATAGAATATCAATTATTTCTATTGGACATTTTATAACACCATATGCGAAAATGTAAACAACAAGAGACAAGAAAACGAAAATAAAACATTTGATATGAAGATGGAGGAACGAATATGGGCAGGACACTTATAGCTTATTTTTCAAGAGCAGATGAAAACTATTTCGGCGGAGCAATGAGATATGTGAAAGTCGGTAATACCGAGATTGTAGCCGGCATTATGAATGAACTGATAGATGCAGACAGCTTCAAGATTGAGATGAAGGATCCTTATTCTCCGGTTTATATGACTTGTATCGAGGAAGCCAAGAAGGATAAGCAGAATAATGCGAGACCTGAACTTGTAAACTATTTGGATAGCATCGATGATTACGACACTATAGTTCTTGGCTATCCAAACTACTGGGGAACTTATCCTATGGCAGTTGCCACCTTCCTTGAAAAATATGATTTCACAGGCAAGACAATCCTTCCTCTTTGCACCAACGAAGGAAGCGGACTTGGATCAAGCGAAAGCGACATTAAGAAAGCAGCCAAGGGAGCGGTTGTTAAGAGCGGACTTGCAATCACCGGAAGCCGTGCTGCCGATTCCAAAGAAGCAGTAAAGAAGTGGTTTTCAGCAAACGGACTCATCTAAAACCAAAATGAGCCCTAGGGACGGAGTCAGTGGCTCATTTTCAGACAATTTGACAGAAGGAATGAATCATAGAAGGGAGAAATTCATAATGGAAAATGTAATCTTAAATAACAAACTAGAGTGTCCTGTAGTTGGAATAGGAACATTTATGCTTTCACCTGCAGATGCGGAGAATAGTGTGAGAGAAGCGTTAAAGATGGGCTATAGACTTATTGATACAGCCAATGCATATGTAAACGAGAGAGCTGTCGGCAGAGGCATGAAAGACAGCGGCGTTGAGAGAAAAGAGATTTTCCTTTCAACAAAGCTGTGGCCCAGTGAGTATGAGAATGAAAATGCAGTAGATGAGACACTTGAGCGTCTCGGAGTAGATTATGTGGATCTTCTCTATATCCATCAGCCTGCTGGCAACTGGCTTGCAGGATACAGACAGCTTGAAAAGGCATATAAAGAAGGCAAGGCTAAATCTATAGGCATCTCAAACTTTGAAGGCAAGTATATAGAAGAACTTCAGACCAAGTGGGAGATTGTTCCACAGTTCATACAGGTAGAGGCTCATCCGTACTTTACCCAGAAGGAACTCAGAAAAACACTGGATAAATACGATATCAAGCTGATGAGCTGGTATCCTCTTGGCCACGGTGACAAGTCTCTTATAAATGAGCCATTATTTGCCGAGCTTGGAAAGAAATACGGAAAGAGTCCGGCACAGGTCATTCTTCGCTGGCATACACAGATGGGATTCGTTGTAATACCCGGAAGCAAGAATGTGGATCATATCAAGGACAACCTGAACATCCTAGATTTTAAGCTGACAGACGATGAGATGGCAGAAATTGCAAAGCTTGATAAAAATGAGCGCTACTATCACAGAACGGATGCACAGCTTGTACAGTTTGCAGGCTGGAAGCCTGAATTTGAAAAGAACTAAGTAAGAGCTTTTAATGCTGATCAAATGCTTTCTTGATCTGATCCAGGAACTTTTCGGCAATAGGAGTAAAAGTCTGATACTTGTTCCATATAAGATAAAGATCGGAAGAGAGCTTTGGAGAAAGCGGCCTGAATACCAGGTCGCTTTTTTCTGTGTTGATCAGATCTTTAAAGGTTAGAAGTATGCCGAGGTTCTCTTTGGCAAATACACTGGCATTGTATGAAAGCCTAAAAGAGCCTTCGAGTTTAAGCTCAGAGAATCTGTCTTTTGCCCAGGCTTTGATCTCGTTATTCCAACTCTGTTCAGATACAAAAAGAGGTTGCCCCACAAGATCGGAAACTCTGATGGTTTTCTTTTTGGACAGCGGATGCGAGGCAGATATTATTGCGCCCCATACATCGGCCTGCGGGAATTTTACAAACTCATATTTATTGCTGTCAGGTGTTTCGCACAGCACGGCAAAATCAAGAATGCCCTTGTCGAGCTTTTCTGTTACCTGCTCAGTATCTCCGCTGGTTATGTGATACGTGAAATTAGGGTATTTGTCTTTTAACTTATGGATCTCTCTCGCAAGATATCTGATCTGATAGCTCTCAGCCAGACCAAAATAAATATCGCCACCGGTTATGTCATCCAGAGTATTAAATTCCTGCTCTATCTTATCTGACATAGCGACAAGATCCTGAGCGCGGTCACGCAGTAGCATTCCTTCATCTGTGAGGGAGATGCTAAAGCTGTGCCTTGTGAAAAGCTTTTTTCCCAGTTCTTCTTCTAAGGCTTTGAGTGTCTTTGAAAGAGTGGGCTGGGAAACGTGGAGCTGCTCAGCGGCCTTTGACATGTTTTCTTCTCTTGCGACTGCAAGAAAATACTTGAGATTTCTTATTTCCATGGAAACTCCTTTCTATTGAGAAAGATGCAATGATATTCCAAAAACGAATATCATGATATTTATTTTATTCATTAGCGAAATTCAGGTCAAGGCCTTAGTATTGAAATTGGAAGGAGCACTAAAGATGGAAACAATAAATATTCTTGAAAACCTTTCAGATATGGGCTGTGATGAGAGACAGACATCATCTATGAAAAAACTGTATGAAGAAGGTGACAAAGAGACCTTACTACGCAATCTGAGACAATGCCGATGTCATTTGATGGATGAGCTTCATGATAGCCAGAAAAAAGTAGACAATATGGATTTTTTGATAAGACAGATTCAGAAAGAAAAATGATATTTCAGGAGGAAAACCAAATGATCAGAAAAGAAGAACTCAACCTTGCAACAGTATGGGATAAGACCTTTAAAAAGAGTGAGAAGGTAGACCACAGCAAAGTTACATTTGTAAACAGATATGGTATTACGCTTGCAGCTGACATGTATATTCCAAAGAATGCTGAAGGAAAGCTTCCTGCCATCGCTGTATCAGGACCTTTTGGCGCGGTAAAAGAGCAGTGTTCAGGTCTTTATGCACAGACAATGGCGGAGAGAGGTTTTTTGACAATAGCATTCGATCCCTCATTTACAGGAGAGTCCGGAGGCAATGTGAGATACATGGCATCACCGGATATCAATACTGAAGATTTCATGGCTGCGGTTGATTTCCTCTCATTAAATGAAAAGGTTGACCCTGAGAGAATCGGAATAATAGGCATCTGCGGATGGGGCGGAATGGCGCTTAATACTGCAGCTCTTGATACAAGGATCAAAGCTACGGCAGCTATGACTATGTATGACATGACAAGAGTAAATGCCAAGGGATATTTCGATTCCGAGGACAGCGAAGAGGCAAGGTATCAGCATAAGGCAGCTATGTGTGCTCAGAGACTTGAGGATCTGAAAGCAGGCGAGTACAAGCTTGGCGGTGGAGTGGTTGATCCTCTTCCTGACGATGCACCTTTCTTTGTAAAAGACTATTATGACTATTACAAGACTACCAGAGGATATCATGGAAGAAGCCTTAATTCCAACGGTGGATGGAATGTGATAGGTTGCGAATCCTTTGTAAATCAGCCAATATTAAAATATAGCAATGAGATCAGAAGTGCAGTACTTTTGGTTCACGGAGAAAAAGCTCATTCATGCTATTTTTCTAAAGATGCGTACGCAGATATGATCAAAGACAGCAAGTATGCTGATAACAAGGAACTAATGATAATTCCGGATGCTGTGCACACAGATCTCTACGATGGCGGAAATAAGGATTACATCCCGTTTGACAAACTGCAGAGCTTTTTTGAGGAATACTTGAAATAAGGATGGTGACGATATGAGCAGAGTATTAGTGATTTCAACAAGCCTTCGCGCAAAGAGTAATTCCGATATACTGACAGAAAAACTTATAGAAGGTGCCAAGGCTGTAGAACATGATGTTGAGCACATAAGCCTTAAGGGAAAGAAAATTGGGTTTTGCATCGGATGCCTTGCCTGCCAGAAAACGCAGCAGTGTGTTATAAATGATGATGCAGTGGAAATTGCTGAAAAGGTAAAGAACGCAGATACATTGGTCTTTGCTACACCTATATATTACTATGAGATGAGCGGGCAGATGAAGACTCTTTTGGACAGGCTTAATCCTCTCTATCCGTCTGATTATAAGTTCAGGAATGTTTATATGCTTTCTGTTGCAGCTGAGGATGAAGAGTTCGTGCCTGAAAAGGCTGTCAGTGGACTTCAAGGCTGGGTGGATTGCTTTGGTAAGGCTGAGTTTGCCGGTTCATTGTTCTGCGGCGGAATAGGCGATATGGGCGAGGCATCAAAGAAAACCGAAGAGTTAAATGAAGCCTATGAGTTTGGTAAAGCTTTGAAATAAAGGGTATGTGCAATGAAGAGAAACATGATATTAGCAGTAATATGTATCGCTATGATGTTGAGCATAAGTGCCTGTTCGGATGATGGAAAAACTCTATATGAAGATCAGAATATGAAATCAGTAACATCGTCATCGGAAAACGTCGATGTGGAAAGTTCACAGAATAATCTTATGTCAGATAGTACTGTTGCAGATAGCATTGAAGAAACTGCATCGTCAGATGAGACGGAAATAGGAGAAACAACTATGACAATGACAATCGGTGATACAAAAGTAAATGTGGACTGGGAAGCTAACAGTTCTGTTGATGCGTTAAAAGAGCTTGTTTCTTCCGGACCGCTGTCGATATACATGTCAATGTATGGCGGCTTTGAGCAGGTGGGCTCAATTGGACAGAGTCTACCAAGGGAAGATAAGCAGACCACGACTGCATCCGGAGACATTGTTCTTTATTCCGGCAATCAGCTGGTGGTATTCTATGGCTCAAACAGCTGGGCATACACAAGACTTGGACATATTTCCGATAAAACTGATGCGGAGATAGAAGCTCTTTTATCCAAAGGCGATGTTACTATCACATTAAGCATTAATTGATGCAATGGAATTAATGTTGTTCTTGGAGTATACTTGTTTGAAGAATTTGGAAGAGATAAGGAAAAACAATGGACTTCAAGAGATTAAACGCCATCAGTAATAAATCAAAAGGCATAATTTGCATTTTATTTGCCGCACTTGGCTTTTCGTTTATGACGTTTTTTGTCAGAATATCAGGAGATATACCGACGATGGAAAAGGCATTTTTCAGGAATGCTGTTGCTATCGTCGTTTCTCTTTTTATGCTTGTGAGGACAAAAGAGAAGATCAGCATAAAGAAGGGGTGCGGTGGAGATATTTTTTTCAGATGCCTTTTTGGTACCAGCGGACTCATAGCAAATTTCTATGCGATAGACAGACTCAACATAGCAGATGCGAATATGCTAAATAAACTATCGCCTTTTTTCGCAATTCTCATTTCTATACCAATATTAAAAGAAAAACCAAAGAAAATAGACATAGCGGCAGTAATAATAGCTTTCCTCGGTGCTATGCTGATCGTCAGACCGTCAGGTAGCAATATGCAGCTTGTTCCCGGACTGTTAGGATTATATGGAGGCTTCGGCGCAGGAACAGCCTATGTATTTGTCAGAAGACTTGGCAAGAAAGGCGAGAGAACACCGATCATAGTCCTCTGCTTTTCAGCTTTCTCAACTCTTGTAACCATTCCTTTTATTGCAATGAATTTTGTGGTCTTAAAGCCATGGCAGCTTCTATGCCTTGTTATGGCGGGGCTTTCAGCCACTGTCGGACAATTCGGAATAACATCTGCATATAAGTACGCTCCGGCAAAAGAGATTTCGGTGTTCGATTATACACAGGTGATTTTTGCAGCAATACTCGGCATGCTGTTTCTTGGTGAAGTTCCGACGGTTCTATCTTTTATCGGTTATGCTGTGATCATCGGAGTTGCTGTATTCAGATGGAGATACAATCTGAAAGAAAACTAAAGCAACAATTCTTAACACAAATGCTTCTTAAATGTTAATTCTGATTGGTGGACTCATACTTACTAGAGCAATAGAATTATGTTAAAATAAATTGCAAAGGTGGGATATGTATGAGAAAGCACTGTTTGGACAACATTCGCTGGATCACTGGCAATGCTGGCCGGAATAGCACGCTTTGGCGACTCTGCCAGCTCTTTTACCAAATGGATGTCAGCTCATAGCTTCGGACTATACGTATTCCATTACCTAGGAATCTCGTCCGTGGCTCTGATCATTGCAAAACCGGGGCTATTGCCCGCTCCTGTATGCTACATTTTAAGCCTTGTGGCAGGATTTGTTTTCGGATACGGTCTATATGCCATCATTTCACGGATTCCGTTTTTCAGGTGGGCAGTGCTTGGAATTAAGAAGGAGAAATAAACTATGTTTAAGGACAATCTGGTTCAGTTGCGAAAGTTTTCACAGATGACTCAGGAAGATGTTGCAGAAAAGCTCGGCGTCACGAGGCAATCCGTTGCCAAATGGGAAGCCGGAGAGAGTATTCCTGATCTTGATAAATGCAAGCAGCTTGCAGATATTTTCGGAGTCTCTTTAGATGACCTTGCCAATTACGAGCCTGAGGACAATATGGGATTTGCTGTTCCGCCTAAGGGCAAACACCTCTTTGGCCTTGTAACAGTAGGCGATAAGGGTCAGATAGTGATTCCGGTCAAGGCCAGAAAGCTGTTTGATATATCTGCCGGAGATCAGCTGGTTGTTCTCGGAGATGAAGGACAGGGAATTGCCTTAGTCAAAGCCGAAAGCTTTTTGGCTTTAGCCGGTATGATTGCAAAACTAAAATGAGTCAATGGGGACGTTTCAGATTGACTCACGAGGAGTCAAAAGGAGTCAATGGGGACGGTTCTCTTTGACTCTTTTTTATATGCATGAAGAATGGCACGGCCGAAAGTGCATCACAAAACCTTATATAAGGCTGCTCTGGTTGGAACTTGTTTTTGAAATGCATCACAAAAATTTACCTACGGAAAAATAGTTGGAAATTACAAAGGTCATTCGAAGGCCTATTTCTAAAATTTCATGTCTAGCTCTTTTTCCTACCCCACAAGCGGCGACCTACGGGAGCTATGTGATGCAATTTCTCAAAAAACTAAAAAAACCCTTTTTGAAATTTCCAACTATTTTTTGCATAGAAAAAAGTTGTGGGGTGGTCGTAATCACGTTTCCAACCAACGTATAACATAGGACACTTTGTGATGTCGTTTTGAGTCAAAGTGAAACGTCCCCAGTGACTCATCACCAAAATAAACCGAATAATGTTCTTTTTATTCTTGACATCAGATTCATTATAAGGTTATATTGAATTAGCAGAACGATATTCGGTTTATGGAGGTGAAGAACATGGCAAATGAAAAAGTACTGTTTCAGGCAGGATACTACGAGTTTAACAAGGACGCAGGGCTGAACTTCCAGCTCAACAGATTCTATACCTACGGAGTCTTTTCCAAGGATGAGCTGATGGATATTGGAGGCAGGATAGACAGCTTCGAGAAGTGGATTTCTCTTTTCACGGAAACCGGAGAAAAGGCGGAACAAGGAGGCGAACTTCTTAAGGCAGCCACATGTTATCGCGCAGCTCAGTTTTACACACTAAGCGGGGAGAAGGATTCTGAGGGGAGAAACCTAAAACATGTGCTGTACGACAAATGCATGAAACTTTATAATGAGTACTATGAGCAGATTCCTTATCTTAAGGTGGTAAGGATTCCGTACAAGAACTATGAACTGCCGGTATATTATGCAGAGTGTGAGCATTCCAAGGGGTCCATCGTAATCCACGGCGGATATGACAGCATAGCACAGGACCTTTTGGCTATGCTTCCGTACTTCTATGAATTCTCATATAACGTATATTTCTTTGAAGGCCCCGGACAGGGTGAAGTTCTGATGCACCATGATGTCAGAATGACTCCGGAATGGGAACACTGCACCGGCGCAGTTCTTGATTATTTTGGTTTGGATGATGTAACGCTAATTGGTGTTTCGCTTGGGGGATATCTTGCAACAAGAGCAGCTGCTTATGAAAAGAGAATTACCCGCCTTGTAATGTATGATCTTATCTATGATTTTTACGGCGCAATATTAAGCAAGATGGGGAACTTTGCGAAGCTCTTTGATTATCTGACAAGGCATCCAAAGAATATTTTATGGAAGTCACTGAACAGGAAGTTTGATCAGAAATACTTTACCAAATGGCTTCTCTTACAGGGTTATGCTATCTATGAGAATGTGCATACGCCTTGTGAGTATTTCAATCATATAAGACTCTATAACACGAGAGAAATATCTAAGCTGATCACTCAGGATACACTGGTGCTTGCAGGTGAAACTGATCTCTATACCGTTTTCTATCAGGACCAGCTGGATGCACTTGTTAATGCACGCAGTGTAACGGGAAGGCTTTTTACAAAAGAGGATCAGGCAGACCACCATTGTCAGATTGGCAACATGGGGCTTTTGCTTGATACCATCGCAGGATGGATTGAGGAGAAAACAGATGGCAAGGAAAGCAGTAATTGAAGGCGGCAAACGAGATGAGATTATAATGACCGCAATGAAACTGTTTTTTGAACATGGATACGAAGCGACTTCAGTCAGGATGATAATGAATGAGGTCGGCGGCGAGATAGGAATGTTCTATCACTATTTCAAGTCAAAAGACATGTTGTTTGACATGGTCGTCGAACGATTTTTTAAGGAATACCGTGAGAAATTTGAAAAAGCTCTTTTGACCTGTAATACACGTGAAGATCTGGTGAAGATGCTGACTCCGATTTACGAGAAATCCATGGAGAATTTCGATAAGCTTAAGGGAAACATCCACTGGACGGTTCAGTCTGCGATGCATGAAGGAACACTTTTAGCACTTATACCTGCTATAAGGTCTCTTATAGAAAAGTGGAATGTAGGTAACAAAGCCGATCCTGAAATACTCGCAGGTCAGGTTTTATTTGGATTGTCTGCAACTATTCATTCAGAAGCATTTAATAAAATGAAGCCGGCAGAAAAAGAGAAATGCATCATGGATTTCATTGGAAGGATATTGGACTGATAAAGTTCGCAGTTCTTTTATAGAGCTGCGGACTTTTTTGTTATGAGGAATGGCTAAATGTGCCGAGTTGTTTGACAGTGAACGAGCGTTAGAATATAATTGGTAACGATAGTTAGAAAACACGGGGCAATAAAGGGGGCTATATGGCAAGAACTAACGCTAAGGAACCTTTGATTCGGGCAGCCAGAGATCTTTTCTCTGAAAAGGGATACGATGGGACAGGTGTTGATGAGATCGCTGAGTCCATCGGTATTAAGGGACCGACCATATATAAATACTTCAAGAACAAAGAGGATCTCTTAAAAGCAGTTATTGACTGTTCGGAAGATGAGTACAAAAAAGGCATGGGAATAAACGAAAAATTGCCTGACATGATTAATTCAGGAGCTGAGCTTAAGGCATATGTTTTGAAAGCTTTGCAGTTCACGCTGAAAAATGACACGGCTAAAAAGATGCGAAGGCTCATAACTATGGAGCAGTACAGAAATGCCACACTGGCGAGGCTCACAACCAGGCATCAGCTCACGTATCTTCAGAGCATCTATGCATCGATTTTCAAAAAGATGATGGAACGCGGACAGATGATGCAAGGGGATGCAGATATTATTGCGCTTGAATTTATATCCCCGATCACGATCATGGTACAGCTCCTGGATAGAGAGCCAAGGAAGAAGAAAGAGGCTCTTTTGACAATTGAGAAGCATATAGATGTTTTTTTGGAGAGATATGAATTTGTTTAAGGGGAGGAAAAAATAATGAAAGAATTTGAGAATATTGTAATGGGGAAGAGCAGTATCCCGGCACTGGTTATCACGATTATCTTAATTGTTGCGATGACTGCCTTTCTTTGCATTTATTGGCTAGTTAAAAATAAACAGAAGACAAATATCAGCTATCTGATAGCCGGAGCCCTCGGCTTTATGGTTTCGGCACGTGTCTTGGAGCTTGGAGTGCACTATTTCTGCATCATCATGGACAATTCCGTTTCAAGGTTTATCAGCGGAAGCACAGCTGCATACGTACTTTACGGAGTCACGATGGCAGGCGTCTTTGAAGAGTGCGGTAGGCATATTGTTCTTAAATATATTATGAAAAAGAATCGCACCCGTGAAAATGCGGTTTTGTACGGCATAGGTCATGGCGGTATAGAGATATTGGGAGTCATTCTTCCTTCGATAATTACTTGCCTTGTGGTTGCAGTAATGTTCACTAATGGGCCTTTAGACGTTGCGCTGGCAGCACTTAATATCACAGAAGAAACCGCTGCAGCTGCGCTTCCTACAGTTAAGGCTGCTGCGGCCTTTGATTACGGTATGATGGCCATGAATGTTATCGAGAGATTACTTGCAATGCTTTTACATATTTCGCTCACTGTCATTGTATTTTACGGTGTGGTTAGTGGGGAAAAGAGATATCTTCCACTGGCAATTGCTTTGCACATGCTGATGGATACTTTTGCCGCGCTATATCAAAGAGGCGCTGTTCCGCTTTGGTCAGTTGAAGTCTGGGCTGCATTCTGGACTGCGGTAAGTGTAGTTATTGCAGTCAGACTATATAGAAAAATGGCAGAAAGGTGAATTGCCGAATGTACAGTTTTAACACTAAAGGGATTCGCAGTAAGCGGATTCATATCGACGCTAATGGGCTGAGGATTCCTCTTTTGATATTAAAGCCCTTATCTGAGCCGGAAAATGCTCCAGGGGTTATGTGGATCCATGGCGGCGGATACATGACAGGCATGAAGGAGATGGCTTATATCGGAAGGGCAGCAGACCTTGTGAGAAATCACGGCGCGGTTGTAATAGCTCCGGGGTATCATCTGTCGCTGTTTCATCCTTATCCGACAGCACTTAACGATTGCTATGCCACGCTTTTGTATATTAAGAATCATGCAAAAGAGCTTGGAATAAACCCTGACCAGATAATGGTTGGCGGAGAGAGCGCCGGCGGAGGACTTGCTGCTGCTATCTCAATGCTGGCAAGAGATAAGGGCGAAGTGAAAATCGCTTTTCAAATGCCGCTGTATCCAATGATCGACAATTTCGATACAGAAAGCTCCAGAGATAATCACGCCAAGGTCTGGAACACCAAAAGAAACCATCAGGCCTGGGCTGTGTATTTGAGAAAAGATGCAAAGAATGAGGTGTCTCCATATGCAGCTCCTTCAAGGCAGACTGATTATTCAAACCTTCCACCTGCTTATACATTTGTTTGTACAGCAGAGCCCTTCTATTGCGAGGCACTGAAGTATATAGATGATCTTAAGGCTGCAGGCGTAGAAGCGAAAGTTGATGTCTACGAAGGAATGTATCATGCATTTGATATGAGCGAACCAAAGCATCCTACAGGAAAAGAGGCAATAAAGAATTTCAATGAGATGTTTGCTTACGCCAAGGAACATTACTTTGCAAAGCAGGAGTAAATAAATGCATCATAACTTTCTGTTTGATTTGGATCAGACATTGCTGGATTTCCATGCTTCTGAACATAAAGCACTCGGAATAGTATTAAGGGCTAATGGATTGTCTTTTTCTGAAAAGATATATCAAGCGTTTAAAACCTACAACAAAGAGTTGTGGCTGGAACTGGAAAAAGGAACCATCACAAGGCCGGAGCTCTTTACTAAAAGATTTCAATACATTTTTTCGCTGTGCGAAGGAGATGCGACGAACATTGATCCTCTGAAGATTAACGGTGATTTCATCAGGACAATGTCTGTGAATGGTGTCTTAATAGATGGCGCATTGGAATTTATTAGAAGAGTAAAAGACAATATTCCGGATGCCAGGATCTATATCGCCTCAAACGGTGCAACCATAAATGCCAAGGGCAGGATAGCGTCTACGGGGCTTGATAAGTATATAGATTATTTGTTTATCAGCGAAGACATGGGAGTAACAAAGCCGGATGCAGCATTTTTCGACATTTGCTTGGAGAGGATTGCGGAACCAAAATCATCATGCATCATGATAGGAGATTCGCTCTCGTCAGATATGCTGGGTGCGAAAAATGCTTCCATAGATTCCGTCTGGTTTATGCCTTCGGGGGACATTGAGAAATCTATGATTGAATATGAAATAGATTATGTGGCTGCCTCTTTTGACGAACTATATTCGGTTCTTGAAAAGTGGTCCGCGATGGGAGGAAATGAATGAAAGTATTGTTGTTTTGTTGTAAGGGATTTGAAACCATGGAGTTTGCGCCATTTGTCGATGTGATGGGATGGGCAAGAAATGATCATGGCATGAAGGTTGAAGTGGTTACTGCAGGTTTTACTAAGACTGTTGTATCTACGTTTGGAATCCCGGTTATTGTTGATAAGACCTATGATGAGATAGATTTCTCCGAATACGATGCACTTGCAATTCCCGGTGGATTTGAAGAATTCGGATTTTACGAAGATGCTTATGATGAACGTTTCTTAGATCTCATTCGAGAATTTGACAGTGCACATAAATATATAGCTTCTATCTGTGTTGGGGCGCTTCCGATTGGCGCAAGTGGCGTGCTAAAGGGAAGGAAAGCTACAACTTATCATTTGGGAGATGGCAGAAGACAGAAGCAGCTTGCTGAGTTTGGAGCAGAGGTGATACCCGACCAGAGTGTTGTGATCGATCAGAACATAATAACAAGTTTTTGTCCTGAAACAGCTCCGCATGTTGCAATTACATTACTGGAAATGCTTGTTGGTAAGGAAAAGGCCGGGATTGCTGCCACTGCAATGGGATTTTGAAAAGGGTGAAAAGGATAGAGAATAATGGTTGTTGAGATTATAGATCCAAAAGAAAAACAGGTCATCGCAAGAAAAGTGCTGGAAGCTCTCACTGACTGGTTTGGAATAGAAGAGAGCAGAGAAGAATACATTTCAGGTAGTGCCGACTGGACATTCTTTGCGGCGAAGGAAGAAGATGAGGCTATTGGATTCCTTTGCTTAAAAGAAACAGGAAAGGCTACTGTTGAACTGGCAGTTATGGGAGTTTTAAAAGAATATCACAGGAGCGGAATAGGTCGGCAACTTGTAGAGACGGCGAGAGAAGCTGCCAAGGCTCATGGGTATGAGTTCATGCAGGTCAAGACTGTGAAGATGGGTATGTATGAGGATTATGACAGGACAAATCTGTTTTACCAAAGCTGTGGATTCAAGGAGTTCGAAGTATTCCCACTACTTTGGGATGAGGCAAATCCCTGCCAGATTTATGTGATGTCTTTGAAATGATATCGCTGAAATTATTTCTGGATGAATATCGAAAAGAGGAATGAAAATGAACACAAAAGAAATTGATATAGAACAAAGAGGTTAAGTAAGAAATGAAAGTATTCATCGTTTATTGTCATCCATCAGAGGATTCTTTTACAAAGAATATGTGTGATGCGTTTATTAAGGGTATAACAGATTCCGGAAACGAATATATCATATCAGATCTTTATAAGATGGGCTTTCAGACGGATATGACAGAGGAAGAGTATCTTAGGGACGCCAACTATAGGAACACGCCAAATGTAGCGGAAGATGTGCTTATTGAGCAAGAGAAGATCAATTCTGCAGATGCGATAGCATTTATTTATCCTGTTTTCTGGACAGAGGCACCGGCTAAGTTGGTTGGCTGGTTTGACAGGGTGTGGTCTTATGGATTCGCATACGGCGAAAAGACTATGAAGGTACTTGATAAAGCATTAATCCTGTGCTCAGCAGGAAATCCGATTGAACGGCTTGAAGAGTTAGGCCTTCTGGATAGCATGAAGAAAGTCATGCTTGGTGACAGGCTGTTTGGACGTGCAAAGCAGATGGAATTCATAGTTTTTGACAACACTTCGAGAGAAAATAAACTTCGAAAGAAAAACTGGGATGCAAATCTTCAGAAAGCGTATGAGATCGGGAAAGGATTCTTATAATATGAGAGCATTGATCATTAACTGCAGTCCGGTAAAAACAGGAGCCACAGCAGAAATCGCAAGTATTATCGAAAAGGAAATCTCCACTCGATATGATACAAAATGTATATGTATAGACGACTATTATTTTAAGTTCTGTAAAGGCTGCAGATCTTGCCACAGCACAGCGAAGTGTGTTATGGATGATGACATCCTAAAAATCATGGATGCGTTTGATGATGCAGATATCATTGTTTCGGTTTCTCCATCATACTGGGCAGATATCCCGGGACAGTATAAGGCATTCATAGACAGATGCACTCCATGGTGTGATACGCATGAACCGCATGCATCTATCAGGGAAGGGAAAAAGGGATATACGATTGCTCTCAGAACAGGCCCCGGTATGCATGAGTGCGAAAGGATAATTCAGAGTATTGAGCATTTCTATGGACATTTACATATTGAATGTTCAGGCCATCTTGGACTTACTTCGATTGAGTATAAGGAGAATGTTGAGCCGAGGAAATCTGAAATAATTGATTTTTGTAAGAACATATAACTTTGTGAATAATTGACTAATGTGAGGAAGGATGATGCCATGGACATCAAAGAAAGTATAAATGATACCCGGAAAGGGTTTGAAGAAAGCTTTGCTACAGGTGACTTTTATAACAGACAGACACAAGATACAGAGCATTTGGAAAAAATACTCGGATTTTTGAAAATAAGTGATGGAATGAGGATTCTCGACCTCGGAACCGGGAGTGGATATCTTTCTTTTCCTATTGCGAAGAACAATCCCTGCTGTGATGTGATCGGGTTGGATATCGTGAATGCCGCACTTGAGGCAAACCGAACAAGAGCAGATGTCGAAGGAATTAAAAATCTGTCGTTTGTAAGTTATGACGGAATCGATTTTCCATTTGAAGATGATACCTTTGATCTTGTAGTGACAAGATACGCTTTGCATCATTTTCCTGATATAGAGCATAGCGTTGGTGAAGTGAGCAGAGTTTTAAAGAATGGTGGTAAATTCTTCATTTCAGATCCATGCCCTAACGAATGTGATTCGAAAAGATTTGTTGATGATTATATGCGGCTTAAGAAGGATGGGCATATTAAGTTTTATACCAAGGAAGAGTGGAATGCAATTTGTAGCAGGCAGGGGCTCGTTACTGTGGACAGTTTTGACAGCTCAATAAGATTTCCCAAAAAGAAGGATACGGCATACGGATACGAGGAAGTGCTGAGGAAACATGATAAGGATGTAATAGACAGCTATGATCTGGTAGAGACAGATACGGAATTATATCTCACGGAGCAGGTAAATAATATCGTGTTTGAGAAGAATTAGCTTCCGGGATGATAAATCGGAGTCTGAGGTGTTTATATATTATGAAGATAGAATACAGACAAGCGGTTATAGAAGACGCTGAGCTATTGGTAAATATTTATAATGCTTCTTTTTATGATGATTATGTGCGATATGGTTCGTGCCCGGGATATGGGCAGACAAAAGAGATGATGGAAGAGTCGATCAGCAAATATCTGAAACACATCATACTTTGCGATAATGAACCTATTGGTTGTGTATCGTGTATAAACCTGGAAAAAGGAGTGTATGAGGTGGGGTGTTTATGTGTTATTCCCAGGTATCAGGGCAAAGGAATCGGGACATAGGCAATTCGATTTATAAAGACATTTTATGAGGATTGGGAAAGGCTCACTTTAGTAACACCGATAGACAAGAAAGAAAATGTAAAGTTTTATACTGAAAAATGTGATTTTAATATTGAATCAACTGAAAGAGACGGGAACGTAGAACTTTATAGGTTTGTTGCTGAAAGATAGATTGGAAACTTACAGTTTTTCTAAATAGATTAAATCGGAAGATAATAACTTCAACTCTACTCTCCGTAGGTACCATCATTAGAAAATCTGATTTACAATCTGTGCATGGAGGTGAGAACGAAAATGAACCAATATGTTACAGGTGCAGTTATTAAGGAATTGCGAGAAAAGAACAAGATGACACAGCTTCAGCTGGCAGAAAGGCTGGGAGTAACTGACAAAAGTATCTCAAAATGGGAAAACCTGAGAGGATTGCCGGATATTACTCTGCTGGAGCCTATAGCGAAGGCATTTAAGATTTCAGTTACAGAGCTGATATCGGGTAATACCATTCACAATGCGAATGTATCCGCAAATATGCTGCGGTCGAAGTTCTATGTTTGTCCAATCTGCGGTAATGTGATACACAGTATGGGGGAGGCGGCTATCCATTGTCACGGTATCCAGCTCATGCCTTTAGAGGCGGAACCAACAGATGAGCGTCACATGGTTTTTATCGAGCGTGTTGAAGATGAATATTATGTGCGTATCGATCACAGCATGACAAAGGAGCATTATATTTCGTTTGTGGCGGCGGCTTCATCCGATGATATGCAGATGGTGAAGCTCTATCCGGAAGGGAGCGCTGAAGCACGGTTTAAGATCAGGGGAGTCAGAAGGATATTCTTCTACTGCAACCGTGACGGCCTGTTTTTGATCGATCCGGTAAAGGGGATTGATGACAAGGAAAGCGGTTATGATGATTCTCAAGAGAGAAGAGAACTGGAAAAGGCTGCAGATATGCTGTTTGGATAGTGTGACGGAGTGGCGGTGATCTTGAAAATCTGGGTGGCTACGGTAAATATAGCAAGACGATAGTTTGCCCGGATGGTTGTGTTATGTTTCGATTAACAGCGGAGCCACTTGGAAATGAGAATTTTCACAAGGGTGGATTCTGGAAGGATCCGGAGGAATAATTATGGCATCGAGCAAAGATTATTTGGAATTCATATTAGAGCAGCTATCCGGTCTTAATGAGATAACGCATCGTTCAATGATGGGAGAATATATCCTGTATTATCGAGGCAAGGTGTTTGGCGGTATCTATGATGATCGCTTTCTGGTAAAGCCTACAAAATCCGCCAAAACCATGATGCCCGATGCGGATATGGAGCTTCCGTATGAAGGAGCAAAAGAGATGATCCTTGTGGACGATGTTGATGACAGGGAGTTTCTCAGAGAACTTGTAGAGGCTATATATGAGGAATTACCTGCCTCTAAGAAGAGATGACTTTTATCTTAGAAAAATAGTTGACAAAAAATATGTAACATATTACATTATTTACATAGGTAATATGTTACATATTTTAATGAGGTACTTTTATGAACTACGATGAAGTGATGAATATTGAGAAGGTGAAGTTCGGTGATATGCCTCCACAGCCTTTTTTACTGGGACTTCTAAGTGCATTTGACAATAGGTATCAGGCAGCTGCTGATGCGTATTTCAAGGAGATCACCTGGAAGCAGTTCTTTGCCATAATCTGCATAAACTTATGCAAGGAGCCACCTACACTTAATGAGCTTTCAGATGTAATGGGCAGTTCACATCAGAATGTTAAGCAGATTCTGTTAAAGCTTGAGAAAAAAGGCTTTGTTTCAGCTACACCTGATGAAAAAGACAAGAGAAAGCAGCGCATATTCGTCACTGATAAATGCAGGGCTTTTTTGGAACAGAATGACAATAACGGTCAGCAGAGCCGGTATGTGATTGGCCGTATCTTTGAAGGAATCGATGAAAAGAGCCTGCAGACTACCATACAGACAATAATGAAAATGGAAAGGAATCTGAGTGAATTATGAAAACACTTATAATCTACACATCCCAGACAGGATTTACAAAGAGATATGCACAGTGGCTCGCAGACAGAACAGGCGGAGATCTGCTTGATCTTAAGGATGCTCAGAAGAAGAGCTCTGATTACTTTGAAAACTATGATTCAATCTGCTATGGTGGATGGGCTATGGCAGGAAATGTTGTTAAGGTGAAATGGTTCTTTGAAAAGGCTGGTAACTGGAAGGATAAGCGTCTTGCTATGTTCTGCGTAGGTGGCAGCCCCAATGACAACCCGGATGTTGATGTGTTTCTTCAGAATGTATTAACGGATGAGCAGAAGAAGTACATAAAAGCATTCTATTGCCAGGGCGGCTTTAATTATGAAAAGATGAAGGCTCCTTCAAGGCTTGCAATGAAGATGTTTGTATCAACCCTTAAGAATAAGAAAGATGCTACTGAGAAGGAAAAGGGAATGGCTGAGAAGATGGCATCATCCTATGATATATCTGACATAAAGTTCATAGAGCCTATTGTGGCCTACCTTGAGGGGATAGACAATGAGAATGCTATTTAAGACTCTTTTTGCGATAGTAATCATATTCGCGGTAATAATTGCATCTGCGATTGTTATAGAGTGTAAAACAGATCCGAATAAGTGAAATTCGGGTCTGTTTTTCTTTGTTGACATAATATGACAATAGATATAATATATCAAACAGATATATCAAAATGATATATGTTTTATGCAAAAGGAGATTATAGTTATGCGACAAAGAATAAGAAAAACAATCCTATTGATATCATTACTTCTTTTCCCAATTACAATGTGGTATTTCTCGCCGTACCTGATCATTAATGCAGCTATGGAACATGTCATAAACGGCAGCTTTATTGTATTTGCAGCGATGTTTGTCTTTTCAATATTCTTCGGAAGAGTTTGGTGTGGGTATCTTTGCCCAGCAGGAGGGCTCCAGGAATGTGCACTTCGGATAAATGACAATTCTGCAAAGCAGGGGAAACGTGATAAAATCAAATATGTGATATGGATCATCTGGATATGCGCAGTAATCGCTACATTCGTGATGGGTAAGAATGACGTGCGTATAAATCCTTTTTACATGACAGACCATGGCATATCTATTGCAAGCATATATAACTATGTAATCTACTATGGCGTCATATTTTTATTGTTGATACCGGCACTTATCCACGGTAGAAGAGCAGCGTGCCATTATATTTGCTGGATGGCGCCGTTTATGGTAATCGGAAGCAGTATTGGTAGGCTTCTCCATCTGCCGCAGCTTCATATTGAAGCAGACAGGGATAAATGCATTTCTTGCGGAAAGTGTAGCAGAGTATGTCCAATGGGGCTTGATGTAAAAGAGCTTGTTAAAGCCGACAAAAATGCTAAATGCACTGAGTGTATCCAGTGTGGAGCATGCGTCGATGAATGCCCTAAATCAGTCCTGCAATATAAGTTTACTTGGAAGTGATCAGGAGAAAGAAATATGGCCAAGGATAGGAAAATAGACGTTGTGATCTTAGGTCTTTTATCCCATGAAGATCTGACCGGATATGATATAAAAAAGAGACTGGACGGAGCGATAGGATTTTTCTGGAAAGGTAGTTTTGGAAATATTTATCCTGCGCTGAGTTCAATGGAGGAAGAGGGGCTCATTTCCAAAAAGAAGAACTCTAAGACCGGTGGACGTGAGAAGATTCCTTACCATATAACTAGCAAGGGAACCAAGGCTTTGAGATCATGGCTGGAAGAAACACAGGTTTCCAATGAGCTTAAATATGAAACTCTGCTTAAGCTGTATTTTGGCGGAGCTGCGGACAGGAGCATCACAGTCAGGAACATTGAGATTTTTGAGGAAGATATTAAGCGAAATTTGGCGGTGCTCAATATGTACAAAGAAAATCTGGAAAAAGTGCTTGATGAAGAAGACCATGTTTTCTACTATCTGACTGTGACATTTGGAATTGATACCTATGAGGCGTACCTTAAGTGGTGCTCAAAGGCGAAAAAGCTGTTGAAAAAATAAGGTGAATTAATGGTTGATCAAAAAAGGTACGTGAAGAACGTACCTTTTTTTAAAACAATTCTATTAAAGAAAAATCATTAACATAACAACTGCAAAGCCTACTGCGAAGGTGAGTGCACCTCTGTCGTTGTCTTGTTTAAGGGCTATCTGAGGAATTTCCTCAATGGTAGTGTAAACAAGAGCTCCACCGGAAACTGACATTATATATGGCAGAAGTCCGGGGAATAAAACAACCAGTACAACCGTGATAATACCGAGAAGCGGTATTGGTGCACCGGATACAACTCCCATAAGAAATGCCTTGCCGGTTTTCGTTCCTGCTTCTCTAAGCCAAAGTGAAACGTTGAGCGCTTCCGGGATATTCTGTAGTGCAATGGCAATAGCCAGAACAAGTGCAACCGATGATGATATCCATTCAGTCTCCATGAAGTGAGCCGCGTAAATAGTTCCAAGTGCTATTCCTTCGGGAACATGATGGATCACTTCCTTCAGCACAGCCTTTATTTTGGGGCTTAATTCACTTTCCGGACCTTCGGTTATATCGGAATAAACATGCGTGTGTGGTATGAATTTATCAAGAAGAATCTGGAAGAGCACGCCTACACAAAAGAATATGGTTACAGGAATGATTCCCTTATGTACATTGGTGTCAAAACCTTTAACTGCAGGCTCTATCATAGCCCAGACTGCAGCTGAGAGCATAATACCTGAACTGAATCCAACCAGTACAGCCCTCATCTTGTCCGAGAGCTGAGCCTTCTGAGCATAGATGATCAGCGAGCCCAGGAGTGTTCCGACAAGAGGAATCAGCATTCCAAAGATTGTCTCGGTGTCGGAGAGTGTATTAGCGCTGTCCAAATGTGTTATAAGTGCTCGGAATCCAATGAACAAAAGAATTGTTCCGCCCATGATCTCGGATCCTGCCTTGTATCGATCCCCGAAAACGCTGCCTATCTTAACTCCTGCCATTGAAATGATACAAGTAATGACTCCGATTATGATTACTGCAATCACAACATTGATAAGTTTTCCTGAATCAACGATCTCAACCGGTACAGCTACAAAAGTGATGCCAACCGCCAAAGCATCAATACTTGTGGCTACAGCCATCATGAACATCGTCTTAACATCGAATCCCGGTGATACTTCCTCATCCGGACCAAGCGCTTCCTTGATCATATTGCCACCAATCAGTGATAGTAGAATAAAAGCCACCCATGGCGCTACCATGCTGATCAGCTTAACAAAATTGGAACCCACCAGATAACCTATAAGAGGCATAACTCCCTGAAATGTTCCAAACCATACGCCACACAAGAGATACTCTTTCTTTGTGACCTTGCCTACTGCAAGACCTTTACAAATAGAGATCGCGAACGCATCCATCGCCAGACCTACTGCCAAAAGCAGTACTTCAAATAAGCCCATAATCTATCTCCTAACAAAAAGAAAAATAAAAAGACCAAGTACAGAAAACTATACTTGGTCGTTCTTTCTAAAAATGACAGCATGCATAGTTTTCCTTAAACAACTATACATGAGTCTCGCAATTTAAAACAAGCCAGGCCAAAGCCAGTATGTTGACTTGTTACGTTAAAACGCTTGCTACTCCCTCATGGGAAATATGAGAAATCTTATCATTAAAAACGGATGTTGTCAACGTATGATATTTTGCATCTGTCACGGCAAATAGTTATATGAGAGGGGCTGTTTTTTATTCGGAGGAAAAGCGGTTATGTTATGATAAGAAGAGTTGAAGGTGGAATTAATGGAGAATGAAATCATGAATTATTGTATAGAAAAGAATTACAGAAACAATGATGCGCTTAGAGCATCATTTAACAGACTGGCTGAAAAGACCTTTGGGCTTAACTTCGAGAACTGGTACCAGAACGGATTTTGGCAGGACAACTACATTCCATATTCTGTGGTGATAGATGGAGAGGTTGTATCGAATGTTTCAGTAAACGCCTGTAATATGAATTATAAGGGTAAAATTGTAAAGCTGATACAGCTTGGAACAATCATGACGGACATTGACCACAGAGGAAAAGGTTATGCCAGAGCCTTGATGGAAGAGGTTATTAAAGATTATGACGGAAAAGTTGATGGAATCTACCTCTTCGCCAATGATTCTGTACTTGAGTTTTATCCTAAATTTGGTTTTAAAGAAGCAAAGGAATATCAGTATACAAAAGAAGTGACAATATCCGGTGAATACAAAGCCCAAAATATTCCGCTTAATGGTAAGGCAGATTTTGACAGGGCTATTAAGATCCTTGATACAAATGAGCAGAACGCACAGTTGTATATGGTAGGGAATTCCGGACTATATATGTTCTATCTTTCACAGTTTATGACGGAAAAATTGTTCTATATTGAGGAATGTGGTAGCTATGCCATTGCTGAAATGGAGGGTGATACACTTATCTTACATACCATCATCGGGAATGGGGCAGTAGATGAAGTGATCAGGGCATTTGGATCTCAGGTGAAAAAAGTTATCCTTTGCTTTACCCCAAAGGACACTAGTGGTTTTGAAAAAAGCGAGCTTCATGAGGAAGATACTACATTTTTTGTTCAGGGAAAATTTTTTGAGAATAGTTGCGACGATGAATATATGATGCAGGCTATAACGCATGCATGATTAAATGAGGAGCAATGTATGATTCAGTTTGGAATGCCAACACTTATTGAGAACAAAATTCTGGAGGACAATATTAGTCTTTGCAAGAGTCTTGGTCTTAACTTCATAGAATTAAACATGAACTTTCCTGAATATCAGGTTGACGAATTGGAGCAGACTGATCGCCTTATAGAACTGGCAGATAAAGCAGGAATCTACTATACCATTCATCTTGATGAAAACCTGAACATTGCAGATTTTAACCGTCTGGTTTCGGAAGCATATCTTGAAACGGTCAGGCGCTCTATAGAGGTGGCAAAAGCTCTTTTACCGCTGCGTGACCTTTATGGCGACGCGAGTCAGCCCCTCACTCTCAACATGCACATGCACCATGGAATATACATCACATTGCCTGATCGAAAAGTACAGATGTATGACCGTGATTTTGACACCTACATGAAGTCATTTTCTGTATTCCGTGAAAAATGTGAGGAGTGGATCGGGGACAGTGACATCAGAATTGCTGTAGAAAACACAGACGGATTTCGTGAATATGAAAAGAAAGCAATAGAGTTTTTGCTGGATAGTCCAAGGTTTGGTCTTACCTGGGATATAGGCCATTCAAAAGCCATCGGTGAAAAAGACGTTCCCTTCATAATGAGTCATCAGGATCATTTGATTCATTTCCATATCCATGATGGCTCGGAGAATCCGCCCAGGAATCATCTGGCTCTTCGAGATGGCGAAATAGATATAAAGGATAGACTCAATCTGGCAAAGGAGAGAAATGCCAGATGCGTTCTTGAAACTAAGACCATTGAGGCACTTAAAAAGTCAGTCATTTGGTTAAAAATGTGGTATTATTGATATATGGGTTAAAATATTACTTTAAATTGATGATTGATTTGAAGGAGCCATATGGATAATTCTGCAGTAGTGAATACTTTAGATAAAGGTGTAGGTCAGTTTGTCGCTGAAGCAAGCATTGATGTAACTGATGTGACACCTTTATTTGATGCTTCTGAATATCCTGAAGATCAGCGTGAACTTATAAATGAGTGTAATCGAAGGATAGATGAAGCTAACAGCAAATATAGAATCGCGAAATTCAGAGAGGACATGTTTGCAAAGGGCTTAAAAGCCGGTATGTATTTCTGTACTTTTGATCGCGACGAGAATCTGCTGAGCTTTGAGTTTAATGATGAGACCAGACAAATGCTTGGATACGACGGACTAGAAGATCTTCCCAACGAGTTCGACAGCTGGGTTAAGACTCTTGTTCCCGCAGAAAGAGATGGCATTGTCAAGCTGTTCTGGGACTCAGTAAAAATGCATCGTGAACTTCCGGACATTACTCACGCCACCTACCGTATGCAAAAGAAAGACGGCAGTATCATATGGGTTACCGGAGCGGGAAGATTTATAAGGCGTCCTGATGACGGCTCTCTTGAAATTTATATGGGATGCTATCGCGATATCACAGCACAACAGGAGAGAGAGGAACATATAAAGATCATTGAGGCTATTGGAAAAGTCTTCAATTTCTCACTGTTTATTGATGTACGGGATATGAGCTATCGCATGATCAGCAGCAATGAATATGTTGATATGGCTCCAAAGAATCCGGATGCTCTGCAGTTCCTTAAAAACAATGTTGACTCATCAGTTGCAGAGAGCTTCCGCAAAGACTTATATGATTGGCTTGATGAGGATAAAATCCTTGCAGCCGTTGATGAGCACGGATCTACTACCATGGAGTTTTACAGCGAGAGCGCAAATCGCTGGTTCAACGGAGTCTTTATGGTGGGAGACAGGAATGAGGACGGAAGCCTGGCTCACATTGTCTATGGTTGTATGGATACCACAGATGCCAAGCTGCAGAGTCTGGCTCAGCAGAAAAAGATCTCTGAATTTGAAGCTGAGATATATGTTGATTCTCTTTCAAAAGTCCGTAACAGAAGGTTCTTGGATGAAAAGCTCGTTTACGAGCCATGCCATGCAGTGGTTATGGCAGACATCGATCTGTTTAAGGAAGTCAATGACACAGCAGGCCACAGAAGTGGTGATGAAGCAATCAAAAAAGTTGCTTCAATCCTGGAACAGTCGGTTCGAAAAGATGACGTGGTCATCCGCTACGGCGGTGACGAGTTTATGATGGTATTCTTTGATATTACCAAGGAGGATCTTGAGAATAAGCTGTCATATCTTAGGTCAGCAGTAAAAAAGATTACACTTGAAGGCAGTCCTGAAGTGCAGATTACCATGAGCTTCGGAGGCGCTTACGGAACAGAGCTTGTAAATAATCTGATCGCAACTGCGGATAAAGCTCTTTATGAATCAAAAAAGAGTCGGGATACATTCACGGTAATTGAGGTTTAAAAGTAAAAAAGTTCTTGAAAACAGTTTGTAGTCATATTAGCCTTTTCTTAGGATGTTTTTCCTAAGAAGAGGCTTTTTTTCAGGAGTTTTGTATGAGTAGAGATAAAATGGTGGGGATAAAGGACATAGCTGACAAATGTGGCGTTTCGCCGACTACTGTATCAAATGTTTTAAACAACAAAAATAACGTGGGTAGGCAGACACGGGACAGAATCCTTGAAGCTGCCAGAGAACTTGGGTATGTCCCCAAAAGAGCTGAAGAGATGGTTCACAAAAGAAAGAAGAATACAGTTGCTATCAACTTCAGTGATTTTGACGCGCAATTCTACTTTGATGTTCTTCACGGCATAAGTGATTATGCTGTTAAAAAAGATTTCAACCTCCTGATATGTACTAAGGAGAACTTTTCAAAATATGCCGATTCAGACAGTATCTGCGGCTGTATTATCATGGACTGGAGTACGGATGATGCGACAATCCTAAAGATTGCCGACAAAGGAATTCCAATGGTCACACTTGATCGTCAGATGCCCCATAAGCTGATAAAAAACATGGTGACCGGAAACTATGAGAGCGAGAGAACACTTGTTGAAAAGCTTGTGGATTCGGGCTTTAGGTCTTTTGCCTTTCTGGGTGGTATAGATTCGGATGACAACAGGGAGAGATACAGGGCATTTAGAGACGTATTAAAGGAAAACGATATCTCTTTTAACAGAAATCTCTTATATGAAGGGGACTGGACAGAGAAGAGTGGTGCAGCAGCTGCGAGGTTGATAATGCTGCAGCCTAAGATGCCTGAGGTGTTAGTGTGTGCCAACGACCTGATGGCTATAGGCGCCATAAGAAAGTTTCAGGAAAACGGCATAAGAGTTCCCGAAGATATCTCTGTTTGCGGATTTGATGATGTGATAATGTCCAAATATCTGGGGCTTACAACGGTGAGCGTTCCCAACTATGAGAGAGGCTATCTTGCAATGCAGGCACTTGCGGACATTATAGACGGCACAGGGAATTTCGATAATTTCAAGATCGGTGCCAGAGTTAAGTGGAGAAAGTCAATTAAGCCGGTGACATGAACAAAATCGAAAGATATTTTGAAAAGCTGAAAACTAAAGATATAATCTGCTGGGGAAATGGAAAGCATTACAGAAATATCACTTATCCTTTTTTGCAAAAGAGTGGTCTGATCGAAAATCTAAAAGGATTTGCAGATGCTTCAGATAAAGAAAAGTTGGCACAGATGGACAGCGATAAAACTGTTATTCTGATCGCAGTTACCGGATATGAGGAGATACTTGGCCAGCTGAAAGCCGATGAGAGACTTTCTATGTTCGAAGCTGTCCCGTCCATTTATCTTGAAGCTCTTTATGAGGATATGCTTCTTTTATCAGTTAAAAAGCCACCTTTGAATTATCGAAAGGAAGACAAGCCGGTTATTCCAAAGCTCATTCATGCGATCTGGTTTTCGGGCGATCCGATGCCTGAGCTCTACCTTAGATGTCTTGAGTCCTGGAAAAAATATGCTCCGGATTATGAGATAAAGATCTGGAACATTGAGACCTATAAGCCTGATCGGTGTCTTTTCTTTGAACAGGCAATAGAGCACAAAAACTGGGCGTTTGCGTCGGACTATGCAAGAGCAGATTTGCTCTACAGATACGGTGGCATTTATATGGACCTGGATGTTGAGATGCTTCGCCCAATTGATGATCTGCTTTATAATGATGCCTATATGAGTTTCGAGTCATTGGATAGAATAGAATGCGGCTCAGGAATGGGCTCAAGGCCCGGGCATCCGATCATTAAGGAAATCTGTGAGAGTTATGAAAAAAGACCCTACCTTAAGGAGGATGGAACCTGGGATAATTCCACCTGCCCGGTGCGTTACACTCAGGTAATAGAAAAGCATGGCCTAAAAAAAGACGGAGGCTTTCAGTTTGTAGAGGACATCACGGTCTATCCCTTCGAGGTGCTGACCGGAAAAAGCTTCGACACAGGTATTATCTACAGTTCGGACTTAAGTTATACCGTGCATCATCACAACGGAAGCTGGATTCCGGATCCTGCACATAAGGCGATGAATGAGCGGTATAATAAGATTCAAAGGTTTCTTGAATCACTGGAATAAAGAATGAGGCAAAATGAGTACATCAGAAAAAGTGCTGTTTATACTTGAATCCAACAAAACTAAATACACTTCCGGAGAAGAGATAGCCGGTGAGTGCGGCGTTTCGAGAAATGCAATTTGGAAAGCCATAAAAGATCTTAGAGAAAAAGGCTATTGCATTGAGGCAGTCAGCAACAAAGGATATAAGCTTACCGAGAATAACGATATTATATCCGCTGAGGGTATAAAAGCCTCTTTGCCCATGGATTATGATAAGGCGGATATATACGTCTATGACAGCCTGAAATCCACAAGCGATAAGGCAAAAGAGCTTGCGGTGAATGGAGCATCTCACGGAACAGTCATAGTTGCTGCTACCCAGACAGGTGGAAGGGGCAGAAAGGATCATACTTTCTTTTCGCCGGAAGGAGGGCTCTATATGAGCATTGTCCTAAGGCCTGATTTTTTGTTCAGTACCGACTATAAGGAAGTTACCTCTTTTGTCGGAAACTCCGTGATAAGCGCTATAAAAGAGCTTACCGGGATAGAGACTTATATAGACGGGATCAATGATCTGTATGTCGATGGTAAAAAGATATGCGGAATACTTCTTGAGTCGGGAAGTGAGTTTGACAGTGGAACTCTCCAGTGGATTGTTGCAGGAATAGGAATTAACTTCGATTCGGATATAAACAGCTTTCCTGAAGATGTGAAGGAAAGAGCATCCAGTTTGTTTGCCGCAGGGAAAGCTACTATTACCAAAAATAAGCTGATAGCGAGAATAATTGAGAAGATATTGGATTGTCAACTTATATAGAGTGTTAGGTTGACAATCTTTTTTGCGTGTGTTACCTTCATTTAGGTATTTAATGAAAATATTTGTTGGAGGATTTGACATCATGAGTAGTGCAAATGCAGTAAAGGCAAGAGATAATTCAAAGGTTTTGGATCTGGTATATATCGCAATCGGAGCAGCGCTTATAGCTATATGTTCCTGGATCAGTATTCCTACAGCAGTACCATTTACACTTCAGACATTCGCAGTATTCTTTGTTCTGCTGGCACTGGGCGGAGAGAGAGGAACACTTGCAACACTTGTTTACGTACTCCTTGGAGCAGTCGGAGTTCCTGTATTTGCAGGTTTTTCAGGAGGAATCGGAGTTCTTCTCGGAAATACAGGCGGATATATTATCGGCTTCTTATTTACAGGTCTTATATACATTCTTTTTACTAAGTTTTTTAAGAAGAACATCGTTATGAAGGTAGTAGCACTTGTTCTTGGACTTGCAGTATGCTACGCATTCGGAACAGCATGGTTTATGCATGTCTATATGAAGAGCAGCGGAGAAGTAGGACTTCTTACAGTACTCGGATGGTGTGTATTCCCGTTCATCATTCCCGACCTTATCAAGCTGGCTTTGGCTGTAGTAATTTCAAAGAGAATTGAACCTGTAATAAAATAATTTTAAGATTTTTCTTGAAAACAATTTTTAATCATATTAGCCTTTTCTTAGGACGTCCGAATCTTACCTAAGAGGAGGCTTTTTTGATGAATAAAGAACAGTTTCATGAGTTTGTTAAAGCAAGCACCGGCAATGAGAGCAATATCTGCCAGATATATGCTATAAAAGATGGAGAGGTGGCTTATGACGATTGCTGGCATGGTTTTAAGACCGAAGATGCCATGAATGTCAACTCGGTCACCAAAGGCATTATGTCGCTGCTTGCGGGAATTGCACTGGATAAGGGTTGTATCAAAGACGTGGATCAGAAGGTGATGGATTTTTTTCCTGACTATACTGTTAAGCGCGGGGAGAAGACAATCTATGACGTGACGATAAGGCATCTGCTTACGATGACAGCTCCGTATAAAGGAAAGTCGGAGCCCTGGAAAAAAGTGTGCACTTCGCAAGACTTCACGCTTGCAATACTTGATAATTTGGGAGGCCGTAGTGGCATCACAGGGGAGTTTAGGTATGCGACTCTTGGAATCCAAATCTTGGCCGGTATTATCGAAAGAGCTACCGGAGAGAAGTGCATCGATTTTGCAAACAGAGAGCTCTTTTCCCCATTGGGACTTCCTTCCAGGATCCCTCACGGAGACAGCTCCAAGGAAGACCAGTTTGATTTCTTTATGAACAAGAATCCCAGAAAATATGAGTGGTACACAGATCCTAAGGGGTGCGTTACAGCAGGCTGGGGACTATGTATGTCGGCAAAAGACATGACGGTGATCGGAGAGCTTGTCCTTGAGAACGGCTCTTTTAACGGAAGAAGGATTATCTCCGAGGAGTACCTGAAAGATATGCTGACACCACATCTTAAGCTCGGTGAGAGAATGGGATATATGAGCTATGGATATCTCTGGTACAAACCATATGACGACAGAGATGTATACGCAGCTATCGGAGATAGTGGAAACATAATCTATGTAAGTAAAGAGAGGAACGTATCCGTGGGCATAACAGGTACGTTCAAGCCCAGGATCTATGACAGGGTAGAGTTTATAGAGAAGAAGGTACTACCACTTTTGTAACAGGAGTTTATGTATGAGTTGTAAGGTCACAGTTATTGGTGCAGCCATAGTAGATATATTCGCTGGTGCAGTAGATAAAGAGATTTTCACAAAGGGATCAGTGCCTGCCCGGGACATAGGAATGTCCTGTGGCGGGGATGCTCTTAATGAGGCAGTTACATTATCCGGACTTGGGAATGATACTGAGATAATATCCCTTTTAGGAGATGATGAAGCCGGCGGGATTGTGAAAAAATGTCTTGATGGAAACAAGGTTGATACCCGGAAGATAACTGTATGTCCCGAAATTCCGACGGCGACAAATATAGTCCTTGTGGACAGTGAGGGTGAGAGATACTTTATTACAAATCCTAGAAGCTCTTTAAGGAAACTCTCCAAGGAGCATATTCTTTCACATCTTGAAGATGCAGGAGATATTGTGAGCTTTGCCAGCATCTTTGTATCTCCAAAGCTTGGAGTAAGTGACATGAAAGAGGTGTTTGAAAGAATCAAACAAAATCCCTCTCGAATCCTCGTTGCAGACATGACAACAGCCAAGAATGGTGAGACGATAAAAGACCTAGAGCCGATCCTTAAGTATATCGATTATATAATTCCAAATGAGAAGGAAGCATCGATCTTAACCGGCGAGAGTGACCCTGTAAAAAGCGCAGGGATATTTATTAAACACGGAGCAAATACCGTGATCATCAAATGCGGGAAAGAGGGATGTGTCTACAAAAGTGCTTCCGAAGAAGGCAGGATTCAGGCATATTCTAATGTGAAAGCTGTCGATACCACCGGCGCAGGAGACAGCTTTGTGGCCGGATTCATCCATGGCCTTTCAATAGGCCTTAGTCTGCAGGACTCTTGCAGGTATGGATGTGCTGTGTCATCTGTTGTGGTAGAACATATGGGAACACAGGGCATAGCTGAAATTAGTTATGAAGCAAAGCGAAGGTATCAATTCTATGGCTGTTCAAACTAACGATCAAAAGGATGTACATACAAATATGAATCCAATTAAGAAATATATAGCTGAACAAGATGAAACGATTCGTCCTCGTTTGGAAGACGTTTACAAAGTAATCAGTGATACAATGCCAAATGCAGAAGAACGCATATCGTGGGGAATGCCAACTTTTTGGGAAAGAAGAAATATTATTCATTTTGCCGCTGCCAAAAAGCATATTGGATTGTATCCAGGGCCTGAAGCTATTGAGGTTTTTGCTGATCGATTGCAGGACTATAAAACAAGTAAGGGCGCTATACAGTTGCCAAATAATAAAGAACTGCCACTTGATCTTATAAAAGATATAGCAAGATGGTGCTATGAGAGAAATATGAATTCTCATAATTGACTTACAGCGCACTTTCTATGCGAGGAAGTGAAACTCCCAGTTTACGGGCATCTTCGCAGATCTCTCTTACACTGTAGCCTACGGTATACTTGTTGAAAGCTACGGCGTTATATGCTGGTGTACCGGGCTTATACAAGGTGCGCATCATTAGAGATGCAATAATATCTGCAGGGAGTATACTCATGGCTCTGACAGGCAGATCCGGAGAGATGTTCTTTTTTAATGCATGGAACTTACATCGATAGACATAAGGACGACAGGAGATGAAAAATATGAATCTTCAGAGCCAGAAAATGAGAGAACTTGCGCCGGAGCTTGATCCGCTGCGTATTGGAACGGGATGGAAAACGGAGGATCTTTCAAAGCCTCAGATATATGTAGAGAGCAGCTTCGGAGATAGCCATCCGGGCAGCGTACACCTTAATAATCTCACTGCTGAAGTTATTAAGGGAATTGAGAGCAAAGGCGGCCATGGAGCCAGGTATTTCTGTACCGATATGTGTGACGGAGAGAGCCAGGGAACAGACGGGATCAATTACAGCCTTGCCAGCAGAGAGATGATGGCAAACATGATCGAGATCCAGGCCAATGCTACGCCATTTGATGCAGGAGTTTTTCTGGCAAGCTGTGATAAGTCGGTTCCGGGAAACCTGATGGGTATGCTAAGAGCTGACATACCTTCGGTTTTTGTACCGGGAGGTGTAATGAAGGCCGGACCTAAGATGCTGACTCTGGAACAGCTCGGTATGTACAGCGCAAAGTTTGAGAGAGGCGAGATAGGACGGGATGAGCTTGACTGGGCTAAGTTAAATGCATGTCCCGGATGCGGAGCATGCTCTTTTATAGGGACAGCATCAACCATGCAGATAATGGCAGAGGCTCTGGGACTGGCGCTTCCGGGCAGTGCGCTTTTACCTGCGGACGGAGAAGAGATAAGAAGCTGCGCTTACAGATCCGGACAGAGAGCAGTAGAAATAGCAGGCTCTAATGATATGCGTCCATCGAATATCTTAAGCCTAAAGAGCTTTGAGAATGCCATTCTGGTCCATGCTGCTATTTCAGGATCCACAAACGCTCTGATGCATCTGCCGGCAATTGCACATGAACTTGGTATTGAGATAGACGGTGATACCTTTGACAGGCTTCACAGGGGAGCTCATTACATATTGAATATCAGACCTGCAGGCCAATGGCCGGCTGAGTGCTTCCACTATGCAGGCGGTGTTCCGAGGATCATGGAGGAGATCAAAGATCACCTTCATCTTGATGTAATGACTGTTACAGGTAAGACTCTTTCAGAAAACCTGGAAGAACTAAAGAGAAACGGCTATTATGAGAAGTGCGAAGAGGGGCTTGCAGAATTTGGCAATCGCTATGGTACTGCGATTTCAAGAAGAGATGTAATAAGACCATATACTGATCCTATAGGAACGGATGGAAGTATCGTGGTCCTCAAAGGCAATCTTGCACCGGAAGGCGCCGTAATAAAGCATACAGCATGTCCGAAAGAAATGATGAAGGCTGTTCTGTATGCAAGACCCTTTGACTCTGAAGAGGAGTGTCTTGATGCAGTGCTTCACCACAAGGTGCAGAAAAATGATGCGGTATTTATAAGATATGAAGGACCTAAAGGCAGCGGAATGCCTGAGATGTTCTATACATCTGAAGCTATCAGCTCGGATAAAGAGCTGGGAAGGTCCATAGCGCTTATAACTGACGGAAGATTCTCAGGAGCATCGACGGGGCCTGTAATAGGTCACTGTTCTCCGGAAGCAGCATCGGGTGGACCTATTGCTCTTGTCGAGGAGGGAGATCTCATAGAACTTGATGTGATGGAGCGAAAGCTAAATATCGTCGGCATCAAGGGAGAAAGAAAGACCCCTGAAGAGATAGAAGAAATCCTTAAAAAGAGAAAAGATGCCTGGCAGCCAAGAGAGAGCAGATACAAAAAAGGCGTATTAAAGCTCTTTGCCGATCATGCTGTAAGCCCAATGAAGGGCGCATATCTAGAGTAATACTAAGGAGTAAGAATGAGTAGAAAAATATTGATCATAAATACAGGTGGAACATTATCTGCCGTAATGAAGAGTAACGGCCTTATACCGGGACTTTCAATCCATGACATGCAAAAAGAGCTTCAGATGGTATCGGGAGATACTGATATTGAGATTGAGGACTTTTGCTCAGTGGACAGTGCAAACATTTTCCCGGAGGACTGGAGCTTGCTGGCAAAAAGAATAAGCCAGTGCCGTAACGACTATGATGGAATTGTAGTGATCCATGGCACGGATACGCTGGCATATACCTCGTCTATGCTCTCATATATGCTGAGAAACATAAACATTCCCGTTGTAATAACCGGCTCGCAGCTCTCTATCACTAATCCTGTTGCTGATGCGATGGAGAATTGCAGATGCGCCATTCATATGGCAGCCAGCCAGATACCGGGTGTATTTGTGGCATTTAACAGAAAAGTAATGCTCGGCTGCAGGGCTTCAAAGGTAAGGTCACTTAGCTTTGATGCGTTTGAGAGTATCAATTATCCTAACATCGCTACTATAAGCTCACTTGGAATGAAGATTGATACGTCGGCAGTTCCGGAGAGAACAGGGATTTTCAAACTTACAGATACCTATTCAGACAAGGTCTGCATGATCAAAATGTTCCCCGGAATACACAGGAGCTTCATCGAATCTATTGCTGATCAGGGCTATAAAGGAATATACATCGAAGCCTATGGAATCGGAGGAATGCCTTTTATCAAGCATGACTTCATAGGCGCTTTGGACAAGCTTATTCAGAGCGGAATCACAGTGGTTGTCGGAACTCAGTGCCGGTACGAAGGCACCAAGATGGATGTCTATGAGACAGGTAAAAGAGCTCTTGAAATCGGTGCACTTGAAGCTCACGACATGACAACAGAAGCAGCCCTTACAAAGCTCATGTGGATACTTGGACTGACAGAGGATGTAAAGGAAATACGTGATTATTATTCAATAAATGTAGCAGGAGAAATGGCCTAACTATGAAGCAGGAAGAAGTTTACGAACAGGTAAAAGAAAGACTGATGAGCTATGCAAGGATTGATACTCAGTCTGCTGAATATACCGGGCATTGGCCAACAACAGAGAAACAAAAAGACCTTGCACGTGTGCTTAAGGATGAGCTTATAAGCATAGGCGTATCCGATGTATTTCTGGATGAGGAAGGGTGTGTCGTTTACGGCAAAGTTCCGTCCAATGTACAGGATACTCAGGTAATGCCTATAGGATTTATTGCCCATATTGACACAGCTCCCGACGCCAGCGGAACAAATGTTAAGCCCTGGGTTTTGGAAAACTACGATGGTGGAGACATTGTTCTTAATAAAGAGAAGAACATAGTCATGAAGGCTTCTGACTATTCTAATCTCAAAATGTATATTGGCCAGGACCTTATACTGACTGACGGAACAACACTTCTTGGTGGGGACGACAAGGCTTCAATCGCAGCCATAATGTCTTTTGCCCAGTATCTGGTTGATCACGGCGATGTAAAGCATGGAGACATTTGCATTGCCTTTACTCCTGATGAGGAAGTGGGAGGACTTGCAAGGGATCTGGATTTTGATAGGTTTGGAGCAAAGGTGGCTTACACTTTGGACGGCGACCATCTTGGCTGGTATGAGGATGAGACCTTCAATGCATCGGAAGCGGTGTTTGAGTTTACAGGTAGAAGCGTACATACCGGAACAGCCAAAGGCATTATGGTAAATGCAGTTGATATGGCAGCTGAGCTTATGGCTATGCTGCCAAAGAAAGAAAAGCCCCAGTATACCGAAGGTGTGGAAGGCTTTTATCACCTGATCTCCTGCGAGAGCGACTGTGAGCATGCAAGGGTAAGGCTTCTTGTCCGCGACTTTGACCATGATAATTTCAAAAAGCGCGAGGAATTTCTTAAGGAGTGCGCAGAGAAATTAGGAGCAGACTATGGAGATGACCGCGTGAAGCTTACGATTATCCATCAGTACAGCAACATGAAGGAAGTTCTGAAGGACGTTCCGTTCATGATAGATATACTTAAAGGTGCCATCAGGAAAGCAGGTATAGAGCCTGTCTGTGAGCCCTTCAGGGGAGGAACCGACGGAGCAGCTCTTTCATTCAGAGGCCTTCCGTGCCCGAATCTCTCAGCAGGTTATGAAAACGCCCACGGAAGATTTGAGTATGTACCAATACAGTCCATGGTAAAAAATGTAGAGATATTGCTGAATATCTGTGAAAGTGCTCTTGCTATTGCCGACAATGCGTGATATATTCTATAACTGAAGGTCGCAAAGACCTGCAAAAACAACAAAATACCGGACAAGGGGAGCTGATAATGGCTGAGAGGTGCATGAGCACGACCCTAAACCTGATTTGGATAATGCCAACGTAGGAATCGTCGATTAGTTAAGCGTAATTAGCGTCATCTGTATCAGATGGCGCTTTTTTATGTCCATCTGACAGAATGTGCTAAACTCTCTCAGTCATGATCAAATGTAATTGACATGACTTATGATCTTTGGGAAATTCGCCCGCAAATACACATTTTAACCAACTACATTACTGCTTGTGACGTGGTAAATGCATGTCTTTCCGTAGGAGCTACGGCCATAGGAGGAGATGCCCTGTGCGAGTGTGCGCAGATAACAGAGAACTGCGATGGCCTTGTCATCAACACAGGAACTCCGTCACCGGAGAGGCTAAAGGTCTTTTTATCATCAGGTAAAAGAGCTAACGAACTGGATATACCGGTCGTGCTGGATCCGGTAGGCGCCGGAGCCACAGACTTTCGAAGAGATATGTTAAAAGAGCTTTTGGCCAAAGTTCACTTTGCATGCATAAGGGGAAATACTTCAGAAATTAAGGCACTATGTGAAATACTTGGCATCAACAAAGGTGATAAAATCACGCAGGTCTTCGCCGGAGTGGAGGATATGGGAAGCCATTTATCCAAAAAAGATTTGCTTAGTCTTTCTAAAGCTGCAAAGGCTGTTGTCGTTGTGAGCGGAGAAAACGTGCTGATCGCAGATGCTTCTGCAAACCTGGTTTATAAACTACCCGGTGGCAGCAGCATGCAAAAGCTCTTTACCGGAGCAGGATGTATGATGAGTGCCATAATTGGCTCATACCTTGGAGCTGCCAAGAAAGAAGAAGAGACAGATGATTATGTAAATGCCATCAGGGAAGGCATTTTACTTTATCAGATAAACGCCGCCAGGGCAGAGCTCTTTTGCCAAAAAGAAAAAAGACTTGGGACTATGGAGTACAAGAATGCTCTCATCGATCAGCTGAGTCTTACAAGGCTTAGCAGGAGAGGGCGTTTTAGAAGACTTGATACATTTCTGTATGCAATAACCAACAGAGATATCCTACAGGGGGAAATAAGTCTGTCGGAGGCGGTTGAACAGGCTATTCTGGGCGGAGCAACAATGATACAGCTCCGGGAGAAAAATATGACCACAACCGAATACATAAAAACGGCGGTCAAGGTCAATCAGATATGTGAGAACTATGATATTCCTCTTATCATCAATGACAACGTGGAAGTATGTAGCGTGGTAGGGGCAGCAGGCGTCCATTTAGGGCTTGAAGATGAGTCGATAGAAAAGGCAAGGGAGGTTCTTGGAAGGGACTTCATAATCGGTGCAACGGCCCACAATCTTGGAGAGGCGAAAAGAGCTCTTTTACAAGGAGCTGACTATCTTGGTGTTGGTGCAGCCTTTGGATCGGATACCAAAAAGGATGCAAAGCCGATGATGAACCTCGAAAGCTATAGGGAGATCACATCAAGTATGCCGATACCGGTGGTTGCCATCGGTGGTATAACGGGTGAAAACCTGCATCATTTATCGGGACTTGGTCTTTCCGGAATTGCAGTGATATCAAGCATCTTTGGTGCTTCTGATATAAAAGAAAATACAAAAAGCCTTAAGGAAAAGGCTAAGGAGGAGATTTTAGGATGAAGAAAGAATCAGTAGTTAAGCTTGTATTATCGGGAATGTTTGTGGCACTGGCGGTTGTGCTTTCGACATTTTCGATACCGGTTGGAGGATCAAAGTGCTTTCCAATCCAGCACATGGTAAATGTTCTCTCTGCGGTATTCTTAGGACCATGGTATGGCGTTGGAATTGCCTTCTGCACCTCACTTATCAGAAATTTGTTGGGGACAGGAACACTTCTTGCTTTCCCGGGGAGCATGATCGGAGCTCTTTGCTGCGGACTTGTTTACAAATACACAGGTAAGCTCACATTCACATATGTAGCTGAGATCATAGGAACGGGTATCATCGGAGGCTTATTTGCTTACCCGGTTGCAGCTTTTGTTATGGGAAAAGAGGTAGCTTTTTTCGTATATGTAATACCTTTCCTTGTGAGCACGGTAGGCGGAACGCTGATTGCAGCAGTCCTTATCACGGTACTCAAGCAGAATCATGTCCTTGAAAAACTGCAGACACTGGTAAAAGAGGGCAGGATAGCAAGATGAAAAAGAAGTGTGCGCTTGCGATAGCAGGGAGTGATTCAAGCGGCGGAGCAGGAATCCAGGCCGACCTTAAGACCATGCACGGCTGCGGAGTATATGGAATGAGTGCCATTACAGCCGTTACGGCCCAGAATACCACCGGAGTAAAGAGCATCATGAAGGTTAGTAAAGAGGTGCTCTCAGATCAGCTGGATATGGTGTTTACCGATATTTTTCCGGATGCAGTCAAGATCGGAATGACCTTTCAGAGTGATCTTATAGAGGCTATCTCAGACAGACTAAAACTCTATAATGCAAAAAACATTGTTCTTGATCCTGTTATGGTTGCAACCAGCGGAGCAAGGCTCATGGAAGAAGACGGGATCACTGCACTCTGCAAGAAACTTATTCCGCTTGCAGATCTTATTACACCGAATATCCCTGAGGCAGAAGTTCTTCTGGGGGCAGGAGAGATAAAAAGCAGGGAAGATATGGAAAGAGCAGCCGTGAAGATTGCTGAGATTTATGGCTGCAACTGCCTTGTTAAAGGCGGTCATATGGTAAGTGATGAGCGATCCTGTGACGTGCTTGCAACAACAGGAGGGAAGCTTTATTGGTACGAGTCTGAGAGGGTTGATAATCCAAACACCCACGGAACGGGCTGCACGTTATCCAGCGCGATTGCTTCTTACCTGGCAATTGGCTGTGACATTTGTGGCAGCATAAAAAATGCCAAGCAGTACCTTGATAAATCCATAAGAGAGGGGCTTGATCTAGGAACCGGTCATGGGCCGCTTTGGCATGTATTTGTATAAAAAACAATCAGGAGAGAGTGTATGAACTTAGTTAATAACAGAATTTATTCCACACAGATGGAGGCTGCCAGAAAAGGAATAGTGACGCCTGAAATGAAGGTGGTGGCAGAAAAAGAAAACAGAGATACGGAATTTATCAGGCAAATGGTTGCGGAGGGGAAAGTAGTTATCCCCGCAAATCCGAATCATATAGGACTTGATCCCAACGGAGTCGGAAGTATGCTAAAGACCAAGATCAATGTTAATCTTGGAGTTAGCAGAGACTGTAAGGATCTGGACGTAGAGATGAAGAAAGTAATGAAGGCTGTAGACATGGGGGCTGAGGCTATCATGGATCTTTCAAGCCACGGTGATACGCAGCCCTTTAGACAAAAGCTTTGTTCATCATGCCCTGCGATGATAGGTACTGTGCCTGTCTATGATTCAGTCATACATTACAAAAGAGATCTCGCAACCCTGACAGCAAAGGACTTTGTGGACGTTGTCAGACTCCATGCAGAGGATGGTGTAGACTTTGTTACCCTTCACTGCGGAATAAGCAGAAATACCATAGAGCAGATAAAAAACGGCAAGAGAGAGATGAACATAGTAAGCCGTGGAGGAAGTCTTGTATTTGCATGGATGGCAATGACGGGTCAGGAGAATCCATTCTACGAGTACTATGATGAGATTCTTGAGATATGCAGAGAACACGATGTGACCATAAGTCTTGGCGATGCATGCCGTCCGGGATGTCTTGCTGATGCAACTGACAGATGCCAGATAGAGGAGCTTATAAGGCTTGGAGAACTCACAGAGAGAGCATGGGCAAGAGATGTTCAGGTAATGGTGGAAGGTCCGGGACATGTGCCCATGGATCAGATAGAAGCTAACATGAAGATACAGCAGACTATCTGCAAGGGAGCGCCTTTCTATGTTCTTGGACCTCTTGTGACAGATATAGCACCGGGATACGATCACATTACTGCAGCAATCGGAGGAGCTATCGCAGCTGCTTCCGGAGCAGCATTTTTATGCTATGTAACTCCCGCAGAACATTTGGCTCTGCCTAATGTGGATGACGTACATCAGGGAATCATAGCCAGTAAGATCGCAGCTCACGCAGCGGACATTGCAAAGGGAATACCCGGAGCAAGAGACAGGGACGATCGCATGGCCAAGGCCAGAAAGAACCTGGACTGGGATGCACAGTGGCTTGAGGCGCTTGATCCAGCTACAGCCAAGGCTATAAGAGACAGCAGAGCACCTGAGGATGACCACAGCGATACATGTAGTATGTGCGGTAAGTTCTGCGCTGTACGAAGCATGAATAAAGCTCTTGCAGGAGAGTATATAGATATTCTCTGATCAGCCAGCTTTCTACATATATACATAAAAGTATCCTTTGGGTGTAGAAAATGCTATCATAATAGAATGTGTTATGACATATAGTTGGGAGTGGGGGATATGAAGAACAGGAAAATAAGCTTGGATGTGATTCGGAACTATATTGAATACTTTCTGATATATTGCTTCGGAGGATGGCTGTATGAGTCTATATGGTGTGATGTGATATATCATCGCAGGGGATTCCTGAACAGAGGAACATTATTTGGACCGTGGCTTCCTATCTATGGAATTGGATTCTTCATTATACTTGGCATATTCACACTCCTTAAGATCAAAAAGCCCTGGACGGTATTTATAGTCGGCGGTCTTATAGCTACGATAGCAGAATTTATTGCAAGCTATATAATGGACAAGACCGTTGGCGGATATACCTGGAACTATGCCACATACTTCATGAATTATAAGGGAAGGATTGCGCTGGTTCCAAGCCTGATGTTTGGCCTTCTTATATGTCTTGCAATATGCGTTATACATCCGGCTATCGTAAAGTTTCAGAACAAGTACAAAGACAATCGCATCCATAATATTATCTTTATTGTGGTATTTGCACTGTTTATCCTGGATCTTACATGCCGTATATGGCTTGGTCCCAACTTTAAGGGATAAAAGAGGAGAGAATGTATGAAGAAAAAATCTATCTATATTGGCATACTTATAGCTATGACCATGCTTGCCGGCTGTGGCAAACAGGATGAACAGAATTCGAACATATTTGAGTCTGTATCTAATGAGACAGCTGCTACAGAGACAACATCTGCAGCTGAGATAACGCCGGAGGCAGAAACAGAGCCTGAGGCAGATACTGCAAAAGAAGTTGAGGAAGCACCTTCGGAAGCTGCTACGAGCGGAATGAAAGACGGTGACCGATTCGATGATGTCATCATCCTTGAAGGCATGGAAGAGACCGTCCACTATGAACACGTGATAAATGAATCAATAGGTCTTGAGATGGACTACGACTATGAGTCATTTGTGCGCTATAGTGAACCTGAAAGCGAGTGCTTTATTTCAATCTATGACGATGCCCAAAAGCCTGAGAATTATCTTGAAATAGTTCACAGCAATGAAACAGCCGAATCAGTAGCCGACACCATAGCTGAAGACCTTTCAAAGGAATATGATATAACTAGGACTGATATGGAGCTTGATCATGACGGAAACTGCGTCAAGATTTCTGCATCAGAGGATAAGAACACTCATGGAACAGCGGACATGATATATGTTGTTTATATTATTCCAAGAGAAGACGGTTGCCTTATTGCAAAAGAGAGCATGTATTTCGAGGCATCTGAAGGCTTCGGAAGAAGATTCAATTATATGGTAAATACCATCAGGTAACATAAAAACAGCCCGAAAGCCAACAGACTTCCGGGCTGCTTTATTTCTTTTACTTAAGGAGCTTAGAGCCAGCAAAGATAACGATGCAGGATCCGATGATGCCAACGATCAGGTTTCCAAGAATTCCTGATCCGTGGATGCCTACAAGTCCAAGTACGAGGTTTCCTACAAAACCACCTACAACACCAAGAATGATGTTTCTAAGAAGGTTGCCCTCATTGTTCATGAGCTTGCCTGCAAGCCATCCGGCAAGTGCTCCAATAACAAGTCCCATAATAAGACCCATTCCATTGATCATTTCCTCAATCCCCTTTCGAAATACTTATTTTCAGGACTTAGTATATCAAAAAAAGATTGCGAAATAAATAACAAAACTGCAAGATAGCACATACTAATTCGCCAATGACGTTCTGTATCAGGCTTGGCACGGGTGCTATCATTATGCTATATTCAGATGGATGTTTTATATAGAGGAGGAAGTGTTATGAATCTTAAACCAAAAAGAGAATTTGATGCATCCAAACTTGGAAAGAACATATTACTGGGAATACTGATAATATTTATTCTTTCGGTAGTTATGGGTTCTTTCTACAACGTAAGTGAGCAGGAGCAGGCTGTAGTCACACAGTTCGGCAAAGTAGTACAGACCAACTCCGCAGGACTCTACTTCAAGATTCCGTTTATCCAGAAGGTACACAAGGTTGATATGACAACCCACGGTATCGGAATCGGATATGTGCTGGATGGAAACGGACAGAACATCACTATCGACGATGAGGGAATAATGATTACATCGGACTTTAACTTCGTTGATATTGATTTCTATCTTGAATACAAAGTCAGCGATCCTGTGGCATATATTTACAATACAAACAGCCCTGAGAGCATTATGAAGAACATCGCTCTTGCAAGCATTCGCTCAACTGTAATTGACTATCCTGTAGATGAAGTCATTACAACAGCCAAGGGCCAGATCCAGGCAGAGGCAAAAGAAAGACTTGCCAAGGCTCTTCAGGAAGAAGAGGTCGGACTTACAGTAGTAAACCTTACAGTACAGGACGCTGAGCCTCCGACAGATGAGATCAAGCAGGCTTTCAAGGCCGTTGAGACTGCTAAGCAGGGAAAAGAGACAGCTGTTAACAATGCCAAGAAGTACCAGAGTGAGCAGGTTCCGGCAGCAGAGGCTGAGGCAGACAGGATCATTCAGAACGCAGAAGCACAGAAGGCAGCCAGAATTGCAGAAGCAGAAGGTGAGGCAGCCAAGTTTAACAGCATTTTTGAGGAATACAGCAAATACCCTCTGATCACCAAACAGAGAATGTTCTATGAGGCTATGGAAAATGTTCTTCCGGGCGCCAAGGTAATCATTACAGACGGCAGCACACAGCAGATGCTTCCGCTTGAGAGCTTTAGCACAGGTGTGGCAGGAACAACAACAACTACTACAGTAACAGCTGATAGTTCAGAGAGCACCGGTAACTGATAGAGCATGTGAAAGTTGAGGGAAAAGACTATGAAGAAGAAAGTAACAGGAACAATTATTACCATTATAATAATTGCTGCACTTATCATCCTGGGCAACTCATTATACACAGTTCACCAGAAAGAGTATGTTGCAGTAAGACAGTTCGGTAAGATCGTAAAAGTTGAATCACAGCCCGGACTTAACATGATAACACCGTTTGTACAGACAACACAGCGCATCAGTGCAGCCACCAAGATCTATGATATTCCTGCATCTGATGTTATCACCAAGGACAAAAAGTCCATGATCACAGATACATATGTACTTTGGAAGGTTGTTGATCCGGTTAAGTACATCCAGTCACTGAATGCTCTTGATGCAAGAGCTCAGGAGAGAATTGAGGCAGCAGTTTACAACGCAACCAAGACTGCTATTTCATCCATGACTCAGGACGAAGTTATTGAGTCAAGAGGAGAGGTTCTTACAAACCTTATAACAGCTGATGCCAACTCAGATATGTCAGGATATGGTATCGAGATCGTAAAGGCTGAGATCAAGGCACTTGACCTTCCTGATGATAACAGGGCAGCAGTTTACGAGAGAATGATCTCAGAGCGTAACAACATCGCAGCTTCTTACCAAGCTGAAGGTGCAGCTGAAGCTCAGAAGATCAAGAACGAGACAGACAAGAAGGTTGCAATCCTTAAGGCAGATGCCGAGAAGAGCGCAGCTAAGCTTGCCGGTGAAGGAGAAGCTGAGTATATGAAGACTCTCTCCGAGGCATACAACACACCCGAGAAGTCAGAGTTCTACAACTATGTAAGATCACTTGATGCATTCAAGGAGTCTCTCGGAAATGGTGAAAAGACCATTATCCTTGATAAGAACTCAGAGCTTGCAAGAATGTTCTACATGAATCACTGATAGATTTAAATATGGTAATAAAAAACAGGGGCTGCTTTTAAAGCAGTCCCTGTAAGTCTTTAAAGAAGGTCGGATAAGAAATGCCGACGCATTCATCATCCAATATTCTGGTGGTTCCGGTTGCTGCAAGAGATGCGATGGCAAAACTCATTGCAATCCTGTGGTCGCTGTGACAGTTTATATCAGCTCCCTTAAGGGGCTTACCTCCGTGGATTATCATTCCGTCATCTGTGGCTTCTATGTCACATCCCATGCTACGAAGTCCCTCTACCACAGTGTCAATTCTGTTTGATTCCTTAACCTTAAGCTCGGCAGCATCTTTTATTATGGTGTCGAAGTTTCCGGTAGCAGCAAGTACTGCGACTACAGGAAGTTCGTCTATCATGGTCGGGATCTCTTTTCCACTGACTATGAACTGATTGTTCTCATTGCCGTGGAGTTCTGAGTATTTGATAAGGATATCTGCCTTGGGTTCTGAGGACTCATCTACATTGAGAAGAGTAATATCAGCACCCATCTGATCAAGGACATTTAAGATGCCTGCCCTTGTCTTGTTGATCCCTACATTTCTGATAAGGATTTCAGATCCGGGAACCATAAGAGCTGCAACGATAAAGTAAGCAGCAGAGGAGATATCTCCGGGTACATTTACCTTTCGTCCGACAAGTGGCATTCCGGGATGGAGTATTGCTACAGCGCTTCCGTCTCTTGCGACTTCGTTGTGGATGTCTGCTCCGAAGGAAGCGAGCATTATCTCCGTGTGGTTTCTGGAAAGAGCCGGCTCATATACAACACTGTCGCCCTCAGCGTAAAGGCCTGCAAGCATGATGCAGGATTTGACCTGGGCTGAAGCAACGGGACTGTGGTAGTTTATGCCGCGCAGCGTTTTTCCGCCGGTGAAGGCAAGTGGAGCACAGCCGTTTCCCATGACGGAGACAACTTCAGCACCCATGCTGGTCAAAGGCTTCATGATCCTGGCCATAGGTCTTTTCTCAATGGACATATCTCCGGTGATCATGGAGTCGAAGGGCTGGGCAGCTAAAATACCTGACATGAGTCTTGTTGTGGTTCCGCTGTTTCCTGTATAGAGAGTGGAGTCGGGCTTCTTAAGACCGTGAAGTCCTTTTCCGTGAACGGTTATGGTCGGAACTCCGTGGGTAGGCCTTACGGTATGCTCGATCTCGACACCCAGCTTCTTAAAACAATCGATTGTTGAGAGGCAGTCAGCGCTCTTAAGAAAGCCTGTTACCTCAGTTGTGCCTTTTGAGATGGCACCAAACATGATGCTCCTGTGGGAAATGGATTTGTCCCCGGGAACGAAAATATCACCTTTTAAGGGCTTTGTAGCTTTTTCCAATGCTATCATAGTCTGTTTTCTCCGTGTAAATGTGCTCTTTACTTGGTGTAAATGGTATAGCCGCTTTTTGAAAGTATTTCCTGAGCCTTATCAAGGCCTGCTTCATCATGGAACTCTATGCGAAGAGTACCACGTTCATATTCTCTGTTGTGTACGATACCGATGTTCTTGATATTGATGTTGTTATCGGACAAAAGAGTAGCAACCCTGGCAAGGTTACCGGGCTTGTCGTCGATTTCTACCTTGATGCGATATACCTTCTTGATAGGACCTGATGAGAGGTCGCTGAAGGACTCTCTGTATTCTCTTGCAGATGTAAAGAAGTCAAGGATCTTGTCCTCGTCCTTTTCATCGATGGCAAGCTTGATGTCGCAGAGGGCATCAATATAGCTGCTAAGGAGTGATGAAATATTCTCCTTGTTGGTGGTACAGATCTGATTCCACATGACAGGAGATGAGGAGGATATTCTGGTAATATCCTTAAAGCCTCCGGCTGCTATGGTCTTAAGCAGGTGATCCTCAGTGTCGTTGTCTTTTACAAGATTGACAAGTGATGCCGAGATGACATGCGGAACGTGGCTGATCGCAGCAGTTGCGTAGTCGTGCTGAAGATAGGGCACAACCAGTGGAATTGCACCGATTGTCCTGACAAGTTCAACGTAGTCCGATAATCTCTTTTCATCTGTCTTATCGGTTTTTGTAAGAATGTAGTAGGCATTTTCCAAAAGAGATGCCTTTGAATTGCCGTAGCCTATTCTCTCTGTTCCGGCCATGGGATGTCCGCCGATAAACTGTTCTTCCAGCGAGAGCTCTTTTACCTTCTCATGAATACTGGTCTTGACGCTGCCAATATCTGTGATGGTAGTCCTGGGATCAATATATGGTAAAAGAGATTCGAGATTCCAGTTATTTACTTCGACAGGAGCGCATAAAAAGATGTAATCGCAGCTGCGGAAGTCTTCGCCGATGGCATCCAGCGGAAGATCAACGATGCCTTCATCAAAAGCTGCATCCACAGTTGCCCTGTGGGGTGTATATGCCATGATCCTGGATTCCGGAGTATTTGCCTTTATGGCACGTGCGATTGAACCGCCAATAAGGCCAAGTCCTATGAATCCATAGGTCTTAAAGTCCATGAAAAAAGTCCTCCTATTATAAATAGAGTTCGCTTAACACTATATCACTTTAAAGCAAGAAAATCAACTTAATTATATTTGTGCAAAACTGCCTATTATACTTGTTTTGGAAACACTTTTTTAGTAAAATGGTTATATGATTTTCTTGGGGACCTGTATCATATCTCATACATTTTACCCAAAATATCCAGACTGGAGGATTAGATATGAACGTTTACACTACTGACAAGATTCGTAACGTGGTGCTGTTGGGGCATGGCGGTGCAGGTAAGACCACACTCGCAGAAGCAATGGCTTATCTTGCAGGAATCACTTCCCGTATGGGAAAGGTTGAGGACGGAAACACCTTAAGCGACTTTGATAAGGAAGAGCAGAAGAGACATTTTTCTATCAGCACAACAACCATTCCTCTGGAGTGGGACGGACACAAGATCAATTTGCTGGATACTCCCGGATTCTTCGACTTCGTTGGTGAAGTAGAAGAGGCTATCAGCGTTGCCGATGCAGCTATTATCGTTGTATCAGGTAAGGCCGGAATAGAAGTTGGAACAGAGAGAGCATGGGATCTTTGTGAGAAGTATAAGATTCCACGTATGTTCTTTGTAGCAGATATGGATATCGACGATGTTTCTTACAGACAGGTTGTACAGGACCTCACTGACAAGTATGGCAAGAAGATGGCTCCTTTCAATCTCCCTATCCGTGAGAACGAGAAATTTGTCGGATATGTTAACGTAATACAGGAGAAGGGCTTTAGATGGGAAGGCAAGGAAGTTGTTGAGTGCCCTGTTCCCGAGTACAACGAGGCTAACCTTAAGCTCTTTAGAGATACTCTTATTGAGACCGTTGCTGAGACTTCTGAGGAATTCATGGACAGATACTTCAACGGAGATACATTCTCTGAGGCTGAGATCAGAGCAGCAGCAAGAAGTAACGTTTGTGACGGATCAATCGTTCCTATCGAGATGGGATCCTCCACTCTCTGCCAGGGTATCTACACAGTCCTTGATGATATCGTTAAGTACATGCCAAGCCCTGAGAACCGCAAGATGGTCGGCATCAATACCAATACAAATGAGATCTTCGAAGCTGACTTCGACTTCAGTAAGCCTAAGACAGCCTTCGTATTCAAGACCATGATCGATCCTTTCATCGGTAAGTACTCACTTATCAAGGTTCGTTCTGGTGTCCTTAAGCCTGATGATCAGATGTTCATCGCAGGCAAGGACGTAGATGTTAAGCTTGGTAAGCTCTATGTACTTCAGGGCAACAAGGCAACTGAGGTTCCAGAGCTTCACGCAGGTGACCTCGGAGCTCTCCAGAAGCTTGATATCGCAACAGGTGATACTCTTTCAACAAAAGCTAATCCTGTTCAGTACGCTAAGATGGATATTTCACAGCCTTACACATACATGAGATACCACGCTCAGAACAAGGCTGATATCGACAAGATCGCACAGTCACTGGCTAAGCTTTCAGCTGAGGATCAGACACTTAAGGTTGTCAACGATGCTGAGAACCGTCAGACTCTCCTTTATGGTATGGGAGATATGCACCTTGAAGTTATCCAGTCCAAGCTGGCTAATGTTTACAAGGTTAACATCGACCTCACCAAGCCTAAGGTAGCCTTCAGAGAGACTATCCGCAAGAACTCTGACGTAGAGTACAAGTACAAGAAGCAGACCGGTGGACACGGACAGTACGGACACGTTAAGATGCGCTTCGAGCCATCAGGCGATCCGCTTACACCTTATGTATTTGAGCAGGAAGTTGTAGGTGGAGCAGTTCCGAAGAACTACTTCCCTGCAGTTGAGAAGGGTCTTGCTGAATCAGTTCTTAGAGGACCTCTGGCAGCTTATCCTGTAGTAGGCGTTAAGGCTGTTCTCTATGACGGATCATATCACCCTGTAGATTCTTCCGAAATGGCCTTCAAGGTTGCAGCTTCAGGTGCCTTCAAGAAGGGCTTCATGGAAGCATCACCTGTTCTCCTTGAGCCTATCGTTTCTCTTAAGGTTACAGTACCTGACAGCTTCACCGGTGACGTTATGGGTGACCTCAACAAGAGAAGAGGAAGAGTTCTTGGAATGAATCCTTCCCTTACAGGCAAGCAGGTTATCGAGGCTGAGGTTCCTATGATGGAACTCTACGGATACTGCACACAGCTCCGCTCCATGACAGGTGGCGCAGGCGATTTCGAGTATGAATTCGCAAGATATGAGCAGGCTCCTTCAGATGTTCAGGCTAAGGAAGTTGCTGACAGAGCAGATAAGGTTGCAGCAGCAAACTCAGAAGAGTAATAAGCATAAAACTATTAAACTCCTCCGGATTTCCGGAGGAGTTTTTTCTTATATTTAATAATAGTTTAATTAAACGATATACGAATTTGTGATAAAATTATTACATGTATACGGATTCTATGATTATTTATAATGCTATAGGTGAATATGCAAGTCTGCTTCTGGCAGGACTTCTTTTGTTTGTCATGCTCTATACTAACCCCAGAAAAACCTACGTCTACAGGTATATTTTCAGAGGGAATATCTGGTCAATCGTTGCTATCATTCTGCAGATAACTATCCTGAGGCTGGCAAGCAGAGCGGGTGAATCTTTTAACCCAACGCTTTTCATGTCGCTTCTCATACTCTTTACTCTGATATATAACGGAGTTTTGTATCATATCTTTTCCTATGTAAACATGATGTCTATCCTAAGACGCAGACAGCGTAAAGAGTTCCTATTGATGTATACGGCTCTGTCTGCTGTTTATGTCATTGCTCTTATTGTTGATATAGTCGCCAGCGGACTGTATGAGATGACTCTTGAAGGCGTTGATATTTCACATTTCACAAGGTTTTACTGTGTAGCCGGAATGGTAACATGTATCATCTGCTTTTATGCTTCGGTAACCAACAGGAGTCATATTTCGAGGGTTATCTGGCACACGGTATGTATTATCGTGCCGGCGGAGATCATAATTCTGTGCGCACAGATATTCTGCATAAGTACTAATCACACGGTATTCAGCGGACTGACTTATGTCCCTGTATTTACTTTGGCATTTCTTTTATTCCATAACATTCCTTATGATGAGCAGAGTGGATGCAACAGTGTAAATGCTCTTGATGAATTCCTTAAGAAGAATATCGGGAAAAAGAAATTCTATCTCATGTACGCAGAATTCAGAATGCCTACAGCCGATAACTTCATCAACGAGGATGACGATGAGATCATGTACATAGGGCTTAACGCCTGCAGAGCTATCGAGGGAATAAGTCCTAAAGTGACAATGTACAGGCTTGACAATGAAAAGTTCGTAAACGTCATCAACTGCAGCGATGAAAAGCAGGCTTTAAAGTATGCTGATCAGATCCGAGGGGTCTATGATGGCGTAAAGGCTGAGATCAAGGTGCCATTTAATTACATACTGATCACAGAGGAGATATCGCCTGATTTTGATACTCCAATGAAGATCAGGGAGATGAATGAGTACATTATAAATATGAAATTTCATGAGCAGAACAACAGCTATTTCTACGTAGTTAAACCTGAGGATTTCCTCGACTTTGAAGAAGTTTATCAGGTAACCAGTGCTCTTAAGGATATCAGAAACAGGCTTGATCTGGATGATGAGAGAGTAATGGTATATGCGCAGCCAATCTACAGCGTAGAAGATGGTGCGTTCAGAGTGGCTGAAGCTCTCATGAGACTTAAGGTTGGGGATAAGATATACACGCCGGATAAGTTCATCCCGATTGCCGAAAACGGCGGATGTGTACATGCCCTGACCTGTATTATCCTCAACAAGGTCTGCAAGGTTATTGAGAGTCTTTCCGAGTACTACGATTTCGATGCCATTTCCATCAATGTTTCGTCAAAAGAGCTTTCTCACAGTACAATGTATCAGGACTACCTGGACATTATTGAGAAATACGACATTGATACCTCAAAGATCAGGATGGAAATCACCGAGACAGCAATGTTCGAGAACTACGAAAAGGCAAACGACAACATGAGGATACTCAATAAGGAGGGAATTCAGCTTTATCTTGACGACTTTGGAACAGGCTATTCATCTCTTGAGAGAATCATGAACTGCCCGGTTAAGACCATTAAATTCGACAAGACGATTCTCTATAAATCACTTGATGATGACAGAATGGATGACATTCTTTCTTATATGATAGAAGTTCTCAAAAAGAATGGCTTCATCACGCTGATAGAGGGCGTAGAAGACGAGTCGCAGAATCAATATTCCGTTAACAGAGGCTTTGAGTATATACAGGGCTATCACTACGCTAAACCCGGACCTATTGAGGATCTTAAAAAGTACTTCGCCAGAAAGAATACATTTTAAAAATTATCAGAATTCAAGCGGTTTCCAAATGGAAGCCGCTTTTTTATTGCAGTTTACGAAATCTTGACATGGATGGTATGATTGTATACAATTATACGCAAAAGACAATTTGCATGTGAGGTTTTGTTATGAGTGATCAGAGTACTTTCCAAAATCGGCCGGTAACTATGAATGACAAGAATAATCTGCTTCAGATTGAGGAGCACATGTATATTCTTGACGATGTAGCAAAGCCGAATGTTTTCAGAAACATGTTCCCTTATGAGGAAGTTCCGAAGATTCCTTTCAACGACAGAATTGTTCCCCATAATATGCCCAAGGATATATGGATCACAGACACTACTTTCCGCGATGGACAGCAGTCAAGAGCTCCTTATACCACTGAGCAGATTGTAAGAATATACGACTATTTTCATGAACTGGGCGGCCCTAATGGAATGATAAGGCAGAGCGAGTTCTTTTTATATAGTAAGAGCGACAGAGATGCAGCTGTTAAGTGTATGGAGAGGGGATATGAGTTCCCTGAGGTAACCAGCTGGATCCGTGCGAGCCAGGAAGACTTCAAGCTGGTAAAAGAGATCGGCATGAAGGAAACAGGAATCCTGGTATCCTGCTCTGACTATCACATTTTCCTTAAACTTAAAATGACCAGAAGACAGGCGCTTGACCATTATCTTAGTATTGTAAAGAGCTGTCTTGAGGAAGGCATCAGCCCAAGGTGCCATCTGGAGGATATCACAAGAGCTGATATCTACGGTTTTGTTGTGCCTTTCTGTATCGAGCTTATGAAGCTCAAGGATGAGTATCAGATTCCTATCAAGGTAAGAGCCTGCGATACCATGGGCTATGGCGTAAACTATCCCGGTGCTGTTATTCCAAGAAGCGTACAGGGTATCATCTATGCTATCAATACCAACGCTTCAGTTCCAAGTGAGCTCATCGAGTGGCACGGACATAACGACTTCTATAAGGCCGTTACAAACTCCACAACAGCATGGCTCTATGGCTGCTGCTCAGTCAACACTTCACTGTTTGGTATCGGTGAGAGAACAGGTAACACACCTCTTGAGGCTATGGTATTTGAGTATGCACAGCTCAAGGGGCACTTAAACGGTATGAACACTCAGGTCATCACAGACCTTGCTGAGTATTATGAGAAAGAGATTGGCTTTACGGTTCCTGCCAACACTCCTTTTGTAGGCAAGAACTTCAATGTTACAAGAGCGGGAATTCATGCAGACGGTCTTTTAAAGAACGAGGAGATCTACAACATCTTCGACACAGAGAAGTTCCTCAGAAGACCTCCTGTAAGTGCTGTTTCCAATACTTCCGGTCTTGCAGGAATCGCCCACTGGATCAACATTCACTACAAGCTCAAGGATGACCATGCTCTTAATAAGCAGTCACCACTTGTTCTGAAAGTCAAGGAATGGGTAGATGCAGAGTATGCAGGCGGAAGAGTTACTGTTATGACAGATGGTGAGCTTGTAAAGAAGATTGAAGAAGTTGGAAATGAGCTCGGTATAGTTGTTAAGGAAGGAGAAGTGGTCACAAAAGCGTGATCACGAAGAGATATGGAGAATCATGATTTAAAGCAGGAAGTCACGGATAAGTATTCACTTAGAGGCCGTGTATTCCACAGGATCAGGGAAGATATCTTAAACGGTAAATACAAGGATCATGAGGAACTTAAGGAAGTTGCCATCGGCCAGGAACTTGGTGTATCAAGAACTCCCGTAAGAGAGGCCTTCAGACAGCTTGAGCTTGAGGGACTTATCACGATCATCCCCAACAGAGGAGCCTACGTTACCGGTATCAAGGTAAAAGACATCCAGGACATCTATATGATCAGGTCCAAGCTTGAGGGATTATGCGCAAGATGGGCATGTGAGAACATCACCAAGGAACAGCTTGAGGAGATGGAGGAGAACATCTATCTTGCTGAATTCCATGCTGCCAGAGGCCACATGGAGCAGATGGCAGAGCTGGACAACAGATTCCACACAATCCTCTACGAGGCATCAGGCTCTAAGATGCTTGAGCACCTCCTTAAGGATTACCATCAGTATGTCTGGAGAGTCAGACAAAAGACCCTTTCCAGCAGCCGTGGTGCAGTTTCAAATGTCGAGCACAAGTATATAATGGAAGCTATCAGGGAGAAAAATCCCGATAAGGCAGAGGAGCTTGCAAACCAGCACATGATCAACGCCTATGACAACATGGTTGATCACGGGCTTCTTGATATGTATGAATAAAACAAAAAGGAGATTAGCCTAATGAGCAAGATTCAGATGACAACACCCATTGTTGAGATGGATGGAGATGAGATGACAAGAGTCCTTTGGCAGATGATCAAGGACAAGCTTATTCTCCCACACATTGATTTAAAGAGCGAGTACTACGACCTTGGTCTTAAGCACAGAGATGAGACTGATGACCAGGTTACTGTAGATTCAGCCAATGCAACCCTCAAATACGGAGTTGCTGTTAAATGCGCAACCATTACTCCAAATAACGAGAGAGTTAAGGAATACGACCTTAAGAAGATGTGGAAGAGCCCTAACGGAACCATCAGGGCAATCCTTGACGGAACTGTTTTCCGCACACCTATCATGGTTAAGGGAATAGAGCCCAATGTAAGAACCTGGGAGAAGCCTATTACTCTTGCAAGACACGCTTACGGTGATGTTTACAAGAACGTTGAGATCAGAGTTCCGGGGCCCGGTAAGGCAGAGCTTGTATTTACAGGCGATGACGGAAAAGTAATAAGAGAGACCATCGAGGAGTTCAAGGAGCCCGGAATCATTCAGGGTATCCACAACAAGGACGCTTCAATCAGGAGCTTTGCAAGAGCATGCTTTAAATATGCCCTGGCCGAGAAGAAAGAGCTCTGGCTCGGAACAAAGGACACCATCAGCAAGACCTACGACAGAAGATTCAGAGAGATCTTTGATGAAGTATTTGAGACTGAGTTCAAGAAGGATTTCGAGGAAGCTGGAATTACTTATTTCTACACACTTATTGATGACGCTGTTGCCCGTGTTATGAAATCAAAGGGCGGATTTATCTGGGCTTGCAAGAACTATGACGGAGACGTTATGAGTGACATGGTTTCATCAGCTTTTGGTTCACTTGCTATGATGACATCTGTACTTGTATCACCAACAGGCGTATACGAGTACGAGGCTGCTCACGGAACCGTTCAGAGACACTACTACAAGTACTTAAAGGGTGAGCCTACATCAACAAACCCTGTAGCAACAATATTTGCCTGGACAGGAGCCCTCAGAAAGAGGGGAGAGCTCGACGGAATAAAAGAGCTTTGCGACTGGGCAGACAAGATGGAGAAGGCAACACTTTCTGTTATTGAGTCAGGACGTATGACAGGAGATCTTGCCCTCATCACGTCACTTCCAAATCCCGAAAAACTCGGAAGTGAAGAATTTTTAGATGCAATTGCGGAAGAATATGATATGATACAAGGAGCATAATTCATGCACATTCAAACTTGTTTGAATATGTGAATGAATTAATGGTCCGAACAAACATGAGGAAGTAACAATTTACGAAGTAAATTAGTGGATTCCGAATGTTTGTAGAATTGTGAGAGTTTCGAAGAAACGAAGCAATTCGTATCATATCAACAAATGGGGCTTTAAGATGATTCTTTCGGTACACGGATTATATAAGAGCTTTGATGGAAAGGACATCCTTAGGGATGCCTCTTTTCATGTGGAAAACAATGAGAAGGTTGCCATTGTCGGTATTAACGGAGCCGGCAAGACAACCCTTCTTAAGCTTATACTTGGTGAGCTTTCTCCCGATGACGGTGACGTTACTTTTGCAAAGGACGTGACCGTCGGTTACCTTGCCCAAAATCAGAACATCGACACGGAAAATACCATCTATGAGGAATTCAAAGAGGTAAAGAGAGAGGTTTGGGAGCTTGAGGATAGTATCAGAAACGCCGAAGAGCAGATGAAGCACCTTGAAGGTGATGAACTCACTGCACTTCTTGACAGATACACCAAGATGAATGAGGAGTTCCAGAGAAAGTCAGGCTATGCCTGGAAGAGCGAAGTTACAGGCGTTGCAAGAGGTCTTGGCTTTTTGGAGGAGGAGTTTGATAAAAAGATAAGCACCCTCTCCGGAGGTCAGAAGACAAGAGTTGCTCTGGGTAAGCTTCTTTTACAAAATCCGGATCTCATTATCCTGGATGAGCCCACCAACCATCTGGATATGAATTCAATCAGATGGCTTGAAAACTATTTGCTCAACTATAAGGGAGCTGTCATCATCGTATCCCATGACAGATATTTCCTTGATAAGATAGCCGATAAAGTTATCGAAGTGGAGAATTGCAGGGTTTCCTCATTTACAGGAAACTACTCCGATTATGCCATCAAGAAAGAGCAGAAAAGAGCTATCGAATGGAATGCCTACATCAAACAGCAGGCGGAGATCAAACATCAGGAAGAAGTTATTGCCAAGCTTAAGTCCTTTAACAGGGAGAAATCCATAAAAAGAGCCGAGAGCAGGGAAAAGATGCTGGATAAGATCGAAGTCCTCGATAAACCCGTGGACGTTAACGACAGCATGAAAATCACGCTAAAGCCCAATTGCGAGAGCGGAGGAGATGTCCTTACTGTAGAAGGGCTCTCTAAGTCCTTTGGCAATGAGAAGCTCTTTGAGGGACTGGATTTTGAGATCAAGAAGGGCGAGCACGTGGCCATTATCGGTGACAACGGAACAGGTAAGACCACACTTCTTAAGATGATAAATCAGGCAGAACCCATAGATGCCGGCAAGATAACCTACGGCGTCAAGGTTCACGTTGGCTACTACGACCAGGAGCACCATGTGCTTCACGATGAGAAAACTCTTTTTGAAGAGATATCAGATGCCTATCCGACACTTAACAATACTCAGATAAGGAACACTCTGGCTGCATTTCTTTTCACAGGAGATGATGTGTTTAAGAGAATCGGAGACTTATCCGGCGGCGAGAAGGGAAGAGTAAGTCTTGCGAAGCTCATGCTCTCTGATGCCAATTTCCTTATCCTTGATGAGCCTACAAACCACTTGGACATCACCAGCAAAGAGATCCTGGAGTCGGCTATTTCCGGCTACGAGGGAACTGTTTTGTATGTAAGCCATGACAGATATTTTATCAACAAGACAGCCACCAGGATTTTGGACCTCACAAGAGGAAAACTGGTTGGATACATAGGAAATTACGATTATTACCTTGAACATGTAGATGAGCGTATGGAGAGACTCTTTGGTGAAAAGAACCTTTCCGGGGCCGGCTTTGCAGACAGCGCTTATAAGTATGAAGACTCTGCTGCAGCCAAAGAGGCTGAAAACACAGATGAAGCAAAGCTTTCATCGGGAGCTGACGACTGGAAAGCCCAGAAGGAGGCTCAGGCTAGAAAGAGAAAGCAGGAAGCTGCTCTTAAAAAGTGTGAAGAGGAGATAGAAAAGCTGGAGGCAAGAGATGCCGAGATCACTGAGCTCTTGTCGGATCCTTCAATTGGAACAGATCTGGGTAAGCTGCGTAAACTCTCAGATGAGCAGAATGAATTACAGGAAAACCTTCAAAGGCTCTATGACGAATGGGAAGAGCTGTCGCTCTAAAGCACAATTTCCGATTGACCTCATATCCCAGCGAATATATAATAAATTTGATTTGGTTTAAACTAAGGAGATAGCGTTGAATCAGTTATATATTCCATTGTTATGGGAGCTGCTGCTCATTGTTTCCACTGCATTCTTGCCCAAGCAGACGCTGTACCTGTTCTTTGTATTCTACCTGGGTATTCTTTATTATTTTTATTATTTTTACAAGCAGTTTTCATTTAGAAAATTACATAAGAATTTTGGCAGGATAATCACTTTCTGGATTCCTGTTGTGCTTACATTTATCGGTCTCTACATCGCGGATTACTTAAAGACTAATGTTGTACCTGAGCTGTTTCCTACAGCCAAACCCGGTGTGGTCCAGATAATCTATCACAATGAGCTTTTGCCGACACTGATGTATGCCATCATGATGATCGTGCTTAAGCCCGTAGCCGAAGAGCTCTTTTTCAGAAAAGCTCTTATCAAGTTTGGAAGCAAGAAAAAGGTATTCGCCTTTACCGTTCTTTCGCTGCTACTGTGTGCACTGACACGTGCCCACGGACTCTTGGGGATAGCAGAGTGGGTACTTATGGCGCTGCCTGTTACCATAGCATATGTCGCTACAAGGAATATCTATATTTCCCTGATGGCACATGTTCTTTTTGAGTTCTATGACAACATATATTCAGTTGTTTACACTATTGCCAGGATATTTAACAGATAGCCTTGCAATTTATGTAAAAATAAGCCCCTAATAACTTTCACAAGAGGAGAAAAGAGGAGAAACGTATGTTGGAGAAGTTATTCAAACTAAAGGAGCATGATACTACCGTCAAAAAGGAGATCATTGCCGGTGCTACCACGTTCCTGACCATGGCCTACATTCTTGCTGTTAACCCTAACATTTTGGGAACAGTTATGAATGCTAACGGTGTCTTTGTAGCAACAGCCCTTGCGTCTGCAATTGCTACATTCATTATGGCATTTCTTGCCAATTACCCTATCGGTCTTTCTGCAGGACTTGGACTGAACGCGTATTTCGCATATACAGTATGTCTTGGAGAACTTGCGGCTGAGGAAGATCCTTTCAGAATCGCACTTACAGCGGTATTTGTAGAAGGTATTCTCTTTATTGTACTTTCATTCTTCAAGTTCCGTGAGCAGATCATCAACAGTATTCCACAGAACCTTAAGTATGGTATTTCAGCCGGAATCGGTCTGTTCATTGCTTTCATCGGAATGCAGAATGCCCGTATCATCGTTGCTAACGATGCAACAGTAGTAGGCCTCGGAAGCTTCTCAGACCTTGATATGGTCCTTGCACTTATCGGACTTATTGTTATTGCAATTCTTGTTTACTACAACATAACCGGTGGTGTTCTTATCGGAATCATCGCTATCTGGATCGTAGGCATGATCCTTCAGGCAGCCGGTATCTACACAGGCGCTAATGTATTCCCAGATTTCTCAAACGGCCTTCAGCTTGGAGCAATCAAGGATACAGCATTTAAGCTTAACTTTGGATGGGCAGCAAGCCATCTTATTCAGTTCCTGGCAATCACATTCAGCTTCCTCTATGTTGACCTCTTTGATACAGTAGGAACAGTAGTAGGTGTTGCTGATAAGGCAGGACTTCTTGACAAAGACGGAAACCTTCCTAGAGTTGGTAAGGTATTCCTTGCAGATGCTGTTGGTACAACAGCAGGTTCACTCCTTGGTACATCAACAATCACAAGCTTTGTTGAGTCAAGTGCCGGTGTAGCAGCAGGCGGAAGAACAGGTCTTACAGCTCTTACAACAGGTGTACTTTTCCTTGTATCACTTGTACTTAGCCCTATCTTCCTTGCAATCCCTTCATTTGCAACAGCTCCTGCACTTATCTATGTAGGAATGCTTATGCTCATGAGTGCTGCTAAGATCAAGTTTGACGGTGACATCGCTGATTCAGTTGGTGCTTACCTTGCAATCGTTATGATGCCTCTTGCATACTCAATCGCTACAGGTATCATGTTCGCAGTTATTGCATGGGTAATTCTTAAGGTTTGCACTAAGAAAGCTAAGGACGTTAGCCCTGTTATGTGGTGCGTATTTGTTCTGTTTGTTCTTAGAATTGCAGCTCTGGTAACAAACTTCCAGTAATCTGTATTTGGTTTTAACAAGGCCCGCTGTGCGAAGCAGCGGGCCTTTTTTTATTTTTTCATAAAAGGTGTTGATTTTTTTCTCAAGATGATGTATTTTATCTTATGAATTTCAGATTTATTAGCAATTCTTTAAACAAACGCATTTTGATGCAGTCGTTTACAAATCCCAGTGACTAGTAATTGTAATGACAAGATATATGTAATAAATGGCGCGTATACGCAGAAATGGAGTTATTTTGAGAGAAAAATATGAGACATTAAAACTCGGTGACCTTCGTGATATTGCGAAGAAGCGTGGAATCAAGGGCGCATCCGGAATGAAGAAGTCTGAGATAATTGATCTTATGTGCGAACTTGATGAGAAGGAAGCAGCTAAGGCAGCTCCTGCCAAGAAGGCTGAGAAGACTGAAAATGATCAGCCGAAGGAGAAGGCACCTCAGCACAAGAAAAAGATAGTTGTAACAACAGGCAAGACCAGTGCATCTAGTGAGGAACCTGCCAAGGAAGAAGAGCAGCCTCAGGAGGTTGAGGATGGCGACAGCGCAGACGGAATCCTCGAGGTAATGCAGGATGGATACGGTTTCATCAGATGCGAGAATTACCTTCCGGGTGAAAACGACGTTTACGTTGCACCAAGCCTTATAAGGAAATTTAATCTTAAGACAGGAGATATCTTAAAGGGTATCTGCAGAGCCAAGAAAGAGAACGATAAGTTCGCAGCTCTTCTTCGTCTTGATACAGTAAACGGCTACAAGCCTGAAGTTGCTATGGGCAGATGGGATTTCGAGAAGATGACTCCTATATTCCCTAATGTCAAGATTCCTCTTGAGCAGCCCGGATGCAGCGTAGCCATGAGAATCATGGATCTTATCAGCCCCATCGGTAAGGGACAGAGAGGTATGATCGTATCACCTCCTAAGGCCGGTAAGACAACACTTCTTAAGGATGTTGCCAAGTCAATCTTAAAGAGCAGCAGAGACATTCATCTCATTATCCTTCTTATCGATGAGAGACCTGAGGAAGTTACAGATATCAAGGAGTCTATCGAGGGACCTAACGCAGAGGTTATCTACTCAACCTTCGATGAGCTTCCTGAGCACCACAAGAGAGTAGCAGAGATGGTTATGGAGAGAGCCAAGAGACTTGTTGAGCACGGCAAGGATGTGGTTATCCTTCTTGATTCCATCACAAGACTTACAAGAGCTTACAACATCGTAGTTCCACCTTCAGGAAGAACTCTTTCCGGTGGTCTTGATCCTGCAGCTCTTCATATGCCTAAGAGATTTTTTGGTGCAGCCAGAAACATGAGAGAGGGCGGAAGCCTTACAATCCTTGCAACAGCTCTTATTGAGACAGGCTCCAAGATGGACGACGTTATCTACGAGGAGTTCAAGGGTACAGGTAACATGGAAATGGTTCTCGACAGAAAGCTTCAGGAAAAGAGAATCTTCCCTGCCATCAATATTCCTAAGTCCAGCACAAGAAGAGAGGATCTTCTTCTTACACAGGAAGAGCTCACAGCTATCAACAGCCTTAGAAAAGGGTTTAATAGCATGAAGGCTGATGAGGCAGTAGATCAGTGCATCAACCTCTTCTCCAAGACTCGCAACAATGTTGAGTTTGTTAGAATGGTTGAGAAGCAGATGAGATTCTGATAGCAAAAAAATAAGCCCCGGGTCGTAAGACTCAGGGCTTTTTTTATTTATGTATTTAGATGTCTCTAAGGTCTAAGAGATTCTCTATATCTTTGGCCTGCTTAGCCAGTCTCTCTTCCTGTTTGGCCTGACGCAGTGTCTTATCGGTTATGTGCTCAAGATTCTTTGGATCAAAGGGATTTGTGCCACCGGATGATATTGTGAGAGTATTTGGTCTCTCCGGGATAAGCTCTTTTGCAATATCCTCGTCAACTTCCTTGATCTGCTGTTTCTCGGAGATCTCAGGATTGAGGTTGGTCTCGGGTACATTATCAAGCACAGGATGACCTTCGCTCTTCTTGGACACCAAGAGACCTATAAGATCCACATTCAGATTTGAAATGCTGCAGCCGACAGCTCTTTTACCTCCAATCTCGAAGTTCCTTACTACCTTGGTGGAGATTTCATAGTTGTGGAGAGTATCGCCGTATCTGAACATTACGTCTATATTGTCGCCAATCTTAAGAATGGTGGAATCATCAACAAGAATAGAAATTCCTCGCATTGAGATATCGTGTACAATGCAGTTCTTAAGGTCCATATTGTTGCCGTTTATTGAGATAAGACCCAGCTTATCAATATAGAACCTCTCAGCCTTTCTGGAGTTCTCAGGCTCCAATTTGGAAGAACTCTTTATGAGGTGGAAGTTACCGTATCTGGTCTTTACCGGAGTAATGGTGGTGGACATGAATTTGTAAACACGTCCGTCGCGCTTATTCCTGATCTCTACGCTTGATGGCTCCAGAAACTGCATGTATTTTCCAAAGTATTCCATGGGCTTGACCAAAAGTCCTGCAGCCACGCCAAAAATAGCCTCAGTCATAAGAACTATGCTGTGTCCGTTGATGGCTGCGTGGATCTTTACTTCTGAACCATTGGAAATTTCACTGACTTTCATTGGAACAACCCCCATTACATGAATCTAAGATTATGATATACTGAACAGAGTAAAAAATCTAGCATTAGGAGCGATTATGATCAAAGAGAATCTTGAATTAGTCGAGAAAAATATAGTATCTGCCTGCGAAAAGGCCGGCAGAGACAGGAGCGAAGTGACACTGATCGCTGTAAGCAAGACCAAGCCCGTAAGTGACATAAGACAGGCAATGGACTGCGGTATTACAGTTTTTGGCGAGAATAAGGTCCAGGAGATAAAGGACAAGACAGAGGAGATAAAAGAGCCGCTTTCATGGCATATGATAGGCCATCTTCAGGCCAACAAGGTAAAATATCTTCCCGGCAGAGTGTGCATGATCCACTCAGTTGACAATGTTAAGCTGGCTGCCGAGATCGAGAAACAGTTTGCAAAGACCGATGAGGTAATTGATGTTCTTATCGAAGTAAACATGGCACAGGAGGAGAGCAAGTTCGGCTTATCTGCAGAGGAAGTGCCTGATTTTGTAAAAGAGATAGCGCAATACCCTCACCTTAACATAAGAGGCCTTATGACAATAGCACCATACACTGAGGATGCTGAGAGCAACAGAGTATATTTTAAAGGCCTTAGAGAGTTAAAGGACAGAATTAACGAAATGAATATCCCCGGTGTAAATATGGATACTCTTTCAATGGGAATGACAGGAGACTACCAGGTGGCAATCGAGGAAGGTGCCACATTTGTCAGGGTTGGAACAGGAATTTTCGGAGAGAGGGACTATACACATATTATTAAATAAATATAAACGAATTTACACTAAAAAAGCCAGATAGTATAATAAATTTGTATACGTTTTGGCTTTTTGTTTGCAGTTAATCAGGAAGGCATCTATGCTCAGAACAGTTCCTTTATCTAAGGCATTATCAATTGATCAATTGAATCATCTGATAGATACAGGGCATGTTTTTGTCACTCCTTTTGGACTAAACAGGACCTGTTATATTGTTGTGAATCATAAGCCGTTTATGGTTATCGCGACCGACATATCAATCAGGGGCGTCCAGCTCTCGGGCTCATGGTATACATGGGAAGAAGTTGAAGCTATGGGCGGAGTATACGACTCTGAATTTGAAGCTCTTAAGGCAATTGCCGGAGGAGCCTGATAAATACTACTACGTCTTTTCTGGAGGCATAATTTTGGACTACATATTTTATTATATAGAGGCACATCTGGCCTGTTTTTTCATTCTTGCTCTGATCTACTATAAGATCTTAAAGGCAGTTAATAAACAGGCATCTTCTATCTATATGGCCAGACTTATCGGAATACTGATGCTTTACTTTTTAGCGGAGATATTCTGGGTGCTGGTTGATGGACGGGTCATAAAATATTCGATAACACTGACATATTTGTCCAATGTTTTCACTTACATTTTAATAACGATGGTAACATACAACTGGTTTATTGTCTCCGAGTCGCTTCAGGGAGACGGTATTGTAGAGGACAGGAAAAAGAGGCGGCTTGTTTTTATACCTGTTATTATCTCTGCAGTTCTTTGCATAACAGCATTTTGGACAGGTCTTCTTTATTATGTCGATGATAGTGGAACACTGGTAAACGGACGATTTTATGTGATCTTGGTCATCATTCCTTTTGGATATATGATCGCTTCATCCATAAAAGCTTTTTCCAGATTTGCCAATAAGGATAAATATGCCGAGAGAGGAATTTATCTGATGATAGGTATCTTCCCCTTTGCTCCTATTGTATGCGGAATTCTTCAGGCTTATTTCTGGAGAGTGCCTTTCCTTTGCTATGGTGCGGTAGTTGCAGTGCTTTATGTATATACAACTATCCAGGACAATATGATTTCCATTGATCCGCTGACTCAGACCAATAACAGAAATCAGATGTATAAATTCCTGATCAAGAAAATGAGAAATGAAGAGAGCGGAATGAGTCTGTTCCTTCTCATGGTTGATGTGGATAAGCTCAGAACTATAAATGACGCCTTTGGACACACTGAGGGTGACAGAGCACTCATCAGAGTTGCTAGTGCTATTAAGGATGCCTGTCAGGGACCGAGGGGAAGAATGTTTGTGTCCAGATACGGCGGAGATGAATTTGTGATCGTGGCTGAGATGGCTTATAGGGCAGAAGCTACATATCTTGCGGAGCAGATAAAGAACAATATCAGAAGATTATCTGATATTGAAGGAGCACCCTATGATGTAAGCGTAAGCATAGGAATAGCTCAGTATGACTACAAAGCTCCTGTTTCACTCCAGGCCTTTATTGCCAGGGCTGATTCTGATCTGTATCAGAACAAAAAGATAAATAATGCTTAAAATAAAGAGCTTATCAGACTTATTATTACTCCTGTAAGAATAAATGCTGCAAGTATTGAAATGGCATAGATGAATTTCATGCGTCCCATAGGTCTTCTCCTTAGATGGTTATGTTAAAACGTGATATACTTATAATAGTATATCAGATTGGAGGGGCATAGGTATGCAGATTTATGTATCCGGCAGTGTACTTAGAAGCGGTGACGGTTCCATTGATCATCCTTTCAAAACAATACAGGAGGCCGCACAGGCAGCAAAAGCGGGAGATACTGTATTTGTGGCTCCCGGCATATACAGAGAATGGGTAAAACCTGCAAACTCAGGAACTGAGAATGACAGGATACAATATATCAGCACGTCACGTGGGGAAGCGATCATCACCGGCGCAGAGCGCCTTTCGGGGTGGGAGAGCTTTGAGAACGTATGGCGTGTCAGGATTCCAAACAGCTTCTTTGGGGATTACAATCCCTATATCGATGAAGTCAGAGGGGACTGGTTCTTCCCTTCTGAACACAATCCACACACAGGCGATTTATATTTAGACGGAAAGTCTATGTACGAGGTCTTTGACCTCTCTCTTTGCATGCACCCACATAAGGATAAGAGGTCCTGGGATCCCGATTTTTCAACTTATGTATGGTTTACAGCCCAGGAGGACGGTAATACCGTAATCTACGCCAATTTCCAGGGAAAAGACCCGAATGAAGAAAATGTAGAGCTCTCTGTCAGGAAGGCATGCTTCTATCCGGAAAAGACAGGTATAAACTATATAACACTCTGCGGATTTACCGTAAGATGTGCTGCCACCCAGTGGGCTCCGCCGACTGCTTATCAGGAAGGTATGGTAGGTCCTCACTGGTCCAAGGGATGGATCATCGAGGACTGCGAGATCTATGAATCAAAGTGCAGCGGAATATCTCTTGGCAAGTACTTCCAGAGAGGCAATAACAACAAGTGGTCCACTACCTTTGTAAAGATCGGAAGCCAGACTGAGAGAGATTGCATATGTCAGGCTGTAAATGAAGGATGGGATAAAGAGAGTGTCGGCTCGCATATCGTTAGACGCTGCGATATCCATGACTGTGGTCAGACAGGTATTGTAGGACATCTTGGCGGTGTTTTCAGTATCATTGAGGATAACCATATCCATCATATTAACAATAAGCATAATCTCGCAGGCGCTGAGATAGGCGGTATCAAGCTTCATGCGGCCATTGATACCATAATAAGACGCAATCACATTGACCACTGCACCAGAGGAGTCTGGCTAGACTGGCAGGCCCAGGGCACAAGGGTCACTCAGAACTTTATGCATGACAACGTTCCTCCGGAAGGGGCTATCATTGATAACAGCCTCTCACTGGGAGAAGATATATTTGTTGAGGTTTCACACGGCCCTACACTTGTAGATCACAACCTTCTTCTGTCACAGATTTCATGCAGACTGAGCACACAGGGTCTAGCGTTTATACACAACCTGATCGCAGGTTCATTTACCTATGTCGGACAGGGAACCGATGACGGAACCAGAAAGATGACCACATCCAGGTTTACACCATACCATGTTCCTCACTCTACGAAGATTGCAGGCTTTATGACAATCCAGCACGGAGATGCAAGGTTCTACAACAATATCTTTATTCAGCAAAAGGTCAGACAGGATCTTTTGGATTTTTGTATTTCAGAAAACAGCGATACCATGGACCAGCACAACTTTATCTGCGGAACCTGCCCGTACAATAAGTTCCCGACGGCATCAGAGTATTTTGCAAAATTTACTAAGATACCGGAATGGGAAGTGGGAAATGATATCTACTATTCATATCTTCCGGTCTATACCGGAGGCAATGCCTACTACAACGGTGCAAGGCCCTGCGATGGCGAGCTTGCTGCCCATGTTGATAAGGATCACAAGATCAGCTTGTACCTTGATGAGGAAGATGGAAGATATACTCTCCACACCAATCTCTACGAGTATCTGCCAAGATCCTTTACTATGCCAATGAACACTGAGGCTCTGGGAATAGCTTTTGAGCCCGAGCAGAGATTTGAGAATCCCGATGGCAGTGCCATTATGTTTGATATGGATTACTTCGGAAGAAAACGCGGAAGATTCCCTGTTGCAGGACCTTTTGAGGAGTGCAATACCGACAGATTTACCGTTCAGACATCAGGCTTTGGTCCATACAGGATCAAACACGCCGAAAGGCCCAGGATCGAAGGCAAAAAAGATGAATTTGAAGATGTCAGAGAGGATGAGGAACTGAGGGAAGACGTAGAGCCTTCCGTTTCTGTAGAAGAGCCGGAGACTGATAAGGAGAGGGAAGATATACCTGAGCCCGAGTCCTTTGTCGAGGAGATCAATTCCAATATTATGCTCACAGGGTGCGATGGCGCCGGGATCTCTTTTCCCTTCGAAGGAAGTCTGTTCCAGGTAAGAGATATGTTTGTTAAGGGCAACGAAGTCTGGCTGTACGACGGCGTAAATGATAAGCTGGTAGAGCTTGACTGTGAGTACGGAATTTATCATACTTTAAAGAAGTGGTCTGTGGGATCCCTGCAGTCCATCGATGTATCGGATGACCCTAACTGTGAGGGCTTTGTTCGCACGGCAGGAACACTCCTTTGCATCCTTAATAAGAGCATGGCTCATGACCCTGCAGATACCTGCGCTACAATTCAGGACAAGGTCAATTCCGGAATCGAGAGTAAGGGCATCAAAATGCGATTTACCCCTAAGTATCTGAAGTTCATCAGGAACAAGAAGTTCATATCCCTCGAGGATGTTATCTACAGGATGAGCAAGGGCAACATGGATATAGTCACAGAGAGACTTGAAAAACTCTGATCAGAATAAAGAAAAAGGTAATTTACGTTTATGGAGAGAAGAGCAAACTGGTATAAGCTCGACAATGCTGCGAAGATTGTACCTTCAACCGCAAAGGGCGCTAATACCAGAGTATTCAGACTTACATGCGAGCTGAAGGAGGAGGTTAATCCCGAGATCCTTCAGCAGGCGCTGGATGATACTATAGAGGAATTTCCGTTCTTTAACTGCGTTCTTCACAGGGGAATTTTCTGGTATTATCTCGAGGACAGCAATTTGATGGCCAAGGTGGAACAGGAGCATACTCCTGCCTGCCTTCCTCTTTACATTCCCGGTAAAAAGAATCTTTTATACAGGGTCAACTACTTTAACAAGAGGATAAATCTTGAGATGTTCCATGTACTGGCAGACGGTACCGGAGCTTTCATGTTTTTCAAAAACCTTGTTACAAGGTACCTCCAGATAAGACACAATCTCAGCGAGGATATAAAGCCCTCTGATGATTTTTCTGTTGAAGAGAAGAATGTGGATGCCTTTACGGACAACTATTCCAAGCAAAAAGGACTAAAGCAGCTTGGAGAGATGAGAGCCGTTAAGGCTTATCAGGTAACCGGAGAAGTGGATGACAATCTTTTGCCACATCTTCTTGAGGGCACTGTATCAGCGTCCAAGTTCCTCGATCTTGCCCACAAGTATGAATCAACAGTAGGCGTTTTGTGTGTTGCGCTGTACATAAAGGCCGTAATACAGGGCATGAACAGACATCAGAGGAGAAGACATATCGTAGTCAGCGTGCCTGTTAACCTGCGTCAGTTCTATAAGAGCGGAACAGCAAGAAACTTCTTTGGCGTCATCAATATTGACTATGATCCGAAGAGCTATGACGGTGAGCTAAAGAGCATAATAGAGCCTGTTGCCAAGGACTTTAAGGAGAAGCTCTCATCAGAAAATATAGAAAAGACCATGAATTCTTACTCATCTCTGGAGCACAACCTGGCGATCAAGATGGTTCCTCTTCCGATCAAGGACTTCACCATCGGAAGATTTGACAGAGCAGCCAAGAGAGGTGTTACAACATCAATGTCTAATCTGGGACAGATCAAGATGCCTCCGGAAGTTGCCGATTATATCGACAGATTCAGCGCCTTTATGACTGCTTCGTCTCAGCAGGTGTGTGTATGTACCTTCAAGGACAAGATGGTATTTGGTGAGGTTTCACCCTTCAAGACTCATAAGACCATGCTTAATTTCTTCAGATGCCTCTCTGAAGAGGGAATTGAAATTGAGCTTGGAACCAATGATTACGATATGTACGAGGAAAAAGAGTAAATGCAGATTTGTCAGAAATGTAATGTGAAAATAAGAGGCAGAAAGGAATGCTGCCCTCTGTGCCAGGGAAGACTTAAGGAAGTGGAGGGAGAGGAGAATCCTTCATTTCCGGTCCTGGAAAAGAGAAAGATCAGTAATATCACTTTTCTTAAGATGTGTACCTTTTTGTTTATAGCATCAGAGATAATCTTTGGGGCAATCAATATAATGACAAAAGGAGAGTTCTCTTTTATAGGCCCTGTTATGTTGGGGCTTCTTGTTGCCTGGATTGATGTCATTGCAACCATGTACCTCAGGAATAACCTTATCAAGGTCATAACTTTTGAGGTTGTCGTAGCAATTGTAGTTGATCTCTATATCGATATTAAGACCGGATTCCATGGCTGGAGCGTCAATTGGATGATCCCAATGACACTGATAGGACTTGCCATCGCAACCAATATCATTGCCTGGGTACTTAAACTTCGCCTTGATGAGTATATTCTGTACATTGTCCTTGATTTTGTGATGGCACTTGTTCAGATCATTTTTATAAGAAACGGCATGAATACTTTCCCATGGCCGGCAGTAGCAAGCATTATCACTTATATGATACTGATCGCCGCCCTGGTGATTTTTAGATTCAGAGATCTTAAAAACGCATCGGAGAAGATGTTTAATATATGAGCATCAAGAACAGACTTAATAAAAACAACATCAAAAGAGGTCTTGTATTTGCCTCAAGAGCCGGAGACTTTGTAGAGAATTCCATAAGCAGAGCTATTGAGAATTCCGGAAGAAAAGCAGAGGATCTTCCAAAGGACCCCGAAAAGATGACATGGTACAGAGTACCGCTTGAAAAGGGACTTTCAGGGGATGGGTCAGAGTATTACATCTATGTAAAGCTGGCTGATCCCGATAAGCTGTGCGTGTTTTTTTCGGGTGGAGGAGTGGCATGGAATGAATATACTGCTGCAAGACCTGTTACAGGCGGAAAAGTGGCAGCAAGACAGCCAAACTTTTACTGGAACAATCTAAGGCCTTTTACCCAGCTTATGAATATAAATGTCGGTATCACCGATATTAAGAACGAGGCCAACCCTTTCAGGGACTGGAGCTTTGTTGTCATAACCTATGCAACTGGAGACTTCCACATCGGTAACCACGACTATCCATATAAGGCAGAGGATGGAAGCGATGAGATACTCCATTTCCATGGCTATGTGAATTTCCTTGAGAGCATGAAGGTGGCAAAAGAGCTTTTTCCTGCGCCCACGCACCTTCTTATAGCCGGCAATTCCGCCGGTGCTTTTGCTGTGCCTGCCCTTGCAGGAGAAGTAGTGGATAACTATTATCCGAACGCAAGAAACATCACACTCTTTTCCGACAGCGGACAGCTCCTTTACAAGAAATGGCGCTCTACAGCCAAAAATATATGGCAGGCAAAAGAGAGCTTCTGGAAGCCTATACATGGTGACAATATCACTCTGGAATGGTATAAGGATCTCTACAGTAAATACGGTGATAGATTCACTCTTTTGTATTCGAGCTCAATACATGACTATCTTCTGAGTGCTTATTATAACGACATAATAAACAAGAAGTATGAGACGGATGCTGATGTGCAGAAGGAATACTATGATCAGCTCTGCATAATGATTCGTCAGTTAAAAGAGATTACACCTCATTTTGGGATTTTCTTAAATGAATGGAAAATCCCGCTCATTACCATGGGCGGGACTGTACATTGCAGTGTGAGAGAACCTCATTTTACGCTGTTTACTCAAAACGGGATCTCTATGGCTGACTGGCTTAAAGATGCAGTTGAAGGAAAAGTCTATGATGTGGGACTTGACCTTCTGAAAAACTCTTAATCAATAAAGCATTTCTCGATAAGAGCTTCATACTCCTCACGAAGAGATTCAGGAATATCATATTCATCAAGAGCCTCTGTAACTGACCAGTGCTCATTAATCATCGAACGAAGAATGTTGCGGATGACACTAAGATCAAGCGCTTCCAATGTCGCAGCTGTTGTCATATCTCTACCTCCTCACAATACTTTTACATAACACTTTAACTACCATATATTGTAGTATAAAATATTCTATATACAAGTATTGACATTTAGATTTGAGTTACTTTTGTAAAATATGCACAGAAACTTGAGGGGACTTTCATGCATATAACTACAATTGCACTTATAACCTCAATTATTGGGCTTATCAGCTCGTTTTTTCTGGTGGGGATAATTCCGTCACTGGTGTCATTTATTATGGGCATAAGACTGATCATTGAGGAAAAGTCCATAGATATTGCGAGGATCCTGGCGATTTCCACTGCGGGAATTCTGCTTCCAGTTGTCATGTATCTGAACACCTTTGGTCTGCATCTCCCGACACGGGATGATAGTGGCAGGAATTTTTATCAGCAGATAATGATCAACAATTATTCAAATCTTGCCAAAGGCCTGGGGATCATTAAGGAAGAGGATACAGCTCTTGTAGAAGAAAACATAAGTGATAATGCCGGCGAAGAGATGACCTATTACACAAATACTCCCAAGACTCACAGCGAAGAGGCGGCAAACAGCGCCGGTGCTTTGGCATCTTCTGAGAAACTTCCGGAGATATTTGAAAGTCTTGACAGTATTGCTCCTGCAGAAAGGAATAAAGGAGGAATAATCTCCATTGCACCATCTGATGATGACATGCCATCCTACGGCGGACTTCCGGTGGGTACCCTTATAATAGCCCAGTATTTCAGGGAGGATGATCACAATGCCAATCCGATCCTGGTTTTGCAGAACAAGACCGGAGGTATGTGCAGATATGAGTGTATCTTTACAGCCAGAGACAAGGATGGAAACGAGATGGCAATCTCTGAGAAGACCGTGGAGGTTGTAAGGGAAGGAAGTGTCTTTGTATTCGAGGGAAGATTTGATAAAAAGGATCTTGGCGGAAGCATTCCCGATGCCTTTGAGTTCTCTATATCAAAGCGTGACCCTTATGAAAAAGACATGTCTACAAATGTGGCAGTCTATACAGCGGTAGAGGGCAACTCTGCAATTCTTACAGCAGAGAATAAGTCTGACAAAAAGGTCAAGGTGGATGCTTATGTGCTTTTCTTTGACGGAAAAGAGCTTGTGGACTGCATGTGGATGATCCCTCAGAACACAGATGAAGTGTGCCTTGAGCCCGGAAGTGCTGCTTCCATTAAGGGTGATGCCTATTACAGGTTTGACCATGTGGAGACGTTTTATACAGCTTATGAGGCTGTAGGAGAATAAAGGATTTAAATATACTACTCGTTATATTATAATAAACATAGATATTATTACGAAGACCATCAGGAGGAGACTATGGCACAGGAAAGAGAAGATCTGATACACTCACTGGCGAAATCAATGGGAGTGGGGGATGCCCAGAAAGCGAAGTATACTTCCAATAAGTTCAACACTGAGACAGGCGCAATGTATGCCAATGGCCATGCGATTCCAAGGGGAACCATAGAGCAGGCTAAGGTATATTTTACAAACCAGTACAGAAAGATTGCAGAAAAAGATGACGAGGGAGCCAAGGAAATGGCTATGCTCTATGAAGTGGCTGTTGAAGCCATAAATATGATGGTTGAAAACACTAATGCACCGGCTGACAGACCTCAGGTTTAATACCTGAGGTTTTTATTTTGTCTGTCAATATTTCTGACAATTGTGTCAATTATTGATGTTTATGCGCATTTTGTCAACTAAATGCTTTAATGCTTTAAAGCGTGTTGTGCATAATTTATACTTTTTGTATTGTATTATGCCGAAAATTGTACAATATATTTGTTAAATAGTACAAAAAATAAAAAAAGTATAAATAGGGCTATTGCAATTTGCACAAATAAGAGATATGATGATTTTGTCGTAAAGAACTGACCGACAGTCGATTCGAAGAGTTTTGATTTTTGGTATTGTTTGAAACGGTGACAGAATGAACGAGACATCCTGGTGTACATTAAAATTTATAGAGAGCCTTGAGAAAAGAGTAAGGGTTAAATGAGGGGGAACCTCATTTTACTTTGTTTGCTCTTTTTTTATTTATCAAAATAGATATGAAAAACCGAGAATTTATTAACAAAATAGAGTCCAACCCTATCATCGCGGCAGTTAAAGATGATGAGGGCCTTGAGGTGGCTCTGACAGAAGACATTGAGATCATATTTGTTTTGTATGGAGACATATGCAGTATTCCGACCATTGTCGACAAGATCAAGAAGGCCGGTAAGGTCGCAATGGTACATGTGGATCTGATAACAGGACTTAATAACTCCAAGGACGTATGCCTTGACTTTATTAAGAACAACACCAAAGCAGATGGGATCATCACCACAAAGAGCAATCTCATCCAGCATGCAAGAGAACTTGAGCTAAATACAGTGCTGAGATACTTTATACTGGATTCTCTGGCACTGCAGAACATAGAAAAGCAGGCAAGAAGCCCCGGAATAAAACCTGATATTATCGAGTTTTTACCGGGCATAGTTCTTCCGAAGATGATAAAGCGGATCAACAAGGTCAGCAGAGTTCCGATTATAGCCGGGGGGTTAATAGCGGACAAGGAAGATGTGATGAACGCACTGGATGCCGGGGCACTTGCAATTTCCACAACCAATCATGATGTGTGGGAGCTTTAAAGAGAAGTTAAAGCGAAGGGGCTTTAATAATATTATTTCTTTCACAAGAAAAAGGAGGGTTAAGTAATGGCAAAGTACGTTATGGCGCTGGATGCAGGTACAACAAGTAACAGATGTATCCTGTTCAACGAGAAGGGTGAGATGTGCTCTGTTGCTCAGAAGGAATTCACACAGTATTATCCTCAGCCCGGTTGGGTAGAGCATGATGCTAATGAAATCTGGCAGACACAGCTTTCAGTTGCTCGCGAGGCTATGGCTAAGGTTGGGGCAACCTACACAGACATCGCAGCAATCGGTATCACAAACCAGCGTGAAACAACAATTGTTTGGGAAAGAGCTACAGGTAAGCCTGTATATCATGCTATCGTATGGCAGTGCCGTAGAACAGCTGATATGAAGCAGGAACTTATGGACAAGTATCCCGGAATCGACAATGCAGCTTACAACAAGACAGGTCTTGTATTCGATCCTTATTTCTCAGGAACAAAGCTTCGTTGGATCCTTAACAACGTAGAAGGTGTTCGTGAGAAGGCTGAAAAGGGTGAGCTGTGCTTCGGTACTGTTGATTCCTGGCTTATCTTCAAACTTACAAAGGGTAAAGTACACGCTACTGATTACTCAAACGCATCAAGAACAATGATGTTCAACATCAACACTGTTGACTGGGATAAAGAACTTTGCGACCAGCTCGAAGTTCCTATGAGCATGCTTCCAAAGGCACTTCCTTCCAGCAGCACAGAGTATGGTGAGTCAGATCCTGAGTTCTTCGGCGGACCTATCAAGATCGCCGGTGTAGCAGGTGACCAGCAGGCAGCTCTGTTCGGACAGACCTGCTTCGAGTCAGGAATGGCTAAGAACACATACGGAACAGGATGCTTCATGCTGATGAACATCGGTACAAAGCCTCAGTTCCCTAACAACGGACTTCTTACAACTATCGCTTGGGGTCTCGACGGAAAGGTTGAGTACGCTCTCGAGGGTTCAATCTTCGTAGCAGGCGCAGCTATCCAGTGGCTTCGTGATGAGGTTAAGCTCGTTGATACATCACCTGATTCTGAGTACTTCGCAACTCAGGTTCCTGATACAAACGGATGCTACGTAGTTCCTGCATTTACAGGACTTGGTGCTCCTTATTGGGATCCTTACGCACGTGGAGCTATCACAGGACTTACACGTGGTGTTAACAAGAAACATATTATTCGTGCAACTCTTGAGTCACTTGCTCTTCAGACCAACGACGTTCTCGGAGCAATGGAAGAGGGTTCAGGAATCAAGCTTGCAGCTCTTAAGGTTGACGGTGGTGCCTGCAAGAATAACTTCCTTATGCAGTTCCAGTCAGATATCATCAATGCTCCTGTACATCGTCCTGTATGTGTTGAGACAACAGCTATGGGCGCATCTTACCTGGCAGGTCTTGCAGTTGGCTTCTGGTCAAGCAAGGAAGATGTTATCAAGAACTGGGCTATCGACAGAGAGTTTGAGCCTTCAATGACAGAAGAGGCTCGTGCTGAGAAGCTTAAAGGCTGGAAGCAGGCTGTTAAAGCAACTCTTGGATGGGCTAAGGGCTGATACATATTAACTTAAGTGAGGAAAAAAATCACATATAAAAGGGGGTATTTATTATGAGCATTTATTTAGGCGAGTTTATCGGAACACTTATTCTGGTACTCCTCGGAGATGGCGTTTGCTGTAACGTATCACTTGAGAAGTCAGGATTCAAGGGCGGCGGAGCTGTTCACATCCTTATCGGATGGGGAATGGCAGTTATGGTTCCGGCATTTGCAATGAGCAACTTCACAGGATGCCCTTCAGCATTCAACCCTGCAGTTACAATCGGTATCGCTATCAGAAGCGGTGACTGGTCAACAGTTGCAGGACAGATCATTGCTCAGATGCTCGGTGGTTTCTGCGGCGCAGCTATCCTTATGGTTCTCTACGGAGATCACATCAAGGCTACAGCTAATGATGATGTTGTTCGCGGATGCTTCTGCACAGCACCTTCAATCCCTAACCAGGTTCTGAACTTCCTTTCAGAGTTCTGCGCTACATTCATCCTTGTATTCACACTGGCTCTGATCCCTGCTGGCTCAGACCGCACTGTATGGGTTCTCGTATACGGCGTAATCGTTGCATGCGGTGCTTCCTTCGGTGGACTTACAGGATACGCTATGAACGCAGCAAGAGATACAGCTCCTCGTATTGCTTATCAGCTCCTTGCTCCTAACTTCGGCAAGAAGAACGGCAACTGGGGTTATGGCTGGATCCCTGCAGTAGCTCCTATCTGCGGCGGTATCGTTGCATCTCTTCTTTACAACGTTCTTGCAGGCGCTGGAATGTTTGGCTGATTTAAATGCTAATCGAATAGGATTTGTGCTTGCACAAAGACCGAATAGTAGTATCATAGTATTAACTTTATATTGAACGGGAGGCGAGAGTGAGCACATATACTGTGGGGAACACAGTTTGCTTTCTCTCGCCTTTTTCAAGTTTAGGGTGTATCCCATGCCCAATGAAAAAAGGAGATTATTATGTTGTACGATGTGATCGTAATCGGAGCCGGTGTTACCGGGTCTGCAGTCGCAAGAGAGCTGTCCCGTTATGAGACAAATGTCTGCGTACTGGAGAAATGCGAAGATGTTTGTGAGGGAACATCAAAAGCCAATTCCGCTATCGTTCATGCCGGATTTGATGCAGCTGAAGGCTCGCTTATGGCCAAGCTCAATGTCAGAGGCAATGAAATGATGGGTGATCTTGCAAAAGACCTTGATATTCCGTTTAAGAGAAACGGAGCAATGGTCGTATGTATCCACAAGGAAGCTCTTGATGGACTTAAGGACCTCTATAACAGAGGTATTGCCAACGGAGTTAAGGAACTTAAGATCCTTAACAGAGAGGAAGCTCTTGAGATGGAGCCAAACCTTTCTGAGAACGTTGAGGGAGCACTCTGGGCTCCTACAAGCGGAATCATCTGTCCTTTCGAGCTCAATATTGCTATGGCAGAGAATGCCAACATGAATGGCGTTGATTTCCGTTTCAATACAGAAGTTGAAGATATTAAAAAAGGTGAAGACGGCAATTGGCACTTAAGGACTAACAACGGTGAGTATGTAGCAAGATACGTTGTTAATGCTGCAGGTGTATATGCTGATACAATACATAATATGGTAAGTGCAGACAAGATCCATATTACACCTAGAAGAGGAGACTACTGTCTTCTTGATAAGACTGTTGGCGGACATGTTAAACACACGATCTTCCCTCAGCCTACAAATCTTGGTAAGGGCGTTCTTGTTTCACCCACAATCCATGGCAACCTTATTGTTGGACCTACAGCTGTGGATATTGAGAACAAGGAAGGCAACAACACAACAGCAGCCGGCATCGATGATCTTATAGCTAAGGCCGGTGATCATGTAAGAAATCTTCCTATCAGAAATGTCATCACATCCTTTGCAGGACTTCGTGCCCACGAATCACATCACGAGTTCATCATCAAGGAAGTTGACGATGCACCACACTTTATCGACTGCGCAGGCATTGAGTCTCCCGGACTTACAAGCAGCCCTGCTATCGGCGAGATGGTCGGCAACATGATGAAGGATATGATGGGACTTAAGGAGAAGGCTAACTGGATCAGCACTCGTAAGGGTGTTAAGAAGACCGATGGCCTCTCAGTAGAAGAGAGAAATGCTCTTATTAAAGAGAATCCCGCATACGGTACCATCATCTGCAGATGCGAATCTATCACAGAGGGTGAGATCCTTGATGCGATCCACAGACCACTTGGCGCAAGAAGCCTTGATGGCGTAAAGCGCAGAACAAGAGCAGGCATGGGAAGATGCCAGGCAGGTTTCTGCTCACCGAGAACAATGGAAATCCTTCACCGCGAACTTGGTATTCCTTATGAGAAGATTACAAAGAGCGGAGGAAAGTCAAACATTGTCCTTGAGAGAACAAAAGGGGAGGTAAGCGGGTCATGAAGACATATGATATCGTAATAGTAGGCGGCGGCCCTGCTGGCCTCGCAGCAGCTGTAGCAGCCAAGGAAGCCGGCAATGACAGCATCCTTATTCTCGAGAGAGACCATGAACTTGGTGGAATCTTAAATCAGTGCATCCACAACGGATTCGGACTCCATACCTTTAAGGAAGAGCTCACAGGTCCCGAGTATGCATATCGTTTTATTAAGCAGGTTCTTGACCTTGGTATTGAATACAAGCTAAATACCATGGTTATGGACATCGCAGCAGACAAGACTGTAACAGCCATGAACAGAGAAGATGGAATGTTCCAGATTCCTGCTAAGGCAGTTATCCTTGCAATGGGCTGCAGAGAAAGGCCTCGTGGAGCCCTGAACATTCCGGGATATCGTCCTGCAGGTATTTTCTCAGCAGGTACTGCACAGAGACTTGTAAATATTGAAGGCTACATGCCCGGTCGTGAGGTTGTAATCCTCGGATCCGGTGATATCGGACTTATCATGGCCCGCAGAATGACCTTCGAAGGCGCTAAGGTTAAGGTTGTAGCTGAGCTTATGCCTTACTCAGGCGGACTTAAGAGAAACATTGTTCAGTGTCTTGATGACTACGGAATTCCTCTTAAGCTCTCACATACCGTTGTTGATATCGAAGGAAAAGACCATGTAACAGCCGTTACGATCGCTGAGGTTGGACCTGACAGAAAGCCTATCCCCGGAACAGAAGAGAGATATACATGTGATACACTCCTTCTTTCCTGCGGTCTTATTCCTGAGAATGAGCTCTCAAGATCAGCCGGCGTAACAATGAACCCTGTAACATCAGGACCTGTTGTTAACGAGTCTCTTGAGACCAACATCCCCGGTGTATTTGCCTGCGGTAACGTTCTTCATGTACATGACCTTGTTGACTATGTATCTGAAGAAGCTAAGAGAGCCGGACAGAATGCTGTTAAGTACATCGCTGACGGATGCAAGGAAGCTGAGGGTGCAAATGTTATTGAGCTGTGTGCAACAGACGGCGCAAGATACACAGTACCAAGCACCATCAACAAAGACAGAATGGATGACCTTCTCACAGTAAGATTCAGAGTAGGTGATGTTTATAAGAATTCCTTCGTAAGTGTATACTTCGATGATGAGAGAGTAATGCACAACGAAAAGAGAATCCTGGCACCCGGTGAGATGGAGCAGATCATTCTTCAGAAAAAGAAACTCGATGAGTATCCAAATCTTAAGAAGATAACTGTAAAGATAGAAAAGGAGTAAGGCTTATGGAAACCAGAGAATTAACATGTATCGGATGTCCTATGGGGTGCCTTGTTACAGTTACTTTGGATAATGGAGAAGTTAAAGAGGTAACAGGTAACACATGTGCCAAGGGCGATATTTACGCCAGAAAAGAAGTGGTCAATCCCACAAGAATTGTTACCAGCACTGTTAAGATCGTAGGCGGTGACAAGGAGAGAGTTTCTGTTAAGACTGCAAACGACATTCCAAAGAGCAAGATCTTTGAGGTAATGAAAGACATTGATGCTGCAGAGGCTCAGGCTCCTGCCCACATCGGTGATGTTCTTATCAAAGATGTTGCCGGAACAGGCGTTGATGTAGTTGCTACAAGAAATGTAGAAGCAATTTAAAAAAAGCTATTGCAACTTTTATGTGATAGGAATAGAATACAAGGTGTACTAGTTCAGATAGTACACCTTGTATTTTTTTGTGCAGAGCACTTGTCGGGGATAAGCAAAACGTGGAGGTTACCATGAATTTGATCGACTACCAGGATAGCAGGCCTATCTACGAACAAATTGTTGAAAACTTCAAAATGCAGATCTACAAAGGAATCCTTCAGGAGGGTGACCAGATGCCCTCAGTAAGAAACCTTGCTGTGGAGCTTTCCACCAATCCCAACACGGTCCAGAAAGCCTATGCTGAGCTGGAGAGACAGGGATTTATCTATACAGTGAAGGGCAGGGGTAACTTTGTCAAAGGAGGGGACATTCTTTTAGAAGGCAAGAAGTCTGAATTGGTTAAAGAGATAGTTGAGCTCTTTACAGAAGCCCATGAGATAGGGCTTTCACTGGATGAGCTTGTTGAGGAGATAAAAAAGCATTTGGATAAGCTTGGGGAGGGTAAGCATGATTGAATTACTGAATCTTGAAAAATCATTTGACGACATAAAAGCTGTCAATCGTGTTTCACTAAACATCTTAGACGGCGAGGTTTTTGGACTGGTCGGAACCAACGGAGCTGGAAAGAGTACGATACTCAGGATCATATCGGGAGTCATAAAGCCTGATGAAGGAATTGTGCTGGTGGATAAGAGACCTGTTTACGATAACCCTGAGGTTAAGAGAGATGTCTTTTACATATCAGACGATCAGTACTTTCTTCCGAATTCAACGCCCGAAGAGATGGCAGTATATTACGAGAATATATACAAGAGCTTTGACAAGCTGAGATTTTACAAGCTCTGCAACGGCTTTGGGCTGGATGTAAAGAGAAGGATAAACACTTTCTCAAAGGGTATGAAGAAACAGGTTTCAATTCTTCTTGGAATCTGTGCGGGTACAAAATATCTTTTGTGCGATGAGACCTTTGACGGTCTTGATCCGGTTGTAAGGCAGGGAGTTAAGAGTCTTTTTGCAGGAGAGATGGCTGACAGAGGACTTACACCGGTTATCGCTTCTCACAACTTAAGAGAGCTTGAAGATATCTGCGATCACATAGGTCTTCTTCACCAGGGCGGAGTGATCCTCTCGGAAGATATTGAGGATATGAAGATCAAGATGCAGAAGGTACAGTGTGTATTTGCTTCGGAGGAAGATGAAAAGAAAGCACTTGAAGGCCTCAATGTTCTTCTTCATGAGACCAGGGGAAGACTTCACACCATCACAATAAGAGGTGAGAGAGAAGAGATAGAGAGGGCCTTTGGCAGAGGCAATCCAATCTTTTTTGAAGTTTTGGCACTTTCATTGGAAGAGATCTTTATCAGTGAAACGGAGGTAGTTGGGTATGACATCCGCAAATTTGTCCTTGGGTGAGAAACTTAAGAATCACAGAACATATTTAAACAGGACCCTTTGGTCCGGATATATAGCGCTTCCTTTTTTGGCAGCATATTTTATTCTTGGCGTTATCATGATGATCTCAAGGACCATCAATTATGCAGCAAGATATAACCAGAGTGATGCTGTGCTGTATCAGGAGAAGCTAAGAGCAGTTTCAAGAGTACTCGGCGTTGAACAGTTTGGATTTGTTATTGTAATCGGTATCGCTGCTATGTTTGCTCTTCAGGGCTTTTCATATGTCTTTGATACCAGCAAGCTGGACTTTTACTTAAGCCAGCCTACTACCAAGGCACAGAGGATTGCCAAGAATTATTTCAATGCGATCACATCATTCCTGATCATGTATGTAGGATGTGAAGTTATTGCGCTTATTATTGCAGCATGCATGGGAGCAGTAGGCAGGTACCTGTATCTGTCGGTTCTTATTGAGACCATAAGAGCATTTAACCTGTTCTTTGCTTTTTACAATATAACAGTTCTGGCAGTGATATTAAGCGGAAGCCTTCCGATTGCAATCCTGCTGACCGGATGCTTTGCTTTTATATCAATACTTTTTGCAGGAGAGCTTTACTTCTTTAACAGCATGTTTTTTGCTACTTACAGCTCGATGCAGCCATTTAAAGCATGGTTTTCTCCTTTATATGACAGATTTGGAATTTATATCTCTCTTGTTGAAGAACAACAATCATCATATGCGCTTATAAGTCATGAGTATATAAGCGGTGTTATTGCAAGGATACTTCCTAAAGAGATCGACACCCTTGTAACCGGACTTATTGCATTTGTTTTTGCTCTTATCTTTGCAAAAATGAGACAGGCAGAGTGGGCCGGAAAGGGTATTGTTATAAGGCCCTTCAGATGGCTTGTCAAGATCGTGGTATGTGTTGCAGCAGGCCTTGGAGTGGGATACATCGTATATCTTGTATATGAGAGCGTATGGTCACAGAGACTCTTTGCTCAGATGTGCCTGATCATGGCTCTGACTACAATTGTTACCGGATGCATTGCTGAAGTAATCCTTGAGGGAAATATCAGGAGAGTATTTAAGGGCAAGTGCCAGACTATTATGGCTTTGGCAATAGTACTTTTGATATTCACTATCTACAGAGGAGACCTTCTTGGGTTTGACAGCTATGTACCTGCTGCTGACAAGATTGAGAGCTGCGCTATCGCAAACAATGCAAGGGCATTTAATCTTTACAGTGTATTGGCTAACGGCAGTATTTATGATGAAGAACTGATGACCATAACCAATACGGAAGATTTCGTAAAGATTGCATCCGCCGGAATGGAAAACAGAAAGCTTCAGAAGAAGAATTACGATGATAATATTTACGATTCCATGGGCTATGAGCTTGAAATCCTTTATAGATTAAAGAACGGCAGGAAAGTTTACAGATACATTACCGTTCCTTATGACACAGTAAACGAGGAACTGGCCAGGATAGTGGACAGTGAGGAATTTAAGAGAGGATATTTTGATATTTTTAACGATGAAATCGTAAGAGAGCTTGATGTTCCTTCTCTCCATAATCTTGTATACGATTCTATGGGCGCATCAGAGAGCACCAAGAATTTCTCTTATGAAGAGTTTAGTGAAGCTTATAGAAAAGACATTCTGGACAACTACAGTTTTGAATACGCAAGTAAGAACATGCCTATAGGATGCGTGAACTATGAAGGCAACAGCGAGAATTACGTATACGGAAGCATGGATGTGTTTGAGACTTATACCAATACAATAGCTTACCTTAAAAAGCTTGGCATTTATATCGACTATAAGATTGATGCCTCAGATGTAAGAGAGATCAAGGTTAACAACTACTACCCGGGATATGACCTGGAAACCGAATCGATCAACGACCCGGATCCAAACGTTGAGACTTCTCACGCGACCTATACGGATCCTGAGCAGATAAAAGAGCTTTTGGAGGCATCGGTGTACAACAATACATATAATCCTTGGTTTGACTACCGCCTGTTTAATGATCAGTATTCGGTTGAAATACTAAGAGACGGTAATTACCAGTATTCGAGCTTGTATTGCTCAATTCTAAAAGGGAAGGTTCCACAGTTTGTTAAAGAAGATACCAACTAAATTTAAAAGCCTTTCCGCAAACAGGAAAAGAAGACTGGTTTCATGGGCATTCTTGTTGCCATCCCTGCTTGGAGTACTTCTGTTTTTTGTAGCTCCCTTCATAGTGGTCATCTTTTATTCGGTGATTGATAACCCTATAAGGATGAACTTTGTGGGACTTAAGAACTACGTCAATGTATGGAACAATGCAGCATTTAGACAGGCAGGACTGAACACGTTGCAGTTTTCTGTAGTGGCAGTGCCTCTAGCAGTTGTGTTATCACTGTTTTTGGCGGCGGTGATGGAATCAAGAATACCGGGAAAGAGCTATTTCAGAACGAGCTTCTTAAGCCCTCTTATGGTTCCTATCGCATCGGTAGTACTTATCTGGCAGGTGCTGTTTAACTATAACGGACTGGTCAATGATTTCCTCGGGAAATTCGGAATACCCAAGACAGATTTCCTTAAGTCGGACAAAGCTATGTACGTTATCTTAGCTCTTTTCCTGTGGAAGAATCTTGGATATAACATGATACTGTTTATGGCAGCTCTGGCCAGTATCCCCAAGGACCTGTTGGAGGTGGCGGCCTTGGAGCATGCCAATAAATACCAGATTTTCTGGTATATAAAGGTGAGATACATGTCCTCCACAATCTTATTTGTGGCCATCATGTCCCTTATTAATTCATTTAAAGTGTTCAGGGAAGTATATCTTATGACGGGAGACCACCCTTACGAAACGCTATATATGCTTCAGCATTTCATGAATAATACCTTCGCATCGCTGGATTATCAGAAGCTCTCGGCTGCAGCGATCATAATGTTTATTGTGGTATCAGCCCTGGTCTTTGTGATGCTAAAGGTAGAAAACTTGTATGGAAGGGATGTTGAAGGCTGATGAGACAGCTGTCGTCAAGGCCACTACTTAGAGCCTATAAACGAAAAAAGAGAATAAATGATCTTAAAACAGTTATTGTAACTACGGCTGCAATAGTTTTTGCTATCATTTTTCTGATGCCAATCATACTCACTGTTACAAACTCCTTTATGTCGGCATCGGAGATAGCTTCAAACTATGGAAGTATATTTGCGACTACTGAAAAGGGCGGGAAAGTATTTGTGTCAAACAAAGTAAACCTAAAGCTCATACCCGACATGATAACCTTTGCGCAGTACATTTCGGTCCTTTTCAAGAGTCCACAGTATCTTTTAAAGTTTTGGAATTCAGTGTTCTACACACTTCCCATTGTAGTAGTGCAGCTGGCTATTGCAGCGCTTTCTGCCTACGGCTTTTCAAGGTACGACTCAAAGGCTAAAAGAGCGATATTTTTTGCTTATATCATTATCATGCTCATGCCTTATCAGGTCACACTGGTACCAAACTTTCTGGTATCAAAATCTTTGGGGCTTTACGGCACCAAATGGGCTATACTGCTTCCGGGATTTTTTAGTCCCTTTGCTGTTTACCTTCTTACGAAGTTCATGAGAAGGATACCTACAGAAGTTATGGAGGCAGCAAGAGTTGACGGTGCAGGCGAGTGGATGATCTTTTCAAGGATATGCCTTCCGCTATGCAAGGGAGGTCTTGCATCCATAGCCATTCTGATATTTTTTGATTATTGGAATATGGTGGAACAGCCACTGGTTCTTTTACCGGATTCGGATATGCATCCGCTCTCGGTATTTCTGTCCAGGATAAACACAGGGGAGATAAGCCTGGCCTTTGCAGTGGCGGTTATATATCTCATTCCGCCGCTTCTGATATTTTTATACGGAGAAGATTATCTGGTAGAGGGAATTTCTTACCAGGGAGGAATCAAAGGTTAATTTAGTTTACGGGAGAGTTTTGTTATGTCAGAAGAATTAGTATTAAGAGAAAATTTGGGCGAGTCCGGAGATGATAAAAAGGATTCCGGCAGAAACAGAAAAGACATGGTGAAGAACTTTGCCATAGCTTTTTTGTCCATCATGCTCATACTCACATTTTTCTCCAACACCATCATGAATTATTCGCTACCTCAGGTGGCAACCCAGCAGATAACAAGCGGAACCATTTCTCCTCAGATCAGAGGAACGGGAACTGTTTCTGCCGAGGATCCGTATAATATCACCATAAAAGAGACAAGAAAGATCTCCGGTGTTGCCGTAAAAGAAGGCGCACATGTGGAGATGGGAGATGTCATCTACTACCTTGAGGATAAAGAGTCCAAGGAGCTTCTTGATGCCAAGGAAAGACTTGATGACCTTGAGCTTTCCTACGAGCAGTCCCTGTTTTCAGGCGACGTTCCCAATGATGTCATCACAAACGTAAGAAGCGGCAGGAAAACCACTTATGATACATATCAGGCTGAGCTTGCAGCTGCAACAGACAGATACAACAATGCCTTAAATGCTGATAACGCAGCTCAGGCGGATATTGATTATATGACCCAGAAGGATAACTATGATTCTGCCGGCAATTCTTATAATGCCGCAACACCGGGTTACAGCATTGCACAGCTTAATTACGAGCTTACCAAGGCCCAGAACGAAGGGAATGACGGCAGGGTACAGGAACTTGAGAATCAGATCGCAGAGCTGACAAAAGACAGCTCTCAGCTTCAAAATTACGGAACTCAGCAGGACCTTAGCTATGATCAGAAACTGTCCCAGCTCTATCAGACAAAGGCCAGAACTGCTGCAGAGCTCAAGGCAGCCGAACTTGAGAAGACAAATCTTTTAAAGAGCATCAATACCGAGATAAGCCTCTGCCAGATGAGAGACAAGATCGGTGAGCAAAGAGACCTGGTTGCAAAACTTGAAGCTGAGTCGGTCGGTGCATCCGTTAAGACTCCTGTTGCCGGAACAGTATCAAGCCTTTCAAAGGTTTCCGGTGAGTCAACCTCAGCTGATGAGACAATAGCAGTTATCCAGGTTGACGGAAAAGACATGACAACAAGCTTTTCAGTTAGCAATGCCCAGGCGCAAAAGCTCAAGGTGGGAGATGCTGCGAAGCCTCAGAATATCTGGCAGTACGGAGATGACTTTAAGGCAACTCTGACTTCCATAAGAAATGATAAAACAGATCCCGGTAATAAGAAGCTTCTTACCTTCAAACTTGAGAGCAAGGATATTGCTCCCGGACAGAGCATATCACTTGCCATCGGAGAAAGAGCTGTTGAATACGATCTCATCGTTCCAAACAGCGCAATCAAGACAGACAGTAACGGCAAGTTCATCCTTGTGGTAAAGAGTAAATCAAGCCCTCTGGGCAACAGATATATGGCATCAAGAGTTGACGTAACGGTCAAAGCTTCTGATGACAACAATACAGCCATTGCTGCTGCGGTAGAGGGAGATGAGTATGTCATCACAACTGCCACAACACTTATAAAGGCCGGAGATCAGGTGAGGCTTTCAAACGAGTAATGAGTTTTGACGGATTAAGAGAACAAATACTTAACTTTATAAAGAAAAAAGCCTTCATCTTAATAGTGAGTTTTGTACTTCTTTTTATATACATACTCATGGGCCTGGTTTCGACTCATATAAAAAATGATCTTCCTGAGCAACAACTTGCAGACAGATGGTCGGATGAGATGAATATGGCCCAGGTCAGCATATTTGTGACACAGGATCAGCTTGTTAAGGAAGAAGACCTGAAGAAATTCACCTATCTTCTTGAAAAAAAGCTCGTGGAATCCGGTGTTGTAGGCGAAGAGGACGAAGATGCAGATCAGGGTAAAAAACCTCAGATCATTGATACCATAAATATTGATGATATGAACAAAGAAGAGGAAGAGGAGATGAGCTATCCCCAAAAGACACCTCTTCAAGAGCTTTACGACATCGCTTACTGCGCCCAGGGTCTGGTTAACCTGAAGTTTGAGAACAAAACAGCTGACAGAGCTTCAGCCATCGGAGTGGGGGGAGATTTCTTTTTATTCCATCCCATGACCTTTGTCGCCGGATCCTATTTCTCAGGAGATGACCTGATGAAGGATGGCATTGTCATTGATGAAGAGATGGCATGGCAGCTCTTTGGATCTACAGACATCATAGGAGAGTGTGTTGAGATCGAAGGCATTCCTCACTACGTAGAGGGTGTTGTAAAGAGGGATAAAGGCAGGATTAAAAAGGCTGCCCAGCAGGATACCAGCTATGTTTATATGTCCTATGACTCTTTGTCCAAGTATGGAACAATCCTCAGTGGAGTAACCGAGGAACACGATGTTTCCGAGGATGGAACCACTGCAAAGTCAGGAGGCATTACTTGCATTGAGGTAGTATGCCCTAATCCCGTAAGGGGACTTGCTGCCAAGATATGTAAGGAGAGTCTTGGGATTGGTGATGAGTATGTAACAGTGGTAGATAATACCGAGAGGTTTTCATTCTTTTCGCTTATAGCAGTACTCAGAAACTTCTTTACAAGAAGTATGTGGAATAAAGCAATCTTTTATCCTTACTGGGAAAATACTGCAAGAGGCTATGAGGATATTTTATCGCTCATATTGCTTGTGCGGATTATATGCATGACGGTGCTTATCCTGATACTTACAGCCTTTGTGGTAGATGCCTACAGGCACAAGAAGTGGACCGTAAGAGGAATTGTAAAATATCTTTCCGATAAGAAATACGATCTGGAAGTTGAACATAAGAGGAAAAAGGAGAAATTATGAAAAAGAAATCTTTGTTAAAGAGGGAAATATCCCTGGTGGCGCTTATGTCTCTTTTACTGGGGACTTTAAGCGGATGTTCTATGGGAGATAAAGGCGGATCAAGCCTTGTGGATGAAGCATCAAAGAGCACTAAGGACTATGTCTTTAAGAGCGAGAAACTCGATATTGTTGATGCATCGGATTACAGCAATATTTCAATTGTTGGGCAGAGAATATACGCAGCAACTTATTCCGATGGCGAAAATATCACCATATGCTCTTTTAACTCCGACGGAAGTGACCTAAAGACTGTGAAGATCCCTGAGAGTGATTCAGACAGTCATGGCAATATGACCTATGACAAAGACGGCAATCTCTACTGCGTCCTCTATAAGTACTACTACACTGATAAGCAGGGCAATATTGTTGACATGGATACCGTATACGAAGAAGAGGGTATGGGAGATGGAGAAGTCATCACCATGACTGAGGAGGAGACTTCGGCTGACGGAGATATTATCGTAGATAAGATGGTTCCGGATGGTGAGAACATGGATGATGAGTATGACTACCATGAGGAACAGTACCTTCAGAAGTATGACGCTGAGGGTAATGAGATCTTTAACATCATGCTCTCTGACGGGCAGGATGAAGAGAATTACTTCTCAATGTATGGAATGGTCTACGATGAAAATAAGGGTCTGATCGTCAGCTCAAACAGAGGAATCCAGAAGTTTAATGAAACCGATCAGTCTTTTGACATGATACTCGATACAACTGATTCAGCCAGTGAGTTTTATGATACTTCAATAAGCCTGTACAGCGGATTTGACGGACAGATATTTGCTTCTCTCTGGGGAGATCACGGAATCGAGCTTAGAAGCTTTGATGCCGAAACAGGTAAGCTCTCTGAACCTTCAGGACAGTTTGAGACTTATGATGACTACTCATTCTTTAGCGGAAACGGATATGACCTTTATGTATCTAAGACCGATGGATTCTATGGCTATGATAAAGGGAAAGATGCACTGACCAAGCTCCTTGATTACGTTGATTCAGACCTCAGCATCGGCTATTCGATAAACAGCGTAGTTGCTGTAAGCGATCAGGAGTTTATCGCAAACCTTCCTGATGAGAATTATAATTACGCACTTTACAGACTGACCAAGGTTCCTGCTGATCAGGTAAGAGACAGGACAATCATCACTCTTGCCGGAAGAGGCATCGACTACAATGTAAGAGATATGGTCTATAAGTTCAATCAGGAATCTGATGGCTACAAGATTAAAATCGTTGATTACTCGTCACTGGATTCTGAAGATGACTGGCAGGCAGGACTTACACAGTTTAACCTTGATATTGTATCGGGAAATATCCCCGATATCATGTTCTTTGTCAATGACGAGCCTGTTGACAGCTACATCAACAAGGGATTGTTCCTTGATATGAGCAGCTACCTTGCTTCCGACCCTGAGCTTAAGGATGTGAAGTTTGTACAGAATGCTTTTGATGCCTTTAAGACAGGAGATAAGCTTTACCAGATCATTCCTTCATTCTATGTAAACACTTTGGCTGTAAAGGCTTCAAATGTACCGGGAATGGATACGCTTACCCTTAAGGACTGCAAGGAGATGATAAAGCAAAAGGGTGTTACATTTTCTGATTCCTTCGGTATGACGGCGAAAGATACCATCATGTACTATGGAATTATGACATCAGGCAATAAATTCATTGATTGGGAGAACAAGTCCTGCAATTTTGGCAGCGATGGCTTTATTGAGCTTTTGGAATTTGCCAATGAATTTCCTGATGAGATCACTGAAGATATGTGGATGGACTACGACGAAGCCAGTTACAGGACAGGAGAAGCACTTTTTTCACTTGCTTATCTGAACGGCTTCAGGGCCTACAAGAGATATGTAGACGGAACTTTTGGAAGCGATATCGCACTCATCGGATTCCCTAACGAACTTGGAGTTAACTGTTCCATCTTAACACCAAATGCGCGATTTGCTGTCAGCTCACAGACCAAGTACCCTGAGGAGTGCTGGAAGTTCCTTAGAAAACTATATTTGGATGAGTATCAGGACAGCATAGACTACGACTTCCCGATCAGGAAGGATAAGTTCGATGAACTTGCCAAGAAGTCCATGGAAAAGCAGTTCTGGATTGACGATGACGGAGAGAAGCACTACGAAGAAGAGTATTACTGGGTTGGCGATACACAGATTGAAGTTAAGCCGCTTACTCAGCAGGATGTGGATACTGTTACAGATTTTGTTGAGTCTCTTACCCTTACTTATTCTTCCAATGAGGCTGTAAGCAACATTATTAACGAAGAGGCAGCTGCTTACTTTAAGGGGCAAAAGAGTGCTCAGGAGGTGGCAGATATTATACAGAGCAGAGTTTCAATATATGTGAATGAGAACAGCTAATATGAGACATAAAGATACCCCGGCAGTTTAATGAACTGCCGGGGTTTTTGATTAAGCAAGCGACGGGAATCGAACCCGCCTCTTCAGCTTGGGAAGCTGACATACTACCGATGTACTACGCCTGCAAGCGTTCCAACTATTTTATTTTAGGCATTCTGTGCTATAATTTCAAGAGTATGAAAAATATTTTGTGGAGGTAAAAGGATATGACAGAAAAGATCAAAAACGTGGCCGGCAAAGGCAAAGGCTTTGCGGCCGAATTTCGTGAGTTCATCATGCGTGGAAACGTGATGGATATGGCAGTCGGTGTTATCATCGGCGGAGCTTTCCAGAAGATCATTTCATCACTGGTTGATGACATCATCATGCCGATCATCAGTCTTCTTACAGGTGGAATTGACTTCAACAACATGTTTGTTTCTCTTGATGGCAGTTCATATGCCACCCTCGAGGCAGCAAAAGAGGCCGGAGCAGCTACACTTAACTACGGTACATTCATTACAGTAATCATCAACTTTATTCTCATGGCACTTGTAATCTTCTGCCTTGTAAAATCCATGAATAAGATAGCAGCAAGATTTGAAAAGGAAGAAGCAGAAGCACCTGCTACAACTAAGATCTGCCCACGTTGTAAGAGTGAGATCAACATTGAGGCAACAAGATGCCCTCACTGCACATCTGAACTTTAATTAACAGTCATCTATGTGAGGAAGGAAAACTGAATATGAAAAGGATTAGTGACTTTGTTGGAAAATATATGGCAATAATTGTTCTGGTAGTTGCTGTTCTGGCACTTTTTGTACCAAAGACATGCCTGTGGATACAGACATCATGGATCAACTACCTGCTTATGGTTGTAATGTTTGGAATGGGCCTTACTTTGAAGTTTGGCGACTTCGCAGTAGTCTTCAAACGCCCTAAGGATATCATTATCGGTTGTATTGCACAGTTTACCATAATGCCTCTTTTGGCATTTGCTCTTGGTAAGATATTCGGCCTTGAGACAGGTCTTTTAGCCGGAGTGATCCTTGTAGGAACCTGTCCCGGTGGAACAGCGAGCAATGTAATGACATATCTGAGTAAGGGAGATGTCGCTCTTTCAGTAGGAATGACCAGTGTCAACACTCTTTTGGCACCACTTCTTACACCTGCTATTACATACCTTTTGTTAAAGACAACAGTATCGGTGGATGTGCTGAGCATGTTCCTTTCTATCATTAAGGTAGTTATCATCCCCATTGCTCTGGGATTTATCATTAACAGATTCTGGGGTAAATATACAGAAAAAGTATCAGATGTACTTCCGCTTATTTCTGTAGTAGCAATAACACTTATTGTTGCAGCAGTTGTTTCTCACAATGCTGAGAGAATCCTTGAAACAGGAGCTATCGTATTTGTAGTAGTTATCCTTCACAATGTTCTTGGATATATTGTAGGATTTGCGCTTGGACTTGTACTCAAGCTTCCAATGTCCAAAAAGAAAGCACTCTCTATTGAGATTGGAATGCAGAATTCAGGTCTTGCAACATCCCTTGCCGGATCAGCTTTCCCTGACCTTGCAATGGCAACGGTTCCCGGAGCTATATTCTCTGTATGGCACAATATATCGGGCGCGCTGTTAGCTAATATATACAGAAGGCTGGAAGATAAAGACCAGCAGTCTGAATGTCCCTTGAAAGAGAAGAAGGGCGCTTAATAGATCAAATAAATCAAACAACCGGTAAATGAGCATGGCCTCATTTACCGGTTGTTTTTAAATGTATATAGAAAGTAGTTAAATCCTGGTTGAACCTCTCTTGATAAGTTCGCCTGAGAAGATGGTTTTCTGTGGCATCTCATTCTGAGTCAGGGTTCCGATAAGTGTCTTAACAAGCTGAATGCACATATCCTCAAGTCTGTTATCGATTGAGGAAAGCTCAGGCTCAGAGCAGTGGGAGAGGATTGAATTGTTGTATCCTATAACCTGAAGCTCTGAAGGAACCTTGATGTGATTGGCTCTGGCGAAGTTCATGGAACCAACTGCCAAAAAGTCATCACTTGTTACGATGGCATTGAACTTAAGACCCTTAGCGTGAAGGCTCTCTACAAAGCCCTTAACACCGTCTATGTCCTCGTGACTTCCCTTAAAGCACTGCATGAGCTGTTTCTTAAGAGGAATGTCATGTGTAAGAAGGGCGTTCTGGAATCCTGCCAGCTTCTTAAGACCTGAATAGGAGTTACTGTTGTAGAGATAAAGGATATCCTTGGCTCCGCCGTTTATGAGCTGCTCTGTTGCATCCTGTGTTGCCTTGTAATCATCGCAGAGAGTGCAGTATACGTTATTGCAGTCAAAGTCTGCGTTAAGAAGCATGATAGGCACAGTTACAGCTGCATCCTTAATGTACTGATTATCCTCGGGAGTGTTCATGATAAAGTTGGATCCTATCATGACAATTGCATCTACATGTTGAGATAAGAGGAGATTAACCGACTCTTTCTTGGTCTCAATATCATAACCTGTACAGCAAAGAACTGAATGATACCCGTTCTCGCGGAGCTTCTGCTCAATGTAGTAGATGGCCTTGGCAAGGTACAGATCGGATGCATCGGCACAGAGAATACCAATGGTCTTCATTGAATTAAGACCAAGTCCTCTGGCAAAAGCATTGGGCTTGTAGCCATATTGTTCAATTATGTCCATGACTTTCTTGCGAGTGCGGGGCTTAACATTGGTAGATCCGTTAAGTACACGGGATACTGTGGCAATAGAAACCCCTGCCTTCTTGGAAATGTCATATATTGTCATCTGGTTGCTCATAAAGTCATCTTTCTTCTAACGGGAATTTGAAATATCTAACTGCATTGTTATATGAGATATCTTTTACAATTTCACCAAGAATGTCAAGGTCCTCTGAAGGATATTCACCATTTTCAACAAGAGATCCCAAATAATTGCAAAGGATTCTTCTGAAGTACTCATGTCTTGTATAGGAAGTAAAGCTTCTTGAGTCTGTAAGCATTCCTACAAAGCCTGAGAGATTGCTGGATTCAGCAACGCATCTGAGCTGCTCCTCCATACCGAACTTGCTGTCATTGAACCACCATGCGCTTCCCTGCTGGATCTTGGCAACTGCAGGACCTTCGTTGAAGCAGTTGAGCATTGTGTTGATGATCTTGTTATCGTTAGGGTTAAGTGAGTAGAGAATTGTCTTAGGAAGAGAATTCTTTACATGAAGGGCATTGAGGAAATCTGCCATCTCACCCATAGGATAGTAAGCATCGATTGAATCGTAACCTGTATCGGGACCGAGCTTCTCAAACATAGGAGTGTTGTTGTCACGCTTACAACCGAAGTGAAGCTGCATTACCCAGTCTCTCTTTGCAATCTCTTCGCCCTCAAAGAGCATGAATGCTGTCTGGAACTTAAGATCCTCCTCTTTTGAAAGCTCAGCACCGGAAAGGCGCTTTGCAAAGATTGCCTCAACCTCTTCGTCAGAAGCAGGGTAGTACATAACATATTCAAGGGCGTGATCTGTAACTGTGCAGCCCTTTGAAGCAAAGTAATCAAGTCTTACCTTAAGAGCTTCCTTAAGTGAAGCAAAAGAGTCGATCTTAACTCCGCTTACATCTGAAAGAGTCTTAAGATAATCGGTAAACTCAGGCTTAGTGATATTCTTGGCCTTGTCAGGTCTCCATGCGGGAAGAACCTTAACATCAAAAGTAGTATCTTCTTTGATCTTATCGTGCCACTCAAGAGTATCAACAGGATCATCTGTTGTGCAGATAAGAGTTACACCTGAAGCCTTGATAAGAGATCTTACGCTTGTGGCAGGATCCTGAAGAACCTTGTTGCAAAGATCATAAACCTCTTCGGCAGTCTTTGAATTAAGAACTCCCTGGTAACCGAAATATTTACGAAGTTCAAGATGTGCCCAGTGATGAAGTGGGTGTCCTACCGACTTCTCAAGGCACTTTGCGAACATAAGAAATTTATCCTTATCAGAAGCATCTCCTGTAATAAACTTCTCATCAACCCCGAAAGAACGCATCATGCGCCATTTGTAGTGATCTCCTCCGAGCCATACCTGTGTGATTGTGTCGAAATGACGATCCTCGGCTATCTCTCTTGGACTGATGTGACAGTGATAGTCAAGAATGGGCATGTTCTCTGAATAATCATGGTACAGTTTCTTGGCAGATTCAGACTGCAGAAGGAAATCTTCGTCCATAAATCTTTTCATTTGTATACCCTCCAAACCTTTCAATCATGAAAGCATTTTCATAATTTTTTTCAAATTGATTATACAAGACAGCTACGGCAATTACAATAGAAAAATTTGTTGACGTTTGATTTAGTTAAATATATGATTTTATTGTAAACGCTTACAACATTTTTTCAAAACACAAGAAGGGTAGGTTACAAATGGGCAGATTTTTACAGATTCATCCCCAGGACAATGTGGTTGTATGCCTTGAAGAATTAAAGAAAGGCGAGAGCGTAACTCTTGGAGATGGCAGAGCGGTAGAGGCTTTGGAAGATATTCCTGCAGGCCACAAGATGGCTGTTAAGGATATTGATGACGGAAAAGACATTGTGAAATACGGATACGCCATCGGACATGCAACAGAAGCAATAAGCGCAGGCAGATGGGTTCACACACATGATATTAAGACCAATCTTGAGGGAATCCTTGATTATAAATATCAGCCTGATCCTGAGTATGTTCCTGCCAAAGAGGCCAAAATGGGCACAAGAAAAGGAACATTTAAGGGCTTTGTAAGGGGTGATGGCAGAGTAGGTATTAGAAATGAAATATGGATCATTCCTACAGTCGGCTGTGTAAACAACATTGCAACAGCTCTTGCCAAGCAGGCTAATTCCTATATTAAGGGAAGTATTGATGAAGTAGTTGCTTTTACACATAACTACGGATGCTCTCAGACAGGAGACGATCAGGAGCATACAAGAACAATCCTTGCAGACCTTATTAAACATCCAAACGCAGGCGGAGTGCTTGTTCTTGGCCTTGGCTGTGAGAACAGCAATATCGATGTACTCATGCCTTATATAGGAGAGTATGACAAGGACAGAGTTAAGTTTCTGGTATGCCAGAAGTCAGATGACGAGATGGAGGACGGACTTAATCTGTTAAAAGAGCTTATAGACACAGCATCAGCTGATGAAAGAACAGATGCAGATCTTTCAAAGCTCATAATCGGACTTAAATGCGGCGGAAGCGACGGCTTCTCTGGAATTACAGCAAATCCGCTTGTTGGAAGAATTTCAGATCGCATCATAGAATACGGCGGAACCAGTATCCTGACTGAGGTTCCCGAGATGTTCGGAGCAGAGACTATTCTTATGAATAGATGTAAGGATGAAAAGACCTTTGAAGATACCGTCAATATGATCAATGGTTTCAAAGAGTACTTCACTAAGCAGGGTGAGCCTATATATGAGAATCCGTCTCCAGGAAATAAGGCTGGCGGTATTACAACACTTGAGGATAAGTCCCTTGGATGTACACAGAAGTCCGGCGATTATCCTGTAATGAATGTCATGGAATATGGTGAGAGAACTGAGACGACAGGACTTAATCTATTGTGCGCACCGGGCAATGACCTGTGTGCAGCAACAGCTCTTGCCAGTGCAGGTGCTCAGATTGTGCTCTTTACAACAGGTAGAGGAACACCTTTTGCATGTCCTGTACCTACTATGAAAATAGCCAGCAACAATACCATTGCTCAGAAGAAGGGCAATTGGATTGACTTCAGCGCAGGTCGCATATTAGATGGAGAAACCTTTGAGGAACTCACTGATGAGCTGTTTGACAAGATTGTAAGAACAGCATCCGGTGAAAAGCTTAAAAGTGAACTGGCAGGTTTCCATGATATGGCAATATGGAAAAGAGGAGTGACACTTTAAAGAAATTTTTTGTAAATTTTTACATGTAAGCACTTTCCGAATTTGGCTTATAAATGCCACTTCTGACAAAAATCCGAGGAGATTGTTACAAATCTTACAAAATTTGTACTTGCAATGGATTGCGATACATGATAAAGTACAGTTACAAGCAAATGAAAGTGCTTACATTTAATTTTCAAAAATCAAATTGGGAGGAACAAATTAAATGAAAAAGAAAGTCTTATCATTAATTCTTTCAACAGCAATGGTTGCTTCTCTTGCAGCATGCGGATCAGAATCAGCACCTGCAACAACAGACGGCGGCCAGAGCACTGACACAGCAGCTCAGACAACTGATGCTACAGCTACAACAGAGACAGCTGAGACAGCTGAGGCAGGTGAGTATGAGCTCACAGACCTCTACATCACAGTAGACGGAACACTTACAGCAAACGTTGATAACGGACAGGATGCTTTCATCGAGCAGTGGGAAGCAGCTGTTTCAGAGAAGCTCGGACATGACATCAAGCTTCACATCAACCAGCCTGAGCACTCAGGTTACAAGGACAATGTAGCTCAGCTCCTTACAACAGGACAGCCCGGTGACGGACAGTATCCTGATGCTCTTATCATGAGCGCTACAATGTTCAAGCAGTATCAGAACACAGGCATCCTTTGGAACATGGCTGATGCTTATGCAAACGCAGAGTTCCAGTCAAGGATCACACTTCCTTCAATCAACGAGAACATGAAGACTGCAAACGGCGAGCTTTACGCTTTCGCTCCTACATATGGTAACGGATGTGTTACATACATCAAGCAGTCATGGCTCGATGCTGCAGGACTTAAGGTTGATGACATCAAGACATTCGATGACTACTACAACATGCTCAAGGCTTTCACAAAGGATGGCCAGACAGGTGTTATCGCAGCAGGATTCGGTAAGCTTGACGAGGCTCCATACATCAACTACATGCCTGAGTTCTGGCAGGGTGCTTACCCGGCTATCTACCAGAAAGACGGACAGTGGGTTGACGGATTCCAGGAGCAGGCTACAATCGATGCTCTTACAAGACTTGCTCAGGGCTACGCTGATGGCGTGATCGATAAGGATACTGAGGAAGCTTCAACAAAGACAGCACGTGAGAAATGGTTCTCAAATGACCAGTCAACATCAGAAGGTGTATTCACTTACTGGGCTGGTACATGGCTTAGAACTCTTACAGATAACCTTGACAAGAACGATGTTGATACAGATCTTGGCGATGACAGACTTGTACAGCTTCCTCCTATCAAGGAAATCAAGGATACATGGGGCGGATACATCAACCGTGAGGCTCCTGTATGGGTAATCACAGATGATGGCGACGGAGACGATTCTCGTGAGCAGGCTATCTTCGATGCACTTATCGAGACAATGCTTGACGGTGACAAGGTTCAGACACTTTGGACATATGGTGCTGAGGATGTTCACTGGTCAACACACGCTGAGTCATTCACAACTAACCCTGATGATCCTGACAAGAAGAAGGATTACGAGTATGCAGAGGGTGAGTTCCACCTTAAGCAGTCTCCTAACGACCCTAACTCTGTATGGAAGAAGAATCACCTTGATCCGGTACTTGTTATTGCTCCTCTTACAAACGGTTTCGTAGATAATGACGAGCTTGTACAGGCTGGTAACAAGTTCTTCACAGAGAACTGTGTAGATGCTCCTCAGTCACCTTCATCAGAGATCCTCACAGAGGTTGAGGCTGATCTTGCTACAGATAAGACAACTCTTATGAACGAGGTTGTTGCAGGCAAGAAGACTGCAGAAGATGCTATCGCTGAGTACCAGGCTAAGTGGGGCGATACAATCACAGAGATCCTTGACGAGCTTAACGCACAGTAATTTCTTTATCAGATTCGATTCTATTAAACTATCTATAAACTGTATGGGCATCCATCCGGGTGCCCATGCAGAACCTTAAAGAAATCCTTTATTTCACCGCAATCAACAAAAGTATTTATATGAATGGGGCAGTAAAATGAGCAAAACACAAAAGGTTACATCCACAGGTCAAACTATAAACAAAAAGCCTTTGGGTATGCGTATATGGAACCACAGAGGTTTTTACCTTATGTTTCTTCCTGTAGTTATATATGTTCTTATTATCTATTATTGGCCAATGCTGGGCGTAAGATACGCTTTTTATGACTACACACTTAAGAAAATGGAACCGGTAGGCTTTAAACATTTCCAGAAGATGTTCGCTGATGCGGATTTCTGGAAAGCCTTTTTTAATACACTTCAGCTTTCAATCATAAAGCTGTTGATAACAACAGGTACTGCGGTTATTGTATCTGTATTTATCAATGAGATGGCAAATCTGTTTGCCAAGAAAGTGCTGCAGACAGTAATCTATCTGCCACACTTTATGTCATGGACAGTTACAGCAGCTATTTTCACTCTTTTCCTTTCAACTTCTTCAACAGGTTTCGTAAATGAAACACTTAAGAGCTGGGGACTTATAAAAGAGAGTATTGACTTCATGCATGAGCTTACGCTCTGGCGACCTGTTTACTATCTGGTAAATATCTGGAAGGAGACAGGTTGGGGAACAGTTATCTTCCTTGCAACCCTTGCAGGAATTAACCCCGAGCTCTATGAAGCAGCTGATATCGATGGTGCTACAAGACTTCAGAAGATTTGGTACGTAACAGTTCCTGAGCTTCTCAACACTATCATTATCGTACTTATCCTGAATCTGGCTAAGGTTCTTAACCTCTTCGAGTCAGTATTCGTTATGTACAACAACAGAGTATTTGCTGTTTCAGATGTTATTTCAACATACATCTATCGTAAGACCTTTATGACAGCTATCCCTAACTACGGATATACTACAGCGGTAGGTCTTTTCAAGTCACTTGTTGGATGCGCACTGGTACTTATTTGTAACTGGGCCAGCAAGAAAGTCCGCGGTCGCGGTATTATTTAAGGAGGCTTACGATGGCAAAGAGAGTAGAATTTGGTGCAGGTCGTAAGAAAAAGACCGATGCATTTGATGTAGTAAATTACATAGTATTTATTTTGTTGGGAATTATAGTTCTTTTCCCAATCTGGAAGGTTGTTGTTGATTCCTTCAACGCTGTTGGTGTTTACAAATTCCAGTTTTTCCCTAATGAACCAACACTTGACGGTTATAGAACAATCCTTCATACAGCTAAGCTTTACAGACCATTCCTTAACTCAGTTATCACAACTGTTTTCGGAACACTTCTCGGTCTTGTAATGTCAACCCTTGGTGGATACGTTCTGTCACAGTATGATATGCCCGGAAGAACACTGTTTGCATACTTCCTGCTCTTCACCATGATCTTCTCAGGTGGTATGATCCCTGAGTACCTGGTAATGAAACAGCTCGGTCTTACCAATAACATGTGGGTACTTGTTGTTAAGCATGGTATGAACGTATACAACCTGGTTCTTATGCGTAACTTCTTTGAAGGTATTCCCGGATCACTGTTTGAAGCAGCTGAGATTGACGGATGCTCCCCTATGGGAATCTTCTTCAAGATCGTGCTTCCTCTTTCAAAGGCAGCTCTTGCTTCAATCGGACTTATGTATGCCGTTACAGTATGGAACGACTATTCAACAGTTCAGATCTACATCACAAACCGTGATCAGGTTAACTTCCAGTACATTCTGAGAGTTATGGTCATGGACGGAGACACGCCGACGACGGCTTATAAGGTATCGCAGAGTACTCTGTACTACGCAGCTATCGTTTGTGCTATCCTTCCTTTCATGCTTCTTTATCCTTTCCTTCAGAAGTACTTCGTAAAGGGTGTTAATGTAGGAGCTGTAAAAGAATAATATTAAAACAGATAATTATTTTAACAGGCCGTCCAGGTTTTTAGCTTGGACGGCTGTTTTTAAAGGAGCAAAAAAATGAGACATATTTTCTGGGCGGGAGATTCGACGGTAGCTACCAACAAGGCATCAACTTATCCACAGACAGGAATAGGACAGGCTTTTGACAGGTTCACTGCCATGGATGTCTGCGTATGCAACAGAGCGGTAAACGGAAGGAGCACCAAGAGCTTTATAGATGAATCGCGCCTTGCGCCAATTTATGATGAGATCACAAAGGGGGATTTTCTTTTTATCCAGTTCGGACACAATGATGAAAAGAAGAATGACCCTTCCAGATACACTGATCCCCATGGGGAGTTTATTGTCAATCTTGGCAAGTATGTGAATGTAGCCAGAAATAAAGGCGCATATCCTGTTTTCATTACCTCGGTTGAAAGAAGGCTGTTTGATGAAAATGGCGCACTTAAGCCCTCCGAACACACTGAGTATGTAAAGGGGATGAAAGAAGCTGCTGAAAAATTTGATGTTCCGGTTGTGGATCTTTTTACCATGAGCAGGGACTTTTTAACTAAGACAGGCGATGAGGCTTCAAAGAAATACTACATGAATCTTGCACCGGGAGAGGCATCTTGGGCTCCTGAAGGTAAGGTCGACAACTCTCATTTAAAATACGAAGGAGCAATGCTATATGCAGGCATGATAGCTAAGGGCCTAAGGGAACTTGGCGGTGTTTATGCCTCCCTCCTTGCAGATGACGAGCTTAATAAAGAGACTACGAATATTGAGATAAACGGATGAGAAAACCATGAAAACTTATTCTGATCTTGGAGATAAATTTAGAAATCCTGTGCTGTTTGCGGATTACTCAGACCCCGATGTAATAAGGGTCGGAGATATATTTTATATGACTGCCAGCAGCTTTAATTACACGCCGGGGCTTCCGATCCTTGTGTCAAAAGACCTTGTGAACTGGAGGCTGGTTAACTATGCCCTTAAAAATATTGGGCAGGAGAGATTTAAGATACCGAGGCACTCGGAGGGAGTCTGGGCTCCGGCCATCAGATTCCATGAGGGAATGTTTTATATCTACTACGGAATGCCTGATGAAGGCTACTACGTAGTAAGGACAAAAGACTCATTGGGAGAGTGGGAAGAGCCGGTTCTTGTCCTTGAAGGGAAAGGCCTTATTGACCCGTGCCCGTTCTGGGATGAGGATGGAAGGGCTTATATCATTCACGGATATGCCAAGTCCAGAATCGGCTTTAAGAGCATTCTAGGAATATTTGAGATGAGCCCCGATGGACTGAAGGCTATCAGTGAAGACCACTTTGTATTTAATGGAAATGACCCATCTCACCCGGCAGTGACCATAGAAGGGCCCAAGGTTTATAAAAGGGATGGATTTTACTATATCCTTGCTCCGGCCGGAGGTGTAAGGGAAGGCTATCAGGTTGCACTCAGGTCAAAAGACATTCACGGCCCCTATGAGATAAAGACAGTAATGGCTCAGGGCAGTACTGTTATCAACGGCCCTCATCAGGGAGGTCTTGTTGATACACCTGACGGAATAGAGTATTTCCTTCATTTCCAGGACAGAGGACTCTATGGAAGGATATGTCATCTTCAGCCTGTTTGCTGGAATGGCGGATGGCCGGTTATCGGAATAAATCCTGATACAAACGGAGTTGGAGAGCCGGCTTTTGAGCTGGATAAGCCTGTTATTACAAGCGAAGAACCTGTATATCTTAAAGGGTCAGATGATTTTAAGGACGGTAAACCAAATCTTTCGTGGCAATGGATGGGTGATCACGACGATAGCTTTTATGGAAGTGTAACAGATGAAACCGGCGCTGAAAGAGACGGCTTAAGGCTCTTTTGCCAGAATCCGTCTCATGAAGAAATGCCGGTTCTGTGGAGGAGCAGCAATGTTCTTACGCAGAAGCTGATTTACCCTTCCTTTAGGGCAGAAGCTGAAATGGATGCATCAGGGCTTTTGCCGGGTGAAAGAGCCGGTGTCTGCATGACAGGCGGGCAGTACGTGGCTGCTTTTATTGAGAAAGATGAAACGGGTAAGTATTATGTAAAGACCATCCACTCTGAGGGCGATGATGCGCATAAGAGTGAGACGACAGACCTTTCTGAGCTTTTTGAGAGCTATGTAAAAGAGAGCGGACTTTCTCTGGAGGATGCTCTCAAAAGCATCAAATGGGTTATGACCTTTACCGGAGCAGATACTTATTTTCAGAACGTTACTCATAGCCCGGAAGTAGAAGATATGAAACTCAAGGTCTGCATTTCATTTGATGGAGTAAAGATGTTTGATCTAGGCATAGATTACACGCCTTCGGATCACACCTGGGTAGGGGCAAAGCTCGGAATATTTGCGCTGTCCGGGGGATGCGATAATAAAGATCACGGACACGCTGACTTTAAGAGTTTTATTGCAGAGGAGCTACAATGATTGATGCGATAAGGCATGATGACCTTGACAGATTAAAAGAGATATTGATAAATGAGCCTTCACTTGTAAGTAAGGAGGCTCTGTTTGAAGCTGCAAAGCTTGGGAATCTTGAAATCCTCAAGTATCTCGTTGAGTACTCCAGGATCAGCCTTAATGAATATGATGATGAGCACAGAAACGTGCTGCACTTTGGCGCTGAATCCGGCGACATAGAAGTGTTTAAATATCTGGTTGAAAGATGTGGCATGGATCCTCTTGAAGGCGATAAGGACCTTGTGACGCCATGGGATATCGCACATGACCTTAGACAAAGCTATGAGAATATGTATGATGAATATCCTGAGGATTCAATAGCTCAGGGATATGTTGAGATTGAAAACTACCTCGAAGGATATTTTGGCCATAAATATGAGGATTATTACCATAATCCCATTAGGCGCGGTTTTTACCCGGATCCGTCAATTGTAAGAGTCGGCTCCGATTACTATATGGTCAATTCTTCCTTCATCTTTTTCCCTTGTATTCCGATCTCTCATTCAAGGGACCTCATCCACTGGGAGATAATAGGACATGCCATAACAAACCCTGACTGGGCACATCTTGATGAACTTGAAGGCGGAAGGGGCTACTGGGCTCCTGATATTTCCTACTACGAGGGAAGATTTTACATAACGGCGACCTACAGGCTAAACGATGTTCCGCCCACTTACAGAAGGCAGATTGTTGTAAGCTCGGATAAACCGGAGGGACCTTATACAGAGCCTGTCTTCATCGACGAGGATGGGATTGATCCGAGCATCTTTAATGATGATGACGGCAGGAGATATATGCTCTTAAATCGCGGAGCGAGGATCTTTGAGCTGGATAAATCAGGGACTAAGAAGATTTCCGATGCTCAGCTTCTTTACTACGGAGATCATAAAAGAGCTCCCGAAGGTCCGCATTTATACAAGAAAGACGGATATTACTATCTGCTTGAAGCTGAAGGTGGTACCGGCCCCGGTCACAGGGTTACTGTGTCCAGGTCAAAAGAGCTCTTAGGCGTCTATGAAAGATGTCCCTACAATCCAATAATGAGACAGAAAGACGAAGCTGCTGCAATCCAGAGATGCGGACACGGAGACCTGGTAGATACGGAAGACGGAAGATGGTTTATGGTCTACCTCTGCGGAAGAGCGCTGGATGGCAGATACAGCATTCTCGGAAGGGAGACAGCAATTGATCCCGTGACCTGGACGCCGGACGGATGGCCTATCGTCAATGACCTTAAAGGGCCGTCAGCAATGCAGGTTAAACCATTTCCCGAGATGAATACGGATGCGGAAGCTGATAATGGTAAAAGAGTGCGCACATCCCCTTGCGGACTTTACATGGAATATATGACTCCCCGTCCCTTTAAGGAAGGTGAAGTTGTTTGCAGCTATGATGAGAGGAAGTTTCTCATAAAGGGAAGCAGAGCGCCTCTTTCAAGCGTAGATAGCAGGAACATAGTTTTAAGAAGGCAGAGTAGTTTAGTCTTTTCATATTCGGTTTCAATGGATATCCCGGAGATGAAGGATGGACAGAGCGCCGGAATTTGCGGATACTATGATGAGAACACCTTCTTTGAATTTGGAATTACAAGTAAAGAGGGAAGGCGATATCTCTATGTTAACGAGCACATTGGAGATGAGGACAGAGCTCTTTTGTCAAAAGAGCCATTTGATGGCGCAGCAGGATCTATAAGGCTGTGTATGGATACGGATCGCCTAAGAAGAGAGCTTTCCTATTGCCTGAACGAAGAAGACGACAGAAAACACTTTGCGACATTGGAAAATGTCTTTTACCTGTGCGACGAGGGGCTTGATTGGGGCAAGAGATTTACCGGCGCAATGGTCGGAATGTATGCTTTTTCAGGCGCAAATGAGATGATTGTTTCCTTCAGAGATGATATGTTTAAGGGGATGTAAGAGGGATACCGATGAAATTAGATACAGACGTCTATTTTGACAGCTATGAAAGACATAAGGGAAATCCCCTGATGACTCTGATAGGGTTCTATAAGGGGATGTACCATAACTTTTTGCTATCTACCGTGTTTTATGTGATAAAGCACAGTCCCGTATGGATACTTCCCATTGTGACTGCAAATATCATAAACGCGGTAACAGATCATGATCCGAATGTAGTAACTCTGATCATTTTCAACATTGTGCTGATGGTGTTTCTCCTTATCCTGAACGTCCCTATGAACTACCTCCACATACACTTCAGGAGTAAGTCCGTAAGGAAGGTGGAGGCAGGACTTAGGAGCGCTCTTGTTCACAAGATACAGGTCATGTCCATTCCGCATCAGAAGGACATGCTCTCAGGCAGGCTTCAGTCTAAGGTAATAAGGGATGTTGAGGCGGTGGAGACTTTGTCGGACCAGATATTTGTCTCCCTCATTAATATCGTGATCAATATGTCCGTTGCTCTTACCGTTACCATAACAAAGAGCATTGTGGTGTTTTTCTTCTTCCTGTTCATGGTGCCTCTTGCGGCAGTTTTGGTGGTGACTTTTAAAAAGCCCATCAAGAAGCACAATCAGAGGTTTAGAAAAGAGATGGAAGAGACCTCAGCCAAGGTCATGGAGATGGTTCAGCTGGTGCCCGTAACCAGAGCTCATGCCCTAGAGGATGAGGAGATCGTAAGGATGGATACCCAGGTGGATCTCATCGCTCAGGCGGGCTACAACCTTGATATTATTCAGGGTAATTTCGGAGCTGTGAGCTGGGCGTTTTTCCAGATTTTCCAGGTTCTGTGCCTTGCGTTTACATCCATACTTGCTGTAAAGGGTAGAGTGCAGGTTGGAGATGTAGTGCTGTATCAGAGCTACTTCACATCAATTGTGGGACAGGTATCATCTCTTTTGACATTGCTTCCTGTAATATCAAAGGGGCTTGAGTCCGTATCAAGTATCGGGGAAATTCTGGAGTTTGAGCACGTTGAGGACAGCTCTGACAAGGAAGAAATCGGAGAGATCAAGGGTGAATTCACCTTTGAAAATGTGGGATATTCGTATCCTGACAGCACTGAAGAGATCGTTCACGACATAAATCTGCATGTTGAGCCCGGTGAGACTGTGGCCTTTGTGGGTGAGTCGGGAGCCGGCAAATCGACCATAATGAACCTCCTGGTGGGCTTTGGTCTTCCGACCAGCGGACGTATCCTTGTTGATGATAAGGATATCAGCAAGGTCAACCTTCAGAGTTATCGAAAGAATCTGGCTGTTGTGCCCCAGAACACAATCCTGTTCTCCGGAAGCATCAGGGACAATATACTATACGGAACCAGTGATGTGACTGAGGCTGAGCTTAACAGGGTAATAGATGAGTCAGGCCTTAGGAGCGTAATTGACAAGCTCCCTATGGGTCTTGAAACAAAAGTTGGCGAGCACGGAGATAAGCTCTCCGGCGGTCAGAAGCAGAGGATATCAATCGCAAGAGCTCTTATAAGGCACCCTAAGGTGATCATCCTTGACGAGGCTACATCCGCGCTGGATGCGCTCTCTGAAAAAGAGGTTACCTACGCACTTGAAAATATGTCGGATAAGTGCACGACATTTATAGTTGCCCACAAGCTGTCCACGATAGAGAAGGCAGACAAGATAGTGGTTATAGATGCCGGAACTGTGGCAGAGTGTGGCACGGCAAAGGAACTGATGGAAAAAAGAGGTATATTCTACAGAATGGAGATGACAAGATGATACAGCTTGGAATTAGATTTCATGACACAAGAGAACTTCCTTTTGAGGAGAGATTAAAAGAGGTTAAGGACCAGGGCTTTTCCTGCATCCATTTAGCGCTTTCCAAGGTTCCGGGATTTACGGCAGATACAAACGCTCTGACACCGGGATATGCCATGTACCTGAAGAATGCCCTGAGGAAGGCGGATCTTGATATGGCGGTTCTTGGCTGCTATTTGAACCTGGCAAACCCAAATGCCGAGAAGCTCTCCGAGATTCAGGAGAAGTACTATGCACATCTTCGCTTTGCATCAATAGCCGGCTGTGGAATGGTGGGAACAGAGACAGGTGCGCCAAATGAGGGCTACACCTATGACAAGGAGGCTTGCCACTCAAAGGAGGCGCTGGAGACCTTTATAACAAACCTGCGCCCTGTTATTGACTGCGCAGAGAAGTGCGGAGTGATTCTTGCGATTGAGCCTGTTTACAGACACATAGTATATGACGGCAAAAGAGCCAGAGAAGTCCTCGACCGTATCGGCTCTCCGAACCTTAAGATCATATTTGATCCTGTAAATCTTATCTGGACTGACAATTACGAGCAGAGAGATGAGGTTATAGCTGAAGCGATCGACCTTATCGGAAAAGACGTTGCCATGATTCATTTAAAGGATTGTCTTCTTGAAGGGGATAAGGTAAAGAGCGTAGGATGCGGCTTTGGAGACATGGATTACACTGAAATTGTGAAATTTGCACTAGAAAATAAGCCTTTTATTCATGCAACTCTTGAAGACACCAAGCCTGAAACTGCGGTGGAATCTAGAAAGTGCATTGAAACTGTGATAGAAAAATATTACAATAAGTGAAATATCTTTGGCAAAATTGTTCATTGATGAAAAACGCCACATCTGTTAAGTTATTCAAGGTTGTATTTAAGCAATAATAGTATTAAAGAGGAGAGATATTATGAAAAGAAAATTTATTGCAGTGGTTATGACAATGACAATGGTTATGGCGCTTTCAGCATGTGGTAAGGGCGCTGAGACACAGGAGCCTGTAGCAGAGGCTACTGTAGAGGAAGCTGTTGAGGCAGCTACTGAGGAAGCATCTGCATCAGAAGCAGCAGAGGCTACAACAGAGGAGAGCACAAAAGAAGCTGATGGCGAGTTTTCAATCGGTACAGTTGAGGGCAACGCATATGTAAACGAGTACTTCGGTGTTAAGCTCAACCTTCTTGATGGATATTCATTCGTTGATGATGAGACACTTGCTCAGATCACAGGTATGACAACAGATATGCTTTCTGACAACAAGCTTGCTACTAAGGCTATCGAGGAAGGTACAGCAACAATCGTTGCGTATGCACAGAATTCAACAGGTCTTTGCAACATCAATGTAACAGCTCAGTCAAATGCTACACTTGCTAACGCAATCCTTGATGAGGAGGCAGTTCTTAACGCAAGCGTATCTCAGGCACAGAGTGCTCTTGAGGCTCAGGGCATCTCAAATATCACAACTGAGATTGTTGAGAGAGAAGTTGCAGGTGAGACTCACAAGGTTCTTAAGATGAACGGTGATTTCAACGGTGTTGAGTTCCACAACGAGATGGTTAACCTTCAGAAGGGTGACTACATGCTTGCATTTGCAGCTACATGCTTCAACGAGGATTCAACAGACGCACTTATCGATGCTCTTGAGAAACTTAACTAATTAGAAGTATATATAAACAATATAAATCCCTGATCACCTTTATGGTGGTCAGGGATCTTTTTATTTCTTGAGATGTTCAAGCTGATTTGCTACCTGGGCAGGTACATGGATGCCTTCCTTGGTAAGCTTGTGGATCAGATTGGAAATTGGCTTTGCTATATTTCCTATTCGGGCATTATGGTGATTTATGAGCTCGGTGTACTGAGGATTGTCCGCAAGCTTATCTCTGATCTCTTTGGAGAACGGGCAGAAGGTGAAGAGGATTTCTCTTGCAACCTTGTTAAGCCTTGGAGATCCGGCCGACTCATATTTTATGTAGGAGAGGTAATCAGCTACAAAGACATGTTTAAAGTTGTTGCTGAACTTCTTGAGGTCGGTCTTTAGTTTTTCCTTATTATCTGCTGAGAGAGCAGAGTTCTTTTTAAAGAACTGCAGATAGTCGCAGTACATGGAAGTAAGGGATGGATCTGTTACATCGTTCCAGTGTACACCCTGAACCGTCTTGCACATTTCCCATCTGAATTCACCAAAGAGCTTTATCATTGCCTCTTCGGTATTTTCTGTGTTGAAGATTGAAACCAGCATACGTGCTCTGGTTCTTCTGTTCTTGCCATCTATATCCTGCCACAGGGCAGCTCGGCTTCCGACATTGGGCATCAGTATCATGATAGGAGTAATGTCCTCGTCGTAGTAAACCTGAGTGATCCCTATCTCCGGATTTGAATAAACAGCCTGTCTGCAGAATACGCTAAAGTCTATGCTGCGGATCTTTTCATAATACTCGTTTATCTTCGTAGCAGTAATATATGCCATATCAAGCGGACGCAGAACGTTTTGCGCATCAAAAACAGGGACAAAGGAAGTAACTCTGCCAAAGGTCATTCTGTTACCCAGCGCAAAGAGATTTCGAAGCTCAAAATCAAGCTTCTTCTGAGGGTTATTTAACATGGCCTCCATTCGCTCTTCAGTGATTGCTCCGCTGTTTTTCTGATCCCTGAGATATGTAGGCCAGTCCTGGTCGAATTCGTTTTTAGAGGGCTCTGCTTCCTGCATGAAAATCATTTTAAGCCACTCATAAACAGTGAAGACATTCCCTTCAGGATCGGGAGTATAGGATTTGGCCATGTTGTAGAGGATGGTGGTATTTTTTTCACCTGCAAGTTCCTCATCAACAAAACCAAACATAAAGAACATCTTTACTTCGATTGGAATATTGTCGTCGGTAAGACTTCTCATAAAAGCAGGAAGATAAATGTCATAGAACGTGTTTTGGATGTTCTTTCTAAGAAGTCTTGCTTCGTCAGAGGAGTCATATCTGTTTTCATTTGCCTTAAACTGGGCTATCAGATCTTCAAACCATCCTGCGACTTCTCCGCTTACACCTGCGTAGGAGAGAATAGTGGCCAGCGCGTTAACAACTTTAACGCTGCCGTCACTCTCGCCGTTTGTAGCTCTTTCAAGCTCTGCGAGTTTTGTTTTTATGGCAGTCATGGTGGTGTTAAAGGCAGTAGTTCTTTTCTTAAGAGTTTTTCTGTATTCGTTTAAAAGAAGTACCTCTTCGGAAATGGTGTTATAGATATTAAAGGTACTCATGATCATTCCGATGGCTATTTCCACATTTATGGGATAGAGGTTCTTTTTCATGATCTCCTCGTTTTCCTTTAAGGAGTTTATGAAATCAATTGCCCACTGGGGAATACTATTTATTCTCGCCGGAGGAATGATGGCTTCAAGCTCCGGGAACTCTTTTACCACTTCGCCAACTTTTATACACAGATTGGGATAATCGGTGTAATCTGCCATAATCTGATCATATTCCTTAATGACCTCGTCAAACTGCTGGTCGTAAACAGCACAAATACGCGCAGCAGTATCAGTGGACTGAGCTGCCAGAACAGGTGCTATCTTAGGATTTGATCTTACAATTTTGGGAATATCCTCGATGGATTCGTATGGATATGAATAGACGGAAGACTCTTCAATCGCCTCGATGGTGTAGTTATAGGGCTGCCCCGGATGCTCTACGATTCCGATAAATGTACCGGCGCCGGCCGTGATGGAAGAATAAGGGTTAGAGATTTTTAGAGTACCCTTAACAAGAACTTCCACGGTAGATACGATATCCTTACCGGCATTATGAAGGATCTGACCTTTTTCGAGCTTAATAAGACCCATGGCGCCTCCGGGAATCTGACATAAGTGACCATACACATATATGTTATCACGTATAAAACTTTACTTCAAATGATTATTATCAGAGAAGTACAGGTTTTATACTGTATTCTGAGCCCTCATAGGACTTGGAGATAGAGTTGTATATGCTGCTGGCAGTTAGAGTCTCGTCAAAGAGTCTCTTCTGCAGAGGATCAAGGAGTTTATCTGCATATTTTATTCTGTCGATGACAGGAATGCTTGATTTTTCATGAATGAGTGCAAGGACGTCCGAGGAGTCGGTTTTTAGGCCCAGTACCCGTGCATAGCAGGTAAAAGAGCCTTTCTTGTACTCATTCATGTTTTCCTTGGTTATGTTTAGAAGGATATGAAGAAGAGATCTGCTTATCCTTGTATATACCAGGTTTTTATTCTTTAATTTGGAACAAAAGCCACTGAAATCATCAAATCCCTCAAGATTTTTCACTATAAGATTTGAAATATCTCCGCTTACGTCAAGGTAGTCCGTATAGCCCTTATCCTTTTCCAGGGTGAGCTTATAGTGCATAAGCCTTGAGAGTGAGTTGGAAGATAAGAAGCTACCGCTGTAGGAGGCAATCTCATGGATTGCGCCTTCCGGCATGAAACCACTTAAAATTTCATGAGCATTGGCCTTTGTGTAGCGCTCAGAGGCTGTAAAGATTCTGGCTCTTACACCGGATGCACTTGGAACTCCGCCAAGATCGTCGCTGTGATAGGGCTGTCCTATACGCTCGATGGTGTAGGGTTTTATTTTGCTCTTTTGTTTCTTAAGTGCCTTTAAGTATTCAATGGCAAGAATACTGTTGGGAGATTCGAAAATCTGACGGTACACATCGATATTGTTATCAACGGACTGATTCTTTAAAGCTGCCATAAGCGCGCTTGCGCTGGCTGCAGGATAGGGTTTACCTTGCTTGAGCTCTTTTTCCAGAATCTCTTTATAAAGAGTCGATTCGGAGTGCAGAATGTTTGCGATGTTATCCAGCTTTTTCAGGTCAGCATGTTCGCTGCCAAAGCACAGATAGTCGATGCAGCCAAGGCTATTAAGGATTGAGACTGCACCCTGAGCAAAGTACTCAGCGCTTCCCGTGCTGTAGTAAACCGGAAGTTCAAGTACCAGATCGGCGCCACTCCTAAGAGCCATTTTGGCCCTTGCATATTTGTCCACGATGGCCGGAGCGCCTCTTTGAACAAAGTCTCCGCTCATGACGATAACGACTCTGTCAGCACCAAGATTTTCCTTGCACTTTTCGATAAGGTGTTTATGACCTTCGTGAAATGGATTAAATTCTGCTATTATCCCGATAGTTTTCATAGTGAATTTACCTGTTTTTCCAATTTTTGTACAAGTTTTACCTTGTCCTTAAATTATAATATAATTATATTATTATTTGGAAGTTTTTTGACTTTACATATTAATGGGAAAAGAGGTTACTTTATGAAAATACTGGTTATCAACTGTGGAAGTTCATCACTGAAGTTCCAGCTTATCGACTCAGAGTCAGAGGCAGTTATCTGCAAGGGACTCTGCGAGAGAATCGGAATCGACGGAAGCCGTATCGTTTATACACCTGCAGGCAAGGATAAGATTACAAAGGAAGAACCCATGCCTGATCACAACAAGGCAATCGAGATGGTCATCGAGGCCCTTACAAATGAAAACGACGGCGTAGTTAAGCTCGAGGAGATCGGAGCAGTTGGACACCGTATCGTACACGGCGGTGAGAAGTTTACCAAGTCAGTTGTTATCGATGATGAAGTTATTAAGGCAATTGAGGAGGTTTCAGATCTTGCACCTCTTCACAACCCTGCAAACCTTATCGGAATCAGAGCATGCCAGAAGGTTATGCCCGGAGTTCCTATGGTAGCTGTTTTCGACACAGCATTCCATCAGACAATGCCACAGGAAGCTTACCTTTACGGCCTTCCATATTCATACTACGAGAAGTACGGTATCAGAAGATACGGCTTCCACGGAACAAGCCATTCTTATGTAAGTAAGCGTGCTGCAGAGATCCTTGGAAAAGACATTAAGGACCTTAAAATCATCGTTTGCCACCTTGGAAACGGCGCATCAATTTCAGCTGTTAAGGACGGCAAGTGCATCGACACTTCAATGGGTCTTACACCTCTTGAGGGTCTTATCATGGGAACAAGAACAGGTGACATCGATCCTTCAGTTGTTGAGTTTATCATGAAGAAAGAGAACTCTACAGTTGCAGACGTAACAAACCTTCTCAATAAGAAGTCAGGTGTTTACGGACTTTCAAACAACCTTTCATCAGACTTTAGAGATCTTGAGGATGCATACCTTAAGGGGGATGAAGGCGCTAAGAGAGCAGTAGATGCATTTACTTACAGAGTTGCCAAGTACATCGGCTCCTACACAGCAGCTATGGGCGGCGTTGATGTGATCTGCTTCACAGCAGGCGTTGGTGAGAACAGCGGATTCACAAGAGGACTTATCTGTCAGAGACTCTCATTCCTCGGCGCAGCCGTTGATGCAGAGGCTAACAAGGTTCGCGGCGAAGAGAAGACAATCTCAGCTGCTGATTCCAAGGTTCTTCTTATGGTAGTTCCTACCAATGAAGAGCTTGCAATTGCAAGAGATACATACGAGCTTTGCAAATAATTAAATCACGATCACTTTAAAACCGGGACATTAGTTCCCGGTTTTTTTGTTGCAATTCTTTGTGATGAGCATTATCAATGATAAAATAATTATAGAACGTAAAATAGTGAGGTGAAATTATGCAGGATATCAGCATTGCTCCAAATGGATCAGAACTTACAGAAATTCTTAATAATCTTACTTTTAAAGAGATCGTACCGATTGTGATCATAGCTATAATAACGTTTCTTTTAACGGCTGCGGTGTATATTCTTCTGACCTACTTTATCCTGAAACTCAACAAGGCCATCTTCAAGAGGATTGAAAAGAAGAGAGGAAACAGCATAACACTACAGTTTTTACAGAAGGCTATAGCTCTTTTACTTATAGCTGTTTTAGTAGTTCTTCCTTTGGGCGGAAAACAACTGGCCAGGTCCCTTCTTGGATCAACGGCAGTTCTTGCTGTTATAGTCGGCCTTGCTGCCAATGAGGTTTTAAAGGATATGTTCGCAGGACTTGAGATAAGTATTTATAAGCCCTTCGATATCGGATCCAGGATCATGCTCGAAGATGGAAGAGCGGGAATTGTCGAAAAGCTCACTCTCCGTCATGTTGTACTCAGACTCATTGACACAACACGCGTCATTATCCCAAACAGTAAGGCTAACCAGAGCATAATAGTTAATTACAGTTACGCAGAGCATGTTCCAAGGTCTTTTGACGTAAGATTCGGAATCGGATATAACTCGGACATTGATAAGGCCAAAGAGATAATAAGGCAGACAATCTCTGAATGCCCACTTACGCTCAACAAAGACAGATACAAAGAGGATGACCCGAATTCAAAGTCCGTATATTTTCTTGAGATCACGGACAGCGCGATCATACTTGGGGCAACGATCTATTATCCCCATGAGCTTAGGACAGAAGTTGTTAAGGATGAGGTAAACACCCGAATTTTCAAGGCTCTTTGTGATAATGGAATTGAGATTCCATACAACTATGTAAATATGATCATGAAAAAGGAGAACGCTGATGATTGAAATACTTTCATCTCAATTGGATTATACAAATCTGATTGTTTCCCTAAGGCACCAGATTCTGATGACCATTGGATGCTGGTTTCTCTTTAAGAAATGCGACGTAAAAAAGGTATGGGCTTTTATTCCGGTTGCAAGAGAGTATCATATAAGCCTTTGTGCAGACAGAGAGAAGGACGGCAGGGTTTATACCATACTTGTATTCTTCTACGATGTCCTTACGATTCTGTTACCTTTCCTTCCATCCGATAACCTTTTTGTACTGTTTCTGCTGATACCGATAGTCGGAATCGGCATCGCCATGGAAATCTATATAATCAAGATTTATTTAGGGCTGATAAAGATATTTGACAGAAAGAAAAAATGGATCATTGCATTTTTCTTCTTTGAGGGAATAACCCTTATTATCTGGGGAGTTTCAAAGCGCTTTATTCCGGGCAAAAAGGTTGAACATGTTGAAAAGACAGGTGCAAAAGAACTTGGCGAGAATTTAAGCGCTGCATCGGAAGGCCTTACGGTAAACATTACCGACAGGACTGTAGTTGATTTCTTTAAGAAAAAGACTCTTTTGAAGGATATACATATGATCATTCCAAGGGGCCACATGGTGCTCCTTCTTGGCGGTTCCGGAGCCGGTAAGACCACATTCTTGAATGCTGTAACGGGCTATGAGAAGGCAAAGGCCAGCATTAAGCTTGATAACAATGACGTTTACACGGATTACGGTAAGATGAAATACGACATCGGCTTTGTTCCTCAGCAGGATCTGATGAGAGGCAATGATACCGTGGAAATGACTCTCACAGATGCAGCACTGATGAGGCTCTCAAAAGACACATCTGTTATGGAGAGAGAAAATCGCATAGCCTATATGCTCGATCAGTTCGGTCTTACTGCAGTAAGAAACAATCTGGTTGAGAAGCTATCGGGAGGTCAGAGAAAGAGGCTCTCAATTGCCATGGAGTTCATTTCCGACCCGTCACTGTTTATTCTTGATGAGCCGGATTCAGGACTTGACGGCGTTGTTGCAAGGAGTCTTTTTGAAAAACTCAGGGAAATAGCAGATGAAGGAAAGATTGTTGTAGTTATTACCCACACCCCTGACAGAGTAATAGATCTTTTTGATGATGTGATCGTACTTGCCAAGGATGCTACAAGGACAGGACGTCTTGCGTGGTACGGCCCGGTTGATGAGGCCTATGAATTCTTCGGAAAGTCCTCAATGGAAGAGATCCTTCTTTCAATCAATCAGAAGGACGAAGGCGGAGAAGGAAGAGCGGACGAGTTCGTAGAAAAGTATGCTGATCGCATTAAGGAAAAAGTGGGGTGATGCAACATGACTGAATATAAGACAAAGCACAGAGGCAGAGTTTTTCAGACCTTTATATATCTGGGCAAGCTCTTTAGAATGTTCCTTTTCCAGAATGACTGGAAGGTCCTTCCGATGGCAGCGGTCATTGCAGGCCTGGTTTCATTTACTGTGGGGAAAAACCTGTTTAAGACCATGGAAGGAACACTGATGGGCACTTTTGCACTGTCGTGTATCTGTATCTGGAACGGCTTTTTTAACTCTATACAGGTTATCTGTAGGGAGAGAGCAATAGTAAAAAGAGAGCACAGATCAGGACTTCACATGACGTCCTATGTGGCTGCTCATATGATCTACCAGGCTTTTTTGTGTATCCTGCAGGTGGTAATAACAATCGGCGTATGCCTTCTTATGAAGGTTCAATTCCCTGAGGGCAGCCTTATTACTCCGTGGCCTTTAGTGGATTTTGGATTATCTCTTTTTCTCATAACATATTGTGCGGATATGCTGGCGCTCCTTATCTCTGCATTTTCAAAGACTACGACAACAGCCATGACTATAATGCCATTTCTCCTCATCGTACAGCTCCTGTTTTCAGGTGCATTCTTTTCTCTTCCTGAGGAGGCAATGCCACTTACCAACCTTACTGCCACAAAGTGGGGACTTACGGCACTTTGTGCCCAGGGCGATTACAACTCAAAGCCTATGGTAAGTGTGTGGAACAATGCTCTCAAGATGAAAGATGTTGAAGTTGAGGGAGAAAAACCTCTTTTGACCTTGTTTAGAGAGATAGAAGAGAATAATATGAGAGATGACATACTTATGAAGACAGGAGAGCTCAACCAGAATCACGACTATGACTTTGATCCGAAGATTGTTGTTAAATGTTGGGGCTGGCTACTCATGTGGACCTTCGTTTACGTGATGATCACAGTGCTCTTACTGGAAATGATCGACTTGGATAAGAGGTAGAAGACTATGAAAAAGTACAACATCAAAAATGACATTTACAACCTGACTGTTTCAGACCACGGCGCTGAGATTACCTCTCTGTTAAAGAATGGTAAGGAGCTTATGTGGAACGCAGATCCGGCATTTTGGGGAAGAACATCTCCTGTCTTGTTCCCTCAGGTAGGTGCTGTTTGGGAAAAGAAATATCGCTTCGAGGGCAAGACCTATGAAATGGGACAGCACGGTTTTGCCAGAGACATGGATTTTAAGATGATCTTGCAGACAAGTGATGAGCTTGTGTTTGAGCTTAAAGACAATGAAGAAACAAAAGCGAAATATCCTTTTGATTTTGTGTTAAGACTGGGATATAAACTGACTGATGATAATGTGGAGGTTATCTGGGAGGTCGAGAACCCATCTGATGGAGATATGTTCTTCTCAATCGGAGGTCATCCGGCGTTTAACTGCGATCTTACCAAGGATAAATTGCTATTTATGAACAAGGGAGAAAAGGTATCAGGTAATCTTACTTCTAATGTGGTAATGCTTGATGGAAGCGGATGTCTTTCTGACAAAACTACAGAGGTTGTACTTGAAGACGGAGTGCTTGCCCTTAAGCCTGAACTCTTTGATGAGGATGCTCTTGTGATCGAGGACAGACAGGCTGATGCAGTTGCTATTATTGATGCAGACGGAGAGACTATAGTTACTGTAAGCTTTGATGCTCCTTTGTTTGGCGTATGGTCACCTGATCATAAGAATGCTCCGTTTGTGTGTATAGAGCCCTGGTACGGAAGATGCGACAGAGCAGGCTTTGCAGGAGATCTCAGTGAAAGAGAGTATGGCAATAAGCTGGGAGCCGGAGAGAAGTTTAAGGTATCTTACACAATTGCCTGATATGATGCCCGGAATCTTAATGATCAGCAGCGATGGATTTTTATATGATCCATCGCTGTTTTATATTGCTTTATAGCTTAAATGGGACAATTATAGTGAATTATAGTATATTATATGGAATTATATTGAATTATATGATATAAGGATGTAAGCAGTATTAGAATAACGGATCAAAGATTGTCCTCACCCCATTTTTTCATCTCAAGAAGAATGGGGATGAGGCTTTTTGCTTTTTCGGTGAGACTGTACTCAACTCTTACAGGCATCTCATCATAAAGCTTTCTAAGGACGAGGCCGTCAGCTTCAAGTTCTTTTAACGAATTGGCGAGCATGGTATTGGTGATGCCGGCTATGGCTCTTGTCAGCTCTCCGTAGCGCACGACTTCCCTGTTGTCGATAACGCAGAGGATCATGATCTTCCATTTACCTCCGACAATGTCAAGGACCTTCTTCAGACCGCACCCTTTTCCGGCAATATCTTCACATAATGGTTCTTTTTTCGCTATTTTACTCATAGTATCATTTTCCTTACCAGGTCAATATTAACTGCGTACTTGATATACTTTTTATACCAGATATAATATCCTTGTTGCTTAAATAAATCAAGTAGATGTAGGAGATTATTAGAATGAAACGGGCAGTAAACGATACAGACAGATGTGTTGCTTGCGGAGAATGTGCCGGGCAGTGTCCGAGAGGTGCCATAAGTATTTACAAAGGGTGCTATGCGGATGTGGATTTATCTATGTGTGTAGGATGCGGAATCTGTGAGAAGGCATGTCCTGCCGGATCAATAAAAGTACAGGAAATGGAGGACACCGGCAGATGAAGAAAGCAGTTAATAAAAAGAGTCACTGGTATGACTATCTCTGGATCTGGTCAATTATTTATTTCGCTCTCGGATTTTTTAACATCCTTTTTGCATGGCTTGGAATGATAGATTTTATTCTGCCGCTGATATTTGCGATTGCAGGAGGAAACAAGTGGTTCTGTAATCACATGTGCGGTAGAGGACAGCTCTTTTGGGTGCTTGGAAGAAATCTTAAATGCTCAAGAAAAAAGCAGGCACCAAAGTGGATATCATCAAAATGGTTCAGATACGGATTTCTTGCCTTTTTCCTGACTATGTTTGGAACAATGGTATTCCAGACATATCTGGTGTTCTCAGGAGCACAGACTCTAAGAAAAGCAATTAAACTTTTCTGGACCTTTAGGGTTCCGTGGAAATGGGCGTATAATGGTAGTATATTCCCCGACTGGGTTGCGCAGTTTGGCTTTGGATTCTATAGCCTGATGCTGACATCCACCCTTATCGGACTTATCGTAATGCTGCTGTATAAAGAGAGAACCTGGTGCTCGTTCTGTCCTATGGGGACCATGACTCAGGGAATCTGTAAGATCAAGGCAAAAAAAGGAGAATGAAATATGACTTTAGAAGAAAGAGCTGCAAAAGCAGTAGAAATGAAAAACTCCGGAATGTATAACTGTGCTCAGTCTGTAACTGTGGCACTGGCTGATGAGACGGGGCTTTCTGAGGAACAGCTCAGACAGATATCAGCAGGGTTCTGCGCAGGTATGGGAAATCTTGAAGCAACCTGTGGAGCGCTTATAGGTGCAGGAATGATAGCAGGGCTTAAGACCGAAGGAAGAGGAACTCTTGGAATTACAAGGCAGATCCAGGAAGAGTTCAATAACAGATGCGGAGCAATAAAGTGTAAGGACTTAAAGACCGTTACAGACGGTAAGCCTCTTTGTCCTTGCGAGGAGTGCGTTCGAAATGCTGTCATGATCTACGGAGAAGTATTGGGACTTAGCTGATTTTCTTTTGATTATGTACGTTTTATAGAATATAATTGTAAATAAAGGATGAATGTACAAGAAATCAATAATGTTGGGAGTTTAGGAGAAATTGCCAATGAAAAAGTGGAAGAGTCTGCAGATTGTTCTTTTTGTTGTTATGTGCGTAGGTCTCAATATAGGTGGCAAGTTTTTGGCTGTATGGCTTGAGCTTCCGCTTTGGGCTGACTCTTTTGGCACGGCACTTTGTGCTTATGTCTTAGGACCTGTATGTGGCGCCATGGTCGGAGTTACGGGAAATCTGGCATATTCATTGGTAAATCCAATCTCAGTCATGTATTCGATTACCAGTGTTGCTTTGGGTATTATAGTTGGACTGGCTGCTAAGAAAAACTGGTTCGACTATCTCTACGGTTATATGAAGGCCGCTTCTTTAGTTGTTCTGACAGCACTCATCGTTTCAGTTCCCGTCAATATGATATTTACAGAAGGTTTTACCGGAAATAAGTGGGGAGACGGAGTGATTTACTATCTTTTTGATAGGAATTGGCCTCCGTTTTTGTGTTTTGTCTTCGGACAGCTGGCGCTTGAGTTTGTAGACAAGGTTCTTACCATAGGTGCGGTTTTCATAACAGTTTTCATAAAGCACATCAAGGATAATCAGGATGAAATTGATGCAGTAAGGAAGGGCACTACAACAGGAGCTGCTCTTATCCTGTGTCTGTCTATGTGCTTTTCATTCCCTTCAAGAGCAGAGGACATTGCTGCGGACACCACTGAAGACTACAACGACTATGTTCAAAGTGTTTACAGTTCAAATAACGGCCTTCCCTGTGGCGAGGCCAACGATATTGCACAGACCAATGACGGTGTGCTTTGGATCGGCACTTATGCAGGACTCTATAGGTATAATGGCAGGGAGTTTCGCTGGATAGACAACTATGAATCAGTAAAGAACGTAAACTGTCTCTATGTGGATGAAGAGGGACGTCTCTGGATAGGTACCAACGATAATGGCCTTTCCATAGTGATCCGTGAGAAGGTTGTAAACGTTCTTGATCAGTCCACCGGGCTTCCTTCAAACTCTGTCAAAAGTATAGTCCGTGCTACTGACGGATATTATTATATTGGCACCAGCGGAAGTATGCAGATCCTTGTGATGAACAACGGACTTAAGACTGCAAACACACTGCCTGAAGTTTACTATGTTGAGAGTATATCCGCTGATGATGAAGGACATGTTGCTGCTGTTTCGTCAGACGGAACACTTTACCTGCTTAAGAGCGGTAATATTCTAAACTCCATTAAGCTTTCTCAGGGTGATGAGGAGTTTAACTGCTGTACGTTTGCACCTAACGGAACGCTGATGGCCGGTACTTCTACACACAATATTTACGACTACGACATCTCCGCCGGAAGCTTTAAAAAGGTCAGGGTAACTACCTGCGAGGGTGCTATCAATATTAATGACATCAGTTTTTTGAATGATGGCACCATGTTTGTATCATCTGACAGCGGTGTTTCATATTCTGATATCCATGGATTCCATCACCTTAATACCAATGACTTTAACAATTCAATAGACAATATGCTATGTGACTATCAGGGCAATCTTTGGTTTACATCATCAAGGCTTGGTCTTCTTCGTCTTGCAAAATCTCCCTTCAGGGATGTTTATGGCGCTATCGGAATGGAGAGAAACGTGGTAAATTCCATTGTCTCCTGGCAGCGCAACTACTATATCGGAACCGACAAAGGCCTTGATGTAGTAGATAAGGGATGTCACAACGAGATAGAAAATGAGCTTACTGCTGAACTTGAGGGTAAGAGAATACGATGCCTCTACGTTGATGAGAAAAATCATTTGTGGGTTTGCACCTACGGAAACGGTCTTGTAGAGTATTCACCCACAGGTGAGAGCTGGGAATACAATGCCGATAACGGAAGTTTTGGAAGCAGAGCACGTATCGTGACCGGGCTTTCCGATGGCACGATCATTGCAGCAGGAGATACAGGAATCAGTTACATAGAAGACCATAAGGTAACAAAAACCATAAAGAACGAAGATGGTCTGATTAATTCCATGATCCTAACAATTACCGAGATGAGCGACGGAACGATCCTCGCAGGCACAGACGGAGACGGCATTGCAGTCATAAAAGACGGCAAAGTTGAAAAGATGCTTACCAGGGAAGACGGACTTAGCAGCGGTGTAATTTTGAGGACAATAAAGGATCCGAAATCTGAAGGCGTATTTCTCGTTACCAGCAATAGCCTGTGCTATCTTGATGAGAATCAAAATATCAGAGTTTTGGACAAATTCCCATACTTCAACAACTATGATATCTGGGTAAAGGATGAGGATACTCTCTTTGTAATGTCCAGTGCGGGAATCTATGTTGTTGAGCGTGACGAGCTTGTTGAAGGCGGTGAGATCGCATGGGAACTTCTGGATGCCAGAAGAGGACTTGGTACTTCGCTCACAGCTAATTCCTGGAATTATTACAACGGAAACGGAGAGCTGTTCCTTCCTTGCGATACAGGCGTTTATGTTATTGACGTTGAAAAATACAACAGTGACGTCAGATCCTACAGGATGCAGCTGGCTGCTGTAAAGCTTGACGGAACCTCGGTTCCGATAGATCGTTACGGAGCAATTAATATTGGTCAGGGCGTCAGCAGAGTTGAGCTTGATCCCGAGATATTAAACTACACTATTCAGGACCCCAATGTGGGTTATTATCTCGAGGGCTATGATAATCAGTGGACCAAAGTTGCGCAGAATAATTTAAGCAATATTATCTACGTAAACCTGCCTTCGGGTAAATTCACTTTCCACCTGGCAATTCTTGACAGTGCAGGAGAGCGTGTGCTTGAGGAGCGCAAGTTCACGGTTATAAAGGAAGGTGAGTTCTACGAACAGTCAGGGTTCCTTCTGTACATGCTTCTGGTACTGATAGCACTGATCGTTTGGACTACCTGGCTTGTGGTTCAAAGACAGCTCCGTCAGCAGCAGGTTAAGATCAATATGGCAAATGAGACGGTCATGGCAATAGCTAATTCCGTCGATGCCAAGGATGTGCGTACGAGCCAGCACTCATCACGTGTAGCGGACTATGCAGTGCTTATAGCGGAAGAGATGAACTGCTTCCCATGGTTGCAGAGGGAAAAGGCTCTTTCAAACCTTCGTAAGGCTGCGCAGATGCATGATATCGGTAAGATCGGAATTCCTGACAGTGTACTTAATAAAGTAGGTCGTCTTACGGATGAAGAGTATGCAAAGATGAAATCCCACGTAGTAAGCGGAGCCGAGATCCTTAAAGACTTTACGCTGGTTGACCATGTTCTGGACGGAACAAGATATCATCACGAGAGATACGACGGCCGTGGATATCCGGATGGACTAAAAGGAGAGGAGATACCTCTTTTTGCAAGAATAATCGGTGTGGCGGATGCTTTCGATGCCATGACTTCAAACCGTGTATACCGTAATCACATGGATAACGATTATGTTATGAATGAGATGAAGAGGGGAAGAGGAACACAGTTTGATCCCGATGCCCTTGATGCGTTCCTTCGTCTAGTGGACAAAGGAGTTATCGACTTGGAAGCTATTTATAGCCAGAAACAGTCAGAGGTTCAGAAGGTTGATGAAAAGTCACAGGAAGAACTTGAGAGAAGGCAGAAGGAAGATAAACAGATCCAGGAAGCTGAAATGAAGAAAAACGAACCGGCTCAGGATAAAGCGGAGAAAGGATAAGGTATGAAGAAAACTCATATTATAACTTTTATAACATGCCTTGTGACGCTCGCTGCATTCTGTATTGTGTTCAAAATCCTCAATCCTTCGGTGGGCAGAGATACACTTAAAGTTGGTTTTATTTATGACAATGACGAGAGTACCCCGTACACCTACAACTTTTCACTGGCTAAGGATGCACTGGAGAAGAAATACGGTGATCATGTAGAGATATTTACCTGCAGTAACGTCCTTGACGATGAGATGGAAGAGCCTCTAAGAGAGCTTGCAGACAAGGGGTGCGATATCATCTTTTTCAACGGTTATAGTGAGATGGTAAAAGACCTTGCTCCTGAATATCCGAATACGCAGTTCTGCCAGACTTCGTATATGGATATGAACGGAGTTCCCGTTCCGGAGAATTACCACACATTTAAAGGGGAAGCTTATCAGGGAAGATATGTAAGCGGAATTGCTGCCGGCATGAAGATAAAGCAGATGATAAGCGAAGGAATAATAAGTTCTGATGAGGCTTTGGTCGGCTTTGTTGCAGCTTTTCCGACTTCTGAAGTAATCTCGGGCTACACGGCATTTTTGCTGGGAGTAAGAAGTATTGTTCCCGAAGCTAAGATGAAGGTCTGCTACACCAATACCTGGAGCAGCTATGCTCATGAAAAGAGTGCAGCGATGCAACTTATCCAAGACGGATGCGTTGTTCTGTCGCAGCACACCGACACCATTGGACCTGCCATCGCCTGTGAGGAGTCGTCACAGAAAAAGGAAGTATACTTTGTGGGTTACAACCAGAGTATGTCAGAGGTTGCGCCCGGTTCATCACTGGTAACATCCAGGATTTGCTGGGAACCTTACGTGCTTGGAGCAGTTGACGCTGTGATGAATAGCAGTGAGATAGAAAGTGTTGTTCAGGGAAGTGTTCACGGGACGGATATTGCTGCAGGTTATGAGTTCGGATGGGTTGAGATTGTGGACTTAAATCTTCAGGTCTGTGCTCCCGGAACACAAAAAGCCATGAATGTCGCAATAGATAAATTCAAAAGAGGACACAATGACTTTGTTTTCTGGGGAGATTATATAGGAACTGATCCAAAGAACCCGTCAGATAAGATCAACTTAAAGAATGGATATATTGAGAATCAGACTACGTCGTATCCGACGTTCCATTATATCCTTGATGATGTGATAACAATACTTAAATAAAAAGAACCGTCCCCGGTGACCCAGGGACGGTTTTCTTTAAATCATTATTTGCCAAGAATTTCATGAACAGCAGCTTTGATGCTCTCATCCTTAGCATTGGCATCGAAGTACTCAAGGAAGTGCTCGCCTGAGAATGCACCCTTAACAAGATCCTGATCAAGGCTCTTTAAGATAGCAGGAACATCCTGAACTACGGTAACCTTTCTTACCTCATCGAGGATCTTCTTGTTGCGCTGCTCAGGAACAGCTCTTTCTCTGGGATATCCCTGTCCGCTTGGCTCAGAAAAGAGCTTCTCGAAGCTGTACTCAAGGTTAAGCTCGGCACCCCAGCCTGACTTAAGTGCGAAGTTCATAGCGATTGCATTTCCGTCATTAACCTGTGCAAAAGTATAGGCATCAAGAGGATCTGTTACATGTCCGCAGATAACTCCGGGGAAGCTGTTGCATGCCAGCATAGCACCTTCACCTGTTCCGCAACCTGTAACAACATAATCGGCAGCACCGGAATTAAGGAGTACGCAGGCAAGGATACCATTCTGTACATAAGTAAGCTGTGCCTCGTCCTCAGCTGAATACATTCCGTAGTTGAATACTTCAAAGCCGTGCTTGTCAGCGACCTTCTTCAGTGCGCCGTAGATCATTGCGTTTTTGGCTGCCTGAGAATTTTCATTGATAAGAGCAATTTTCATTTTAAAACCCTCCAAAACAACAATAGTTTAAATATGTATATATGATAAGTATATTTTATTTTTCGAGGAGTTCCGTGTCTACGCCTTTTAGGTCAATGTGTCATATTTTCAAGATTTTAGTCAAAAGATATTTGTTAAGAAAAAATTAATATTTGTCTTTTCGCCCGGGAAGGTTTGTGCTATACTATCAAAAGTGTGTATGATTTTTGAGGAGAGAAACTGTATGTGGGGAAGCATATGGCTTCTTTTGTTGCATTAATTTTTAAATATGAGGGGAAGTAAGGGATTTAGTTTTGAGCACGGCAAGAGTACATAGTTACAGAAATTCGGACAAGAGTTACAGCAGAAACGTAACTGTCAGAAAAACGAAAAGAAGGAAGAAGCGCCACTACGATATGAGAAAGATCGCAGTAATAGCTGCAGCATCAGTTTTGGCAGTGGTTGGCGGATACACAGTTTACAATCACCTTCCTTTTGTAAAAGTAAATAAAGCGATAGCAGCAGGAAACAGATATACTGAGGATGCTGATTACGAGGCAGCAATCGATTCCTATTCAGAGGCAATCAAGATCGACAAGCACTCAGTCACAGCCTACAGCAATATGGCAGGAGCATTCCTTAGCATAGACGATTCCGAATCTGCCAAGAAGATCCTCTATGATGGATGGCAGAACACTGAGAACACAGGTCTTTTGGACAACTACCACACAGTTATCCTAAACGAAGCGGTAGATTCCATGAACACCAAGAGTGCTGACATGGAGACAGTTCTTTCCATAGAATCAGTACTTAAGGATGACAACACCAACAAGGATGCAGTTGAGCTTTTAGATGCAGCATATTCAAGAGTTTTTGATGATGCATACAGCTACAATGCAGATGCACTCTTTAGATCGGATGCTTCAACATATTCAAGCGAGGGTGGAAGTGATACCTTCTCATTCGAAGAGTATCTGAACTTTGAAAAAGAACTTTTGGCTATATATGAGGCCAATCCAACAGACGAGCTAAAGAAAGTTATTCTCGAGTACGCTACACCCGGAGTTAGCTCTTTTACCATGAACTACTCAGATGTGGAGGCTTATCAGGAGCTTTTATCTCAGGTTGAGGCTGTAGCAGGTACAGATGAGAACCTGGATTCATTTAAGGCATGTCTTTCAAATGCTCAGGAGGTTCAGGCTGTTTTTGCCGACATCTTCACACAGCTTGATGTTGGAAATGTAGATGAGCTTAGAAGTTTTGTTGTATCAGATGAGTATCTGGCTCTTAGAGATATCTTTTTAAATGATGAGTATACACCTCAGGAGAATACAACCTACGTGCCAATAAGCCGTGAGGCAATGATTCTTAACCGCAATGACGGAAAATGGTCCTACAGGTTCCTGGATTTTGAAGAGAATCCTGAGACAACAGGTGTTATAACACTTTGGGCCAATTTCTTTGAGGATGACGGTGTACAGAGAGATTCGATTTCTTATGAGCCCGGCGCTATAGACGGACAGCTTTATCCTCATACCAAGTACGACGTAACTTACCTTAAGAGCTACATTACTTCAGGTAAGTCAACCAAGACCATCAAGATGAATTACAGGCTTGAGACCACCATCACTTCTGAAGATGGAAGTACCATCAATTCCATCATCGGCGACTGGGGTGGAGAAAACGAATGGGAAATGGATATCGATACCATCGAATCCAGGATTAGAGCATAATATGAATAATATTGATAGTGAGCCAAAGTGTGTGATCATATCAGCAGGAAGCTTTCCGGAGGTGCAGATAGACCTTCGGGAGGGCGATCTTTGTATCGCGGCGGACGCGGGATTTGGTTACGCACAAAGGCTCGGTATTCTACCGGACCTCATTGTGGGAGATTTTGATTCAGCAAAAGACGCCCCACCTGAGGTCCTTCGTGGTATTAGGGAAATTGCAGAAAATGATCCGGAGCGCGTCGTGCAGCTGGAAGTTATGAAGGATGATACGGACACCATGCGCGCAGTGAAGATAGGACTATCGAAGGGGTATCGAAAGTTCTATCTCTACGGTGCTATGGGAGGAAAGCGCTTTGATCACAGCTTTGCCAATATCCAGACTCTGGAATTTATAAAGCATCAGGGTGGCAGAGGTTATATAATGGATAAGGATTCCATGCTCTTTATAGCAGAGAATGAGACTATCAAGTTTCACAGGGGAAACACAGGAATCCTCTCGGTATTTTCTTTATCGGAGGTATCCCGTGGCGTGAGTCTTAAAGGTCTTTTGTACGGCATGGAGGACGGTGAACTAAAGAGAGACTTTCCGCTGGGTGTGAGCAATGAGTTTATCATTGATGAGGAAGCGGAAGTTACAGTCAAAGAGGGGACTTTGCTCATTAGCGTCATCTGGGATTAACTAATCAAATGAGAGAGGAATGAAAAGAGTATGTTGTGGTTTAAAAAGCTTAAGGAGGATGCCAGGGGGATTTTCAAAGAGCATCCTGCTTCTATTATCAGTGTCTTTATTTTTGCAGTGTGTACTGCGCTTCTTGAGGATATTTTGAATGTTAAGGATCATAGCAGCATCTGGAAGATTCTTACCTTTATCCAGACTTTATCCTTAGGCCTTATTTTCGGCTTTGTCCTGTGTGAATCCAATTACAATTACAAAAAACAAATTGGAAAATTGCAGAAGCTCTTTGATGGAAGAGGGTCTTTGGTTTATATCATCGTGATGGTGATATCTCTTTTACTTAGCATGGTTCATGCCTATAGACAGGCATATGTCACTGCAAGTGATTTTTCTGATTCAACTGACCTTGGCATCAGGTTTGATATATTCTATCGCTTTTTCTGGGTTTACATTGCTGTGTGCTTGATCAGCGCATGGTACTTCATGTACAAAAAGAGCGGAGAGTCTTTTGAAAGTTACAGCGTAAAGGCTTTTCTTGGAAGCCTTAAGGCGCTGGCAGTCTACGCTGTTGTAGCGATAGGATTTCTATGCATTATCTGGGTATTTGATTCACTTATCGTAAGCTTTGATTATGCTGCGACCGTTGAGCTCTTAATTGCTGCTCTTGTCGGATATCCTGCGCTGCTTGTGGGCCTTTCCAAAATGGGCGAGAATATGGCGCGCTTTTCAAAGGTCATGGTGGGCTACGTATTCACCGGACTTTTGGCAGTTGCTGCGGTTATTGTATATGTCTATCTTCTAAAGATAATATTTACCTGGACATTCCCTTCTAACGAAGCCTACACCATTACCACGTCTTTATTTGCCACAGGGCTTGTTGTTATAACAATGGCTCAGGGCTGCACTGAAGGCGGGCTCTTAAAGGTGCTTAAAATTTCGCCGCTTTTCTTTGTGCCTTTTATCGTGGTGCAGATCATGTGTCTTTCCATGAGAATTGGTCAGTACGGAATCACAACCAGAAGATATCTCGGAATCATGTTTATCGTTTTCGAGGTTATATACCTGATATATTATGTTTACAGGCTTCGAAGGCAGGAGGGGATTGGTGGATTTCTTTTCCCCGTTGCGCTGATCCTCGTAGTTATCTACTACCTTGTGCCCGGGATCAACGTCTATGCGGCAATTACCGGCTCACAGAAGGGAGTGGTAATGAAATATGTCGTGGAAACTGCGAGCGGTAATGAGATAAATTCTCAGGAAAAAGCCAAGGCAAAGTCTGCGTACAGACAGATCGAGAACAACGGTAATGCGGAAGGATTGCGCTTTTTAAAAGAGCTCGAGGAGAAATATCCTGATATTGATTTTGGTGATGAGCTTGGCACAAGTGATTCCTACTATTATGAAGATACATTTACGAATGATAAGGAAATCTATGCCTATAACGATGTGGATGTGATAGATGTCTCAAGATACAAGAATCTTGCTGTGATCAGCACTCATGCAGATGATGACACCGGAGAGATTGATATCTCAAGGTTTGAGCTTAAGGCTTCAAACGGTCAGGAAACCTCAGTTGTCGGATATGCGGACCTGTCTTTTATGGTAAAAGAGCTTGAGGCAGCTTATGACAATGATGGAATAGAGTATGATTTTACGCATGCCATAAGCACACCTATTGTCACACCGGACGGCGGCCTTTTATATCTGACCAGGGTATATCTGCGTATTGGAGAAGACGGAGATGTTGAGTATCTTGATATTGACGGGTACTACGCTTATCACTAATTATAAAAGTATTGTTAAATGCTTGTCATAGGTGACCTCAATGAGATATACTATGCAAGGACAAATATGTTTTGATCTATTGTAAAAATGGAGGATATAAATATGAGAGGTTCTAAACCTACAGTTCTTTTAGTTCTTGATGGATATGGTCTTAATGACAATCCTGAGTATAATGCCATTGCAATGGCAAACACTCCTGTAATGGATGGCCTTATGAAGGATTATCCCTTCGTAAAGGGCTACGCTTCAGGCCTTGCTGTTGGTCTTCCTGACGGACAGATGGGTAATTCAGAGGTTGGTCACATGAACATGGGCGCCGGCAGAATCGTTTACCAGGAGCTCACAAGAATCACAAAGTCTATTGAGGACGGCGATTTCTTTACAAATGAAGGCCTTATGCAGGCAATCTACAACTGCAAGGAGAAGAATTCAGCTCTCCATATGTACGGCCTTGTTTCAGACGGTGGTGTACACAGTCACATCACACATATCTATGGCCTTTTAGAGCTTGCTAAGAAGAACGGCCTTGATAAGGTATATGTTCACTGCTTCCTCGACGGAAGAGATACTCCTCCGGAGAGCGGAATTGATTTCGTACAGCAGCTTGAGGACAAGATGAAGGAGCTCGGCGTTGGTGCCATCGCTTCAATCTCAGGCCGTTACTACGCTATGGACAGAGATAACAACTACGACAGAGTCGAGATCGCATACAATGCACTTACAAAGGGCGAGGGCAACAAGGCTGATTCAGCTCACGAGTGCATGGTTAACTCTTACAAGAACGGCAAGACAGACGAGTTTGTAATTCCTACAGTCATCATGAAGAACGGTGCTCCTGTAGCTACTATCAAGGATGGAGATTCAATCATTTTCTTCAACTTCCGTCCTGACAGAGCAAGAGAGATCACACACTGCTTCTGCGATGATGAGTTTGATAAGTTTAACAGAGGACCTCGTAAGGACGTAACTTACGTTTGCTTTACAGATTACGATCCACTTATTCCTAACAAGGAAGTTGCTTTCAAGAAGGTTCAGCTTACAAATACCTTTGGTGAGTGGCTTGCAAACAAGGGAATGAAGCAGGCTCGTATTGCTGAGACAGAGAAGTATGCTCATGTTACATTCTTCTTCAACGGCGGTGTTGAGCAGCCTAACGAGGGTGAGGACAGAGTACTTGTAAACAGCCCTAAGGACGTTCCTACTTATGACCTCAAGCCTCAGATGAGTGCTCCCGAGGTTTGCGAGAAGATCCTTGATGCCATCAATTCTCAGAAGTATGACGTAGTTGTAGCAAACTTCGCTAACCCTGACATGGTTGGACACACAGGAGTTATTCCTGCAGCTGTTAAGGCCATCGAGGTTGTTGATGAGTGCGTTGGCAAGATCGTTGATGCAATTAAGGCAACAAACGGAACACTGTTCATCTGCGCTGACCACGGTAATGCAGATATGATGGTTGACTATGAGACAGGAGAGCCTTGGACAGCTCACACAACAAATCCTGTTCCTTTCATCCTTGTTAATTATGATCCTGCATACACACTTGCAGAGGGCGGATGTCTTGCAGATATCGTTCCTACGCTTATTGAGTGCATGGGCGAGGAGAAGCCTGCTGAGATGACAGGAAAGTCTCTTCTTATTAAGAAATGATTTAAGAAAGAATTGACTCTACGCTACTAATATGTTATATTAACTGTTGCGTGTTTTTAATGATAGTTTTACCTTTGGAGGTTTGATCGTGAACGTTTTAGGTTATGTTTTCGGAGTATTATTTATCATAGTATGTGTCGCACTTGTAGTTCTCGTGCTTGCTCAGGAAGGCAAGAACCAGGGACTTGGTGCAATTCAGGGAACAGTTGAGAATACATATTGGGGCAAGAACAAAGGCCGTTCAAGAGAGGGCGTTCTTAAGAAGATAACAATTGCTCTTTCAGTTCTTTTCATTGTTTTTGCTATTGTTCTTAATATGGGAATCCTTTAATTCCCTAATTTCTTTTGATGAATTGTTTTAAGGCACTCTAATTTTAATTAGGGTGCCTTGTTTTATAGGTAGAGTTTATGAGTAAAGGAAAGCGCATAAAGCGCATGGATGACAGCCTTTTTGGCACAAAAAAGAATAATAAGAACTATGTGGTAGGCCAGTTTATCAGCAATGCCAGAGGTTTTGGCTTTGTGGAAGTAGAAGGGATGGAGGAAGATATCTTTATCCCGGAGGACTATGTTCACGGAGCCCTCCATACAGATACCGTTGAAGTTGAGCTTTTACCTGACTCGCAGGGTAAGAGACAAGAGGGACGTATCAGGAATATACTGGTAAGAGGAATAGAGGAAATCGTTGGAACCTACCAGGGCGAGAAGAACTTTGGATTTGTTGTTCCGGATAACGGCAAGATCACAAACGATATCTTTATTCCTATAGAGCACCACGGAGCAGCTGTGACGGGAGATAAGGTTGTAGTCACCATCACTGATTACGGCGATCCCCTAAAGCGCAAAAAGCCCGAGGGCAAGGTTAAAGAGGTCATTGGCAATATAAACGACCCCGGAGTTGATATTTTATCCATTGTTATGGGATATGATATTCCCTACGAGTTCCCCGAGAAGGTCATCAATCAGGCAAACAGATGTCCCGATCAGATCAGTGAGGCTGATATGTATGGTCGCAAGGATCTGCGTGATGTTGTTATGGTCACCATTGACGGTGAGGATGCAAAAGACCTTGATGATGCAGTAAGCCTTCATATCGATGAGGAAGGTCTTTATCATCTTGGTGTTCATATTGCGGATGTAACCAACTATGTTCAGGAGAGTTCTGCGCTGGACAGAGAAGCTCTTAAAAGGGGCACCAGTGTATATCTGGTGGACAGGGTTATCCCCATGCTTCCCCACAGGCTTTCAAACGGAATCTGTTCACTCAATCACGGTGAGGACAGACTCGCTCTTAGCTGCCTTATGACTTTTGATAAGAACGGCGGACTTGTTGATCACGAGATTGCAGAGACTGTTATCAACGTCAACGAGAGAATGAATTACTCAGACGTAGCCAGGATATTAGAGGATGAAGATCCTGAAACCATAGAGAGATATAAAGAGCTGGTTCCGATGTTTAAGGAAATGGCAGAGCTTTCGTCAATCCTTCGCAAAAAGAGGGAGAAGAAGGGCGCCATCGACTTTGATTTCCCTGAGTCCAAGATCATCCTTGATAAGGACGGAAATCCTGTTGATATCGTTCCTCACGAGAGAAATACTGCTACCAAGCTCATCGAGGACTTTATGCTGGCTGCAAACCAGACGGTTGCAGAACATTTCTTTTACCTGCAAAGTCCCTTCGTATATCGTATCCATGAACAGCCCGATCCTGAGAAGATGGCTACACTGGCCACATTCGTAGGACATCTGGGCCATCACATGAAGATAAGAAACGACGGTGAGGTTAGGCCAAAAGAGCTGCAGAAGCTCCTTAAGAATATCGAGGGCAGCAAGGAAGAAGCCGTTATCAGCAGAATGGCGCTGCGCAGCATGATGCAGGCCAAGTACAGCACAGAATGTACAGGTCACTTTGGACTTGCCTTTGATTTTTATTGTCACTTCACATCGCCCATCAGGCGTTATCCTGACCTTCAGATCCACAGGATCATCAAGGATCATTTACGCGGAAGGATGACTGAAGCTAAGGCTCATCATTACACTGAGATCCTGGATGAAGTTGCCAAGCACTCATCCGAGACCGAGAGAAGAGCTGAGGAGGCCGAGAGAGAAACTGACAAGCTAAAGAAAGCTCAGTATATGGAAAATCACCTCGGAGAGCGCTTCGAGGGAGTTATTTCTGGTGTTACAGCCTGGGGACTTTTTGTGGAGCTTGAGAATTCCTGTGAGGGAATGATAAGAGCAGCATCCATGGAAGATGACTTCTATGTATATGATGAGAACAACATGAAGCTTGTTGGAGAGCGCTATCACAAGGAGTATAATCTTGGACAGAAGGTCTGGATCAAGGTTGTTGGCGCTGACAGACTCACCAAGGCTATTGATTTTAAGATAATTGACCCTGATGCCGAGGATGACGGAGATGATTTCGTAGAGTATTCCGAGGCAAGAAAGGCTGCAGAGTTTAGGGCCAGCAAGGTCAGAAAGCTCATGGGAATCGCGCAGGAAGCAGCTGATGAAGAAGCAGATGAAGAGGGAGACGAGCTCTATGACGAGGCTCCAAGGAAGAAATCAGAGCCAAAAAAGAGCAGAAAAAAGGTAAATGTTCGTGGAGAAATGGTGGATCTTAGGGATGTGGAACCTGATCCAAGAACAGGTAAGCCTAAACTCAAGAAGCCTGCAGGAAGGAAAGTGTACAAGGTACATAAGTACAAGAAGTCTGCTACCAGCAAGGCAGCCAGAAGCTCCCAGGGCAAGGGCAGAAAAAAGAAGAGATGACAGATTACAGGTGATAAACAATGGCAGAAGATAACAAGGCAAGGAAGCTTGTCGCAAACAATAAAAAAGCATATCACGACTATTTCATAGAAGAGAAGTACGAGGCAGGAATTGAGCTCTTTGGTACTGAGGTTAAGTCTATCCGTCAGGGAAAGTGCTCCATCAAGGAAGCCTGGGTCACCATTGATAAGGGAGAAGCCTTCATCAATGGTATGAATATCAGCCCTTACGAGAAAGGCAACATCTTCAATAAGGATCCTCTTCGTGTAAAGAGACTTCTTCTTCACAAGGCAGAGATCAGAAAGCTTGACCAGCAGAAGATGACTGCCGGCTACACTTTAGTGCCCCTTGAAGTTTATTTCAAGAATGGAAGAGTCAAGGTTGAGATTGGTCTTGCCAGAGGTAAAAAGCTCTACGACAAGAGAGCCGACATGGCCAAGAAGGACCAGCAGAGAGAAGCTATGAGGGACTTCAGGCAGAGCTTTAAGTAAAGTAAAAAATGAGTCACCGGGGACGTTTCAGTTTGACTCAAAAAAGCTGCACACCATTTTGTCGGTGTGCAGCTTTTTTGTTATATGATAAGGTTTAGATCATCAAAGTCCAAGATCTGCCATTGCTTCATCATATTCTTTCTGAGAAATCTCGCCGTTTTCAAGCTTTTGCTGAAGTTCTCCAACGATAACAAGAATCCATAAAATAGCAGCATCTTCATCAGACATTTCTTCATCATCATCGTCATCTTCGGGCTCCGGATCAGGAGTCGGAGTTGGTGTAGGAGCCGGAGTAGGAGCGGGAGCCGGTGCAGGCTGTACTTGCTGCTGAGGCTGTGAATGAACGGTTTCAGACCAATTTCCGTTATTTACGTTAACTGTTGAATACTGATAGCAGCTTCCGCTGTTGAAGCTTCCGCTTGTATCATAGAGACTTCCGTCAATATATGCGCCGTATCCGTTATCACTCTTATAAACCTTAATAGTGCAGCTTCTGTACTGACTGTCGTTCAGATATACTGTGAGGCCGTGATTTAAGTTTACCTGATAAGTGGTAGACTGAACTACCTTCTTTGAAGCAGCTGCTTTCTTGCTTACCTGAGCATTGGTTGTAAGGGTTCTGCCTTCTTTCTTACCAAATATTACATAGTGCTCATAAGCTTTTGAGTAGTCATTCTTCTTTAAAGTAGCTTTTACATCGGGATAAGCAGTAACATAAGCAACAGGGTCAAAGTTCGCATTCATCATTCTGCCTTCCTTCATGCCGAAGGTGAGGAAGTGATTGAACATCGCCTCTTTGTTGGTTCCAAAAGCAGCTTTGATATCCGGATACTTGGTTGCGTAGAAGTCTGCATCAAACTCCTTCTTAAGTGCTGCAGTGGTTGTCTTGTCCGCAGCTTCAACTTTGATTGAGCATGAAGCAAGTGATGAGATCATTGCGCCTGATAATACTGCAGCTAATAAAAGTGCAGCCATTATTCTTTTCAAAATACTTTTCATTACACGTCCATCCTTTCAATACTCTTGTTTTGATGTTACATGTAAATTCTAACGCGCAGATGTGATAAGTTCTAATGAAATATTGATAAAAAATACGACGATTAATTACATAGATTTTTTATAAACAGCAAAAAACGGCTCAACTGAGCCGTTCTTTTTAATGGATTAGGCGGGAGTCGAACCCGCGTCCAAAAATTCATCCCCTGTCCTTCTACTATCATAGCCGGTTATTTCGGAATTCTGCATTCCTGTTCCCTCATACCTGCGGTAACTGGCAACTACAGATAATCGGTAGCCCCTGATACGTCCATGGAATCGAGGCATCTTCCATGTCGTTTCCTACAAAGTTTGACGCCGGTTATCTGATGTGTAGGTGCATCAGAGCCGACGCGCCGCACTTAGGCAGCGAGTGCTAAATTATCGTTAGCGTTTAATTTTAATTTGAGGTTTAACGCAACCGTCCTTCGGATAGCTTCTCCAGCTTCAAAATCCCTGTCGAAACCTTTACTAACCCTTATTCAATTTGCTTAATCAGTATATCGGCTTTTGATTATAAAATCAATAACCTGTTAGTTTAGTTTTTGAGTCAAAGTGAAACAAGTTCTTGATTTCTTTTTCTTCAGTTATATAATAGGGATATGTGTTTTTAACAAATTAAAGTGTGAAATTATTTATGAGGAGAGCCATGACACTTAGTAAAAAGAGAATTGTGGTGAAGGTCGGAACTTCCACAATTACAAATGATGATGGCAATGTTGATATAAGGGCACTTGATCATCTCTGCAGAGCACTTGCAGGCGTAGAGAATCTTGGATACGACCTGGTGCTGGTATCTTCCGGAGCTATTGCCGTTGGAGCCAACAAGATGAGACTTGCCCAGAAACCCAAGGAGATCAGAATGAAGCAGGCTGCAGCAGCTGTCGGCCAGACAGAACTCATGCACCTGTATGACAAGTTCTTTTCCGAATATGGAAGAATGGTAGGTCAGATACTTCTTGATAACGGAGATATCACTGATCCTGTTAGAAGTGAGAATCTTAAGAACACCTTCGATGCGCTTTTGGAGAACCACATTATCCCTATCGTTAATGAGAACGACTCAGTCAGCCATGCAGAGATTGAATCAGAGAAAAAGCTCTTTTCCGACAACGACATGTTATCGGCTGTGGTAGCAGTATTCTGTAAGGCAAGTAAACTCATTATCTTCTCGGATATTGATGGCCTCTATGACGGCAATCCCAAGACCGATCCAAATGCCAAGGTCATCAGCAGGGTAGAAGAGATCACGGAGGAACTTAAAAATGTTGCTTCGGGTTCGGGCTCAAATCGCGGAACCGGCGGAATGATCACCAAGCTTGAGGCTGCAGAACTTGCAACTTCCCATGGAATCGATGTTTTAGTTACAAATGGTAAGAATCCGGAGAAACTCTACGACGTTATCGAGAAGAAGAAAGTCGGAACTTTGTTCGTTGCAAAAGAAAAATAAGTAAAAAATAACGCTATCAGTACCCATAAGTGCTGATAGCGTTTTATTTTCATCAAAACTGATTATACGTTCTCATGATACTTATCATAAATCTCGGTCAGATAAGTCTTAACGATCTGAATGTTTGACATCTTGCGAAGATCTGCATTGCCCATAAGCACTGAAATCTCATCTGCAAGAAGCAGCATGTTGTAGATCTTGAGCTTGAACTCGTCACGTGTGAGCTGGTCTACATTGATCTCCATAAGAGGTGAGCCGAGCTTCATTGTAACGTTCTCATCTGCGATTCCTGTAAGAACTATACGGGTCTCAGGATCGAAGTTTACATAGAGGATGAGATGCTCCTTCTCATGCTTCTTAAGAGAGGTGGGATTCTGATGTGATGTCTCCATCCACTCAAAGAGGTCAGCCTCGTCCGGGTTCATGAGATATTTTGTCAGTTCCTCTTTATGCTTCTCAACGTACTGCATATATTTGCTGGCGTTAGGGCCTGTATAAGCAAGTTCAACCTTTACACCGTTATCTGTCCTGACAAGACGGCATTTATCAGCAACTTCCCTGATCTTAAGAGAAGTTTCGGTGTTCCCGATCATCTTAAAAGTACCGGTTTCCAATTCCTGTGTAAATTCCATTGTGTTCTCCTTCACTATTTATCTAAGCTAAACTTAAATCAGTAGTTAGTATAGCATAAAGGATTTAAAAATGGTATACTAACTAAGGTCTGTTTGCGTAATATTAACAGATCGATATTTTAAAGAAAGTTTTGTGACGGGTAGGATATGGCAACAAATACGAGGGGAAATTCTACCAGGAGATCTACAGGAAGATCATCCGGGTCTAAGAGTACATCATCAAGAAAGAAGAATGTACGGGAGGAAGAGCTGGATTATTCTTTAAAGAGCGAACTGATCGTCATCGGTATGGCTTTTCTTACCATTTTTCTTTTCCTATGTAATTTCGGTGTATGCGGAGCACTTGGCAGCGCAGTAAGCGGTGTCTTATTTGGTTTGTTCGGCATCACTGCCTATATTGCGCCAATTGTAGTGCTTGCAGCCGTTGTGATAGGAGTAGCCAACTTTGGCTCAAGTGCTGCTATTCGTAAGATAGTTGCAGGCGTAGTTTTATTCTTTGTGATCGGTATGCTGGCCGAACTTCTCACCGGCAGACCACAGTCTTCAGATTCCTATTTGATAAAAGAAATATATGGACAAGCCAGTGAGCATAAGAACGGTGGAGGTGTTTTTGCCGGTTCTCTTGCTTATCTTTCCTACAAGTATCTTTCGCTTGCCGGAACAGCTCTTTTGCTGCTGCTTATTGGCATTGCTTCTATAGTTGTGGTTACCCAGCAGTCCTTTGTGGGCGGTCTTAAGAAGGGCGGAAGAAAGCTCATCGACAAGACCAGACAGGAAGCTGACAACTACCGAGAGTACGCCGAGAGGCGCAGAGAGAAGATGGAAGCAAGACGCGCCGAGATAGAGGAAGAGAGACGCCTTGCCATCGAGCAGAAGGAAGATGAGAAGATCCTTCGTATGGAAAAGAAGGTCAGCGGCGTAATGATCGATACCGCCCTTGATAAAGAGGAAGAAGACGGTGATGATCTGGGCGAGATAAAGCTCCACAACGAGGAGAAGGTAAAGAGCGAAAATCTCTTTATCCCTGATGAAGATGAATTCCACGACGATATCCACGAGATCATTCTTAAGAATGAGAGCGATGCCATAGAAGAGATTGAGTCTGCAGGAAGACAGAAGGATGCTTATGAGCCTGATTACGAGCCCGAACCTTCTTATGAGCCTGATTATCGGGATGAAGAGCCTTATGAGCCTGAGCCTGAACCGGTAAAAGAGCTTTCTCCATCAATGAAGAAGCTCGTTGCAAGAGCTACAAATGAGTTTGAGTCAGAGGAAGATATCCTTCCCGATGTGCCTGTTCACGCCGAGCACCTCGGAAACGGAATGAACGGCGACTATGTGATCCATGCTCAGGACCACATTTCAAGAAGTGCTGGTGCCGACAGTACAATAAACGGTTCTAAGCCTTCATCAGTTAATCTCGGCCCCGGTCCTCACACAACGAGCCCCGGCATGGAAAAAGAGATTGAAAGACACAAGAGGAGTGTTCCCAAGAAGTACGTATTCCCACCTCTTAGCCTTCTCGAAAAGGGTGTCAAGAACAAGAATACAGATTCCGCAAGAGCTCTAAAAGAGACAGCGGTTAAGCTCCAGGAGACACTGGCCACATTCGGAGTTAAGGTTACAGTAACCGACATCAGCCAGGGCCCTGCGGTAACAAGATTCGAGCTTCAGCCTGAGGCCGGAGTCAGAGTTAACAAGATCGTCGGTCTTGCAGATGATATCAAGATGAATCTTGCAGCCAGCGACATAAGGATTGAGGCACCTATCCCGGGCAAGGCTGCTGTGGGAATCGAGGTACCAAACAAAGAGAATCAGGCTGTTGCTTTAAGAGACCTCTTTGAATCCTCAGAATATCAGAACTTTTCATCCAAGCTTGCCTTTGCAGTCGGAAAAGACATAGCGGGCAAGGTGGTTGTAACCGACATAGCCAAGATGCCTCACCTTCTTATCGCAGGTGCTACAGGTTCAGGTAAATCGGTATGTATCAACACCATCATCATGTCCCTTATCTATAAGGCTAAGCCTGAAGAGGTACAGATGATCATGATCGATCCTAAGATCGTTGAGCTTTCTGTTTATAACGGAATCCCACATCTTATGATCCCGGTAGTAACAGATCCCAAGAAGGCTGCAGCTGCGCTCAACTGGGCTGTTGCAGAGATGACCAACAGATACAAGAAGTTTGCGGATACAGGAGTAAGGGATTTAAAGGGCTACAACAAGCTTGCAGCTGACTCTAATGACCCTGATATGACCGTTCTTCCGCAGATAGTTGTCATAGTTGATGAGCTTGCAGACCTCATGATGGTTTCAGCCAATGAGGTTGAGGATGCCATCTGTCGTCTTACACAGCTGGCAAGAGCAGCAGGCATTCATCTGATAATAGCAACACAGAGACCATCCGTAGACGTTATCACGGGACTTATCAAGGCCAATATGCCAAGCCGTGTAGCATTTGCCGTTTCCAGCGGTGTTGATTCCAGAACAATCCTTGATATCAACGGTGCTGAGAAGCTCCTTGGAAAGGGCGACATGCTCTTTTACCCACAAGGCTACACCAAGCCGGCCAGAGTCCAGGGCGCCTTCGTTTCAGACAAGGAAGTTCAGGCAGTTACTGATTTCTTAAGAAATCAGGGGTCAGAAGCTTCTTACAACGAAGAAGCCATGAATTCCATTGACAATATGTCTGTCGGCGGAGGTCCCGGAGGATCATCTTCATCAGATGGCGGGTCAGATAGAGACGAGTACTTTGTTCAGGCAGGGAACATTATCATAGAAAAAGAAAAAGCTTCAATCGGTATGCTTCAGCGCGTGTTTAAGATTGGATTTAACAGGGCTGCCAGGATCATGGATCAGCTCTGCGAGGCAGGCGTTGTAGGAGACGAGGAGGGCACCAAGCCTAGGAAAGTGCTAATGAGTAAACAAGAGTTTGACGCGTATGTGAATGGAGGAGATTGAAACAATGGCTGTAAAGAGTGACATCGAAATCGCACAGGAAGCTAAAATGCTTCACATCAGAGAGGTTGCTGACAAACTCGGAATCACCGAGGACGACCTTGAGTACTACGGAAAGTACAAGGCAAAACTTTCAGAGGAGTACTTAAGAAAGGTCGAGGGAAATAAGAAAGGCAAACTCATCCTTGTAACTGCTATCAACCCAACCCCCGCAGGCGAAGGCAAGACAACTACCAGCGTAGGTCTTGGCGATGCGCTTAACAGACTTGGTTACAAGACTGTTATCGCCCTCAGGGAACCTTCTCTTGGACCATGCTTTGGTATCAAGGGCGGAGCAGCCGGTGGCGGATATGCCCAGGTTGTTCCTATGGAAGATTTGAACTTACACTTCACGGGCGATTTCCACGCCATCACTTCAGCAAACAATCTTCTTGCAGCACTTATTGATAACCATATTCAGCAGGGTAACGAACTCGGCATCGATACCCGCCAGATCATATGGAAAAGAGCAGAGGACATGAACGACAGAGCCCTCAGAAATATAGTAGTAGGTCTTGGAGCCAAGGCTGACGGTGTTCCCAGAGAGGATCACTTCGTTATCACTGTAGCATCAGAGATCATGGCTATCCTTTGTCTTGCCAGCGATATGGATGATCTAAAGGCAAGACTTTCAAGAATCATCGTTGCCTACACAAGAGACGGCGAGCCTGTAACTGCCAAGGACCTCAATGCAGTCGGCTCAATGGCAGCTCTTTTAAAGGATGCTATTAAGCCTAACCTTGTTCAGACATTGGAGCACACACCTGTAATCGTACACGGCGGACCTTTCGCAAATATCGCTCACGGATGTAACTCAGTAAGAGCAACCAAGACAGCTCTTGGTATCTCTGATTACACAGTAACTGAGGCAGGCTTCGGTGCTGACCTTGGAGCTGAGAAGTTCCTTGATATCAAGTGCAGAATCGCAGGCCTTAAGCCTGATGCGGTTGTTCTTGTAGCAACAATAAGAGCCCTTAAGTACAACGGCGGAGTTGCTAAAAAGGATCTCGGAGAAGAGAACCTTGAGGCTCTTAAGAAGGGTATCGTAAACCTCGAGAAGCACATCGAGAACATCCAGAAATACGGTGTTCCTGTTGTTGTAACCTTAAATGCATTCCTCACAGATACAGATGCTGAGATGGCTTATGTAAAAGAGTTCTGCGAAGAGAGAGGATGCAAGTTCGCTCTTTCAGAAGTTTGGGCAAAAGGCGGAGAAGGCGGAGAAGCTCTCGCTAAGGAAGTAATAAGCACCATCGAGAACAAGCCTTCAAACTACGCACCTATCTATTCAGACGACTTATCACTTACAGAGAAGATCACCAAGGTTGCTACCGAGATCTACGGAGCAGACGGAGTTAACTTCCTTCCTGCAGCAGCCAAGCAGCTTGCTAAGATCGAGGAGATGGGCTTTGGTAAGCTCCCTGTATGTATGGCTAAGACACAGTATTCACTCTCTGACGATCCTAACATGCTTGGAAGACCCAGAGATTACAACATCACCGTTCGTGAAGCTTACGTTTCAGCAGGAGCAGGCTTTGTAGTAGCACTTACAGGCGCTATCGTTACAATGCCCGGACTTCCAAAGAGACCTGCAGCCTTCGACATCGATGTAAATGCAGAAGGCAATATTGTAGGACTGTTCTAAGAAGGAGATTTTATGAGCGCTAAGATCATTGACGGAAAAGCAATATCCCAGCAGATCAAGGACGAGCTTAAGGAAAAGACAGCTGCCCTTAAGGAAAAAGGAATAGAAGTTACCCTGGCAGTTATCCTTGTGGGTGAAGATCCTGCTTCACAGGTTTATGTTCGCAATAAGAAAAGAGCCTGTGAATATATAGGTTATAACTCACTTTCCTATGAGCTTCCGGCTGAGACCAGTCAGGAAGAGCTCCTTAAGCTTATTGATGAGCTTAACGGACGAGGGGATGTAGATGGTATTCTGGTACAGATGCCACTCCCTAAGCACATAGATGAAAAGACTGTCATCAACGCTATTGACCCTTCTAAGGATGTAGACGGCTTCCATCCTATGAATGTCGGAGCTCTTATGATAGGAGAGAAGGGATTTGTATCTTGTACTCCCGCAGGAGTTATACAGCTCCTTAAGAGAGGCACAGACGGATATGACATTACCGGCAAGGAATGTGTCATCATCGGAAGAAGCAACATTGTCGGCAAGCCCATGTCTCTTTTAATGCTGAGAGAAAACGCAACTGTGACCGTTGCACACTCAAAGACAAAAAATCTTGCTGAAGTTTGCAGACGAGCTGATATAATAATTGCAGCTGTTGGTAAAGCGGGGGTTATAACTGCTGACCATGTAAAAGAGGGAGCAGTGGTAATAGACGTTGGCATCAACAGAAATGAAGACGGCAAGCTTTGCGGAGATGTTAAGTATGATGAGGTTTCAGAAATCGCCGGATACATCACACCTGTACCCGGTGGCGTAGGACCTATGACCATCGCAATGCTTATGAACAATTGCTATGAAGCAGCTCTTTTGCATAATGCCAATTAAACGGAGTGCTAATGAAGTGTCCTAATTGCGGGTTTGAAATTCCGGAAGGACATATGTACTGCGATAACTGCGGTACAGAGATAAATTTCGTCCCGGATTTTGAACCGGAAGTTGAAAATGAAATAAACGCCACTCTCTCGGGAGTGGCGGATGAACTAAATAAAGACGAGAAGGACAAGGAAGAAAAAAGGCAAAAGAGAAAGGCTTTTCTCAGGGCTATTGCGAAGAGATGGAAGCTTATTGCAGGAGTTGTTATAGCTCTCGTACTGATTATTGTTTTCACTACTCTTTTCATTGCTTATCACAACAAGACTTCTTTGTACTACTTAAGTCTTGCTGAGTCCACCAGGTCATCCGGTGATACTGCCGGAGCTATAAGGCAGCTTAAAGAGGGCAACAAGCAGCATCCGGACAACTCTGATATCATCTTCAGAATGTCTGATTATTACCTGGAAGAAGGCGACTATGAAGGTGCTGTAGAGTCTTTAATGCTTATAGTTGATTCAGGGCTCTTTTCTGAGGATAAGGTAAAATCTGCTTACGAGAGTATCATGTCCATCTATAACCAGGTTGGAGATTACAGCAAGGTTGCAGAGCTATTCTCGGAAGATGACTCAGAGGTTGTTTCAGACCTTCGAAAGAAATATGTTCCCAACCCGCCGGTCATGACTCCGGAAGCAGGAACCTATGACATTGTAAATGTTTCTATCCGAATGGTTGACGGGACAGGCAGAGCCATATATTATACCGTTAATGATGGTGATCCTACCAGCGAGAGTATTCTCTATGAGAATGAGATCGTTCTGGAAAATGAGGGCGTCTATGACATCAAGGCTGTAACTGTCAATGAGTATGGCATAAGTTCTGATGTTACGGAATGTGAATACGTCATCGAGGCAGGCGCCGTACCTCCTCCGGAGATCATGGAGCCAAGCGGTGAGTACAATCAGAACACTATGATTGTTGCCGTTACAAAGTCTGAGTATTCGATATTCTATACAACAGACGGATCTGATCCGACAACAGAGTCCAAGCAGTATATATCGCCCATCACAATGCCTGTGGGCACAAGCCATTATAAGTTCATTGCCTATGACAATGACGGAAATTTCAGCGAGATTGTTGAGAGGGACTATCACCTTGTCTATTCAAGACTGGTAGCACCGGAACAGGCAGTCAACAATCTTGTGAGTACGCTGGTCAGGCTTGATATTCTTCTGGATAATACCGGCAAAGTCAGAGGAATAGAAGGTCATAATGAGTATATTTACAACTCAGTCATCGAGATTGAGGGTGCAGGTGAGTACTATGTTGTTGTTGAGAACCATGTGCTCAATGACGGAACCAGTGCACCAACGGGACTTATGTACGCCGTAAATACTCACGACGGAACCGTTAACAGGCTAGGTTACGATTCCAGTGGCAAGTATACACTGATAACAATATCTAACAGATAGGAGGAGAATTTTTATGTTCAAAATTTTGGAAGCCCGTGAGCTTACAACAAACATTTTCCAGATGATTGTTGAAGCTCCCCGTGTTGCAGGCTCTTGTTTGCCGGGACAGTTTCTGATCATCCGCGTTAACGAGGATGGAGAGAGAATCCCGCTTACAATCTGCGACTACGACAGAGAGAAGGGGACTGTCGAAATCGTTGTTCAGGCTATCGGTGCAGAGACCTACAAACTTTCCAAGCTTAAAGCTGGGGATGAGCTTGCTGATGTTGTAGGACCACTTGGAAAGCCATCTGACCTTGTTGAGGAAGACATCGAAGAACTCAAGAAGAAAAAGATTGTTTTCATTGCCGGAGGTGTTGGAACAGCACCTGTTTATCCACAGGCTAAGTGGCTCAAGGAGCACGGTGTAGAGTGCGACGTAATCATTGGTGCCAAGAACAAAGACCTGGTAATCCTTGAGGACAGATTCAAGGAAGTATGTAACCTTCATATTACAACAGATGACGGATCCTACGGAAGAAGCGGTATGGTAACAGTAGCCCTTCAGGATCTTTGGAATGAAGGCCATAAGTATGATCACTGCGTAGCTATCGGACCAATGATCATGATGAAATTCGTTTGCAAGCTCACAAAAGAGCTGGGAATTCCTACAATCGTAAGCATGAATCCAATCATGGTTGACGGAACAGGTATGTGCGGCGCCTGCAGACTTACTGTTGGCGGAGAAGTAAAGTTCGCTTGTGTAGACGGACCTGAGTTTGACGGTCACAAGGTTGACTTCGATCAGGCTATGAACAGAATGAAGCTCTATAAGACTGAGGAGGGCAGACTCATGCTCAAAGCTCAGGAGGGCGACACTCACCACGGCGGATGCGGCAACTGCGATTAATTCATGAATAAGGAGGCAAACAAATGGATGGTTTTGTAAGAGTTCCTGTTCGTGAGCAGGAAGCAAAAGAGAGAGCAAAGAACTTCAAGGAAGTATGCCTTGGATACAATAAAGAAGAAGCAGAGAGCGAGGCAACAAGATGCCTTAACTGCCCTAATCCTAAGTGTGTAGCAGGATGTCCTGTATCTATCGACATTCCCGGCTTCATCCAGAAGGTTAAGGAAGGAAACGTTGAGGAGGCTTACCAGGTTATCAGTAAGTCAAGTGCACTTCCTGCAGTATGCGGACGTGTATGCCCTCAGGAGAGCCAGTGCGAGGGCAAGTGCGTAAGAGGTATCAAGGGCGATCCTGTTTCAATCGGTAAGCTTGAAAGATACGTTGCAGATACAGCACGTGAGATGGGCATCATGCCTGAAGGTGCTAAGGAGAAGAAGGGCAAGAAGGTTGCTGTTATCGGTTCCGGCCCTTCAGGTCTTACCTGCGCAGGCGATCTTGCTAAGATGGGATATGACGTAACTATTTTTGAGGCTCTTCATGAGGCCGGCGGAGTACTTGTTTACGGTATTCCTGAGTTCCGTCTTCCTAAGGATGCGGTAGTTAAGAAAGAGATCGAGAACGTTAAGTCACTTGGCGTTAAGCTTGAGACAGACGTTGTTATCGGAAAGAGCGTTACTATTGATGAGCTCATGGAGAAGGAAGGCTTCGAAGCTGTATTCATCGGATCAGGTGCAGGTCTTCCAAGATTCATGAATATCCCCGGCGAGCAGGCTATGGGTGTATTCTCAGCTAATGAGTACCTCACAAGAAGTAACCTCATGAAGGCTTTTGATGAGAATTCAACAACTCCTATCATGAAGGCTAAGAAGTGCGTAGTTGTCGGCGGCGGAAACGTTGCTATGGACGCAGCAAGAACAGCTCTCCGTCTCGGAGCAGAGGTTCACGTAGTATACAGACGTGGTGAGGAAGAGCTTCCTGCACGTAAGGAAGAAGTACATCACGCTAAGGAAGAGGGAATCATCTTTGATCTTCTCACAAACCCTGTAGAGATCCATGCTGACGAGAACGGCTGGGTTAAGAGCATCACATGTATCCGCATGGAGCTCGGCGAGCCTGATGAGTCAGGAAGAAGAAGCCCTGTTGAGATCCCCGGATCAGAGTTTGAGATTGAGTGCGATGCAGTTATCATGTCACTTGGTACATCACCTAATCCTCTTATCTCTTCTACAACCGAGGGACTTGAAGTTAACAGAAGAAAGTGTATCGTTGCAGAGGAAGCAAACGGACAGACATCAAAGAAGGGCGTATTTGCCGGCGGAGATGCTGTTACCGGAGCTGCTACAGTTATCCTTGCCATGGGTGCAGGAAAAGCTGCTGCAAAGGGTATTGACGAGTATCTTTCAAAGTAATTTAGTCAGTGAAGACTGCCACAGAATTTTCTGTGGCAGTTTTTTATTGAAATAAAGTCTAATTCTTAAGAAATCTTAAGAATTTTCGACGGTAAATCTTAAGAATTACCTGATACCATGGTATAATAACAAAGTTAGTGAAATGGAGATTGTATCATGAATAAAGAGGAAAAAATTAAGATCGCGATCACAGCAGGAGTCGCATCGGTAATACTTCTTATCCTGGTTTTATTCCTGGCTCTTACAGGGAAAAAAAGCAACGATGAGGAGAGGATGAACGAGAACATCACGGATTATGCCAGCAGCAATCAGGCATCTACAGATGCAAGTGCCGGCGCTCTGACCGGAAGCACCGCTTCATCGGAGAGTTCTTCCGAAAGTGCAGCAGACAGCTCTACTGCAGCAACAGTTGCAGTTACAGCTACTTCCGAATACAAGGACACAGCTAAGAATTCAGTTTCAGGAAACAGCTTCTATGCAACAAACACAGCCGTTTTAAAGGATGTATATAAGGGCATAAAGTACGAATTAAATGCTCAGTTGAAGGAAATGTATACCTACTGGGCAGACGGTAATACAGAGGCTGTAAGAGATCTTGCACACCTTGAGAGATTTGAAGTTATGTCTTATAGCCTTACAGGCAGCAAAGATTTCTATTACTACGGGGATACAACAGGGGATGGAGTTCCAAACGGAACAGGCCTTGCAGTATATGCCAATAACCAGTATTACTTCGGAGAATGGTCCGAGGGCGTCAGGAGCGGAAACGGAACCTGGATCTCTTTCTATCCAAACTACAGTCAGTATGTGGTAAAAGAGCATATGTACACCGGAGAATGGTCCGGCGACCTTCCAAACGGACAGGGTCAGGAGCACTATGACTATGTATCCGACTATATGAATAATGTCGATATCTATATGCAGAATGCCATTGGCGGTTTCAAGGATGGCTACTATAATGGTGATATGTACATAATTACCGTCGATAAAAACGGCGATGCTTATGAGTGGGACGGAAAATGCAATAACGGTACCTGGGAACAGGTTTTGCATGCTGCACTTGGTACCAACGGCAAGATTCCTGTCCTTAGCCTTCAGAAGGATACAGAGCGCCATATATACATGACTGAAGAGGGCGCCAAGAACAATGGTGTATCCGGTATCATAACCGGCGGAAATGTTAGGAAATAAGGAGCATTTGTGATAAAGATAACTCTCATTGTTGTCGGCAAAATTAAAGAAAAGTATTGGAATGACGCTATTTCTGAGTATTCCAAGAGACTATCGCGCTATTGCAAGCTTGACATCTGTGAGGTGCAGGATGAGAAGACTCCTGATGATGCCCCTCCTGCCATCTGCGATCAGATCAAGAAAAAAGAGGCGGAGAGAATCCTTAAAAATATCGATGACCACGCCTTTGTTTGCACGCTTGAGATAGCAGGTAAGCGATTTACTTCGGAAGCTTTTGCGGAATTTCTCGATAAAAAGGCTCTTTCGGGAGTCAGCCACATTCAGTTTGTAATAGGGGGATCTTTGGGACTTCACGAGAGCGTACTTAAGAGGTCGGACCAGGCAATAAGCTTTTCTGACATGACGTTCCCTCACCAGATGATGAGGGTTATACTGCTGGAGCAGATTTACAGGGGCTACAGGATCATTAACAATGAGCCCTATCATAAATAAAAGATTTGGGGATATGTATGAGTGAGATCACAGAACTGACACTGTCACTTACAGCTGAGGATGAGAGAAATATCTTTGGCGGAAATGACAGCTACATCAGGAAAATTGAGAAGAGCCTTTCCGTTGAGATCATCGACAGAAACGGTCAGCTTCACATAATAGGGGACAAAGAAGGGGCAAACAGAGCTTCACAGATCATCAGGGAGCTGGTGACTCTTTCAAGAAGAGGGTCACTTGTTGAGGAACAGAGCGTAGAATATGCCATTTCCCTCAAGAATGATGATACAATGGAGAAAGAGGTCAAGGAAAAAGACAATGTCCTTGCCGGTATTGATATGGACGTTATCTGCCATACTGTTTCCGGTAAGCCAATCAAGCCCAAGACCCTTGGTCAAAAGAGATATATAGACGCCATCAGAAATAAGATGATAGTATTTGGCCTGGGACCTGCCGGAACAGGTAAGACTTACCTTGCAATGGCAATGGCCATCACAGCCTTTCAGAGGGATGAAGTAAGCCGTATCATCCTTACAAGACCTGCCATCGAGGCGGGAGAGAAGCTGGGCTTTTTGCCCGGTGACCTTCAGAGTAAGGTAGACCCGTATTTAAGACCTCTATACGATGCGCTGTATCAGATCATGGGTACAGAGAACTTTATCAAGAACATGGAGAAGGGACTTATTGAGGTTGCTCCTCTTGCCTATATGAGGGGAAGAACTCTGGACAATGCCTTTATCATTCTTGATGAGGCACAGAATACAACTCCTGCTCAGATGAAGATGTTCCTGACCAGAATCGGCTTTGGTTCCAAGGTTATCATCACAGGTGATGCTTCTCAGAAGGACCTTGCACCGGGAACTAAGTCAGGACTTGATATAGCAAGTGCAGTACTTAAGGGGATTGATGATATTGCTTTCTGCAACCTTACAAGCGCTGATGTAGTAAGACATCCGCTGGTTCAGAAGATTGTTAAGGCCTACGAGGACTATGAGAAAAAGGCTGCTAACAAGCAGACCAGGAAAAGAGTTCAGAAGTTGGAGAGAAGTTCACTAAATGGAAAGTGAGAAGGGGTCACTTAACAGGATAAAGATTCTTTATGCCATAATGTTCTTTTTTACCGGAGCATTTGTCTTTGGCATGTCATTTATATTGGGAAAGAGCCATGAGGCTATACTCAGGAATACCATAGTTTCACTAGTTGGAGCGGGAACCATTATCTTTATGCTGATGGATGCAGCAGGTAAGGGCAAGGAAGGATTCTCCTACGATAACTTTTATAAAAGGAACAGGTATTTTATCGTATATATGCTCATGGTGGTTTTGTCATGTCTCTTTTCCCTTGTTCCCAGTGAATTCTGGCCATATATGTCACTTATCGTGGTGATGGCGCTGCTTTCAAATACAGAGATAGGTATGATGTCCGGAGTGTTCTTCGTTACGCTGTCTGTATTGCTTGAGGATACAGGAAGTGTCAGCGAGCTGTTTATGTATGTGCTTGCCGGCACAGTTGCACTTGCTCTGTTTAAAGACCTTGGAGAGGAAACACAGGTTGCGCTTCCGGTATTTATATCTCTTTTGATGCAGGCTGTTCTGCTGATAGCCTTCAATGTACTCTTCCAGAACAGGACGTTTTCTATCAACATTCTGATACTGCCAATCCTGAACCTGATGCTGAATCTCATTATCCTTTTGATATTCCTCAATATGTTCGGTGTTTATGTTATCAGGAAGTCCAACGACATGTACATGGAGATCAACGATGTTGAGTATCCGCTTCTGGCAGCACTCAAGGAAAAAGACAAGGATGAGTATTTCAGGGCTATCCACACAGGGTATCTTGCGGAGAGAATTGCTCTTGGACTTGGTCTTAATGCAAGAGCTGTCAAGGCCTGTGCTTACTATCACAGGATTGGGCTACTTGGTGACGGGCTTAAATGGGCTGACGTGAGCCACTATTATGAAGAGAATAATTTCCCGTTGGAAGCCATTGAGTTTCTTCATGAGTACATAGAGCCTGCAAAGGGTGCCATCAAGTCAAAAGAGGCTTTGGCAGTCCAGCTGAGTGAAACGGTAATAGCATCAATAATGTATCTGATAAAAAAGAACAAAGATGCTAAAATAGATTATGACAAACTGATAGATGGCATCTTGGATAAGAAGTATAGTGACGGAGATTTAAAGGACTACGATGTAACCTTCAGGGACTTTGACAAGATGCGGGCACTTCTTAAGAAAGAGAAATTATACTATGACTTTTTACGTTGAGAATGAAGTAGATGCTGACTTTGGCTTTGATATAGAAGAACTGGCAAAGAGCGTTGCAGATACTGTGCTTGATATGGAGGGCTGTGCTGCTGATATCGAGGTTGGCCTTACCATTACAGACAGCAAGGGAATACATGAGCTTAACAAGGAGTTTCGTGGAATCGATTCACCGACAGATGTACTGTCTTTCCCAAATGTGAGCTATGAGAATGCAGGGGATTTTTCAGTGCTTTTAGGGGAGCAGCTGGTGGATCTTCTTGATCCCGATACCGGTAAGATCATGTTTGGGGATATAGTAATCAACGAGGACAGAGTACGTTCTCAGGCTGAAGATTATGGCCACAGTGTTAAGAGGGAGTTTGCCTTTCTGGTTGCACACAGCATGCTTCATCTGTGCGGATATGACCACATGGAAGAGGAAGAGGCAAAGGTTATGGAAAAAAAGCAGGAGGATGTTCTGGGTAAACTTGGTATTACCAGAGACTGACTCCTTTAATGGGGAATAAAATATGAAGACCTACTCAGAAGAGAAGAGAATAAGGCCGCACATCCTGACCGCTGCCGTTTACCTGGCAGTGCTGGTAATGATGGTTTACTGGATTGTGGCTATTAGAATATGCGGTGAAAAGGGAGCTTTTTTTGCAGTTGGACCTTTTTTCCTATATGGCTGTCTATATTGCAGCCTGGTACTTGCAGTGCAGAAGGCTGTTTATATCATGGTAAGGCTTCGTGCCAGAAGATCGCAGTTCCATAACGCAGAGACCAATATGCAGAGATCCATGAGGATTTTCAGTATCGCTTCGCTGGTGCTTGGAGGTCTTTTGATTGCGCTTAGCTACACTCTTTGCAGCGTTGTACTTGGAACAGACAGAGGTTTTATCCAGCTTATTCTGGCAGGAGCTTCAGTCATCTTTTTGGGAATTCAGGGAGTTCTGAGGGGATATTTGCAGGGAATCGGTTATACCAAACCAATAGCTTTATCAGATATTCTGATTGCTCTTGTATCAATAGTATCAGGAACCATCGCAGTTGGGATTTTATATAACTATGGACTTAAGGTTAACGGGCTTCTTCACGCTGACGAGTTTTCCGCAGTCTACGGATCGACAGGACTTATGGCAGGAATACTTCTTGGAAGCCTTGTTGGACTTATTCAGACAGTGATAAGTTATCACCTTAGAAAGGGTGAGATACAGGAATTTGTAAAGAACGGAGCCCCCAGATACCTCGATAACAAAAATGATGTGCTGGCAGGAATCAGACCTTTAATGCCACTTTACGCTACACCTGCACTGGCAGTTTTGGTTGATCTTTGCTTTTACTGCATCTTTACCAGAAAGGTGCATAAAGATGTGGATTACATGGCAAGTTTCGGTATCTATGCGGGCTATGTCATCTGCACCATAGTTCTTTTTACAATTATCTGCACTTTGCCTTATATCAAATCCATGAACAGGGTTATGGCAAGGATTGAAAGAGATGAGCTTGAAGGTGCAAGAGACAGATACAGACGCCTTATCAGATTTTCAAATGCATTTTTCATACCGGTATCGGTATTTGTGTTTGCAACTGCTGAGACCATACTAATCGCTCTTTATGGAAAAAGTAACGCTCTGGCTAATTCACTGATGAGCCTTGGGGGACTTATGATCATGTGCGCCAGCCATGCTATCATGTCATCCTGGCTTTTGAATCATATGGGTAAGTCAGTGGCTGCACTGGTTAATCTTGGAATCGGCTGGGCTTTCCATATTATTCTTCTGGTACTGCTTGTATGGCCGGTAAATATGGGAGTTATGGGAGTTCTGCTGTCGGGAATTCTGGCTGTAGGAATCTACGATGCTTCTTGCTATTTCATGCTCTCTAAGGTGCTCCATCATCACCATGAGTGGATGAAGAGCTTTTTGCTTCCTTTAGCTTCTGCAGCAGCTGCAGGGCTTGTAGTATTTCTTTTGAATAAACTGCTTATTAATGTTATCGGCGATATACTTACGTTGATTCTTTGCGCTTTAATTTTCTGGGTGGTATATATGCTTGTAATGGTAATTACAGGAGGATTCCTTGCTCACGAGCTTAAAAGGGTGCCTTTCGGTAATCTGTTCTATGGCATTTCCACTGCTATAAGGCGCGATCGATATGAAGAGGGCTGATCTTGGGTAAATCGATAATTGTTGCAGGCGGAGGAGCTGCCGGAATGTGTGCAGCTATTTACGCAGCAAGAAATGGTGCAAGTGTCACCATAATAGAAAAGAATTCTGTGCTGGGAAAAAAGCTCTCAATGACAGGAAACGGCAGATGTAATCTGACCAATCTTGATATGAGAGAAGAGTGCTTTAACCCACCTGCCAGAGCAAGGATGAAGGAGTGGCTGTCCACCTACGGCGTAGAGGATGTCATATCCTTCTTTAAGTCTATGGGAGTTGTGGTAAAGAGCGAGGACGGTTATATTTACCCGGTTTCCGGACAGGCCATGAGCGTGGTTAATGCTCTTATAAATGAGATAAACAGGCTTGGAATATCTGTTAACCTTGGCGAACAGGTCAAGGGAGTTAAGTGCCTTGAGGGCAGTAGAGTGCTTCTTAATACCAACAAGGCAGAGTACGAAGCAGACGCCGTTATCCTGTCCATGGGCGCACTCTCAGGCGCAAAGAGTACCATGTCCACAGGTGATGGCTACTACATTTGCAAGAACATAGGAATGACTGTAAAAGACACTCATCCGGCACTGGTGGGCTTTAAGGTGGCGGAGGGTGAGATTATGCCTTCTGCCGGAGTAAGAGCTACTGCAGAGGTTTCTTTTATTTTGGGAGGCGAGGTACTCGCAGGCGAATACGGTGAAGTGCAGCTTAGCAGTGATGGAATTTCGGGAATACCCGTTATGCAGGCCTCAAGAGAAGTCATAAAATTTGTCGAAGAGAAAAAGCCCGTTTATGCTGTTCTTGATTTCTTCCCGGACTACGACGAGAGCGATTTTAATGCTCTTAAGGCAGATATGCTGCGCCTTAAGGATGAGAGAACACTTGAAGAGTTTCTGCAGGGCTTTGCCAACAGTGGGATCACGGACATGGTCCTTGGCAGGATGAAGGTGGGCAGAAAAATGAAAATGAAGAATATCTCAGTCAGCATGGCAGAGTGCATATTGGATACCTATAGAAATGTGAAGATTGCAATTGACTCCAGCTACGGCTATCAGGCATCACAGGTAACAACCGGTGGCATAAGCCTCGGCGACATCGGAAGCGATTTCTCCTGCAAAACCGCCCCCGGCATCTACTGCGTCGGTGAGCTCCTCGATGTCGACGGCCGCTGCGGAGGATACAACCTCCAATTCGCCTGGACCAGTGGAAGCATTGCAGGTTGTGCTGCATCATTGTGAAATGGGACGGGCAACTGTCCGAATCTGCGGGGGTAAGCGGCATATTGCATCTACTTTTACTCGGTTAAACCGAGCACTCCGGCGAGCCCAGGGCACCAATCTCTGCGTGCATAGGCACTTAAGATTGGTTGGTCTCGTCTACGTGGTTTAAACTCGCAAAATTGGATGCATTTTGCCGCTTAAACCCACAGATTCGGACAGTTGCCCTGGCTATTGACAACCGATAATCAGTAAAATTCTGAATGGTAACAGAAAGTTGATATATGATTAGAATTGGTCAGATAAAATTAAAACATGATGAGAATATGGACTATGGCACGAAGGCTATGGTTAGTTTTCTTAAGAAAAAGGCTTGTAAAATACTAAAGATTCAAGAGAGCAATATTGAATCTTTGAGTATAGTTAAGCATTCTTTGGATGCCAGGAAGAAGCCGGAGTTATACCATATTTATACTATTGATCTTAAGGTGAATGGAAAGCCTGAGGAGAAAATAGTTAAGGCGTGTAGGGATAAGAATGTATCGGTGGTTTCGGAGAAGACCTATGATTTTTGGAGTCATGTAGGTGGAGAAGAGGGAAAGAGAAAAGATCTTGAAGAGAAGCGTATTGTTATCATAGGCTGTGGGCCGGCGGGACTTTTTTGTGGATATGAGCTGGCAAGGCAGGGATTTAAGCCTGTGATATTAGAGCGTGGAGCGGATGTTGATAAGAGGAGCGAGATCGTAGATAAGTTCTGGGCCGGAGGTGAATTGGACGAGAAGACCAATGTTCAGTTTGGCGAGGGAGGAGCAGGAACTTTCTCTGACGGTAAGCTCAACACCATGGTCAAGGACAAAGAATGCCGTGGAGCAGAAGCTCTTGATATATTTGTAAATCACGGAGCTCCGGAGCGGATCAAGTATGAAGCTAAGCCTCATATTGGAACGGATATATTAAAGAGTGTTGTCAAGAATATCAGAGAAGATATAAAGAGCCTTGGTGGTGAGGTATATTTCGAGACCAAGGTAACTGAGCTGATTATAGATGATAAGGGTGTATTAAAGGGTGTGAAGGCAGAAGGGCCGGATAGCGTAGAGCGTGAAATTCCGTGCGATGCTGCAGTTCTGGCAATCGGTCACAGCGCAAGAGACACTTTCTATATGCTAAAGAACAGGCAGGTTGAGATGCAGCCTAAGCCCTTTGCTGTTGGCTTTAGGGTTGAGCATCCGCAGAGCCTTATAAACCTTAGTCAGTACGGAGCTACAAAGGTTAAGGGGCTTGGAGCAGCGCCTTATAAGCTGGTTACCACAACAGAAAGTGGAAGAGGCGTGTACTCTTTCTGCATGTGTCCCGGAGGATATGTTGTTAATGCATCTTCCGAGAAGGGGCGACTTGCTGTTAATGGTATGAGCTATAGCGGAAGAGACGGCAGAAATGCGAATTCTGCAATTATCATCACTGTCGACCCCAGTGACTTTGGAGGAGGTGACACTCTTTCAGGAGTAGAGTTCCAAAGAGGACTTGAAGAGAAAGCCTATAATCTCGCAGGAGGAAGGATCCCTGCCGAGTACTATGGAAACTTTAAGAAGGCCTGCGGTAGTGTAGAAAAGGGGCCTGATAAAGACTACATTGATGTCGAGAGTTTTTCTCCCCAGACCAAGGGAAAATACGAGTTTGCTGAGGTTCACAAGATCCTTCCGGACGAGCTGAACAAAGCTTTCGTGGAAGGAATGGAGAACTTTGGCAGAATGATAAAGGGCTACAATGACTCTCATGCGCTGGTGCTTGGAGTTGAGAGCAGAACCTCATCACCGGTACGCATTAACAGAGGAGATACCGGAGAGTCCACAAGCATTGCGGGCCTTTTCCCCTGCGGAGAGGGAGCAGGATATGCCGGTGGCATAATGTCAGCAGCCATGGATGGCATCAGAAGTGCTGAGTGGATTGCAGCTAAACTACTTAAATAAAGACAGGGACGATATGGATAAGAGAGAACTTAGAACCAAATACATAGCAAAAAGGCAGACCATTCCTACAGAGATCAAGCAGGAAAAGAGCAGACAGATACTTGAGAGGATAGTTGAACTTCCTGAGTACAAAAATGCCGAGAATATCCTGGCTTATGCATCAAGAAAAGGCGAGGTTATCACAGACGAGATAATCCTGGATGCACTTTCAATGGGGAAAAATGTCTTTTGCCCAAAAGTAACTGACGTAGAAAAGTCAGAGATGGAATTTGTCAGGATAGATTCTCTGGAGGAGATGAGCGAGGGAGCCTTCGGCATCAGAGAGCCTGAGATCAATGATTCTTCTGATGTGGCAAAAGAGCTTGATCCTGAGAAGACACTTGTAATAGTGCCGGGTGCTGTGTTTGACAGAGAGCTTAACAGAATCGGTTATGGGGCTGGATTTTATGACAGATACCTCAAGAAGTACCCCTACTACAAAACAGTGGCGCTTTGTTTTGCGTGCCAGATTGCTGATGAGATCATAGATACGGACATCAATGACGTTAAGCCAATGATGTTGATAAATGAAAATGAAACTATAAGATGAGGTATGAAATGAACGCTTTTGATTATGAAGTAGTAAAAGACCCTAAGGTGTTTGCCATAAACAGACTCCCGGCCCACTCTGACCATGTGGCCTATAAATCGGAAGAGGAGCTTTTAACAGGTAATAGCAGCTTTAGAATGAGCCTTGATGGAGTATGGCATTTCCATTATGCGAAGAATATAAAAGGCGCGGCTGAAGGCTTTTGGGCTGATGATTTTGATACGACAGGTTGGGACAGGATAAGAGTTCCTGCTCACATTCAGATGGAAGGTTATGATAAACCTCAGTATGTGAATGTACAGTATCCGTGGGATGGAAGAGAGAGACTCACTCCTCCTGAGATTCCGCAGGAGTTTAATCCGGTTGCGGATTATGTCAAGCTTTTTACCCTGGCTGAAGGCTTTGAGCAGGATAAGGTATGCATTTCCTTCCAGGGCGTTGAGAGCGGATTTGCGCTCTGGCTTAACGGTAAGTTTGTCGGATATTCTGAGAACACCTTTGATCCGGCTGAATTCGACCTGACAGATTACCTTGTAGAGGGACAGAACAGGCTCTGCGTAAGAGTATTTAAGTGGACGGCCGGAAGCTGGTGTGAGGATCAGGACTTCTTCAGATTCTCCGGAATCTACAGATCTGTATACCTTTATAGTGTTCCGAAGACTCATGTCTTGGACCTTTCTATCAAGCCTTATGTTGCTGATGACTTACAGAGTGCAGATATTGAGTTTAAGGCACTTACTAAAGGTGCTGGAACCATTGAGCTTCTTCTTAGCAGAGATGGTGAAAGAGTAATTGAAGAGACTTTGACTCTTTCAGATTCAGGTGAGAATACAGGCAAGTTTCATGTAGATAATCCTGTACTTTGGAGTGCAGAAGAGCCAAATCTTTACGAGCTTTTCATTACCGTTAAGGATGCTGAGGGCAAGGAGACTGAAGTTATCAGACAGCTCGTTGGCTTTAGACGTTTTGAGATGAAAGATGGTCTGATGATGCTTAACGGCAAGCGCATTGTCTTTAAGGGTGTCAACAGACATGAGTTCAGCAACAAGAACGGCCGTGTTCCCAGCAGGGATGAGCTCATAACTGACCTTACAACTATGAAGAGGAACAATATCAACGCGATAAGGACCAGCCATTATCCGGATGATTCAGCTCTTTATGAGCTCTGTGATATATATGGACTCTACCTTATTGCTGAGAATAACATGGAGACCCACGGAACCTGGGAGCCTTTTGAGAGAGGCGCTCAGCCAAAAGAGTACGTGGTTCCAGGCAATCATGAAATCTGGGAAGACCTTCTTTTGGACAGGGTCAATTCCTGCTACCAGAGGGATAAGAACCACCCTTCAATCCTTATCTGGTCCTGTGGAAACGAGTCCCATGGCGGAAAAGTTATAAAAGAGATGTCAGCTTTTTTCAAAAAGCTAGATGACACAAGGCTTGTGCACTACGAGGGCGTCTTCCACGACAGAACCTACAACGATACCTCTGACATGGAGAGCCAGATGTATCCTCACGCTGCAGACATCAAGGCATTCCTTGATAAGAACAAGGATAAACCGTTTATCTGCTGTGAGTATACTCATGCAATGGGTAATTCCTGCGGTGGAATGCACTATTACACTGATCTGACAGATACTGAGCCAAGATACCAGGGCGGATTTATTTGGGATTATATCGACCAGTCGATCACGAAAAAGGACAGATACGGAAAAGAGTTTGAGGCCTATGGCGGAGACTTTTACGACAGGCCAACTGACGGTAACTTCTCCGGAAACGGAATTGCTTACGGCGACAGAACTCCTTCACCCAAGATGCAGGAAGTTAAATTCAACTACCAGAATATTTCCGTTGAGTTTGATAAGAGCGGTGAAGAGTTCAAGGTAATAAACAAGAACCTCTTTGTTAATACAGATATTTTTGATGCAGGCATTACTCTTTCTGCCAATGGAAAAATGATCTGTGCATGCAGTATGGATATAAGTGTTGAGGCGCTTACTTCAAAGAGCTTTGCAGTTCCGGAACAGATTTTGGATGCAGTGGCTGCTTACAGAAAAGCAGAGTCACTTAAAGGAAGCGATGTTGAATTTACTCTGACAGTGTCTTTTGCGCTTAAAGAAGATAAGGTGTGGGCTAAGAAAGGACACGAGGTCGCCTTCGGCCAGACCACTGTGGGAGAGTTCTTTAGTGCGTATAAGTGCGATAAGCCGCTTAAGGTGGTTTTGGGCAATAGCAACCTTGGAATATATGGTGATGATTTCTCAGCTCTTTTCACATACCCGTCAGCTGCGCTGGTTTCCTATGTGTACTGCGGCAAGGAAATGATCGAGAAGGCTCCGGCTCCCAACTTCTGGAGAGCACCGGTTGACAATGACAATGGCTATACCATGACCAATGACTATGCTCAGTGGAAGATTGCAAGTCTTTACTCCACACTTAAGGGCTATTCTTTGGCAGACATGAAGATGCCTGATGTTGTGCCGGGTCAAAACTCAATCAGCATTAAGTACAAGTACTTCCTGCCAACAACACCAAAGTCTGAGTGCTTTGTTACCTACGAGGTATTCGGGGACGGAACCATAAGATGCGCGATGGATATGGATCTTGTAAAAGAGCTTGGTGATGCGCCGGAGTTTGGCATGATGTTCAAGTTAAATGCCGACTATGACCAGCTTACCTGGTACGGTCTTGGACCTGATGAGACCTACGTCGACAGAAAGCGCGGAGGTAAGCTTGGTATCTATAGGAACGAAGTTAAGGATAATTTCGCCAAGTACCTGGTTCCACAGGAGTGTGGCAACAAGTGCGATGTGAGATACGCCAAGGTTACTGATAAGAGAGGAAGAGGAATGATGTTCTTCGGCAAACCTTTCTACTTCAGTGCACTTCCTTATTCGCCGCATGAGGTGGAAAATGCAGCTCATCCGTTTGAGCTTCCACAGGTACATTACACTTATGTAAGAGCAGCAATGGGACAAATGGGTATCGCAGGCGATGACAGCTGGGGATCAAGACCTCATCCTGAATACCTGCTGCCAAAGGAAGGAAAATATAGTTTCGAGTTCTTCTTTAGAGGAATCTGAAAATGACTTATGAGATCAGGGTTGTAAACCTAATATTGGTTGTGGTGGGTCTTGCTATAGCAATAGTGGGACTGTTACAGGTGCGCATAAACAGAAATATTGAAGGCAAAACCAGAGGCTTTATGACATGGCTGTTTTCGGTGCTAAACTTATATATTCTGAGCCTTATTATACGAGGCATTACCTATGAGTATCAAGGTTATGGATGGGTGCTGTTAAGCCGTATTGTGTTCTTTGCACAGGCTATTTTTGCGTCAATCCTTACAGTGCTCATAACAGCACTCACTTTGTATATCAGTGGTATAGACAAATGGTGGAAACACTGGATATTTATGATTTCCGCAGGATTATGGGCAGTCTATACTCTTATTTTGATCTACAATCTCTTTGACGGAAGAGTTTACTATGTCAATCTTGATAATGTTTATCAAAGAGGACCGCTGTATCCTATACTGCTTATTCCAACGGTACTGATAGCCGGAGTAAACCTTTTTGCAGTTTGGGATTTGAAAGATAAGCTTACGCCCAAAGAGAAACATGCTTTTATCGTTTTTAACGTTGCCCCGATATTTGCCATGTTAATTCAGGCCAGAGTGTTTGGAATTCATTTTATAGCGCTTAGTTCAGTTATAGCTGCGATTTTTATGCTAAGCTATATTATAAATGACCAGACAGAGCTCTATTACAGGAAAGAAGCTGAAAATGCCAAGCTTAAACTCGACATTCTTCAGGCGCAGATTCAGCCTCACTTTTTGTTCAATTCACTGACAACCATCAAACAATTGTGTGTTAAAGACCCTGAGAAAGCATCAGAGGCTATCGATACATTCATAGTGTATCTGCGTCACAATATGGACTCTCTGACTGCGGAAAAACCGATAGATTTTTCAAGGGAACTTGAGCATGTAAAGGGATATCTTGAACTTCAGAAACTTCGTTTCGGAGATGACCTCTGTGTTAAGTATGACCTTGAGTATACGAATTTCAAGATTTCAACACTTACGCTTCAGCCTATTGTTGAAAATGCTGTTACCTATGGCGTCAGAAAGAGTGAGAACGGACAGGGAACCGTTATAATACGAACCAAAAAGACAGGAGATACAGTAGAGGTTATAGTTGAGGACGATGGCCCGGGCTTTGTGCCGGAAGATGTCAGAAATACTAAGAACAAAGCACACATCGGAATCATAAACGTCAGGGAGCGTGTCGAGAATATTGCCGGCGGAGAGCTTATAATCGATTCCGAGATCGGCAAAGGAACAAAAGCAATTATTAAATTACCAATAGGAGAGTAGGAATGCTGATTTTCGCTATAGACGACGAAGAATTAGTTCTGGAAGCTTCCGGGAAGGAAATCAAAAAAGCTGTTCCGGATGCGGAAGTTGTGGCTTTTAACAGAGCTAAAGCAGCACTTGATGCTATAAAAGAGGGGCAAAAGCCGGACGTTGTTTTTTCAGACATCGAGATGCCGGGAATAACAGGACTTGAGCTTGCTATTAAGACAAAAGAGCTTTCACCTTCAACCAAGATCATATTTGTAACAGGTTACAGTGAATATGCAATCGAAGCCTTCAAGATAAAGGCCCATGGATATCTTCTCAAGCCACTTACCGTACAGGACATTCAGAGAGAACTGGATTATATTCCGAAAGCTACTGTGGCAGATCAGGATAAACTTGAAGTAAGGTGCTTTGGACATTTCGATGTTTACTGGAAAGGCGAGCCTGTTATCTTCTCAAGAAAGCAGTCAAAAGAGCTTTTTGCGTACCTTATAGACAGAGAAGGCGCAGCCTGTAACACGGGCGAAATTGCTCTGGCCCTGTGGCAGGAAGGCGGAAGTGACAACAAGGCGGAGCAGAACAGGATCAGAGTAATAATTAATGATCTGAAAAATACTCTCAAAGAGATAGGAATGGAGCAGGTTCTTATCAGGGAGCACCGTGAGATTGCCATAAGAAAAGACCTTATAGACTGCGATTACTATCGCTTACTTGAGGGGGATGTGGATGCCCTTAATGAGTATAAGGGCAAGTATATGTCAGACTATAGCTGGGCAGAGATGAGGAACGGTTATATACAATTTGATAGTGAATAAGAAACGCGGCCAATGACGGCCGCGTTTTGTTTATTTATCTGCTTTAAATTCTTTGTATTCTGCTTGTAGAGCAGCGATGATTTTTTCTTGCTCAGCTATATCATCTACAGAAGAAATACCCTCGGCTTGTAGAGATACGGGCCGGGGGTATTTATTGTTGACCGAAAGGTTGGCGTGCGGTACAATACATAGGAAAACGTTTTCCATAAAATATCGGGGGAGGAATTTTGAAGTGAAAAATGTTGTATTTAGGCGGTCGTTAGCTCTTTTGGCGGCAGTAGTAATGTCTTTTGCCCTGTTATCAGAGCTGGGCTTGTCAGTAACAGTAAGAGCAGATGAGGGAGTTACACTCAAGCTTCACTATCACAGGGATGATGAACAGTACGACGGCTGGGATGTATGGATGTGGCCTGACGGCGGAGAAGGCGAGGGAATTCCGTTTAAAGATGAAAACGGAGAGATGGTTGCAACATATAGCGTTCCTGCAGGTAAGACCAAGGTTGGCTATATCGTAAGGACGCAGGACTGGGACAAGGACGTTGATATGGATCAGTTCATTGATCTTTCCGAGGTTGTCTCAGGCACGGTTCACGCCTATGTGGAATCGGGAGTTGAAGGCTGCGAAAAAGAATACGGGGAGGATGTAATGACCGGAACTAAGCTTAAAAGCGCTGTTTATGACGGCGATAAGACAATAAAGATTGAACTTACGGGCGAAATTGATGAGTCTCTGCTCGATACTTTCTATGTCAGCGGACGACTTGGAGATGTAGAAGTGACAAAGGCTGAGCTTTCAGAGAAGGCTTCCGATACGCAGTATTTCTATGATCTGACAATCGGTGAGGTACTGGATCCTAACAGAAATTACAGACTTGGCTTCGATGGACAGGAGTTTCCTGTAAACATGCCTATTGTATATTCTACGAAGGAATTTGAAGATCAGTACACTTACGAGGGTGATGACCTTGGCGCGACAGTTTCGGCAGATAAAACTGTGTTCCGCGTATGGGCACCGACTGCTGAGAGTGTATCAGTGAATTTATACGAGTCCGGGGATCCTTGGAAAAAAGACCTGGTTGAAACCGTCGAGATGACGGCTGGCGAGAAGGGTACATGGGTGGCAGAAGTTTCTGAGAATCTCGCGGGAACTTATTACACATATACTGCGGTTCTTGACGGACTGAATGTAGAAGCCTGCGATCCTTATGCCAGAACTACAGGTGTCAATGGAAAAAGAGCTATGGTCATTGATCTTGATTCAACTGATCCGGAAGGCTGGGCGGATGACAAGAATCCACACGCATCAGAGAGTATGACTGATGCAGTGATCTACGAACTTCATATTCGCGATTTTTCCGTGGATGAGAAGGGCAACATGGCTAATGCAGGCAAGTATACTGCATTTACTGAGACAGGAACCAAGACTGAGGGAGGAAATGCTACGGGTATTGATTACATCAAGAGCCTTGGCGTTACTCACATTCACCTTCTTCCTTTCTATGATTTTGGTTCTGTTGATGAGAACGATGAGAGCTCAGAGCGCTTTAACTGGGGATATGATCCTGTTAACTACAATGTTCCGGAAGGCTCATATTCGACCGATGCCCACGATGGAAATGTCAGGGTAAAAGAGGCTAAGGAGATGGTTAAGGCTCTTCATGACAATGGGCTTTCTGTTGTTATGGACGTTGTTTACAATCATGTTTACAGTGGAAAAGACTTCTGCATAAACCGTCTTGTGCCGGGATATTTCTCAAGAATAAATGCAGACGGAACATATTCAAACGGCTCCGGCTGCGGAAATGACACTGCTTCAGAGAGAAGCATGGTAAGGAAATACATTGTTGACTCGGTATGCTACTGGGCTGATGAGTATCACATTGACGGATTTAGATTTGACCTTGTGGGACTTCTTGATGTGGACACTATAAATGAGATCGTTGAGAAGGTTCATGGGACACATCCTGATGTGATTTTCTACGGCGAAGGATGGAGCATGAATACTGATGTGACCAAGGAAAATGTTGTGATGGCAACTCAGCAGTCTTCAGAGAAGACACCGGGCTTTGCTTATTTCAATGACAATATCCGTGACGGCTTAAAGGGAAGCGTATTCAGTACCTCAGAGGTAGGATGGGCATCAGGAGCAAGAAATGCTGAGAGAGCAATGACAGCATCTTTCCTTGCAAACGAGACCTGGTCCAAGAATCCGTCACAGATCATTCAGTATGCATCCTGCCATGACAACAATACTCTCTTTGACAGGATTGCAGGATCAAGAACTGATTTGGATGAAGAGTCCTGGATAAAGATGAGCAACCTTGCAGCAAGCTTTTATCTGACTGCTGAGGGTGTGCCTTTCATGCAGGCAGGTGAGGAGATTCTGAGAACCAAGGTTAAAGAGGACGGCTCTTTTGACTCAAACAGCTACAGCTCGGGGGATGAGGTGAACTGCATTAAGTGGGAGAACCTTGATGATCCGGGGTATGAGAAGAACCTGGAATTCTATAAGGGGCTGATAGCATTTAGAAAAGAGCATGCGCTGCTTAGGCTTTCTTCAGCGGAAGATGTTTCAGCCAGAGTTAAGGCTGTCGAAGGACTTGATAAGAATGTACTGGCATTTGTGATGGATAACTCAGATAAGTCTCTTCCCGGCGAGAGCGCAGAGCAGATATTCCTGGCGTTTAATCCGAATGAAGCTGAGACTGTTGTGGCTCTTCCTGAAGGAAACTGGAATGTGTATGTTAAGGGAGAACAGGCCGGTACTGAGGTTATAGAGATGGTGTCGGGAAGTGTTACTGTAGAGCCTATATCTTCAGTTGTGCTTGTTAAAGGCGACGCAGGTAAAGCAGGCGTTGATAAGGTCGGAGCCGATAAGGCCGGTGTGAAGAGTAAGGCAGTTGTTCCAATCGTTGCAGCAATTGCCGGAGTAGTAGCCATCGCCGGCGCTATCTTTTATAAATATAAAAAGAAAAAATAAATGAACCCCGGGAACGGAGTCATGGGGAGTCAATGGGGACGGTTCTCATTGACTCCTTTTTAAACGCTTGAAGACTGGCATGGCTGAAAGTGCATCACAAATCCACCAATAGAGTAAAGTTGGTTGGAGCTTGTTTTTGAAATGCATCACAAAAATTTTCCTATGGAAAAATGGTTGGAAATTACAAAACTTTAGGCTTGGATAATTTCTAAATATTTGATGTCTAACGTTTTTCCTACATCACAGCACCTTGCTCACGGATGTCTTGTGATGCACTCACACCACCAGAATTGAAAATCTAATTTGCGAATTCCAACTATTTTTTATATAGAGAAGAGTTGTGTGGTGGTCGAAATCACGTTTCCAACTAACGTACAAAATATGGCACTATGTGATGTCATTTTGAGTCAAATTGAAACGTCCCCACTGACTCACCCACTGACTCATTTTGAGTCAAACTGAAACGTCCCCACTGACTCATTTTTAATGGCGTAGACTTTTTGGGAGGTTTATGGGATAATTTAGAGGAATTTTTTCAAAAAGAGAAGTATCGGGGAGGGGAACCTATGACGCTTACATCTATTTGTCAGAAGGCCTTTGAGGCTAAGTATGAAGTCCAGAATCTTTCCACTGAAATTAAGAATAAGGCTCTTAGATCAGTTGCTGAGGAGATCGTTGCCGACGCAGACAGCATTATAGCAGCCAATGAGATTGACCTTGCGCATGCAAAAGAAAACGGAATGCATCCGGGTATGATCGACAGGCTTACATTAAATGATAAGAGAATTGAGGCTATTGCTGAGGGACTAAGGCAGGTAGCTGACCTTCCTGATCCTATCGGGGAAGTTATGGAGGAGTTTACCCGTCCTAACGGAATGAAGATAAAGAAGGTTAGAGTTCCTATGGGAGTAGTGGGAATAATCTACGAGTCAAGACCAAACGTAACTCCTGATGCCTTTGCGCTTACTTTTAAGTCAGGAAATGCAGTTATCTTAAAGGGTGGAAGCGACTGCATCCACAGTAATATTGCTATCACCAAGGCCATCAAGAAAGCTCTTGAAGCAACAGGCGTAACTCCGGAAGCAATCCAGCTTATCGAGGATACTGACAGGGCTGTGACCAAAGAGTTCATGACCATGAAGCAGTACGTGGATGTGCTTATCCCAAGAGGCAGCGCAGGACTTATCAGAGCTGTCACAGAGAACTCCAACATCCCTGTAATCGAGACAGGTACAGGAAACTGCCACATCTACGTAGATAAGGACGCTGACCTTGAGAAGGCGATTCCCATCATTATAAATGCCAAGACCCAGAGAATCGGAGTCTGCAACGCAGCAGAATCCCTGGTTGTTCATGATGATATCAAGGACAAGTTCCTTCCTCTGTTCTCCAAGGCAATGAAAGAGCATAACGTAGAGGTAAGAGCAGATGCTGACAGTAAACCTCTTATCGAGGGCTCAATAGACGCCACAGAAGAGGACTTTGGAAAAGAGTATCTTGACTACATAATCTCAGTTAAGACAGTAAAGAACGTGGACGAAGCCATTGCCCACATCAACAAATACAACACAGGCCATTCAGAGTGCATCGTAACCGAGAACAAAGAGACAGCTCAGAGGTTCCTTGACAGAGTTGATGCAGCCTGCGTATACGTCAATGTTTCAACAAGATTTACAGATGGATTTGAGTTCGGACTTGGTGCAGAGATCGGCATCAGCACCCAGAAGCTCCACGCAAGAGGACCTATGGGTCTTAAGGAACTTACTTCCTACAAATACGAGATAACCGGAGAGGGGCAGATCAGAGGATAACCATGAATCAGAATGAACTTTTGGATGCTAAAAAGCACATAATAAGAATATCCAGAGATCTCCATGAAATCGGACTCCTTGTAAGAACCTGGGGGAATATCAGCAGCAGAGTAGACGATGACCATATGCTCATCACACCCAGTGGAATCAAATACGAGGACCTTACTCCGGAGATGATCGTACAGGTCAATATAAATGATTTTTCTTATGAGGGAGATTACAAGCCCTCGAGCGAACTTAAGGTTCATGCTGCAGCTTACAGGATCCGCAAGGACTGCGGCTTTATCGTTCACACACACCAGGTATTTGCTACCTGCGCAGGAACTCTTGGAATCAAGAAGGTGTTCTCATATTTTGATGATGAGGACGTGACAATACCTGTAGCACCTTATGCGATGCCGGGCACGGACAAGCTTGCAGAGAACGTATCAAGGACCCTTAAGAAGTATTCTGATGCAAAGGGCATCATCATGGCTAATCACGGGACACTCTGCCTTGGTTCAAACTCCAACGAGGCTGTCTTCCAGGCTGAAATGATGGAATCCGCCTGCAATGATTTTCTTATTGATGTCTGCAAGATGGACATGACTCACGGCGTAGAGTACGGCTATAACTCCCATAGAGAGGGCGATACAATTGTCTACGATCAGCCCGATACACCGGAGAGAGTAAAACGTATCCACGAGCAGATCTACGGAAAGCGCCCTGACGTTAAATTCATAAAGCACAACAAGTCAGAGGCAGCGCTCATGGTTTCAAGACGCGCCAATCACATGAAGCCTCTTCTTGATGACTTTGCCCAGCTTATCGGTGTCGGAGTTAAGATACCAAGCAATGAGGGCGAGATCTATCACAACATCAAGAAGAACGTCAACGTTGTATTTGTCCCCAATGACGGTGCATACTGCATGGGTTCAACAGAGGATGACGCAGAGGCAGTAGCTATGGTCCTTGATAAGGGCTGCATCGCATACATTGCCGTAATGCGTAACGGCGAGGGACATTACCTATCGCTCTTTGAGTGCATCAAGATGAACAGGCACTATCGCAAGTCTTACTCAAAGCTTGCAAATATCGATAAATAAGGAGAAACAGGTATGATAAAAAGGCCTGAGTACATAAAGCCGGGGGACACTATAGGCGTTACTGCGCCTTCCTTTGGGCCATCAATCGAGCCCTATAGTCTCATGTATCCTCTGTCAAAAGAGAATATAGAAAGCCGCGGTTACAAAGTCATCGCCGGAGAAACTGTCTTTAAGAGTGACGGCCTTGGCATCAGCACAGATCCTAAGGTTACGGGAAAAGAGCTTATGGACTTCTATAAGAGAGAAGACATAAATGCCATTATCTCCGCAGGCGGCGGAGAGCTCATGTGTGAGACCATCAGCAACATGGACTTTGATGAGCTTAAAGCTTATAAGCCAAAGTGGTTCATCGGTTATTCCGATAACACAAACTTTATTTTCCCGCTTGTAACAATAACAGGAGTACAGGGAATTTATGGACCTTGCATAAACGGCTATGCCAAGAAATGGGAAGAGACAGAATTTGATTCCTTTGCACTCCTTGAAGGAACCAAGAGCTCTTTTGACGGATATAAGCGTTTCGTAAATCCGGAGCTTGAAGGTCCGGGACCGGAAGTATATACAGATGAGTATCTGCGTGCACCATATGCATTTAACGATGACAGAGAGCTAATTATCTACAAGAATAATGGTGGTGAACTTACTCGCTCAGCAGAAAAGGTAGAAATGAAGGGCATACTCCTCGGTGGATGCCTTGATATTCTTGTAAACTTATGCGGAACAAAGTTTGACCGCATGAAGGATTTTGTAAAAGAGAACGGCGACATCATCTGGGTACTCGAAGCCTGCGACTTAACACCAATGTCCATCAGAAGAAGTCTTTGGAATCTCAGAGAAGCCGGATGGTTTGACTCTGCAGCAGGATTTGTATTTGGCAGACCGGAAACTTCCTGGAAGCAGAACATGATGGGCGTTGATCAGTACAACGCAGTTACGGATATACTTGCGCCTCTCGGAAAAGAGATTATAATGGATGCAGAGATCGGACACATTGACCCAATGCTTCCCGTCGTTATGGGTGCAGAGGCAAAAATTAGTGCTGACAATGTGAATCTGAATATTTCTTACATCTAATTGTTATGCAGGTTGTTTAGAAATATTTTATGTGCAATATCGATAACTGATACTTATAATGAAGTTACAAATGGTAGAAATTTATGATTAAGTATACATGGAGGGAAATTTAAAATGAATAAGATAATGAAGTGTTTAACAGGTGTAATCCTTGGAATTGCGCTCATTGCAATGCTTCCTGCAACCAAGGCATATGCTTCCAGCTCTCAGTTCTGGCTGGATTTCGGTGAGACCACAATGTCAATTCCTGCAGGATCTGAGCATACAATGTGGCTTAGAAGCGACTATAATTACACCTACTATGTAGAAGGCGCAACAAGCAGTGGGACATACTGCGAGTGCTCATACAAATCCGGCTCTCAGAACGTAACTTTCCATATTGGAGCAGATGAGCAGGCTGGGAATATCTTTTTCCACTTCTACGCTGATGATGAGAGACTTCAGTCAGAAGATGCTCATGATTGCGTAGAGGTTTATGTTCAGGGCATTAAGCCTGCAAGCACCACACTTCCTGTAACAATCGCAAAGGGTAAGACAGGAAGCTTAGTACAGAATGATAAGATTTCCATGCTCTATAACGAGAAAGGTGTTGCTATGGCATCATTCTCACTCACAAAGGGCAAGGGCGTTATGGCAAGCTATGCGCAGACCGGCGTTGTAAGTAACGGAGCTTCTTACTTTGGTGTATCAACAAGCGATAAGAACGCTACACCGGTTATTTCAGAGTCAGACAAGGCTGTTATGCTTGCAAACGGATACGCAGGAGTCTGCATCAACGGAAAATATGTAAACTGGCCTTGAGAAAACACGATAAAATAGGGTCGCTCTTTGATGAGCGACCTTTTTTATTTGCAAATGTTGTGATAGAATGTGATAAATAGAGCTTTTCAAATATGCTTTTTAGGAGGCACCACGGTGGCAGCAAAAGATAAGTATGTAGCCTACGTGTCAAGCTATACATCAGGACTTGGCACTAAATACGGAATCAGAATTTATGATGTAGATCTTGAAAAGGGAAGATTGTACGAGAAGCAGAAGGTTGAGATCACCAACTCTTCTTATATCGGAATATCTCACTCCGGCAATACTCTTTATTCAATAACAGATGACGGAGTTGAGGCGTACCATATACTTGATGACGGAAGTCTTGAGTTCATCAACGAAGCCTCCATCAACGGAATGCGCGGATGCTATCTCAATGAGGATCAGAAAGACAACTACCTTGTTACAGCCGGCTATCACGACGGTAAGGTAACAATCCTTAAGCTCAACAAGGACGGAAGTATCGGCGAGATCACCGATGAGAGATATCACAAGGGCCTTGGAACAGCAGCAGGACGCAACCACGTTCCTCACGTTCAGTGCATCAAGGTTTCCAAGGACAACAAGTATGTGCTCGCAGCTGATCTTGGAATGGACAGAGTTAATATCTATTCACTTAACTATGAGACCGGCAAAATCAAAGAGGTCGATGTCATCCACTGCGATCAGGAATCATCACCAAGACATATGCAGTTCTCCAAGAACGGTAAGTTCCTTTACGTGTGCCTTGAGCAGAAGTGTGCAATAGATGTATATGAGTATCATGAGGAGAACGGAATGCCTGAATTCAACAAGATTCAGGAGGTATCAAACTCCGATGAGTCGGATTCCATCGGTGTTGCCTGCAGTGCACTTTCATTCTCAGAGGATTACAACTACCTTGTTAGCTCCACAGCAGGAGAGAACAACGCTATCGTATTCAAGGTAGACAAGGAGACAGGACTTCTCACCAAGAAGATACAGCTCCCTGTTGCGGGAGAGTATCCTAAGGATGCAGCTCTTTTCCCTGACAACAAGCATCTGATATCACTTAACCATGAGTCAGATTCACTTACATTCTTTACAGTTGATATGGACAAGGGAACTATGGTCATGAACGGACCTGAGCTTCCGGTATCAAGACCTAACTGTATTGTGTTCCACAAGCTTAATAAGAAATAAAAACATGAGGGTAGTCGGTTTAATTCTGACTACCCTCATTTTATATCTGTATCTTATTTGTTTTTGTAAAAGCTGATGATCGGATCAACTGTAGATGTTATGTTGGAGATCATAAGATCAAGGATTGTCAGAGCGCACATGCTCTCAACAACTACAACAGCTCTTGGAACAACCACGGGATCGTGGCGGCCTTTTATGTTTATGGTGATATTCTCACCGCTGTTGTTTATTGTCTCCTGAGTGGAGGCGATGCTGGGAGTCGGCTTAAAGTAAGCTCTTATAACGATCTCACTTCCGTCTGACATTCCGCCGAGGATTCCGCCGCTGTGATTGGTCTTTTTGGTAATATGGGAACCGTTGTTTTCAAAAGCATCGTTGTTTTCTGAGCCTTTTATCTTGGAAGCGTTTATACCATCACCGATTTCAACGGCCTTAACAGCGCCGATGCTCATGATGGCCTGAGACAGGAGAGCATCTAGCTTATCAAATACCGGTTCACCTACACCGGCAGGAACACCTGTAATCCTGCATTCGACAACTCCGCCGAGGGAATCCTTCTCCTCGCGGGCTTTCTCAATAAGAGCCATGGCCTTTTTATCAGCATCAGCATCGGGCATGGCTGTGGGAGTGATAAGCCTTGTGTTTTCATCAAACTTATCGTAGTCAATCTCTACATCGCCGATGGACCTTGTATAAGCGCAGACCTTAACGCCCATTATATTAAGGAGTTTACTGCAGATGGCACCTGCAGCGACTCTTCCGATGGTCTCTCTACCGGAAGAACGTCCGCCTCCGCGGTAGTCTCTAAAGCCATACTTTTGATCATAGCCGTAATCAGCATGCCCCGGGCGGTAGTAGGAAGCAATCTCGCTGTAATCCGCTGAGCGCTGAGAAGTGTTTTTTACCAAAAGAGATATCGGTGTTCCTGTGGTCTTGCCTTCGAATATACCGGATAAGATCTCCACAAGATCATCCTCCTTGCGGGAAGTGGTTGCGGTGGAAGTTCCGGGCTTGCGCCTGTCAAGGAACTTCTGAATGTCCTCCTCGGTGATATCAAGGCCTGCAGGGAAACCGTCAATAACGCATCCAAGGGCCTTTCCATGGGACTCGCCCCAGGTTGAAACTCTGATGTTCTTGCCTGTAATTGATCCTGACATAAAGCTCTCCTTAGTAGTAATTTTGTTTCGCTAAAATGAGTATAAAGGAATTTTTAGGCCAAAATTAGTGAATTTTGTGTGAATTAGTTATATAATTGTATGGTAGTTTTCCGTAATTTGCAATAAATATCCGGAATAGTGGGGGTTCCGATATGAATGCCAGTAACTTACAAATGAAGCTTACCTATAGAAATAAGGTAATCTCGAGGGTTGAGAAATTTAATAGAAAGCATAAGGCTTTTTCCTTTTTAGGACTGGCCTATGCAATGATCGCCATAACGCTTTACAACTTTTTGTTCTATTTCTACAGAAATGCCAAGAGGTTTACATGCCTTGCATGTATCATTCTTTTCTTTGTTTCAAGCAGTAGCTTTTCTTATCCTGCTATGTCTTTAAACATCAGCTTTGCTGCCAATACGGAAATAGATGAGAATATAGAACAGGCTCCGGAAGTTCTTTCGACGGAGGAAGTTGCAGAGTCAGATGCTGAGCTTGTAACAGCGCAGGATGTGGATCTGGAAGTCCTTCAGGAGGCCAGCGAAGCAGTTAACCCTGATGCGGCTGAGATTGATAACATGGTTTCCGTATCTGAGATTCTCGATGCGGATATACCGGTTGAAACAGACGCAGAGGAGTCGAGAACTCTTTTATCACAGGGTGCAGATGAAGTGACATTTAGCAGCGATGACTGGAAGCTCATTCTTGTTAACAAGCAGCATCCTATCCCTGATGACTATGAGTTCAATCTTGGAACTATCAGCGGAAGCATGCAGTGTGATGAGAGAGTGATTTCTCCCCTTCTTGATATGCTCAAGGCTGCTAGGGCGGATGGCGTCAATCTTATCGTATGCTCACCTTACAGGGACTTAGGCAGACAGACAATGCTCTTTGGCAATAAGGTCGACAGATATATGGGCGGCGGAATGAGCTACATGGATGCTTATAACCTTGCATCCCAGGCAGTAACCGTTCCCGGATCATCTGAGCACCAGATCGGTCTTGCCATTGATATCATCACTGATGGCTACTCATCACTGGATGAGGGCTTCGGAGAGACGGCTGCCGGCAAGTGGCTTGCGGATAACAGTGCAAAATACGGATTTATCTTAAGATACCCTTCGGGAAAAGAGGAGATCACAAGTATAGAATATGAGCCATGGCACTTCAGATACGTAGGTGTCGATGCAGCCGGTGTGATCACAGATAACGGCCTCTGCCTTGAAGAGTTCTGGAATTTATATGTTGAATAAGTAAGAGGAATTTATGTACAAGATTTTAAAGAAAGAAGGAAGTGCCAAGAGAGCTGAGTTTACAACTGTTCACGGTGTGATCCAGACTCCCGTATTTATGAATGTTGCCACAGTTGCAGCAATAAAGGGCGGCGTTTCCACAGAGGACCTTGAGGGAATCGGAACTCAGGTAGTCCTCTCCAATACTTACCATTTGCATTTAAGACCGGGGGACGACCTCGTCTATCGAATGGGTGGATTGCACAAGTTTATGAGCTGCAACAAGCCTATTCTGACAGATTCGGGCGGATTTCAGGTCTTTTCTCTTGCAAAGACAAGAAGAATAAAGGAAGAAGGCGTCTATTTCCACTCACACATTGACGGCCACAAGCTGTTCATGGGTCCTGAGGAGAGCATGAGGATCCAGTCACACCTTGGTTCCACCATTGCCATGGCCTTTGATGAGTGCCCATCTGCCAAGGCAGAGCACGAATATGTGCAGATGTCAGTGGACAGGACAACCAGATGGCTTAAGAGATGCAAGGCGGAGATGGACAGACTCAACAGCCTTCCATACACAGTCAATCCCCATCAGATGCTCTTTGGTATCAATCAGGGAGCAATCTTTGATGATATCAGGATAGAACATGCCAAGGTCATTAGAGATCTTGATCTTGATGGATATGCTGTAGGAGGCCTTGCTGTAGGTGAGAGCCACGAGGAGATGTACCACGTGCTTGAAACTGTGGTTCCTTTCCTTCCTGATGATAAGCCTACTTATCTGATGGGCGTTGGAACACCGGCCAACATTTTAGAGGCGGTTGAGAGAGGCGTAGATTTCTTTGACTGCGTATATCCAAGCAGAAACGGCCGTCACGGACACCTTTATACAAACAGAGGTCACATCAATATCATGAATGCAAGGTATGAGATGGATGATTCTCCGATCGAGGAAGGCTGTCAGTGTCCTGCCTGCAGAAGGTATTCTAAGGCCTACATCAGACACCTTCTTAAGGCTGGTGAGATGCTCGGCATGAGACTTTGCGTACTGCATAATCTCTACTTCTACAATCACATGATGGAAGAGATAAGAGATGCCCTGGATGCCGGTAAGTTCGCAGAATACAAGAGAAGCAAACTTGAAGGAATGCAGGAGTTTGACGGCAATTCGTTAAAAGATGCTTACAATATTGCTAAAAACTGGAGAAAGGGTTAAAAAGCTTGAACTTGGCTACTCTTTTTAGTATTATTGATGGGTGTATATTATTTTTTTAAGGTATGGAGGAAGTTATGGGTTTACTTTTAACAAGTGAAGCAACAGCTAATACACAGAGTATCATTTCAATGGTTCTGGTTTATGCCGCAGTAATCGCAGTTTTCTATTTCCTGTTCATGCGTCCGCAGAACAAGGAAAAGAAGCAGAGAGCACAGATCCTTTCATCTCTGGCTATTGGGGACAGCGTTAGAACAACAGGCGGATTCATCGGAACAGTCATCGACATCAATGATGACATGGTAATCGTTGAGTTCGGTAACAACAAGAACTGTCGTATCCCTATGGTTAAGGAAGCGATTGTTGAGGTTGAAAAGCCTGAAGACGCGGTTGTTTCAGCAAATGATACTTCTGATTCGAAAAAGAAGTAATATTTTTCATGTCTTTTAAAGCCTGGTTGGGAGTGTCCCAATCGGGCTTAATTTCTAATTGGAGGAGGAGAGTATGAAACTTAACATCACATGCATTCCGGGTGACGGAATCGGTCCTGAGATCGTTGCTCAGGCAAAAAAGGTACTTGATAAGGTGGCAGAAGTTTACGGCCACGAGATGGAGTATAAAGATGTTTTGATGGGGGGATGTTCTATTGACGCTTACGGCGTTCCTCTTACCCAGGAGACCATCGATGCTGCAAAGAGTGCAGATGCGGTTCTTATGGGATCTATCGGAGGTAATACCTCAACATCACCATGGTATAAACTTGAACCCTCAAAGAGACCTGAGGCAGGACTTCTCGGTATCAGAAAGGCACTTAATCTCTTTGCCAATCTTCGCCCTGCATACCTTTACCCTCAGCTCTCAGAAGCTTGCCCTCTCAAGGAGGAAGCAGCTGCAAAGGGCTTTGATATGCTCATTATGAGAGAGCTTACCGGCGGTCTTTACTTCGGTGAGAGATTCACCAAGGAAGTTGACGGAGAGATGGTAGCTACAGATACCCTTGTTTACAAGGAGAGCGAGATAAGACGTATCGCCATAAAGGCTTTCGAAGTTGCCCGCAAGAGAAGAAAGAGTGTTATCAGCGTAGATAAGGCCAATGTTCTAGATTCCTCAAGACTTTGGAGAAAGGTCGTAGAGGAGGTTGCAAAGAACTATCCTGATGTAACCTTAGAGCACATGCTGGTTGATAACTGTGCAATGCAGCTGGTAAGAGACCCTTCTCAGTTTGACGTTGTTCTTACAGAGAACATGTTCGGTGATATCCTCTCAGATGAAGCCAGCATGATTACAGGATCCATCGGAATGCTTCCAAGTGCTTCCCTTAACGACACAAGCTTTGGCCTTTACGAGCCCAGCCACGGAAGTGCACCCGATATCGCAGGAAAAGACATTGCTAACCCCATCGCAACTATTCTTTCAGCTGCGATGATGCTCAGATATTCATTTAATCTTGATAAAGAAGCAGATTCTATTGAAAACGCAGTAAGAAAAGTACTTGAGGACGGCTACAGAACCGTTGATCTTATGCAGACATCAAGAGGTGAAGGCTTTACTCAGGTCGGCTGCAAAGCGATGGGAGACGCCATAGTTGAACGAATCGTTAACCTATAAAACCGAAAAAAGAATATATAATCTGCTGCCTCATGAGCCCGAGGCCATGGCGACGACTCTTTTCATAATAGCCATGTCGTCATATTATCTGTGGCGAATGTTCGCCATAACGCCTCAGTACGATGAGCTTTATACCTACTATACGTTTATAAGCAGAGGAGTCATCTACTCGGCTATCCACTGGCCACTTCCCAACAACCACGTTGGATACTCTGTTTTGTCAGCATTTTTATATTACCTTGGGAATCCGTTTATCGCACTACGCGGAGTGTCTTTTATCTGTGCAATATCTAACCTGATATTGGTTTACAGGATTTGTAAAAGATATTATTCCCATGGCCTTGCATTCGGAGCACTCCTGTTGTACTCAGCCATGCAGGTAGTTGTTGAGTACAGCGTTCAGGGAAGAGGATATACCCTTGCAACAACATGCTTTTTGCTCTCGGTTTATATAGCAGGATTTATCTGCAGTCTCGAGGACACCAAGCCAAGTTACTACGTATGCATTGCTTTTGCTTTTGTCATGGGACTCTACACGGTGCCCAGCAGTGTTTATTGGGTTATTCCAGTGAGTGTTGCCATCTCGGTATATCTTTTGGTAAATGCCTACAAGAGCAGACAGCTTCATGACAGCCCTAAGGATAATGTCTATTACAGAAAGTTCATGAAGTTCTTTGTATACGGCCTGATAGCAGCATCCATTACCGCTGCTTTATATGCGCTGATATGGCTTGCAATTGGCTCAAACCTTTTGGTTAAGACAGAAGGCTCAGAGTATTACGGACTTAGTCATGCAACAGTACTTGTAAGGGCTCCTGTAAGCTCGCTCCTTAAGGGCATGGAATATATGCTTGGTCAGCCCTATATCCAGAGCCTTTCAGCAGAGGATTTCAGAGCAGAGTGCGTGGGCTGGGTACTTCGCTTATACAACTACATGATACCCGGCTTTATGTACATCATTCCTGTTATTGTACTGGCCAGTATCATAGTTGCGGGATATGAGTGCATCAGACATTTTGCATACAGCAGAACCATCATAAACCTCATGATAATATCCAATATTATCGTGACCATGCTGATGCTGATCCTTCAGAGGAAGCTCCCTTATCTAAGGGTCTTTAGCTACGGAGGATTTATCCTGACCATATGCTTTTGTGCATGCTTTGAGCGTCTTATCAACGTGTTCATCAGAATTTACAACAATATGCTCAGGAAAAAGGCCGGCGCAGCAACAGAGAACATTGCACACAAGGAGAGTGAGACAACTCTAAAGGGAGAGAACTGGTACAACGGTAAAGGCATATATCTGCCTCTTATTTTCTGCATAGTTTTGTTTGTGTTCAGAGTAACGAGCTATGATTACAGCTGCCAGCTGGGAACAAGAGAAAATGACGTCTTCAACACGCTCTACATTGCAGATGTCACAAGGCGCCACAATATAGCCGTTTTGGACTGCGACCAGCAGTATCTTCTCAAGTTCGGTTGGGACATTGATTGTCAAAAGACTGATGTAGATGGCGCAGATTGTGTTATTATAGATAAAAATCTTTTAGAGCCCGGTTACAGCGGACCTGATTTCTGGAAATTTTATCAGACCTATGAGACTATCGACTGGGACTACATAGATACAATGCGTAATATTTACGAGAATGAGAACTTTATTCTATATATCAAGTAGGAGGAGAAAGGATTATGGCAATGAATAGCGACAGAGTTATGAAAGGACTTCAGCAGGCACCACACAGAAGTCTGTTCAATGCACTTGGTTTTACAGAGGAGGAGAGAAACAAACCCCTTATCGGTATTGTGAGCTCCTACAATGAGATTGTTCCCGGACATATGAATCTGGATAAGATCACAGAGGCTGTTAAGCTTGCTGTTGCAGAGGCAGGCGGAATGCCTGTAGTAGTTCCTGCTATAGCAGTTTGTGACGGTATCGCCATGGGACACATCGGAATGAAGTACTCACTGGTTACAAGAGACCTCATTGCAGACAGCACAGAGTGTCTTGCCAAGGCACATGCTTTTGACGGAATGGTTTGCATCCCTAACTGTGACAAGAACGTTCCCGGACTTCTTATGGCAGCTGCCAGAGTTAATATACCTACAGTATTTGTATCCGGCGGACCTATGATGGCCGGAAGATTTGAAGGACACAAGACTTCACTTTCATCAATGTTTGAGGCTGTAGGATCCGTATCAGCCGGCAAGATGACAGATGAGCAGCTCTGCGAGCTCGAAGAGAAGGCTTGTCCTACATGTGGATCATGCTCAGGTATGTACACAGCCAACTCCATGAACTGCCTGACAGAGGCAATCGGAATGGGACTTCCCGGAAACGGAACTATCCCTGCTGTATATTCAGCTCGTATCAGACTTGCCAAGAAGGCCGGATACGCAGTAATGAACCTTGTTGAGAAGAATATCCGCCCAAGAGATATCATGACAAAAGAGGCTTTCATGAACGCCATGGCTATGGATATGGCACTTGGATGCTCAACCAATACAATGCTTCATCTTCCTGCAATTGCTCATGAGGCAGGAGTTGATATCAACATGGAGATCGCAAACGAAGTATCTGCCAAGACTCCAAACCTCTGCCACCTGGCACCTGCAGGCCCTACCTACATGGAAGACCTCAACGAAGCCGGCGGAGTTCTTGCCGTTATGTCAGAGCTTGTTAAGAAGAACCTGATAAATACTGATCTTATCACAGCAACAGGTAAGACAATTAAAGAGAACCTTGAGGGCGTATATAACAAGAACCCTGAGGTAATAAGACCTATCGAGAATCCTTACATGCAGTCAGGCGGAATCGCAGTACTTAAGGGTAACATCGCTCCTGATACAGGTATTGTTAAGAAGAGCGCTGTTGTTCCTGAGATGATGGTTCATGAAGGACCTGCAAGAGTATTTGATTGTGAGGAGGATGCTATCGAGGCAATCCTTAGTGGCAAGATCGTTGCAGGAGACGTTGTTGTTATCAGATACGAAGGACCTAAGGGTGGCCCGGGAATGAGAGAGATGCTCAATCCTACATCAGCTATCGCAGGCCGTGGCCTTGGCTCAAGCGTTGCTCTTATCACTGACGGAAGATTCTCTGGCGCAAGCCGTGGTGCTTCCATCGGGCACGTTTCACCTGAGGCAGCTGTTGGCGGACCTATCGCACTCATCGAAGAGGGCGACATCATTTCCATCGACATCCCTAACAACGCTCTTAATGTAAAGGTATCAGATGAAGAGCTTGCAAAGAGAAGAGAGAAATGGCAGCCAAGAGAGCCCAAGGTTACTACAGGTTACCTTGCAAGATACAGAGAGCTTGTAACCAGCGGAAACAGAGGAGCTGTTTTAGAAATTCCAAGAGCCTGAATAATTTCGGGCGAATAATATAGAAGCCAAAGGAGTATTGAAATGCAACTTACAGGATCACAGATTGTTCTTGAGTGTCTTAAGGAACAGGGGGTAGACACAATCTTTGGATACCCGGGAGGAACAATCCTTAACATTTACGACGAACTCTACAAGCAGAGTGATAACTTCCTTCACATCTTGACCAGCCATGAGCAGGGCGCAGCTCACGCAGCTGACGGCTATGCAAGATCTACAGGCAAGGTTGGTGTGTGCTTTGCAACCAGTGGACCGGGCTCAACGAACCTGGTAACGGGAATTGCAACAGCCTATATGGATTCTGTTCCAATGGTGGCTATTACCTGCAACGTAAATCTCCCTCTTTTGGGAAAAGACACTTTCCAGGAGGTAGATATCGCCGGAATCACAATGCCTATCACCAAGCACGGCTATATCGTCAAGGATGTTAAGAACCTCGCTGATACCATCAGAAAGGCCTTTAAAATCGCAAGAAGTGGTCGTCCCGGACCTGTAATTGTTGATATTACCAAGGATGTTACAGCTAAGACTTGTGACTTCAGACCTGTTACAATCTCTGAGGAAGAGCCTGTCAAGAAGTACCACACCGATGACATCAATCAGGCAGTTAAGATGATAAAGGCTTCAAAGCGTCCCTTCATCTATGTGGGCGGCGGAGCTATCATCTCCAATGCATCCAAAGAGCTTTTAGAATTTGCAAAAAAGGTTGATGCACCTGTATGCGACACCCTTATGGGAAAAGGCGCTTTTGACGGAACAGATAAGCTCTATACCGGAATGATCGGTATGCACGGAACAAAGGCTTCTAACCTTGGAGTAAGTGAATGTGACCTTCTTATCACACTGGGAGCGCGATTCTCAGACCGTGTTACAGGAAATGCCAAGACCTTTGCTTCTAAAGCTAAGATCCTGCAGATCGATGTAGATGCTGCCGAGATCAACAAGAATGTAAGAGTTGATTTCGCTATTGTAGGAGACCTTAAGAGGGTTCTTACAGCAATTAACGAGAAACTTGAGCAGCTTGATCACAGCGAGTGGCTGGGGAAGATAGCAGATTACAAGAAGAAATTCCCTCTTGGCTATGATACAGACAAGCTCACCTGCCCATATATCATCGAAGAGATTGATAAGTTAACAAAGGGCGATGCAATTATTACAACTGATGTTGGACAGCACCAGATGTGGGCTGCTCAGTACTACAAATACAGAAAACCAAGGACCTTCCTTACATCAGGTGGTCTTGGAACCATGGGTTACGGTCTTGGAGCATGTATCGGTGCCAAGGTCGGTAACCCTGATAAAGTCTGCATCAACATCGCAGGTGACGGATGCTTTAGAATGAACATGAATGAGATGGCTACTGCTTCAAGATACAACCTTCCTATCATCGAGGTTGTAATCAACAACCATGTTCTTGGAATGGTAAGACAGTGGCAGACTCTTTTCTATCAGCAGCATTACTCACAGACCATATTCGAGGATAAGGTTGATTACTGTAAGGTTGCTGAGGGACTTGGCTGCGAAGCTATCAGGATCACCAAGAAGAACGAAGTTGCTCCTGCTCTTAAGAAAGCTCTTAAGATGGGCAAACCCGTTCTTCTCGATTGCATCATAGAAGAGGATGACAAAGTATTCCCTATGGTGCCTCCGGGAGCTTCAATCAGTGAAGTCTTTGATGAGAAAGACCTGAAAAACAAGAAGTGATCTAAACTGAGGAGATTATGAAAAAGGTATTTAAGAGAGCCTTTATAGGAGTGACAGCAATTATCGTGCTCCTTGCAGCGCTGTATTTTGCGCTTGGGCTGTATTACATGGGAGGTTTCCCATGCTTTACCTGGATAAATGGTATTTACTGTACCGGAAAATCAGTAAGTGAGGTCAATGCAGAGCTCCTTGAGAGCTCACCTTACGATGGGATTGCCGTCATGGACAAGTCAGGTGCAAGGCTTTTTGTGAGCGCCAGGGACACCGACCTTACCATGGACTACAGAGGCGCGCTCACAGAGGTATTTGAAAACATGGATCCTCTTAAATGGGGAATTTATGTGTTTAAGAACCTTACCTGTGAGTATGAGCCTGACGTAGCACTTAGTAAAGATAAGGTGGCAGAGCTGGTTTCCGACTGGGAGATATTTATTGACCCCTCTGACCTTAAGTGCTCAATTGAGAAGACAGCCGATGGCTATGTTCTCGAGAATGCTTTTATTTCTCTGCCTGAGAAAGAAAAAATCGTTGATAAGGTTTATGAGTCAATGCTTAAAAGGCAGAGCGTTCTGGATCTTGCGGAGTGTGAGGACTGCTATAAAGAGCTTGATGTAAGAAGTTCTGACCGAGACAAGGTGGAGGTCTTTACTAAGCTTGATGGACTTCAGAACTTCAATATAACTTATGACCTTGAGGGCGTTAAGGTGTCTCTTGATAAGGGTAAGGCAAGCGGCTTTATCTTAACTCAGAGAGACTATGATGCAGCTCTTGAGGAAAAGACAAGTAAGAATAATCCCGGTCTTGGCCATTTTATTATTGCAGGTGAGGAAAAAGAGCTACCGGCCGAGGAAGATATCAAGATTGTTGAAGGAATCGTTACTGATGCGGAATACAATCCAATCGTGTCCGAGAGTAAGATTTATGACTTCCTTAAGAACATTGCAGACTCCCACGACACATCCTGGATGATGGATGAGTACAGAAAGGGCGTCAGCAACACGATCATTGTAAACTCAAGCTCTAAGGGTGATGGTTCAATCTTTGATATAAAATCTGAGTTTGAATATCTCAGAGACCAGATGATGGCCGGGACACTTGGCATGCCACAGGAAAAGAGCCTTGCGCTATCTGAGAATGCAGTTGTCTACGATGCAAATGAGAAGCTTGGTAAGACCTATATCGAAGTCGATATGGGTAAGCAGATGCTGTACTACTACGTGGACGGCGAGCTCAACATGGACATGCCTGTTGTTACAGGTAATGTTAATCGTTCGAGAGGTACTCCAACCGGAATCTATCCTGTCTATAACAAGAGATACCATACTTATCTGCGTGGCGTAGATTATGTCTCATACGTTAATTACTGGCTTGGAGTAAACAAAGGAGTTGGCATTCATGATGCAAACTGGCGCAGTAAGTTCGGGGAAGAAATCTATAAATCCGACGGATCCCACGGCTGCATAAACTGCCCCTATGATTCCGTAGAAGTCCTCTGGGATGTTGTAGATATAGGAACTCCGGTAATATTGTACTATTGATGAACTTTGATCCGGCAGCAAACGCTGCCGGATTATTTATGTAAAATTTACGGATGGCAGTAATAAAAACTTCGGGAAAAAGTGGATGAATGTGCGCTTATAGTGATATATTAGTAGTATGAGAAGAATGCTTTTTTCCTTATTAATTTTATGCTTTTTAGCGGCAGGATTTAGTATTCCTGTCTATGCTGATAGTGAGACTGCAGAGACCGTAAAGATTGGTTATTACGAGAATGAGGTCTTCGAAGAGGGCGCTTCTCCGGATGCAGTTAAGACCGGCTATGCGTATGAGTATTACAGAAAGCTCTCGGAATATACCGGTTGGAACTATGAGTATGTCTATGGCAGCTTTGGAGATCTGTATGATATGTTGCTGTCCGGTGACATAGATCTTCTTGCCGGTCTTGCAAAGCGAGATGACAGGCTTAGTATTATTGGGTATCCATCGGCCCCTATGGGGAACGAGGTTTATACCCTTGTCAAACATGATGATGACGAATCAGTCACATTCTCTCCAAATTCTGTTTCAGGGAAGAAAATTGGCGTACTTCAAAGTGCCATCGTTGATATCCTTGAAAACTACCTTAATGAAAACTCAATTAATGCAGAGATAGTTACTTTTGATGATTATGGATCTCTTTTTACAGCCTTTGATACCAAGGCTGTTGATGTTATGGCTGCTGAAGGTGATGGAGCCTATGGCCGTGAACATGCGGAGGTTATATGTACCTTTGGCACATCGGACTATTATCTGTGTGTAACGAAGAGTCGTCCGGATATTCTTTCGGAACTGGAAGAAGCCCAGAATATGCTTGCCATGGAAGAACCCAATTATGTGGCAAATCTGCAGAGCAAATATTATTCTTCAAGCGTTTCAAGTCACACATTTTCTACTGCTGAGAGACAGTGGCTATCTGAAAACAAGACTCTGGAAATAGGCTATTTAAATGACTATCTGCCCTATAGTGCCACAGATAAAGACGGAAATGTAAACGGCATTATAAAAGACATAATCCCAAAGATGCTTGAAGACCTTGATATCAGGGATATTGAAGTGTCCTACGTTGGGTACGAGAGCTATGATGAGATGGTTGCTGCTCTTCGTGATGAAGAAATTGATGCAGGATTCCCTGTGGGCGGAGGCCTTTACTACTCGGAAGTAAACGGCATTTATCAGTCGACTTCAGTTGTGTACTCGACCATGGAGCTGGTATACAAGGATGAATTCCATGAAGAGAGTCTTTCTAAAATCGCTGTAAATGAAAACAATCGAATGCAGTATTACTATGTACGCACTTACTATCCGGATTCTGAAATCATACTTTACCATGGATTTGATGAATGCCTGCAGGCAGTACTTAAGGGAGAAGCGGGAGTAACCACTCTTAACGGTCTTCGTGCGAATGAGATACTTAGAAACAGTAAGTACAAAGGACTCTCATCCAGAACTTTAAGTCATTTGGATGACAGGTGTTTTGGTGTGAAGATCGGAAATGAAGGCCTTTTAAAGCTCCTTAATCATGGCGTAAAAGTAATAGGCACGGATTATCCCAGTGATATAGCAAACAAATATTCAAATCAGCTTTACACATATACACTCACCGACAGATTAAAAGACAATATGTGGATATTCCTTACGATGCTTCTTATCATCGCTCTTTTGGTGATCGCACTTATCGTAAGGACTCTTATGCATGCACAGCAGGCTAATCGCATGAAGACTGACTTTGTCTCCAATATGTCCCATGAGATCAGAACGCCTATCACTGCAATTCTTGGCATGAACGAAATGATACAGATGGAGTCAAATGATGGTAATGTGCTTCACTATGCTGAGAATATAGAAAAAGCCGGGGAGAGCCTTCTTGGTATCATCAATGAAATTCTTGATTTTTCCAAGATAGAAGCAGGCCGTATGGAACTGCACAAGCAGAAATATTCGCTGCTTGAGTTTTTCAGCAGCCTTCACATGATGGTTTTAAATCGCACCGAGGAAAAGAATTTAAACCTTATCATGGATATTGATGAAAGGCTTGTTTGTGAAGCTATTGGCGATGTACAGAAGCTTCGCCAGATCTGTGCAAATCTTCTGACCAATGCCGTTAAGTATACAAAAGAGGGCGAAGTGAAGCTTTCTGCAAAAGTTCTTGAGCAGACCGAGAAGTCTTTTACCATGGAAGTTTCAGTCACTGATACCGGCATTGGAATTAAAGAAGAGGAGATGGACAAGCTCTTTTCCGCATTTGACAGACTCGACCTTGAGAGGACGAAAAACATTGAAGGATCCGGGCTTGGACTTGCCATTTCGCGGAGCTTTCTGGAACTTATGGGGAGTGAAATAAAGGTTGAAAGTGAGTATGGAAAGGGCTCTAAGTTTTCCTTTACCATCGAGCAGGAGATATCGGATAAGACACCTATAGGTCCATACAAGCCGCTGTATCTTGATGATAAGAGTGAGCATAAAAAGAAGAGGGCAGCGACCTTTACTGCTCCGGAGGCAAAGATCCTCATTGTTGATGATACCCCTATGAATCTGCAGGTAATATGCGGACTACTAAAGGGAAATGAAATGAATATTGAAACGGCGATAAGCGGAGATGAGTGCATTAAGCTTTTTGCAGACAAAGACTACGACTGCGTATTTCTGGATCAGCGAATGCCGAACCTTAGCGGAACTCAGACGCTGGAAATACTAAAGGATAAGTATCCGGAAAAAGCTAAGAAGACTCCTATCATCTGTCTTACGGCCAATGTTCTTGCAGGAGGCAGAGAGCAGATGATCGCAAGCGGATTTACGGATTATCTGACCAAGCCTGTGACCTTGTTTGAAATGGAGAATATGCTCCTTAAGTATCTGCCGGAATCCAAGATAAATAAAACAGGGGTAGATCCCTGCAATGAAGAGGTTACTTCAGATGAGATCCCGACGCAGGTAAAGGCTATATGCGAACTTGATATCGAGAGTGGCATAGAGTACTGCGGAGATGAAGAAGAGTATATGGAAGCTCTTAAGGTCTATGCTGCTTCGGTGACTGATAAGGCGTCTAAGATAAGGGGCTTTGTCCAGAGCGGAGATTTAAAGAATCTGACTATGACTGCCCACTCTATCAAGAGCACTTCACGTGCTATTGGGGCAAAAGAGCTTTCGGCCCTTGCAGAAGAAATAGAGAAGAAGGCTGAGGGCCTAAGTGAAGAGGAAAGAAACGATAAGGTTTCTGAGTTCCTTACAGAATACGAAGATTTGGGAAACAAGATAGACAGTGCACTTGGCAGCATGCGATGAAGATGAGGAAAGCGCTATGCAGAAAAACAGAGTTATCAGTGACGAGATCATGACAACAATACAGTCAAAGGAAGGAATGACTGCGGTAGAATGGATCGCTGAGCAGATGCCGGGCGGTTTCTTTATCTATCGTGCGGATGAGAGCATGGAGCTCTTGTACGTCAACCAGTCAACCTGCGAGATCTACGGGTGTGAAACCGTGGATGAATTCAGGGAGTATACCGGAAACAGTTTTCGTGGCATGGTACATCCGGATGACTTTGAAAAAATTCAAAGTTCCATAGATGAACAGATTTCACAGCCGTCAAACAGAAGAAGTATTGACTATGTTGTTTACAGAATCATACAAAAAGACGGGACCATCAGATGGGTTGATGACTATGGGCATTACGCATCCCTGCCCGGTCATGGTGCTGTTTATTATGTATTCATAGAGGATATTACCGAGTACAAGATAGCTGAGAGAGAAAAAGAGAGGGCTGAGTCTCTTGCAACTGCACTTGAACAGGCAGAAGCAGCAAATAATTCCAAGAGTGCATTCCTATCCAACATGAGCCATGAGATCAGAACGCCCATAACTGCTATTCTTGGAATGAATGAGATGATCCAGAGAGAGACAGAGAATTCTACAATACTTGATTACTCAGAGAATATCCGTAAGGCAGGAGTAAGTCTTCTTGGAATCATCAGTGACATTCTGGACTTTTCAAAGATCGAGAACGGAAAACTCAGCCTTGAAAATGAAGAGTATTCCCTCTCATCACTGTTGGTGGATCTATATAATCTTGTGCAGTTCAGGGCAGAGGCAAAGGGACTTGAGCTTAACTTTTTGGTTGATCCTAAGCTCCCTGTGCATCTTTTTGGCGATGAGATAAGAATCAAACAGATAATAACCAATATCCTTACAAACGCAGTCAAATACACGGAAAAGGGCGGTGTTGATTTTGAGATAAAGCTTCTTGAGAAGCTTAATGATGCGATTAAATTTGAGGTGGCAGTAGTGGATACCGGAATAGGTATCAGACCAGAAGACATGGAAAGGCTCTTTGAACCTTTTGACCGCTTAGACCTTAAAAAGACAAGAACCATAGAAGGAACCGGACTTGGCCTTGCTATTACCAGACAGCTCCTCTCCCTTATGGGCAGTGAACTTCATGTGGAGAGTAAGTATGAGAAGGGCTCCAAATTCTCTTTTACCCTGACTCAGAAAGTATCGGACTGGACGGAGATAGGAGAATTTAACTTAGAGCCTCATGGCCAGGATACAGGAGCGGTAAAGGGCAAACATACACTGTTTACTGCACCGGGACTGGGAATACTCGTTGTTGACGATACGCCCATGAATCTTCAGGTTATTGCAGGGCTCCTTAAGCGCACCAAGATTCATATTGATGTAGCCACCAGCGGAGCTGAGTGTATCGAGAAATTCGGAAAAGAGCATTACGACCTGGTATTTCTTGACTATCGAATGCCACAGATGAATGGTATTGAGACCCTGGAGGCCCTTAGGGAGAAATACCCAGAAAAGTTTGAAAGTACGCCTATTATCTCTCTTACAGCCAGCGCTGTAGCCGGCGATAAAGAGAAGATGATGAGAGCTGGATTTACGGACTATCTCTCAAAGCCTGTTAACATCGATGAAATGGAACGCATGATGATGAGGTATCTGCCTCAGGATTCTGTCATTTTATATGACGGCACGGAAGAAGAGCCTGAGGATGATGAGCTTTCAAAGCTTCCGAAAGTGATCTTTGAGTATAAAGAGCTTGATCCTGAAAAAGGCGTTGAATACTGCGGAGATGTTGAGGATTATATCTTTGCCATCGAGACCTACTCCATGTCCATCGACACTAAGGCAGAGCAGATAGAGGATAATCTTAAGAATAAAGATCTTGATGCCCTTGCGCTCAATGTTCATTCGCTTAAGAGTACATCAGCAGCCATCGGAGCCTGCAAGCTTTCTGACAAGGCCAAGGAAATAGAGCTTGGCGCCAAGGCGGGAGACATGGCGTTGGTGGAGAAAAATATCCCGGAGCTGCTACGCGATTACAGGGCACTGAAAGATATACTTGGCAAGGTATTAAAGGACTACGAGGTAAAGGATGAGAGCAGCAGAGTTGCCCTTAAGGTTGTCGAGGAGGAAAGACAGCTCTTTCTTGCAAGAGCTCTTAAGGAGGCAGAGAAGGCCAATCTTGCCAAGACTATGTTTTTGTCCAATGTCAGTCATGAGATAAGGACGCCTCTTAATGATATTGTTGGTCTTTACAATATTGCACTGCAAAAGAAGGATCTCGATGATGAGACCAGGGATATAATCTCACAAATTGGCGTCAGCGTAAGGCATACCATCTCGCTGATCAACGATATTTTAGAGATGAGCCTTATAGAGTCCGGCAACATGAAGCTCAAAAATGAAGCGTTCTCCTTTGGCGACCTTCTTGAGCAGATAAATACCATCACGGAGTCAAAGTGCGACGATAAGGGAATAATCTTTGACTGCAGCGTAAGCGGAAATATAGATGAGCATTATGTCGGTGATGATTTAAAGATAAAACAGGTTCTTTTCAATATTATCGAGAATGCAATCAATTTCACTCCGGAGGGCGGAAAAATCTCTTTTGCCGTAAAAGAAGAAAAACGCGGCGATGGAAAAGCGCAGATCTGTATGGAAGTTACAGATACAGGCACCGGAATCGGTAAAGAGTTCATGCCTCATCTGTTTGAACCTTTTGCTGTGGAAGGCGAAGGAGTTCCGGGAAGAACGGGGCTTGGACTTGCCATAACCAGGAACATTGTTGAAATGATGGGAGGCACCATAAGTGCTGTTTCCGAAAAAGGAAAAGGGTCAACATTTACTGTTTCAATTCCGCTTGGAATAAGCAGCGATAGCGAAAACGAAAAAGACTCTTTCGACCCTGCAAGTGTTCGTGCTCTTATTGTGGATGATGATGTGACAGCCTGCGAGCATGCGAAGATGATACTTCACAGAGTTGGAATTGAGTCTGAGTATGTCTTAAGCGGCGAAGAAGCACTTGCTATGAGCAAGAATATTCCGGGGCTTAAGCCTGCGTTTAACCTGATGCTGGTGGACTGGAAGATGCCGGGCATGGATGGTATTGAGCTTACAAGACGCATGAGGGAGATTTACAGCAAGGATGAAGTTGCGATAATTCTTACAACCTACAACTGGTATGAGGTTATGGAGGATGCCTTTAGTGCAGGTGTAAACGGCTTTTTGGCAAAGCCAATGTTTGCAGGGAATATCAAAGAAGAGCTCTCCAAGATACTGTCGGAACATAAGAAGGATCAAAAGAAATCCAGCAAAGCATCGGCTCTGACAGGAAAGAAGGTCATGCTTGCGGAGGACCATGAACTAAACGTAAGGATCATGGAACAGCTCCTTAGGTTAAACGACATCGAGGTGGATGTCGCCCATGACGGAGAAGAGGCACTAAAGCTCTTTGAAAGAAGCGCACCCGGGACCTATGATGCAATCCTTATGGATATCAGGATGCCGAAGATGAACGGACTTGATGCTACAAAGGCGATAAGAAGACTTTCAAGGCCTGATGCCGGAAGCATTCCGATCATTGCACTTACTGCCAATGCACTGGCTGAGGACGTTCGCCGGTCGTTTGATGCAGGTATGAATGCGCACCTTGCAAAGCCAATAGAGCCGGATGAACTGTTCTCCGTGCTTAAGAGTCTTTTGTAAAAATACATCACAAATGGAGGGAAGATATGAGTCGTATTTTACTTATTGATGATGATGAGGATATGCTGGCTATGACCGGAAGGTGGCTTGAAAAGGGCGGCTACGAGGTAATGAAGGCTGCCTCTGGCAAGGAAGCTCTTTCTATGATGACTTCAGATAAGCCGGATCTTGTGCTCCTTGATTATGCAATGCCCGAAATGGATGGACCTGCTGTGCTTGCAGCAATCAGATCAAATCCTGAGATAAAAGATATCCCCGTGGTTTACAGAACCGGTATGGATGATAGCGACTGCGAGGGTAGCGGTGATGTTAAGCCTGACGGAATTGTATCTAAGTCAGAAGGCAGGCCGTCACTTATGAAGGCTGTTGAGGCGATTCTTGGGTAGGAGGATACTTTATGTTTTGGGTAGTTGTTGTAGATGATGATGTGGAGAGCCTTGAGCATATTTCTTCCATTCTTACAAAGAAAAACATGAAGGTTACAAAACTCTCATCCGGAAAAGAGCTTCTTAACTATGTAGAGGGAATGGTTCCGCTACCGGATCTGATTCTTTTGGATGTCTATATGGATGAGATGGACGGTTTTGAGACCTTGAAGGCATTTAAGGAAAAGCCTGAGGGGGAAATTCCTGTAATCTTTCTGACGGGCGATGAGGATCTTAAGACTGAGGCAGATGGCCTTCATCTTGGAGCCGTGGATTTTATAAGAAAGCCTGTAGTTCCGGACATTCTTTCCATGCGCGTCACGAAGACCATCGAATTTGAACGCCTGAAAAAAGAACTTGCCAGGGAAGTTGAGAAAAAGACCCAGGAGAATATAAGACTTACGCTCCATGTGGTTCAGACTCTTGCTGAGGCAATTGATGCAAAGGACGCCTATACCAACGGTCATTCCGGCAGAGTTGCTGCATATTCAAAAGAGATCGCGAGGAGATATGGATATGATGACAATCAGCAGGATGAGATCTATATGATGGGGCTCTTGCATGATGTAGGTAAGATCGGAGTCCCGGACTGGATCATCAATAAGACATCCCGTCTTACGGATGAAGAGTTTGCTGAGATCAAGAAGCATCCCGTAACAGGAAATAATATCCTTAAGAGAATCAAGGAAATGCCACAGCTTGCCTTTGGAGCCAGATGGCACCATGAGAGAGTGGATGGCAGAGGATATCCTGACGGACTTAGAGGCAATGAGATTCCTGAAGAAGCAAGGATCATCGCAGTTGCTGATGCATATGATGCCATGACCAGCAACCGTAGCTATCGTGAACCCATGCCACAGGAAAGGGTCAGAGGCGAAATTGAAAAGGGAAAAGGTGCTCAGTTCGATCCCATATTTGCTGATATAATGCTTGAAATGATCGACGAAGATGCGCAGTATGAGATGAGAGAAGGGACTCAAAAAGAGGCTGTCCTTCGTGAAACTTCTTCTGAAGAAGCAATACTTCACATGGATAATCAGTATGTTCTTCCTGAAAAACTTTTGGGGCTTGAGCAGCTAAATACAGATCTTGGAATTTATCTTTGCGGAGGAATTGAAGATTACCTCGAGGTACTTTCTGCTTTTAAAGATTCCATAGATTCCAAATCTGAAAAAATTGAAAATTCATGGAAAAATGAAGCCTATGATACTTACACAACTTTGGTTCATTCACTGAAAAGTTCGGCAAGAACAATCGGTGCAACAGAGATTTCTGATCTTGCCAAAAACCTTGAAAGTGCAGGTAAAAACGGCGAAATTGATATTATAGAAAAAAAGACTCCGATGCTTTTGGAGATGTACAGAGAGTTAAAAAATCACCTCTGAAATAATTAAATAACACACATTATGGAATGACAATATTGACAAAAATCTTTTTGCGTTTACAATGAAGTTTATAGTTGCAAACGCAAAAAGATTTTTTTGATTAGGAGGAGATTTAAATTGTCACGAGTTTATAATTTTTCAGCTGGTCCGGCAGTACTTCCGGAAGAAGTTTTGAAACAGGCTGCAGCAGAAATGCTTGATTACAACGGATGTGGAATGTCCATCAACGAGATGAGCCACAGATCAAAGACCTTTGACAACGTTATTCAGACTGCCGAGCAGGACATAAGAGATCTTATGAATATTCCTGACAATTACAAGGTTCTCTTTTTACAGGGCGGAGCAAGCCAACAGTTCGCAGCTGTTCCCCTTAACCTTATGAAGAACAAGAAGGCCGGCTATATCATCACAGGACAGTGGGCTAAGAAAGCTTACCAGGAAGCTCAGAAGTACGGTGAGGCTGTAGAGCTTGCATCAAGTGCAGACAAGACCTTCTCATACATTCCTGATTGTTCAGATCTTGATATCGCAGATGACCTTGACTACGTATACATCTGCGAGAACAACACAATCTACGGAACCAAGTTCAAAACTCTTCCAAATACAAAGGGCAAGATCCTTGTATCTGACGTTTCTTCATGCTTCTTATCAGAGCCTGTAGATGTATCCAAGTACGGAGTTATCTACGGTGGTGTTCAGAAGAACGTAGGACCTGCTGGTCTTGTTATCAGCATCATCAGAGAAGACCTCATCACAGACGATGTTCCTTCCTACACACCTACAATGCTCAAGTGGAAGACTCAGGCTGACAACGGCTCTTTATACAACACTCCTAACTGCTGGAGCATCTACATGTGCGGTCTTGTATTCAAGTGGCTTAAAGAGCAGGGCGGTCTTGCAGAGATGAAGAAGAGAAACGAAGAGAAGGCTGCAGTTCTTTATGATTATCTTGATCAGAGCAAGATGTTCAAGGGAACAGTTAGAAAGGAAGACCGTTCACTTATGAATGTTCCTTTCGTTACAGATTCAGACGAACTCAACGCCAAGTTCATCGCTGAGGCAACAAAGGCAGGATTTGTAAGCCTTAAGGGTCACAGAACAGTAGGCGGTATGAGAGCCAGCATCTACAATGCAATGCCTATCGAGGGTGTTAAGAAGCTCGTAGAGTTCATGGATAAGTTTGAGAAAGAGAACGCATAAGGAGGAAGAGATGTTCAAATATAAGTGCTTAAATCCAATCGCTAAGATTGGTCTTAATAATTTCAATGAGAATTACAACGCAGTAGACAACGTTGATGATGCAGACGGTATTCTCGTAAGAAGTGCCAACATGCTTGAAATGGAGTTTTCCAAGAACCTTCTTGCAATCGCAAGAGCAGGTGCCGGTGTCAACAACATTCCTTGTGATAAGTGTGCTGAGCAGGGTATCGTTGTATTCAACACACCCGGAGCAAACGCTAACGGTGTAAAAGAGATGGTCCTTGCTGCAATGCTCATCGCAAGCCGTGACATCATCGGTGGAACAGAGTGGGTTAAGGCAAATGCCGGAGACCCTGAGATCGCCAAGCTCACAGAGAAGTCAAAAAAGAAATTCGCAGGAACCGAGATATTTGGCAAAAAGCTTGGTATCATCGGTCTTGGTGCAATCGGTGTCCGCGTAGCTAATGCTGCAAGACAGCTCGGTATGGAAGTTTACGGATATGATCCATATCTTTCAATCGACGCTGCATGGAGACTTTCATCAGATGTTAAGCACGTTACAAATGTAGATGACATCTATTCAAAGTGCGATATCATCACAATCCATGTTCCTGCTCTTGATTCAACAAAGGGCATGATCAACAAGGATGCCATTGCCAAGATGAAGAAGGGCGTTATCCTCATCAACCTAGCAAGAGATATCCTCTGCAACGAGGCAGATGTTCTTTCAGGAATCAATGCCGGCAAGATCAGAAAGTACGTAACAGACTTCCCGAACCCTGTAATCGCAGGCCATGACGGATGCATTGTTATCCCTCACCTTGGAGCATCAACTGAGGAATCTGAAGATAACTGTGCTGTTAAGGCTGTTCTCGAGCTCAAAGACTATCTTGAGAATGGTAACATCAATAACTCAGTTAACTTCCCTAACTGCGATATGGGAATCTGCAGCAAGCCTCGTGTAGCTATCTTCCACAAGAATGTAGCTAACATGATCAGCCAGTTCACAACTGTTCTTGGAACTGCAGGCATGAACATCTCTGACATGACCAACAAGTCAAAGGGTGATTATGCTTATACCCTCATCGACCTTGAGGATACAGTTACAGATGAGATCGTTAAGAAGCTTTCAAAGGTTGACGGCGTAATCAGAGTAAGAGTAGTAAGAAAAGACGTCTAAATCTATATTAAAGTGGTATGATAACAGGAGAGATTTTGAAGGTTCAGGATCTCTCCTTAAATTTTTGTTGGAGGTTAGAACATGGCAGACATTAAGCCTTTTAAGGCATACAGACCAAATACCGATAAGGTGTCAAAGATTGCAGCTCTTCCCTATGATGTTTATAACAGCGCAGAAGCACGTGCAATTGTTGAGAAAAACCCGGATTCCTTCCTTTCGATCGACAGGCCTGAGACCTTTTTTGAAGTAGGGCACGATATGTATGCGCCTGAAGTATATAAGAAGGCATCAGATGAGCTATGGGCAAGGATAGAAAAAGGTGATTTCGTCCAGGATGAGGAGAAGTGTTACTACATCTATGAGCTCACAATGAACGGAAGAAGTCAGACCGGAATCGTTGCTGTTGCTTCCATAGATGATTACATGAACAACGTGATCAAAAAGCACGAGAACACCAGAGAAGAGAAGGAGCAGGACAGGATCAACCATGTTTATACATGCAAGGCTCAGACCGGTCCGATCTTTTTGTGCTACAGAGAAAACGAGATCATAAGCCAGATCATCGACAAGGTAAAAGAGGTTGATGAGCCGGTTTACGATTTTACTTCTGATGACGGCGTGACTCACAGAGTCTGGGTTATGACTGACGAAGAAGAAAACAACATGATCTGCAGGATATTTACCTCTATAAATGAGATATATATTGCCGACGGACACCACAGATGTGCATCAGCTGTGAAGGTCGGACTTAAGATGAGAGAGGAAAATGCGGGAAAACTCAAAGGAAAGCAGGAGTCTGACTACTTCCTGTCAGTTCTTTTCCCTGATTCTCAGCTCATGATAATGGATTACAACAGAGTGGTTAAGGACCTGAACGGCCTTAGCACTTCGCAGTTCATGGACGCAGTTTCTGAGAAGTTCGATGTCACAGAGGAGGCGGAAGCTGTTCATCCTTCCTGCAAGGGCGAATTTGGAATGTACCTTGATAAGAAGTGGTATAGATTAAAGGCTCATAAGGATATTATGAAGGATGACGCGGTAGAGGGTCTTGATGTATCCGTTCTTCAGAATGAGCTTCTCTCACCTGTTCTTGGTATCGGTGATCCAAGGACTGACAAGAGAATTGACTTTGTCGGAGGCATAAGAGGGCTTTCCGAGCTTGAAAGAAGAGCAAACGATGACATGTGCCTGGCGTTTTCCATGTACCCAACATCAATCTCGGAACTATTTGATGTTGCGGATGCAGGAAAGCTTATGCCACCTAAGTCTACCTGGTTTGAACCAAAACTCTTAAGTGGGTTATTTATACATGAAATTAATGGTATGATTTAATTACAAATCCATAAGGGAGGCAGTATCGTGAATAATAAACTTTACAAAATGATGAATTGGCCCGAGATAGAAGAGATTATTTACTCCGATGGTGACAACCCACACAGAATTTTAGGTGCTCACAAGGTAGGTAACAGCTATCTTATCCAGGCCTTTTACCCGGACGCTCAGTCGATAAAGGTATATGTTGAGAACAGCAAAAAGAGCTATGAGATGGAGCTTGCTGATGAGGCAGGATTCTATGCCATATTAGTTCCCTATGTTGATAAGCTCAAATACTACTTCATAATTACGGATGCAGAAGGACATGAGACCAAGTTGTTTGATCCCTATGCTTTTGGACCTCTTATGGACAGAGAGGATTTCATCAAGCTTGGAAGTGGAATTCATTACCACATCTACGAGAAGCTCGGTGCACATCCCATGACCAGAAACGGCATCAGTGGTACAAACTTTGCTGTTTGGGCTCCCACAGCTGCCAGAGTCAGTGTTATCGGAGACTTCAACAACTGGGACGGAAGAGTATGCCAGATGCATAGACTTGACCCCATCGGCGTATTTGAGATATTTGTTCCCGGAGCTTTGGAGAATGACGGCTACCAGTTTGAGATCAAGACAAGGAGCGGTCTTATCTTAAAGCGTCCTGACCCTTATGCAATAAAATCAAGAGGAGAGAACGGAATCATATCCGTCATCACACCTCTTAAATCAATAAAGTGGACAGATGATAAGTGGATGAAGGAGAGAACGAAGTTTAATGTCTCCGAGAGTCCTCTTTCTATCGCTGAGATCTGCCTTGAGTCTTTTGCCGGAAGACACGAGGGCAAGAGCACCATGGAAGAGATCACTGCAGATGTCCTTGAGTTTGTGAAAAACCATGGCTTTAACGCCATCGAGCTCATGCCTGTAATGAAGCATGTTCCGGGACATTTCTATCATATTTTGAATTTCTTTTCACTGGACGATACATACGGCGATACCAGCGATTTCATGAAGTTTGTTGATGCCTGCCACGAGGCCGGAATAAGGGTACTCCTTGACTGGGTTCCCACATTCTTCCCCAAGGCTTCCTGCGGACTTAGTGATTTCGACGGAAGAACTCTTTATGAGTATGCAGATCCGAGGATCGGTGTTCACCCAAGGTCCGGAGATATGATATTCGACTACGGACGCAAGGAGGTTACTAACTTCCTTATTTCAAATGCCCTTTACTGGATTGAGAACTTCCACATAGATGGCATCAGGACTTCCGATATTTCAAGGATTCTTTACCTTGACTATGACAGAAAGCCCGGTGAGTGGCTTCCTAACATCTATGGAGGCAATGAGAACCTTGAGGCACTTGAGTTCCTTAAGCAGCTCACAACTGTGATCCACAAGGACAATCCGGGAACTGTTCTTATAACAAAAGAGACAGCTTGCTGGCCACATGTGACAGATTCCGTAGAGAACGGCGGACTTGGTTTTGACTATAAGTGGAACAACGGATGGTCGAGAGACTTCCTTTCATACATGCAAAATGATCCGCTCTTCAGGGCAGGCCATCACGATGAGCTGACATTCAGCCTTATCTACAGCTACACAGAGAGATTTATTCTTGCATTTACTCATGAAGATATGGAGAAGGGTCTTGAGGGTCTCTACTACCTGATGCCCGGTGATTCAGCTCAGAAGATGGCCAATCTCAGACTGGCTCTTAGCTTTATGATGGTTCATCCCGGAAGAAAGCACGTTTATATGGAGCCGGATGCGCTGACTGTTGATCAGGCTGTATTTGTTGAGAATATGGTCAAGAAGCTCAACGAACTCTATTTCAATAAGCCTGCCTTCCATACACTTGATGACAACGATGGCGGCTTTGAGTGGATAAACGTTCTTGCAGCTGACGAGTGTATGCTTGCTTTTGTCAGAAAGACAGAGAATGACAATGAGATGCAGGTAGTTGTAGCCAACATGGCCGGCATTGAGAGAAGCTTTGAGATCGGAGTTCCTGCCGACGGAAGATACACCGAGGTATTCAACTCAGATGATGTAAGCTATGGCGGAACCGGAATCCTTAATACAGGACGAAAGGAAGCAAGAAGAAAAGAGATCGACGGACGTCTTTACTCAATTTCCTTATCCCTGGCTCCTGCATCCCTTTCAATCTTCTCATACACTCCTTACACAGAGCAGGAGAAGAAGATCCGTGCTATCAAGGAAGAGGAAGAGATAAAGAAGGAGAAGGAGAAAGAAGAGAGGATCGCAGCTCTTAAGCAGAAGCAGAGCGAGGAAGAAGAAAGACTCCTTCAGGAACTCAAGATCAAATATGAGAAAGAGCTCCTTGAGCAGGAGAAGGCTATCGAGGAGAAATATGAGAAGATCGAAGAAGAGAGAATCTTCTCCATCGTCTCCGAGGAAGCCATTAAGAGCGTAAGTGCCAAGGCTCCGGCTAAGAAGGCTCCAGCTAAGAAGACCACGGCTAAGAAGGCGCCTGCCAAGAAGACTGCTCCCAAAAAGAAATAAGAAAGATTAATTCTTGAAAACTACCAAAGGGCACATTATAATGAGTGATGTGCCCTTTGGTGAACCACGCTGGAATAGCGCAGTCGGTAGCGCAACTGATTCGTAATCAGTAGGTCGAGGGTTCAAGTCCCTTTTCCAGCTCTTTAAGATGGCGAACTTCGCCATCTTTTTTATTGGAATATATGCTAATTGCGCATAATTGTGTTATAATAAAATGTCGTATTATTGATAAAACGCACAGCCAATTTAAATATAGTGCAGAGAGGGTTATAAAATGAAAGAACTTCAAGATTATGTACGTACAATACCGGATTTCCCGGAGAAAGGCATCATGTTCAGGGATATCACATCTGTTCTTCAGGATGCAGATGGATTCAAGCTTGCAATCGATAAGATGCAGGACCTTGTAAGTGACCTCGACTTTGATGTTGTACTAGGAGCTGAGTCAAGAGGATTCATCTTCAGTGCACCTATCGCTTATAACAGAGGTAAGGCTCTTGTTCCTGTTCGTAAGAAAGGTAAGCTTCCTTGCGAGACTGTTGAGGTAACTTATGACCTAGAGTACGGCTCAGCTACACTTGAGCTTCACAAGGATGCAATCAAGCCCGGACAGAAGGTCCTTCTTGTAGACGACCTTATGGCTACAGGCGGAACAATCGAAGCTATGATCAAGCTCGTAGAGATGCTTGGCGGAGAAGTAGCAGGTATTTTGGTACTTATGGAGCTCAAGGGACTTAAAGGTCGCGAGAGACTTTCTAAATACAGATTAGATGCAGCACTTAGCTACGAAGGGAAGTAAGCTTAATGGCGCAAAAGTTCGACGACGGAAAAATCGAAGCGACGCCTGAGTTCCAGACCCCCGATAAACTCTACGAAGAACTGATCCGCAGAGTTCGCAGATATCACCCATCCGATGATATCACTCTTATCGAGAAGGCCTATAACCAGGCTCGTGAAGCTCATGAGGGACAGCTGCGCAAGTCAGGTGAACCATACATTATTCACCCGCTTTGCGTAGGTATCATCCTTGCTGATTTGGAGATGGATAAAGAGACCATAGCAGCAGGGCTTCTTCATGATGTCGTTGAAGACACTATTTGCACCAAAGAAGAGATAGAAGAAAGCTTTGGAAGTGACGTAGCCCTTCTTGTTGACGGTGTTACCAAACTGACTGCGCTGCAGCTTACATCAGATACCGGAAGCAAGACTCCCGAGCAGGCAGATATGCAGGCTCAGAACCTGCGTAAGATGTTCCTGGCTATGGCCAAGGATATCAGAGTCATTCTGATCAAGCTTGCCGACCGTCTGCACAATATGCGTACACTTGCGCATATGCCTCCGGAGAAGCAGCAGAGGATTGCCCAGGAAACCCTGGACATCTATTCACCTATCGCCGGAAGACTTGGTATCAGCAGGATCAAGGTAGAACTGGACGATCTGTCCCTGAAATACCTTAAGCCTGACGTTTACAGAGACCTTGCAGAGAAGGTTGCTGCAAGAAAGAGCGAGCGAGAGAAATACGTAGAGGATATCTGTGAGAAGGTACGTCAGAGTATTTCCGAAGCCGGAATCAAGGGCGATGTCAACGGACGTGTTAAGCATTTCTTCAGTATCTACAAGAAGATGCGCAACCAGAACAAGACTCTGGACCAGATCTACGATCTCTTCGCCATCAGAATTATCGTTGATACGGTAAAAGACTGTTATGCTGCCCTGGGTGTCATCCATGAGATGTACAAGCCTATTCCCGGCAGATTCAAAGACTACATAGCAATGCCCAAGCCCAATATGTACCAGTCACTTCACACGACTCTTATTGGGCCGACAGGACAGCCTTTTGAGATACAGATCAGAACCCGTGACATGCACAGGGCTGCTGAATACGGTATCGCTGCCCATTGGAAGTACAAAGAGGCTTCCGATGGCAAGAAGGCAGAAAACGGTGAGGAAGAGAAGCTCATCTGGCTTCGCCAGATCCTTGAATGGCAACAGGATCTCTCTGACAACCAGGAGTTCATGAGCCTGTTAAAGAGCGACCTCAACCTGTTCTCAGAGGATGTTTACTGCTTCACGCCTACAGGTGAAGTTAAGAACCTTCCTGCCGGATCCACACCTATTGATTTTGCCTACAGCATCCACAGTGCAGTAGGTAACAAGATGATCGGTGCCAAGGTTAACGGCAAGCTTGTTCCCATTGACTACAAGATCCAGAACGGTGACAGAATTGAGGTTGTAACCAGCCAGAATTCCAAGGGACCAAGCCGTGACTGGCTCTCAATTGCCAAGTCCACATCTACCAAGAACAAGATCAACCAGTGGTTCAGGCACGAGCTCAAGGAAGAGAACATCAGTAAGGGGAAGGAACTTCTTATTGAGTACTGTAAGAGTAAAGGCCTTGATTACTTTAGCATTGCCAAACCTGAATTTCAGGCAATGGTCACAAGAAAATATGGCTTCCATGAATGGGATGCTGTGCTTGCTGCAGTAGGCCACGGCGGACTTAAGGAAGGCCAGATAATAAATAAGATACTTGAGCTCTCAGAAACTGAGCACAAGCGCAACATCACCGATGAAGAAGTGCTTGCAGCTGTTGCTGAGTCCAATGTAACACCTCAGGTATCAGGAACCGATAATGCCATCATCGTAAAAGGTGTTCACGATGTGGCAGTCAGATTCTCCAAGTGCTGTAACCCTGTTCCTGGTGATGATATTTGCGGATTTGTCACAAGAGGAAGAGGCGTATCCATCCACAGAAGAGACTGCGTCAACGTTATCAAGATGCAGGAAGAAGACAGAACAAGGCTCATAGAAGCCAAGTGGCAGGCAGAAAGCGCCGAGGGCGGCGGCAAATATGCAGCAACCATCAAGATATTTGCCAACAACAGAAGCGGCCTTCTTGCGGATGTATCAAGAGCTCTCACAGAGAAGGACATCGACATTATTTCAATGAACACCAGAACCAGCAAGCAGGGCCTGGCAACCATGGAGACTTCCTTCCAGGTTTCATCCAGAGACCAGCTTCGTGAGATCGTTGATAAGATCAGACAGATCGACAGCGTAATTGATATCGAAAGGACAACAGGCTGATGGCAGATAAGAAAACCTCAGTTGGAATGTTTACCCTCGGAATGGTGGGAACAAACTGTTACTTTGTCTTTGATGAGAACAGGACGGATGACAATGGAAAGAGACATTGCATCTTCTTTGATCCTGCTGATAAGGGTGCCAAGATTTTTGAAGCCCTCTCTGAGAATGACCTTGTTGTTGATCTGATTCTTTTAACCCATGGACACTTTGATCATATCGGTGGCGCAGAGGAGCTAAGAAAGCTCACAGGTGCCAAGATCGGCTGCTATACCAAAGAGCAGGCTATGTGCAAAGATATGTACCTCAATCTGTCCAATGACTATGGCCTTAGATTTTCTGTAACTCCGGATATTTTGTACGAAGATAACGCAGAGATAGAGGCTGCAGGACTTAAGTGCAAACTTATTGCAACTCCGGGACATACCTCCGGAGGATGCTGTTATTATTTTGAAGAAGACAATATCCTTATCGCAGGTGATACTCTGTTTGAGGAGTCTGTCGGAAGAACGGATTTTCCGACAAGTTCCACATCAGAGCTTATACGAAGCGTCAAGGAGAGACTCTTCATACTTCCGGAAGAGACAATTGTTTATCCCGGACATGGCGGAGTAACAACCATAGGGCATGAGAAGCTCTACAATCCATTTATTTATTGAGATGCAAGTAATTTACATTAAAGAAGATAAATTTCAATATGATATACACTCTCTTTACAAGGCCTTTTATCCCGAGCAGGATATAAGGGTCATTGTAGGGCAGAGGGGATGTGTTCCCGATAAGGAAATGGATATTTCACCTGATGATGAGATATCCTTTATTGATGTAAACAGAGATAAAAATGATTTAAAGAGAAGTATCTATAAAGACCTCTCTATAAAGACCGGCAAGCTTCTTCCCTGGGGAGACCTTACAGGCATAAGGCCGACCAGGATTGCCATGAATCTCATAGATGAGGGGATGAGTGATGACGAGATCCGAACCTACATGATGGAGACATATCTTGTAAGTGAGGAAAAGACTAATCTTGCCATTGATATCGCAAGAAGGGAAAAGAGGATACTCGAAGGCATAGACTATGAGAACGGTTATAGCCTCTATATAGGAATTCCTTTTTGTCCTACAACATGTCTTTACTGTTCCTTTACTTCATACCCGATCGGAGCATTTAAGGGAATTGTAGATGATTACATTTCCTGCCTTGAAAAAGAGATTGATTACGTGGCAGAGGCTTTTAAAGGGAAGACTCTTGATACCATCTATATCGGTGGTGGTACGCCGACAACTCTTTTGCCGGATCAGATAAGAAGACTTATAGGGTATCTTCAGGATAAACTTGATCTGTCCCATGTAAAAGAGTTCACGGTGGAATCGGGAAGACCTGATTCAATAACCAGAGATAAGCTCATTGCCATGAAGGAAATGGGAGTAACCAGAATTTCTGTTAATCCCCAGACTATGAGTGATGAGACGCTTAAGCTCATCGGAAGGCAGCACACTGTAGCTCAGCTCATAGACTCTTTTAACATGGCAAGAGAAGAAGGGTTTGACAATATCAACATGGATATCATCTTAGGACTCCCGGGGGAGACTGACAGAGATGTTCAGCATACTATAGATGAGATAATTAAACTATCACCTGATGAACTTACAGTGCATTCCCTTGCAATCAAGAGGGGATCAAAACTCGCTGAAGTCATGAGGGAAAAGGGCGTAGATTATTCCATGAAGAATACTGAAGAGATGATGGAGATAGCAAGGAAGGGAGCAGAAGCTCTTTCTCTTAAGCCCTATTATCTCTACAGGCAAAAGAATATCAGTGGCAATTTTGAAAATACCGGTTATGCAAAAGAGGGAAAAGCCGGTATCTACAACATTCTGATAAATGAGGAAGTACAGTCTATTGTCGCGCTCGGAGCAGGAACTGTCACAAAGAGAGTGTTCGGTGAAGGCGGACGAATAGAGAGGTGTGACAACGTCAAGGATGTTAAACTATACATGGACAACATTGATGAAATGATCCAGAGGAAGAGGGAGCTTTTTGAAAAGAGTTAAGGGGATTATAAACTGCATAATATGTATGTCGTTATCGTCATTTGTGATGGCAGGCTGCTCTTCATCAGAAGGGATCACTCTCTACGATAGCGATCAGTATCAGACAGTGTCCATTAACGATGGCTTTGTTCCTGAAGCAGAGGAAGCAGATGTGGTGGAGACTACAGAGGCTGAGGAACCTTTGGAGGAAGAACAGGTGGAAGAGATAGATATAGAGAAGCTCTTTGGTCTTGGAGCAGGCGTTTTTTCCTGGGATCATCTTCCGAACATAAAAGATGTTCAGTGTATGCAGGACAATAACATTACAGAAGTGTATCAGTATTTAAGACCTGAATACACAGATCAGGAGATGACTGATTTCCTGAGTGCCATGAATGATGTTGATATTGATGTCTATATCCTGGACGGAGAGCCTGAGTGGTCCTATGAAGCTGAGTATCCCGGAATGAGAAGGGTGCTGGAGAGAGTAAGAAACCTCAACAGTTCGGTTGAGCCGGATGCGAGGATCAAGGGTATTGTCTATGATGTTGAGCCCTATGTTCTTGATAAGTGGCACAATATACCGGATCAGCTTCTGGAAGAATATACAAACAACATCATCAGCATAAAGCAGGAATGCGAGGCTGATGAGGATCATCTTGATATTTGTGTATGTATCCCATACTCCTACGACAACATGGGGCATGACATGGCTATGAGAAAGCTTCTTAAGGAGTCGGATCAGGTATTTGTCCTTAATTACCTAAAGGGTATGGAGATTGAGAACATTAAGAGAGAAGCAGCGCTTGCAAGATACTACTCAAAGCGCATGGTCAATGTCTATGAGCTTCAGCCGGGGCTTCTGTCCCAGACCAACAATACCATCACTTATTACAAAGACGGTATTGAAGCAGTCACAGAAAATTATGCTGAGCTGATGAAGGCCTATCCTGACCACAACATAGCAATTGCATATCACACATTGGAATATCTCAGAGTGCTGAGTTTAAAAGAGTAAGCAAGGCCCGGAAAAGAAATTTTAATTCTTTTCCGGGTCTTTTTATGTGAAATTTAATTGTTAAATGGATAAGATTTTAACTTTTTTTAATAGAATTTAAGCAGCCTATTGACTATCATAAAATTGTAGAAGACTGTGCAGAACTATACTGAAAGGCAGAAAACTAATGCAGGTTATCGAGGAAAAGAGGTACAAGTTAAAACAGTTTTTGGCAATACAGCACAGCTATGACGGCAACAGGGATAATTTACACGCCCATACAATAGCCATAAACTGCAGCATAAAGACTGAGACGGAAGATATCATCGACTATAAAAAGGTTGAGAAGATCATTCACTCGTGTATTGAGAAATACGAAAACAAATACCTCAATGACCTGGAAGAGTTCAAAGACAATGCAACTATCGAGAGACTCGGAGAAGTTTTGTGCTTTGAGATAGACGACGCAATCAAAGAGATTGGCTACGAAATGGACCGCTTTGAAATAGGTGAGACACCACTTCGTGTTTATGTTATAACAAACGAACTTCGTGACTAATGAGAATGAGGAGATCAAGGATGAGAAACAAATTCTATCGAATCGTAGCAATTTTCATTGCAATGAATATGATGAGTGCCACGGTATTTGCCGCTGAGGATGCAGCACTTACGCAGGAGACACCTGCTGAGCAGCCGGCAGCTACAGATCAGGGCAGTACAGGAACTGATCAGCAAAGTGGCGATCAGACAAGTGCAGATCAGGGAAATGCCGGTACTGACCAGGGTAGTGCAGATCAGGGGAATGCCGGTAATGACCAGGGAAGTTCAGATCAGGGTGCACCTTCTAGTGGAAGCGAAGGCGAAGGAACAACTCCTTCTGCTTCGGGAGACTCCCAGAGTGGCTCAGAACCTCAGCAGCAGAACACTGAGGGTACAAATCCCGATAGCACAAATACTGAAAACACAGAGGAAGAAACCAGAAGAACTGCTCAGAAGCAGCAGGAGGGGCAGACTCAGGATACTTCATCCAGCTCATCTTCAGAATCAGAATCTTCCGGCTCATCAGGATCAGGCGAGTCCGGAATGTGGTCAAACGCAGCTGAGATCACTGATGTCATGGGACTTAAGGTCTCAAACCAGGGTGACAGCGTTGTAATATCCTACAAGACAAAGCACTCTAATCCTTGGGAATATACATATAAGGGAAATCCCATCACCATCACTTATCCTGACGGAACTACAAGGACGATCACTTTTGACTGGGACGGAAATGGAATTCACGGCGACGGATGGACCAATATTGACGGCGCAACTGTAACAAAATCTTCGGATCAGAATGATACAGAAATCGCGACTATAACAATTCCTGCTTCTTACTTTAACTCCATGGACTTCACACTCTCCAGCGGAGAATATAAGGCAGAGATTGACGGAACTCCGATCGCACAGGACAACAGCGCAGCTGTATATACAGGCATCAATATGGACGGCACTTTCAACGACTGGAATGCTGTTCAGAAATCAACACTCAATGAGCCAAACGGTGATCACTGTGTAGAAGAAGTTGCATGGGTGATTGAGAACGATTATGTATATATTTACTTAAAGGACGACGGATCAAACTCAGCAACCTGGGCAGGCCCTAATCATAACGGAAAATATGCTATTACAACTGACCTTGGAAGAACACTGGTATTCCAGCTCACAGAAGACGGAGCGGTAGTCGGTGCAAAGGGAGCTTCTGCTACACATGTCGGAAGTCAGTGGGAGATTGCCATTCCTACAAGCTCGCTTCCAAACAATAACGGCGGACTTAGCTTTGGACTTTATCTCTCGGATACAACTTTGGATGGATACGGAGATACCCTTTCACATGAGTCGACCACAGATATCAAGTATGACGGACTCTACGGCGACTGGGACAACTATCCTCACAAGGAGATCCAGTATGCAAATGCCGGAACTCATGAGAATGTTCCTGACGGAGAAGCAGCAATTTACGTAGACAACAATGTTTACGGACACTGCGAGACCAGAATGCAGTCGCATCTTGATGAAAAAGGCGGAGAGTATACACAGGGCGTTTCGATCATCGTAAACAACGACTGGAGTCATGCGCTTCAGATGAGACTTGCAACCGTTGATTCAGCAGGAAACATCAACTGGAATCCGGCAAAGCAGAACCTCGAAAACGGTTCCTATGAGTACTACATCTTCGATGTAGGCTGCTGGGGCTCATCCACTAATATCAACAATCTCTTTGAAGCAGATGTCTGCTACGGAAAAGCGACAGTTACCCTTACAGAGGGAAGACATGACATGGAGTGGTACGTTGACTCCAATAAGCTCGCAGCAAGATACGGAATCCTGGAAACCGACATGAAGACAGTATCTTCTCAGTACGGCAGGATCGGTCCAGAGGTAGTTACCAGTGCAGGAACATCCACAGGACCTTGGGCAGGAGCAGGTATGTGTGTACTTACAGCTCTTGTACCGTTTGTTATAAAAAAGAAATTTGTTTTTTGAAATAATTAAAAATAATTGATATAGCGATTATTAAATATCTATAAAATGCACAAAACCGCTTAAAGTAAAGCCTCCCGGGTGATAAAATTTATAACGAGGGAGGCTTTTTTATGCAGAGACTTTCTACCTTTTTTTCGACTATCAATTTTTCTACGACAACAAAGATAATCCTATTTGTTGTGCTTACAATTATCTGGCTGGTTAACCTAAGGATCTTTTACCGGATAAAGAACCAGGCGGCCTTTATAACTGTAGGCATGCTTGGAATGTTTGTACTTATGATGATCTTTGTTCGTCCCTGGGCGACTCAGCCCCTTGCCAGGATTGTAGCAGCTCTTGCAGGATTTGTGGGAAGACTCACCGGCACTTTCACTCCCTTCTTTAAATATGGAATATTGTTTGTTGGAACAAGAAACGGCTCCATTACTCTGCAGATAGATTTTGAGTGCTCGGGTATCATCGAGATCATGGTCTATCTCTCTATCCTGACGTTCTACAGAGTTTATTCCGTCTCTGAGAGAGCAATCCTTTCTGCAGTTGGTTTTATCTATATCATTGTTGCCAATGCCCTGAGAATTATAATTATCGCCACCATGATCCATTTCGGCGGCGAGGATATGTATTATATAGCACACACGTATGTCGGCCGAATTTTCTTTTATGCTGCAACGATCGTGCTGTACTTCTACGTCTTCACTAAGTCGCAGGTTGTCAGGATGAAGGTCGGAAGCTTCTCCTATGACAAGGAAAAGGCGCCAACGAAGACGGATGCTGCTGATGATAGTTCCAAGGAGAAGGCGGATGAGAATAAATAATCTTCTAAACTCCTTTATATTCTGGGGCGCATGGATAATCATCCCTTTCATAATGGAGATCATCCCGTCAATTGGAAGCGCTATAGTCCTCATTAAGAAGAGGATAAAAAACGCAAGGCCTCCAAAGCCGGTGGCTTATCCTGAGATATCCCTTATCGTCCCGGTATATAATTCCTGCGATTCGCTTCACGACTGTATTAAGTCCATACACGAATCGACCTATGATGACAACAAAATAAGAGTTTATCTTGTAAACAACAGGACAAAGGATGATTCCTTCCACGTATACACTGAGGCGCAGAAGGAGTTTCCGACCATCAGAATGCAGTGGCTAAATGCCAGGCAGGGAAAATCAAGAGCTCTTAATATGGCTCTTTATAACAGCACGGGTAAATACATCATCAACATAGATTCAGACGGAGTGCTGGAAAAGCATGCGCTGCAGAACATGGTGGATCAGTTCGAATCGGATCACACCATCGGCTGTATGACAGGAGCAATCCTGACCATTCCTGAACAGATCAACGAGTACAAGCATTTCTTTTCAAGACTCCTTAGGCAGATCGAGTTTGTAGAGTATGCTGAGGCGTTCCTGGCAGGAAGAAGCTATGCTTCAGAGAAAAACAACGTATATACCTTGTCCGGAGCTTTCTCGGCTTTCAGAAAGTCTACGGTGCTCAAGTCCAGAATGTACAACACCAATACCATTGCCGAAGATACGCAGATCACATTCCAGATGAGATATCTCATGGGGCAGAAGGTTAAGCTCTGTGACAACGCGATCTACTTTGTAGGCCCTATCGAGGGCATGAACAAGCTATACACCCAGAGGCAGAGATGGCAGAGGGGCTCTCTGGAAGTTGCAAAGCTCTTTGATTCAAGGAGCTTCAGACCCATAAGAATCCTGAAAGATGTTAACGTAAGGACACTTATATACGACCACACCTTTGCGTTCCCGAGAGTTGTATGGTGCATTGCGCTGCTATGTCTTTTCCTGATGGGATTTTCAACAACCATGATCATGTATTCAACGATACTGGTAATGGTCTGTTACATTCTCATCGCATATCTGTATTTTGTATCGATAAGTATTTTTCTGGAGGAATTTCCCGAAATCAGGGAGTATTACAGGACGCTCTGGTGGGTAGTACCGATTCTTCCTCTGTTTAACGTTTTGACATTCTTTATCAGACTTACCGGAATCTTTAACAGCATGAACACCACCAGCGCATGGAAGACCAAGACACTGACGGAAGAGATAGAAGAGTACAAAGAGGAAGTTAAGAGAGAAGCAATAAAGCTGACAAGCCTTAGCGGAAAGCTCTATTCCTTCTTAAATGAGCCATGAGTAAGAGCAATAAGAAAAAGAAAAAGTACATAAGCGTTACGCTGGTTCTGATCCTTATGGCAATCATCGCCTCCGGACTTGCTGCCCTCACGTTCTTTGAGATGAAAAGATATGAGGACGGTATTATTGACGTGTGCGCAACTCAGCAGGACTCGTACGTTCAGCTGGTTATCGATCAGATAAACCTCAAAGAGAACAGAACTGACCAGGAGATCATTGAGAATATCCTGAGCACTCTGGACTCCTCATCAAACCGTTACTGGACTTTTTCAAAGGAGCAGACAATGCTCTATGTAAAGGATGCCCTTGAGACCAACAGATACCAGTCTCTGACGGCTAATTCCTATTACAGGTCCGATTCGGCAACAAGCTTTATCGACAACCTCATCGTCAATAAGGTAAACCATGAGAGGATAGAGCTTGACGGAAAAGACTATATCGCGTCAGGTGCGCTCTTTGAGTACGGCGGAGAAGAATACAGGATATGTCTTTTGACAAATACCACAGTCCTTCTTGATAACAACAAGTTCCTGGGCTCTAAGATGGAACTTATCATTATCTTCATCGTGGTTTATTCGCTGATATTCATAATGCCCATACTGATCACGATCCTCTACAACATCATGCAGAAAAAGATCTTTGTGACAGGGCAGGAGCTTGTGGAAGTCAACAATGCTGTAGAGAGGCTCAACGAGAAACTCACTACTGATGAGATCTATGACAACAGGAAAAATCTCTTTTCCCTGCCTACAATAAAACTCTTCCTTGATGAGTATAAGGATAAAAGAGCTGCCTTTCCGATTTCATTTGTTGCCTTTAAGTATGGCGGGAATGAAACTGTTTCAAGGTTCTTTGGCAAAAACTGCGTGACACTGGGAAAGCACGATATTAAGTTTTATGACGGAAGGCTTCATCTGGCGCTTATTCTATGCGTCAAGTGCAATGCCACCAAGGCAAAAGAGCTTTCGAAGATGATAAAGGGCGACTGCGAGTTCCTTGGAAGTGAGACAGCAGTAAGCTCTTCATCTCTTGATGATAAGTTTAAAAAGATCATGGAAATTATGGGAAATCCGCCTCTTGTTTCTGCAAACGGTCCAAAGATAGAAAGGCCTGACAGCAGGACCGAGTCCAGATACAGAGCAAAGGAAAACTCAGAGGATAAAAAGAATGCGTAATGACGCGCTTAGAGAGTATAAGTTCAAACTTTATCTTAATGCCAATCACTTCGTTATTTTCAATGGCGAAAAGGGCGAGTCGCACCCCCACACCTGGGAGTTTGTAATTGAGGTGCTTGTAGATAAGGACAAATTCATCAAGTTCCTGGACTTTGAGAAGGCTATCGATGAATACCTTGAACCCTATCAGGACAAGCTTATCAACGATATTGAACCCTTTGACCATGTTATTCCGACCCTTGAAAATATGATGGATTATTTTGCACCGCATTTCTATGAAGAAGTAAAGAAGATAGGAGGGCTTCTCATCAAGATAGAAGCCAGCGAGACTCCATCAAGAACATATATATATTCCTTCAGAGGAAGGGACGAGTATTTAAACGATCTCCAGGAGCATACGAGAAACGCTCTTGGAAATATCATACATTCAATTGTTGAAGAGAGCATAAATGAAGAATAAGGTTACAAATTTTATTGTAATAATATTTATGTTCATAATCGGGGCAGGGATTTCTGTTGTACTTACGGACCTTTTGGCATCGGGAGGACTCTACCCTTCAGGGTCTGACACCATGTACCATGTTTTTAGGGGCGATATTCTGTATAAGTCGCTATTTCGTGACGGGAATGTTCCTATTTATTCAAGGCTTATGTATAACGGTGTGGAACCCTTCAGATATCAGCCTCCGCTTTCTCCGATGGCTTTTGCTTTATGCGAACTTGCAGCAGGGGGCAACGTTTTCGCTGCATACCTTTACTATGTGGAATGTGTCTTTTGCCTGGGGCTTATTACCTGGACGATGGTCGGAATCCTTAAGAAAAGACCCGTTCTCGGACTGATACTGGGTGTATTGTGGTTCTTCCTTCCGAACAATATGCATACACTCTTTGTGGAGGGAGAGCTTTCAAGGACGCTTGCGTATGCTTTTCTTCCGCTGATTTTCTACTTTTTGTATCAGTTTCTGGATAATGGCTACTATCTTCATATTTTAGGGCTTTGTTTATCTATTTTGCTGATGCTTTTGACAAACTATGAGTTTGCGAAGATGACCACCGTGAGCCTTTTGGTGTTCCTTGTCATCTACAGGCTCTTTTGGAAAAAGAGAAGACGTATTGCCAAGATCATTGCGTCGATTGTTACAGCTTTTCTGATCTGTGGATTTTTCCTGGTTCCGTACTATAAAGGTGAAGTGGCTGCTGAAGGAGAAGAATATGCGGCCGGATTTTTCCAGAATATACTTATTACATTAAATCCAATCCTCAGGATGACCAGGTCTCCCGAGGTTATATACTTCGGACTTTCATTATTTATAATTGCCATACTTGGCGCGCTGGCAAGCAACAGGAAAGCTGCGCCCGGATTTATTACAGCAATCCTTATTGTCGTTTTGACTGCTGCATCGGCTTATTCGGTGATAAGCATAGTCCCCGGATCTGAGCTTTTGCTGATGCTGAGGTTTTTGTCAATAGCACTTGCATTTGTTCTGGTTGGAGTTCTCTATTGGGAAAAACTAAGGAAGTGGGTGCTGGTTTTATTTGTGATCATTATCTGCGCGGACTGTGTTCCTTCTTTTTACTGGATAATCGGTCACCAGAACAATGCAGCGCCTCAGGTAAGATACATTGAAGAGAGCGATGATGCTCTAATTACCGAGGCAAAAGAGCTGTGTGTTCAGAGAATAGCTCTTTTCGACTTATCAAGTATGGGCGCGGAAGGTGCGTTCCTCATCAGTGATTTTATAGGCGAAAACATGAGCGTATTCGGCAGCGGATGGCAGTATTCCGTTACAAATGGAAACACCAAGCGCCTTAACAGCGCAATGAGTGATGAGTATTTTGCTTACATGTTTGACAGGTGCATTGAGCTCGGAGCAGATACCATCATTATTCAGAAGGATCAGGCAACCTATGGGGAGAGAACTCTTGTAAAGCTTGATAAAGCAGCTGAAGTGCTTGGCTACGATATTATTGACGAGAATGAAAATTATATGCTCTACCATCTGAATGTGGATGGGACCTTTGGTACGAAGGCAAAGTATGATGCCATTGGAATCGGATACAGTGCGTATAGTCTGTCCCTGGCATTTCCTAACATAAAGGAAACCGGAGATTATTACATTGATCACTATTCCTATGAATATCTGAAGCAGTTTAAGACCATATATCTCAGCGGATTTATGTACGAAGACAGAAACAGGGCGGAGGACATGGTTGAAACCCTTTCAAAGAACGGAGTCAGGATCGTTATTCTTGCAGACGGAATGCCAGAAGACAGAGAGACGAGATCAAAGACCTTCCTGGGCGTAACCTGTAATGTTGTGCAGTTTGAGAACGGCTATCCGATCTTATATACAAAAGACTTTGGTGAGATGGACTGCGATCTGTTCCCGAGAGGATATTCAAAGTGGGTTACCTATTATCTGAACGGCCTTCATAATGTGGGCGGAACCATCTCCGACAACAATGTTGAACTGGCTTTCTTTGGCACCGGACTAAATGAAAATCTATGCTATATAGGACTGAATATTCCGTTCTATTACTACCTGACTCAGGATATCAACGCTGAGAAGCTTATGCAGTGGGTCATGGGAATGGATCCGGGAGTGCTTCCGCAAAGAGAGATATATCCTATAGCCATAAGCTATGGGAATAATGAGATAGTAATTGATTCTGAAGCAGATTATTTAAATACAGGTCTTTCTTATCATGACTGTTTCAGGTCTGATCAGGAGATATTTACCGACAACAATCTTCTTATTGTAAGGAAAGGGCATACACAGATAAAGATCACTCCTCCATACTTTATAGAAGGGATCCTGGTCACAGTGGCAGGTCTTTTATTACTGGTGCTTCTTCTGTGGTATGTAAGAAGGTCTGACCTTAGGGATAAGGGACTTATCAGTAAGAAAGAGAAGAAGGCAGAAGAAAAGGACCCTGAAAAGGAGAAAGAGGAGAAAGAATATTTCTATCCGGAACTTCAGAAAGTGAAGGAAGAAGAGAAGAAAGAAGAAACAAAAGAAGAAATCAAACAGAATTCTAAGCCTGTGGAAACTGAGACGAGTGCAAAGAAATTTGACAAAGATTTTGATATTCCTATGAAGTCAGGTGACGACTTTGATATTCCGTTTGGAAATCGGTGAATTAATATACGAAAAAGGAAACTGCTTTAGCGCGTTGCAGTGCCCCATATTGAACAAAATGTTCCATAAAAAGGTTGTGCTTCATTGTGCAATATGCTATAGTATAATATATTAGTGATATTGCGCACAAAAATACAATGCGATATCAAAGGAGGATTTAATTATGTTATTCCAACTCTATAGCGACGCTGCTTCTATGCAGCTCATAGGCTGGGTACTGGTGTTTGTGGGTCTTATTCTCATGAACGAGATCGGTCGTAGAACAAAGGCCGGCGGAATGTTAGTATTTGTTATCATTCCAACTATTTTAACAATTTACTTTATTCTTGCACACGTTGGCATGTTTGGCGGAAAGGCTAACCCAACAGTTGCATACATGGACGGATGGTTCCATTACTTCAAGCTTTATGCTGCTGATATCGGCTGCGTAGGCTTCATGATGATCAAGTACAAATGGGGCATCGGCAAGGAGAAATGGTTCAAGTGGTTCCCTTGGTTCATCGTTGCTGCTAACATTATGATCGCTAACGTATCTGATATGGAGTCAGCTATTGCATCTTACAAGATCGCCGGCAACCTTTCAGGTGCTTGGTGGGCATCTAACGAGGGTGTATTCATCTACGGTGGATGGTGGAACGTTGTTAACGCTATCGCAGGTCTTATCAACATCTTCTGTATGACAGGATGTATTCACCTTTACACATCAAAGGACAAGAACCATGCAGATATGCTTTGGCCTGATATGACAATCTGGTTCATCCTTGCATACGATGTATGGAATTTCGAGTACACATACCTCAACCTTCCTACACACTCATGGTACTGTGGTGTTGCACTTCTTCTTGCTCCTACATTTGCTAACGCATTCTGGAACAAGGGAGCATGGATCCAGAACCGTGCTAACACACTTGCAATCTGGTGCATGTGGGCACAGGTTGTTCCTACATTCCAGCTTGTTGGAAGATTCCAGGCAGCTCTTCCTTCAGTTTACGGCGGAGCAACTGAGGCAGGCGTAAATACTGCAATGCTTTACGACAAGGCTATCGCACTCTTTAATGCAGGTCAGGGCAAGACAGTAGCTGCTAATGAGGCAATTGCTCAACTTGGAATCACAGCTAATCCTACAGCTCAGGGAGTTGTAGCAATCCTTGCAATCGCAATCAACGTAATCTGCATGACAGAGATCATCAGAAGATCTATCAAGATGGGCAAGAACCCTTATTCAAACAACGTATTCGTTGGAACTAAGGACTTCGATCTTGCAATGGAGCGTGCTGAAGGCTAATGGATAATATAAGAGTCATAGAAGTTAAGAGAAGCGTCTTTGAAAGTAATGACAAGGATGCTGAGAAGCTAAGGGGAGAACTTAAGGAGTCTAAGACATTTCTTTTAAACCTTATGTCATCCCCGGGGTCAGGTAAGACAACAACTCTTACCAGAACAATTGAGGCCCTCAAGGATAAATACAGAATTGGTGTAATGGAAGCGGACATTGATTCAGACGTTGATGCCAAGACCATCGCGCAGACCGGAGTTAAGTCCATACAGCTTCATACAGGCGGAATGTGCCATCTTGATGCTGATATGACAAGACAGGGACTTCGTGAACTTGGCCTTGAGGATGTGGATTTCGCAATCCTTGAGAATGTCGGAAATCTTGTTTGTCCTGCTGAGTTTGATACCGGCAGCACCAAGAATGCCATGATACTCTCAGTGCCTGAGGGACATGACAAGCCCCTGAAGTATCCGCTTATGTTTTCTATCTGCGATGTTGTTCTTATCAACAAGATAGACGTAATGCCATACTTTGACTTTGATCTTGAGAAGTGCAAGGAGTACATCCACATGCGCAATCCCAAGGCAAAGGTTATCCCTATCTGCGCCAAGACCGGCGAAGGTATCGAGGAGTGGGCTAAGTGGCTTTCAGAGAACATTGATGAGAGCATTAAGTAAATAATTATTGGCAAAAGAGATTATGGAGATGCCGGGCGATAAGACAAAAGGGACGTTTATGCGTTATCGCCCGGCATTTTTTCTGAAAACTTAGTAAAGGTTGGTCAACTGAACATGCATGAATTAGGAGTTGTTTTTCGCATAATAGACGATCTTACAGAAGTGGGAAAAGAAAACAAACTTGAGAAAATTCATTCGGTAACTCTGCAGCTGGGAGAGGTTTCCGGTGTTGTTCCATCACTTCTTACAGACGCCTGGAAGTGGGCATCAAACAGGACAGAACTCATGAAGGACTCAGAGCTCATCATAGAGACTCTGCCTGCCGTCACTTTCTGCGAGGATTGTAAGAGTGAATACGAGACGGTTACATATGGCAAGATATGTCCCAAATGTGGTAGCGAACACACCTATCTCCTTAAGGGTAACGAATTCATGATAAAAGAGATAGCTGCAACGTAAACTATTTTTCAGTTAAGAAAGATGAGGGTAAGAGATGGACAAAAATCAATTTGATATGCAGGATCTGATGCTTCCTTATTCACTGGATCCCAATAGAAATAAAATAGACCCAAGAGCAGGAATCATTCCTGAGACTGTCGATATGGATGCGCCTTTCAGAGAGCCACTGGCAAAGCTCGTTACGCATATCACCGACAGAAAAGAAATCAAGCTTGGCATTAAGAAAATAACAAAAGAAAGCCCTGAATACTGGGGTGTTTATAACCTTGTTACAGATGAACAGTGCGAGATCGCACTTAAGATGGAGAAGCGTAAGCCCAAGACTTTTGATCAGATTGCAGCTCTTTGCCCTGAATATTCTAAAGAGGAACTCCAGAAGCACCTTGATGAAATGTCCTACAACGGAATCATCGAGTGGAACTATGAGAACCCCAAGCATGAGAAGCAGTATGTACTTCCTATGTTCGTTCCCGGATCTGCAGAGTTCTCCAACATGAACGGTAAGGTTTTGGCAGCTCATCCTGAGGGAGGCCCTTTCTTTGAGAGAATGACTCGTATTCCTCTCGAGGGACTTACACATATGGTACCTCAGGGCGGAGCCGGTGTCGGAATGCATGTAATCCCTGTTGAGAAGGCAATAGATATGCAGGGTGAAGCAATCGGACTTGAGAAAATATCATACTGGCTCGACTACTATGAGGGAAAATACGCTGCATCACCTTGTTCCTGTAGAAGATCAAGAAAGACCTTTGATGAAGGCTGTGCTGACGATCCTGAAGGATGGTGCATCGCAGTAGGTGATATGGCCGATTATGTTGTAGAGACTCAGAAGGACGGCCGTTATATCACCAAGGAAGAAGCTCTTAAAATCTTTAAACAGGCTGAGGACAACGGCTTTGTTCATCAGATCACAAACATTGACGGAGCTGAGAAGATCTTTGCTATTTGTAACTGTAATGTAAACGTATGCTATGCGCTTCGTACATCACAGCTCTTTAATACACCTAATATGTCACGTTCTGCTTATGTGGCTCACGTTGACAAGAATAACTGTGTTGCATGCGGACGCTGCGTAGAGGTTTGTCCTGCAGGTGCAGCTACTCTTGGACAGAAGCTCTGCAAGAAGGACGGAAGCGAAGTTATCTATCCTAAGATGCCTCTTCCTACAGAGAAGAAGTGGTCTACAGATATGTGGACAGAGGACTATCGTGACATTAACCGTATCAATACTCACAAGAGTGGTACAGCACCTTGTAAGACAGCATGTCCTGCACATCTTCCTGTTCAGGGATATATCAAGATGGCTTCACAGGGCAGATATGATGAGGCTCTTGCTCTTATAAAGAAGTACAATCCACTTCCTGCTGTCTGCGGACATGTATGTAACAGACGTTGTGAGGACGCCTGCACAAGAGGAACCATCGACGAGGCTCTTGCAATCGATGAGATCAAGAAATTCGTTGCAATGCGTGACCTTAAGTCAGAGACACGCTTTGTTCCTGAGAAGGTAATTCCAAGAATCGGCGGAGGCTTTGACGAGAAGGTTGCTATCATAGGTGCAGGTCCTGCAGGTATTTCCTGTGCATACTACCTTGCACTTAAGGGCTACAAGCCAACTCTTTTCGATAAGAACAAAAAGCCCGGCGGAATGGTTACCTACGGTATTCCTTCCTTCGTAATGGAGAAGGATGTAATCGAGGCTGAGGTTGATGTTTTAAGAGACCTCGGTGTAGATATCCGTCTCGGAGTTGAGGTTGGTAAGGACATCACTCTTAAGCAGCTCAGAGAAGAAGGCTACAAGGCATTCTATATTGCTATCGGCTGCCAGGGCGGACGCGGTGTAAATGTTCCCGGTGAAGACGCTGAGGGCGTTATCAAGGGTGTAGATATCCTTCACGATGTTATCGATGATGAGAACTACAAGCTTGACGGCGATACAGTTGTTATCGGTGGCGGTAACGTTGCTATCGATGTAAGCCGTACAGCTATACGCTGTGGATCATCAAAGGTTACTCAGGTCTCTCTTGAGACAAGAGATATCATGCCTGCTCTTCCTGAGGAGATCGAGGTTGCAGAGTCTGAAGGCATTATCCTTCAGGGCGGCTGGGGACCTAAGGAGATCCTTACAGAGAACGGCAAGGTTAAGGGTATCGTATTCAAGAAATGTACTCAGGTTAAGAACGCTGAGGGAAGATTTGATCCTAAGTATGATGAGAGCCAGACCATGGAGATTGCATGCTCAAATGTTATCCTTGCAGTAGGACAGGCAACTGTATGGGGCGACCTTCTTAAGGATGAGAATGTTGAGTTTAGAGGACCGGCTCCTGTTGCCGACAGCGTAACATTCCAGACCACAGTAAAAGACATCTTCGTAGGCGGAGATATGTTCTACGGACCAAGATTTGCAATTGATGCCATTGCATGCGGAAAAGAGGGAGCTGAGTCAATCCACAGATTCGTACAGCCTCATTCTTCACTTACAATCGGACGTGATCCTAACTTCTTTATCGAGCTGGATAAGGATGACATTTCAATTAAGGATTATGACCACGTTGGAAGACAGCATCCGGGCGATGGAAAGACATCAGACGGAAAGCTTACATTCCGTGATACCAAGCCTCTTCTTACAGAGGAGCAGATCAAGAAAGAAACATCTCGTTGTCTTGGCTGCGGAGCATCAATCGTTGATCCTAACAAGTGCGTAGGCTGCGGACTTTGCACAACAAGATGTGAATTTGATGCCATCAAGCTCACAAGAGATAACCCGGGAGCTTCTACAATGAGGAAGGCTGAGGATAAGCTCAAGTACATCCTTCCTAACGGACTCAAGCAGGCTGTCGCAAGACCATTCATTAAAAAGACACCAAAAGAGACAGCATGGCTTCCCGAAAACAATAAATAATCGATATTTCATTTAAGATTAAGTCAAGTGTTTCGAAAACGGGCACTTGACTTAATCTTTAAAAATGTTTATTAATAAGAAAGCAAGCTTTCGGGCTAAATTATAAAAAGGGGCATTATTACAGCTAATGGCGACTAAGAAAACTACTACCACTAAAAAGAATTCACTTCTTATTGTTGAGTCACCCACTAAGGTTAAGGCTATCAAGAAGTTTTTGGGCAGCGGCTATGAAGTAGCAGCCAGTAACGGACATGTTCGTGACCTTCCAAGAAGTACCATGGGAATCGATATCGAGCATGACTATGAACCCAAGTATATTACCATCAGAGGAAAGGGAGATGTTCTTGCTGAACTGAGACGTCAGGTCAAGAAAGCTGACAAAGTTTATCTCGCAACCGACCCGGACCGTGAGGGTGAAGCTATAAGCTGGCATCTCTGCTCGGCACTTAAGCTGGATGAAGCAGATGCCAAGGTGCAGAGAGTTACATTTAACGAGATCACCAAGAACGCAGTCAAGGAAGCTATGAAGCATCCAAGAGATATCGATATGAATCTTGTTGATGCCCAGCAGGCAAGACGTGTTCTTGACAGAATGGTTGGTTATGAGATTTCTCCGATTCTTTGGTCTAAGATCAAGCGCGGACTTTCAGCAGGACGTGTTCAGTCCGTGGCGCTCAGGATCATTGCAGACAGAGAAGAAGAGATAGATTCATTTATTCCTACAGAATACTGGACACTGGATGCCAAGCTCATGGCAGAAGGTGAGAAGAAGCCGCTTATTGCACACTACTATGGTGTAGGCAATGAGAAAAAGGAGATCTCTTCCAAGAAAGAGCTTGATGAGATCTGTAAGGCTATAGAAGGCAAGAAATTCGTAGTAAATGATGTAAAGAAGGGCGAGAGAACCAAGAAGGCTCCACTTCCTTTTACCACATCAACACTTCAGCAGGAAGCTTCCAAGGCTCTCAACTTCTCGACACAGAAGACCATGAGAGTAGCTCAGCAGCTCTATGAAGGAATCGAACTTGGAAAAGAGGGTACAGTAGGTCTTATCACTTACCTTCGTACCGATTCTACTCGTGTATCCGATGAAGCAGTAGCTGCTGCAAATGAATATATAGTTAAGAACTTCGGAGACAAGTACCTGGCAGACGGCGCAGGGGTCAAGAAGAATGAGGGCAAGATACAGGATGCTCACGAAGCTATCCGTCCTACATATATAGATCACACTCCTGTAATGGTCAAGGACTTCCTTTCAAGGGATCAGTTCAGACTTTACCAGCTTATCTGGAGAAGATTTATGGCCAGCAGGATGGCTGCAGCCAAGTATGAGACAACATCTGTCAAGATCGATGCAGGAGAGCACAGATTTACAGTAGCTGCCTCCAAGACAGTATTTGACGGTTTCCTTAATGTCTACACAGACGACGAGGATCAGATTGAGAAGAATGTTCTCATGAAGAACCTTGATACCAACACTAAGCTTAAACTTGATACCTTCGAGTCAGCTCAGCACTTCACTCAGCCGGCTCCTCATTACACCGAGGCTTCACTGGTTCATGACCTTGAGGCTCTTGGCATAGGAAGACCAAGTACTTATGCGCCTACCATCTCAACAATCATGGCAAGGCACTACATCACCAAAGAGAATAAATCTCTTTTCATCACAGAGCTTGGACAGGCTGTCAACAAGATGATGATTGACGCTTTCCCTCAGATCGTGGACGTTAACTTCACATCCAATATGGAGGCTCTTCTTGATGGAATCGCAGAAGGTGATGTTAAGTGGAAAACAGTAATCGAGAATTTCTATCCCGACCTTGATAAGGCGGTTAAGGCTGCCGAGGAAGCTCTTGAGAAGGTTCAGGTTCAGGATGAAGTTACAGATGAGATCTGCGAGGTTTGCGGAAGAAATCTTGTTATCAAGTACGGCCCTCACGGCAAATTCCTGGCATGCCCGGGATTCCCTGAGTGCAAGAACACCAAGCCCTATTTTGAGAAGATTGGCGTATCTTGCCCTAAGTGCGGAAAAGACATTGTCCTTAAGAGAACCAAGAAGGGAAGAATCTTCTACGGCTGTATCGACAATCCAACCTGTGACTTCATGTCATGGCAAAGACCTGCTGCCAAGAAGTGCCCTAAGTGCGGAGGTGTAATGTACGCCAAGAACAACAAGCTTGCCTGTGGCAATCCTGAGTGCGGATGGGTAGAGGACAAAGACAATAAAGAAAATAACTAAACATTAAAAAACTATTAAGACTCGGACTTTTGAAGTTCCGGGTCTTTTTTTGGGTTTATAATTGTTTTTATATAAAATTTGGAGGTAACAGACATCATGGGTAGTAACGTGAAAGATGAAAAAAGTGGTATTTTGGAAAAACTTAAGGTGGGAATGATAATCCAGACTGTTCTTGTTGCTGTGGCGATCATTCTTTCCTGCTATGCAGGATTCCGTTCTCACGAACTTAGGAGAACCATAGTTTACGCAGGACAGATCATAGTAAGTGTTCTCATTATCATCTTTGGCACAGTGAAGTTTAAAGAAGATAGCAGAAAGTTTTTATCAGTAATTATTTACTGCTATGCGCTTCTGGAAGTAGTAAGAGCAGTTCTTATTATAACAACAGGCATTGCGCCGGTAGTCGCCGGTATCACAAGACTGATACTGGTTACGATTGCCTGCTGCCTGATGATTCTTTCGGAGAGACTTGGCAAGAAGGAATCTGAGATAATGTCTATCTCAATTGTAGTTTTGGAACTTGCTCTTTATCTGGTATTTCTTCTTGGATATCCCGGCGTTATGTACGGAAGAATCAACAGATTCATCCCTCTTACCGGAGTACTCATCGCAGGTTCGATAGCTCTTTTCACAAAGGTAAAGAACTTGCAGCTCGGAGTAGAAGAAAGTGGTAACAAAGCAATTCCGGTATGGGCTCCTATAGTAGGACTAATTCTCTCGATAATTCTTACGGTAGTATCTCTTTCAAGCACATGGACAATGGGAGCAGAAGGCGGAGCAGAAAGTGGAGAAGTGCTCTCTTTGTGGACAGATGAAGCACCATTAAAAGCTCAGCTCACCTCTTATATTGATGATATTACTAACAAGGATAGTGCGAATTATATTCCTGTAGATAAGAGAATAGCAGTATTTGATATGGACGGAACTCTTATAGCAGAGACAAACCCTTATTACTTTGATCATTGTCTTTTGATCTACAGAGTTTTGCAGGATCCTGATTACAAGGATAAAGCAAGTGAGGCGGAAAAAGAGGCTGCTTATACAATCCTTAAAGGAATACAGACAGGAGAGTTTCCGGAGGATATGATGCAGATTCACGGACAGGCTGTTGCATCTGCATTTGCGGGAATGACTGTTGATGAATTTCTAAATTACGTATTGAAGTTCAGAGAAGAAGCTGCTCCCGGATATGAAGGTATGACAAGGAGTGATTCCTTCTATAATCCAATGGTTGAAGTTGTAGACTATTTGCAGGATAACGGATTTACTGTATATGTTGTTAGCGGAACAGACAGGATAATATCAAGGGGAATTGTAAAAGATAATCTGAACATCCCTATGAGTCAGGTGATCGGTTCTGATGAGACTATAGTTGCCAGTGGACAGGGCGGTGAAGACGGTCTTGAATATCAGCTTCAGAAAGATGATAAAATCATCACCGGAGGACAATTTGTTGTTAAGGATCTTAAGATGAACAAGGTGTCTGTGATTGCGCAGGAAATCGGAGAGCAGCCTGTTCTGGCTTTTGGAAACAGTACCGGAGACTCCAGTATGTGTGATTATGTAGTTAATAACAATCCGTACAAGAGCCTTGCATTCATGCTTTGCTGCGATGATCTTGACAGAGAATACGGAAATGAAGCAAAGGCACAGAAGATGTATGACCTATGTAATGAACATGGCTGGATTCCCGTATCAATGAAGAATGACTGGACAACCATATATGGAGAGGATGTTACTAAGAATCCCGCAAACGGACTTGACTTCTATTATGATTACGTAATTCCGAACTAATTCATATATATTTATTTTCTGAAAACTTTAACGTTTTTTCATAATTGTAGGCGCTTTATTATTTGAAGCGCCTATTTTTTTATGCTATGATACAAATAGCGTAGTGAGATTATATACGTTATTACGTACATAAAAACAATCACTATGAAAGGTGGGGAAAATACCTGGTAAAGGAGAAAACTGATGAGTAGTGTGCAGCTACTGGACAAGACACGTAAGATTGGCAAGCTTTTGCACAACAGTAATTCAGGAAAGGTCGTATTTAATGACATCTGCAGAGTGTTGTGTGATATTTTAGCATCAAACATGTTTGTCATCAGTAAAAAGGGCAAGGTTCTTGGTATTGGTGAGAGTGAAAATGTAGATTCTCTAAGTGATCTTTTGGTTGACAACGTTGGGTCTTTTATTGATCCGATGCTTAACGAGAGACTGCTTACAATACTTTCGACCAAGGAGAATGTCAATCTTGAAACTCTTGGTTTTGAAGGCATAGACTTTTCCAAATTCCAGGCGATAATCACACCTATTGAAATAGCCGGAGAGAGGCTGGGAACTCTTTTCATATACAAGACCGACAAGCCATACGACATCGATGATATTATTCTTTGTGAATACGGAACCACGGTTGTCGGGCTTGAAATGCTTAGGGCAGTAAATGAGGAGAATGCAGAAGAAAGCAGGAAGCTAGCGGTTGTTAAATCGGCAATAGGAACCCTTTCCTTCTCAGAGATGCAGGCTATCATCCATATATTCGATGAGCTTGACGGAATGGAAGGAGTGCTGGTAGCCAGCAAGATAGCTGACAGAGTTGGGATAACAAGAAGCGTAATTGTAAATGCCCTCAGAAAATTCGAGAGTGCAGGGGTCATCGAATCCAGAAGCTCGGGAATGAAGGGCACATACATTAAGGTTACCAACGATGTGGTCTTTGGTGAGATCAAAAAGCTAAAGCAGGAAATATAATTTGCCGATGAATATTGTGTAAAACAGTATCAGCGACATGGATGGAAATTATGATGAAAGGATTTATCAGAAACGATAAATCCTTTTTTGTTTATTTCATACATTTTGTAGATAAATAACTTGCGATATACAATATAAAGTATATTTTACTTGTATTTTACACAAAAAAATTTTATTATTAAATAGAGTAAAAAGGAGGAGTGGCTTTTGATAAACAGTAATGTCTTTGATTACATTAATGTCATGGATAAAGCGGCCGATGCATCCTGGACCAGGAATGAGATAATTGCTAACAATATAGCAAATATCGATACTCCGGGTTACAAGAGGCAGGACCTTAACTTTGAGAGCGAGCTGGAGAGGGCTTTGGGGCACTCCAGATATAAAACCATGGACAAAAAGGTTGCCGACATAAAGGACAAGCACCTTGAGGCAAGAGTTGTCAATGATTACTCCGGCTTCTCCTACAGAACAGACAGAAATAACGTGGACGTTGATACAGAGAACGTTCTTTTGGCAGCCAATCAGCTCAAGTATCAGGGACTGATGGAGGGACTTAAGCATGAGTTCCAGACCATTAACACTGTTACCAAGTCTTCATGATAAGGAGGGCGCAGCATGAACATATTTGATTCTTTCAATATCAATTCATCAGGCATGACGGCTCAGAGATTTCGAATGGATATCATCTCTGAGAATATCGCAAACGCCAACACCACAAGGACTGCAGATGGAACTCCTTATGTCAGGAAGGTTGTAAGGTTTGCTGAAAAGGGCACTCAGACTCCGTTTTCAAGGATCCTTAACGAGAGGCTCGACCACTACTCGGGAAGAGGCGTTAAGGTAGTGAGTGTTGAGAATGACAGCTGGACACAGATGAACATTGTCTATGATCCGTCACATCCGGACGCTGATGAGAATGGCTATGTTACATATCCAAACGTCAACACGGTTACAGAGATGACCAACCTCATAGATGCCAGCAGATCCTATGAGGCCAATGTAACAGCATTCAATGCCAGCAAGAACATAGCATCTCAGGGACTTAACCTGGGCAACAGCTAATGGGAGGGAAGTAAATGGCATCTCTTGATATTTCTCAGCTTCGCAATGTCACCTCAGATGTTATAAGACATGCTGAGAAGACAAACAGCAAGGTATATAACGTACTTGGGGATTCACAGACAGGGAATGATGAATCCTTTAAGAGTATTTTTTCGGCGGCAGTAGATAATATTTCTACTACCAATGCATATCTCTCTGACGCAGAGAACGAAGAAATAAAGTGGGCTCTGGGTCAGACCGAGAACACACACGATCTTTCAATTGCACTGCAGAAGGCCCAGATGGCACTTCAGTACACAGTGGCAATCAGAGACCGTGCGATGTCTGCGTATAGGGAGTTAACGCAGATGCAGATCTAAGCTTTTTTGTTTTATAGAGGGGAGGGAGAATAAATGCCTGAGAGACTAAGAGCTATTTGGCAGAGAATTCTCGACTGGTGGAACCAATTTACAGCCAGGCAAAAGACCTTGATCATAGGGGCCAGCACGGTTGTATTATTGACCATCATTATTTTGGTGTCCGTACTTAACCAGCCGCAATATATTCTATTGGCTAACGCCCAATCTACTAAGGAGGCTTCTGAGATCAGAGACCTTCTTGATTCTAATTCCATAAACTACAAGATCTCAGATGACGGTCTTGAGTTTAAGGTACTTAAAAAGGATCAGGCATCAGCCAATCTTTTGCTGGGAGCAAACGACATTCAGTCCTATGCCTACAGCATCGATAATGTTACCAACGGAAGCTTTTCAACAACAGAATCAGACAAGCAAAAGAAGTATGTCCTTTATCTTGAATCAAGACTTGAGCAGGACTTCCTTGCAAAGTTTGATGCCATAGAAGCTGCCAATGTTCAGCTGAACATTCCCGACGATGACGGAACACTTATAGGAAACAAGGAACAGGCTCATGCCTGGATCCTTCTTACTCTCAAGGAAGATGGCAAGTTTGATGAAGAAAACGCAGCATATCTTGCGAGAGCCGTTGCATCAGCTGTGGGAAATGAGAATACCGATAATATTGTCATTCTTGATACCGGAGGCAACATGCTCTTTTCCGGAGGAGAGGATACAACAACAGCAGGCCTTGCATCAACTCAGCTTACTGCCAAGGCTAAGGCGGAGCAGCTTGTTAAGGGTGAGGTTAAAAAGGTTTTACTTGGAACCAAGCTTTATGACAACATAGAAGTTGCCAGCAACCTGGTAATGGATTTCAGCAATAAAGAGACAACGACACACACTTATACACCTGCTGAGGATCAGACTCAGGGTGTTCTTAGTCACGAAGATACCTACAATGCAGAGAATGTCAGCGGAATCAGCGGAATACCCGGAACTGACACCAATGCAGAGGATGAGACAACATACGTAACACAGGATAACACCAACTCCACATCATCAATTACAGAGGAGTCAAGGGACTATCTTCCAAATGAAAAGATCACGACCGAGACGGATGCACCGGGTCGCATCAAATATGATGAGTCATCAATTTCTGTGACAGCGATCAACTATTCCATTATGAAGGAAGAGGATTACAAGGCTGCAGATCATGAGAACATGACCTGGAGCGAGTTTAAGGCCGGCAATACTGAGCCAACCGTCATGGAAGTTCCTGAAGATATGATCAACGTGGTATCAAAGGCCACAGGTATCAAGGCAGAGAATGTTGCCATGGCTGCCTACACTGAATATGTATTCTTTGACAGAACAGGAAGTGCTGTCACTGTAACCGATATTCTTCAGATCGTACTTATACTGGTTATCCTCGCACTTCTGGCATTTATCATCATCAGAAGCATGTGGACCAGCAAGAAGACAGAAGAGGTTCCGGAGCAGCCGGAAGAGCTTTCTGTTGAACAGCTTTTGGAGTCACAGCCTGAAGAGGTACTTACCGATATCGAGATGGATCAGGGGTCTGAAACAAAGAGACTTATTGAGAAGTTTGTGGATGAGAATCCTGAAGCAGCAGCTACGCTTCTTAGGAACTGGCTCAACGAGGACTTTATTTAATTATTTTTACAGGGGAGTAATGAAACTATGATGGACATGGAAGGCGGCAATCCCTTAACCGCGGACTTTACGGGGACACAAAAAGCGGCGATTTTACTGATTGCACTCGGACCGGAAAAATCCTCCGCCATATTTAAGCATCTCAAGGAAGAAGAAATTGAGGAGCTTACTCTGGAGATTGCCAACACGAGAAGTGTCACCTCTCAGATAAAAGAGGCAGTTTTAGAGGAATTCTACGGAGTATGTCTTGCACAGCAGTATATCGCAGAAGGTGGTATCTCTTATGCAAAAGAGCTTCTTGAGAAAGCTCTTGGTGAAGACAAGGCTCTTGACGTCATCAGTAAGCTCACTGCATCTCTTCAGGTTAAGCCTTTCGAATTTATCAGAAAGACCGAGCCTTCGCAGATACTTACATTCATCCAGGACGAGCATCCTCAGACAATTGCTCTTATCCTGTCATATATGTCGCCCGCTCAGAGTGCCATGATCCTGTCTGCACTTGCACCTGACAGACAGGCTGATGTTGCAAAACGTATAGCTGCTATGGACAGAACAAGTCCGGATACGATCAAAGAGGTAGAGAAGGTATTGGAATCAAAGCTGTCATCACTTGTAAACCAGGATTACACGATCATCGGTGGTGTAGATGCGGTAGTAGAGATCCTCAACACTGTCGATCGTACAACAGAGAAGCATATTATGGAGACTCTGGAAATCGAAGAGCCGGAGCTGGCAGACGAGATCAGAAAGAAGATGTTCGTATTCGAAGACGTACTTCTTTTGGACGACAGATCTATTCAGAGAGTGCTGCGTGAGGTTGAGAACTCTGACCTTGCTCTTGCCTGCAAGAGTGCTACTGAGCAGGTTCAGAACGCAATCTTCAACAACCTCTCAAAGCGTCTTGCTGCTATGATCAAGGAAGATATGGATTTCATGGGACCTGTGCGTATGAAGGATGTTGAGGAGGCTCAGCAGAAGATCGTCAACGTTATCAGGAAGCTTGAGGATTCAGGCGAGATCGTAATCTCCAGAGGTGGAGGTGATGAGTTAGTTGTCTAATCTTTTTAAAGCCGGCTATGTTAGCTACGATCAATCCGAAGCAAGGATCATCGACAGCAACGAGCTTGCAAACCGCAAAATAGAAGCTTTTCAGGAACAGGAAATGAAGAGGCAAAGGGCTCAGATGCTTCAGGAAGAGCCCTCCTATGACACTGCTGAGGGAGATGATTTTATCCCCGGCATAGATATGGAACAGCTATCGCAACTTACAGAGGATCAGAGCATGTTAGAATCAGTTCCTGATCCTCAATTTGATATGGAGGCGATGCAGGCTGAGATCGATCTTAAACTCCAACAGGCCCAGGAACAGGCGGATATGATAGTTAATAATGCCCATGCCCAGGCTCAGGAGATCATGCAGATGGCCCAGCAGCAAGGCCATAAGGAAGGGTATGATGCGGGCTACCAGGAAGGCGTAGCAGCAGCCCAGGCTCTTCAGGCTGACTATGAGCAGCAAAAAGAAGATTTGGAGAAGCAGTATCAGCAGATAGTTGATGAGCTTGAGCCTGAAATGGTTGATATTCTTACCCAGATCTATGAGCATGTATTTAACATTGAACTTAGAGAAGATAAGGGAATAATCCTTCATCTTTTAAAAACTACACTTTCGAGGATTGAGCCCGGAAATGACCTGATCGTCCATATTTCGTCGGATGATTATGACGATATCATGGAACAGAAAGAGGAACTGGATGCCTGCATAACATCTCCCAATACTTCTATGGAGATAATAGAGGATCCGCTCCTTAAGGAGAATGAGTGCATGATCGAATCAGACAGCGGAGTGTTCGACTGCAGTCTCGGTGTTGAGCTGTCAGAGATAACAAGAAAGCTCAAGCTCCTTTCTTTTGACAGAAAGCGAAGATAAAGGCGGAAGATTATGCTTGTAAGTTCGGTTGATTTGTCAAAATACAAAAAAATGCAGAATGCGCCATTTTACCGAACAAGAGGGAAAGTGGTCAATGTCATTGGACTTACCATAGAATCGGCAGGGCCAGATGCCAAGCTTGGAGATATATGCCTTATCTATCCCAAGAAAAAGACTGATGACGCAATGACAGATCACGTGGTCAAGCCCTCAATGGCTGAGGTTGTCGGCTTTAAGGACGGACATGTACAGCTGATGCCCTATGAGAACACCAGTGGAATCGGAAATGGCAGTATTGTGGAAAATACGGATTCGCCTCTTAGAGTTAACGTTGGAGAGGGACTCCTTGGAAAAACCCTTGACGGCCTTGGCAGGATCGATGGAACCAACTATGGACAGGGCGTACAGCTCGAGGGGGGAGTAGCCTATTCCGTTGAGAACCAGCCACCGGATCCAATGACCAGAGATCCGATATCAGAAGTTCTTCCGCTTGGAGTTAAAGCTGTTGATGGACTTCTTACCGTAGGTAAGGGACAGCGTATCGGTATATTCGCAGGTTCCGGTGTTGGTAAATCCACACTTCTTGGTATGTTTGCAAGAAATACTCAGGCGGATATCAATGTCATAGCTCTTATCGGAGAGCGTGGAAGAGAGGTCCGCGAGTTCATAGAACGAGACATGGGTGAAGAAGGTATGAAGAGATCCATTGTCGTCTGTGCAACCTCTGACAAGCCGGCTCTTGAGAGATTAAAGGCCGCTAAGACTGCGACATCAATTGCAGAGTACTTCAGAGACAAAGGTAAAGACGTACTTCTTATGATGGACTCACTTACCCGTTTTTCCATGGCTCAGAGAGAAATCGGTCTTGCCAGCGGAGAGCCTCCTGTTTCAAGAGGATACCCGCCGTCAGTATATGCTGAGATGCCCAAGCTCCTTGAGAGGGCAGGAAGATCAAGAAAAGGTTCGATAACAGGTCTTTATACCGTTCTTGTAGACGGCGACGACATGAATGAGCCTATTACCGATACCGCCCGTGGTATCCTGGATGGACATATCGTTCTAAACAGAAAGCTGGCGCAAAAGAACCATTACCCGGCAATCGATGTTTTGGCCAGCATCTCAAGATGTATGTCAGCTATTGCAGATCCCGAGCACAAAAAGGCTGCAGGTAAGCTTAAGACTGTTCTTGCCACCTACAACGATGCAGAGGACCTTATCAATATCGGTGCTTACAGAAGCGGAGCCAACAAGAACATTGACTACGCAGTATCTAAGATAGAACAGGTAAATGCATTCCTCACTCAGGAAACGGATGAGAAATTCTCTTTTGAAGATATCAGAGAGCAGTTACTTAGTATATTCAGAGATTAAAAGGCTATGCTATGGCAAGATTTGTCTACAAAATGCAGAGCGTCCTCAATATCAAGCAGCAGACTGAGAACCAGACCAAGATGGAATTTGCCATGGCTCAGGCTGAACTTAACAAGCAGATTGATATACTTGAGGAATATGTTACGAGAAAAGAGAATTACATAAAAGAAGCTGAGGAGCTAAGGAATGCAGACAGCTTAAAGCTTCAGGAAATTTTGGACAACCAGTATGCAACTGCTCAAATGGATGTAATGATAAAACACCAGGCCGGAGTCATCAAGCAGTACGAGGACAGGGTTGAAAAGGTCAGGGTCAAGCTGACCAGAAACATTCAGGAGAGGAAAATGCAGGAAACCTTGAGAGATAGAGCATTTGCAGAATATCTTGAGGAACAGAAGCAGGAAGAAGCAAAAGAGAACGATCAGCGAACCAGCTTTACTTATGGACAACGACAAAAGGAAGAGGAATAAATGGCTGATAATAATTTATTACGCGCGCCGGAAGACCCTAAAGCGGCCAAGGCCAAGCTAAAAGCTGATAAAAAAGAATATAAGAAAAAGCTGAAGGAACAGGCAAAAGCTCAGAGGGAACAGGAGAGAGAATTTGCCGACAGAGCTGCCGAAATAAACGGCGACAATGCCGGAGGACTGGCTACTTTGGTCATAACCTTTCTGATCATCCTTATCTGGCTTGCTATCATGGTTCTTTTGGTCAAGCTTGATGTCGGAGGCTTTGGATCGGATGTGCTTGCCCCAATACTCAAGGATGTTCCGTATGTGAACTGGATTCTTCCGGAAGGGTCCTATGAGAAGAGCACAGTAGGCACAACAGATACACAGACATCCGTTGAAGTGACAGGTGATGCTGCTCAGACCGGGTCAATTACAACTATTGAGGATGCCCAGGCTTATATAAAGAGACTTGAGCAGGCACTTCAGTCCGAGATGGAGCAAAACAGTGCACTTGCAGCTGAGAACGAGAAACTCAAGGCAGAAGTAACAAGGCTCGAACCATTTGAACTTCAGCAAAAAGAGTTCTATGAAGAGCGAGAGAAGTTCTACAATGAAGTGGTTTACGGAGAAAATGCTCCGGATGCAGAAACCTATAAGCAGTATTATGAAGAGATAGATCCTGAATCTGCTGCCGAAATTTACAAGAAGGTTGTTCAGGGCGGTGTTGATGACGCAGCAATAAAGGCTTTTGCCACAACCTATTCCGGCATGAAGGCAAAGAGCGCTGCCAAGATATTTGATGAGATGGTAACTGAGAATCAGATCCAGCTTGTTGCAAAGATACTGGCTCAGATGTCTGTTGAGAACAGAGGCGATATACTTGCTGCCATGGAAGAGGCAAATGCAGCCAAGCTCACACAGCTTCTTGAACCCAATGCACTTGAGCAAAAATCTACAAAAGTTACCGGATAATTATAAGTCGTTTTAGAGTCCGCTGTAGGAAAACAGCGGACTCTTTTTTGCATAATTATACACGGAATATGGTTTAGAAAAATTTCAGAATTACGTTTGCAAAATATTGGTTTTTAGTCGTTATACTGTTATTAGGGTCAAATTTTATAATAAGGAGATAAGCCTCATGAAAATGTTTTACGGTAAGAATGCATCAGGTAATGTTAAGGAAGCTGTGAACGGACTTCGCTCCCCACAGCTTATTGTTTTCACCAGTAGTGCAGATGGGTTTGAAAAAGCTGTAGCTGATGTGGAAGCTCTTTTCCCCGGTGTTCCGAGTATTGGCTGTGTCGGTATGGGATATGATTCTTCCATCCTTGAGAGTGGTGTTTCTGTCATGGCATTTTCGGAGGGAGTTTCTGTATCCACAGGCATTTTGGAAAAAGTATCCACCATGCCTGCAAGAGACATTGCAAGACTTGAGGAAGATATAAAGAAGGTAAGGCCCGGAAGCGATAACACTGCGATCATTGATTTCTGTACCGGAAATGATGCTGCGGTTCTTACGACAATAAGAGGACTTATCGACAGATACGGACTCCATGTTATGGGCGCGACCGGAGATGCAGGCAAGGTTTCCTGCAATGGAAAAATCTATACTGACGGAATGACCTATGCTGTTGTAAGAAATGAAGGCGGTAAGGTTAAGACCTATAAAGAGAACATCTACGTACCCAAGGATAAGACTCAGCTTATTGCTTCAAAGACGGACAGAGCAAAATACTATCTCGGTGAACTTAACGGACGCTCCGCAAAACAGGTTTATATGGAGCTTACCAATACTTCAACGGATAAAGAAATTGTAAACCAGACCTTCAAGAATCCTCTTGGAAAGATGGTTGGTAATGATGTTTGCATCGTTTCCATCAAGGATGTAGCAGGTTCAGGACTTATCTGTTACAGACAGATAAATGACTCAGATATCTTAACACTTCTTGAGATGAGAGATCCGATGGAGGTCGCTGAGACAACTGTAAATAAGATCAAAAATGACTTTAAAAAGATTTCCGGAATATACTCTGTAAACTGCATTTTCAGATATCTGGTTTTAAAGGAAAGAGGAGAGCTTAACCAATATCTTGGCAAGATTGCTACTCTTGGTACTTCCTGTGGGCTCATTGGATTTGGTGAGCATTACAATTCGCAATTTGTTAATCAGACAATGACATGTGTTGTATTTGAATAATAAGGAGAGACGATAGTATGCTTACAGATATTTTCAAGAAAAAGAACGAAGAGGTAGCAGCAAGCCAGGTCAAAGAGACAGCAAGAGATGACAGTGACAGATTAAAATCCCTGATCTACATTGCAGACTCCATCGAGAGCTTCCAGAAGGAGCTTGTTCAAAACGAGCTTAATTCCCTGACGGAGATCCATGATATGGGTGAGGCAGTAGAGTCTGTCATTGAGAGTAACGCCCAGCTGCGCGAACAGATGGATGCCTTCAATGAGATGTTCGATGCTGTTAATAACAGCGCATCCAAATTTGAAGATGTTAAGGTCAATATCTTAAACAGTGTTGAGACCGCCCAGAACAAGGTTGAAGAATTAAAGAGCAGTTCAAATGAAGTAAGAGAAAGCTTTGATGAGATGGCTCAGGGATTCGAGAACTTCAAGAGCGCGGTTGATCAGATATCTGATTATATGAAGAAAATCATCGGCATCGCCACACAGACAAATCTTCTTGCCCTTAATGCATCTATCGAAGCAGCAAGAGCAGGTGCTGCAGGAAAAGGCTTTGCGGTTGTTGCAACTGAGGTAAGGGAACTTGCTGATGAGATCAAGGTTATGATCAGCCAGGTTAATGCCTCGATCGATGCTGCCGGACAGGAGAGTGAAAAGCTTTCGGTCAGCATGGAGAATTCAATAAATGCCATGGACAGAAGCCTTAAGGAAGTTGACGAGACAAAGGATACCTTTAAGGACATTATTGAAAGTGCGAATGGAGCAAATGCTGTTCAGAAGGAGATTGCAGATACTGCAGATACAGCTTCCGATGAGCTGGGAAGAATCGGAAACAGCTTCACTGAAATAAATAACAAGTATGATGCTCTGGTTGAGCAGCTTGACAGGGTAAATGCACTGGGAACAACAAAGAGCAGCGTGTTTGAGCACATTGAGAATCTGGTTTCACAGATACCACCTATAGTTAAAGATAAATAAAAAGACCACGGAGGGCGCTTTTATCAGCGCCCTTTTTTATTAAAAGAAATTTCCAAATAAAGCTAAAGTTATTTATACATGTTCCGATATATTTAACGAAAGATTATGGGCAGAGTATGTATGCCCGAAAGAAAAAATATGGAAGGAGGGTTTAGATGAGCAGTGCAAATAACGCAGTAGGCGCTATGGCAGCTTACTTTGTACAGGGCACTGCAGCCACAAACGTTTCAACTGTCACAAATAAAGACACGAAGACAGCAGCAGGCGCAAGTTTCGACATGGTACTTAACAAAGTATCGGGAAGTCTTATCCAGAACAAGACCGCTGATGTCTCCAAGCAGGTTAATCAATCACTTGATAACTCAAAGCAGACAAAGAGTACTGATCTGACAGAAAAAGCTGATACCTCATCTGTTTCAGCCGACAAGGCACAGACAGATAACACTCAGACACAGGAAGTTAAGAGCACGGTAGATAGCAAAGATACAGTAGTGACAAACGAAACACAGGGCACGGAAGCTGATACAAAGCTGCAGGAATCCTTAAATGAGGCAGGAAAAGAACTTATGACTCAGCTCGCAGATGAACTTGGCATCACAGAAGATGATGTAGTAAATGCGATGCAGGTACTTGGCCTCATGGCAGTAGATCTTTTGAATCCCGCAAACATAGCTCAGATGATAACACAGCTTAGCGGACAGGAGGAGACAATAGATCTCATAACAGACACTGACATATATACTTCATTGCAGGACCTCATGGAGGGTGCAGAAAGTATGAAGGACGGACTTATGAATGAGTTCGATCTGTCAGAGGAAGAACTTCAGGCCGGCATTTCAAATGCAAAAGATAACTTCAGGCAGATGCTTGAGGAGGGACTTGAAGGAACCGAAAGCGAAGTAGATCAGGCAGTACCAGCTTTTGATCCAAACGCAAACGCAGTTAAGGACACAAAGACTGATGCACCACAGTCGGAGGCGTTCACAGACCAGCCGATGGTAGAAGAGAAAAAGGTTGAGATCACCACAAACAGTTCCAATGAAGGTGGCAACAAAAATTCTCTCCAAAGCGGCGCAGAGTCATCAAATCTTTTCAATCAGGTAATGAATAATATCGCAGATGCTGCTGCAGGCGTAGAAGGTTCAGAAATGGTTTCTTACGCAGACAGAGAGCAGATGGAAAACATTATCAGACAGATCACGGAAAAGATAACTATTTCAGCAAAGAATGAAGAGACTTCCATGGAACTTTCGCTCCATCCGGCAAGCCTTGGCAATGTAAATATTCTTTTAACAAGCGGTAAAGACGGAATCGTTGCTAAGTTTACAGCTCAGAACCAGATTGTAAAAGAGGCTGTTGAAGCACAGATGGTTCAGCTCCAGCAGAAATTCGATGAGCAGGGCATTAAGGTTACATCAATCGAAGTAACAATTGCAAGCCACGGATTCGAACAGAATCTTGAGCAGGGAAATGATAGACATTCCGGTGAAGCAGAAGCTGAGAAAAAGGTTAAATCCTTAAGAAGGATAAACCTTTCGGAGCTCGAAGCTGACGAAGAAGCAGAAGCACAGAGTGATGCAGAAAAGATAGCGCTTCAGATGATGGCGGCAAATGGCAATATGGTTGACTTTAGTGCATAACTAAAGGCAAAGAAAAAGAGGTCATTATGGCAGATGTAAGTTCAGTAAATGCAATTATAAAGAACGGTGAAGTGGTTAACGCAAAGAACGAGACCACAAACAAAACAGCACCAACCGGATATGACAAGGATGCATTCATGCAGATCCTGGTTGCTCAGATGAAATATCAGGATCCTATGGAGCCAACTTCAAATACCGAATACATCAACCAGTACGCAACATTTACACAGGTTGAGCAGCTCTCCAACATGGCCAACGCCATGTCGCTTTCAAGAGCATCCGAGATGGTTGGCAAGACGGTTGTTGTCAGCCAGACCAATCCCGATACAGGAAAGACAACTGAAGTTGAGGGCACTGTAGATTTCGTAACCTACAGTGGAAACAAAGCATACCTTAACATCAATGGAACAAACTACAGTATCGATGATGTATCACAGGTTCTTGATCCCAACTACACATCAGCTGTGGAAGCTGTTAAAGATTTCCAGAAGGCTATCGACAAGCTTCCTACAAGCCTTGATATGGTTACGGAAGAAGATCACGGTCTTACAATTGACACTATGTATCAGTACTACACTGAGAACATGGACGAGAGAGCTAAGAACATGATGGACAAGAACTACGTTACAGCACTTCTTCAGTATGTAAACCGTATCGATGACATCAGAGGAGATACACACAGAACCTTCACTGAGAAGGATTGATACTAAAAACTATCGGAGGAAAGAAAAATGATAATGGATGATCGTCAGTATATGTCCATAGGACAGGTCCAGGATCAGTTTTTAAATCCTAAAACTCCTAAAGTAGGCAAAGAAAATAATTCTTTGCCTACTGGAGAAAATTCTTTTGCATCTGTTCTAAATAAAATTAAAGAAGGTGCCGATAATATTAACAGTGAAGGAGCTGTTAAGTTTTCGAAGCATGCCATGAACAGACTAAACATGAGAAACATCGAGCTTACACAGGACCAGATGCAGAGACTTTCACATGGAAGAGAAGAAGCCATGGAGAAGGGCATCAAGGATTCACTTATCCTAGTTGATCAGCTGGCATTTATCGTTAATGTACCCAGCAGCACAGTAGTGACAGCAATGGATCAGACAGAAAACAAGAACAACGTATTCACAAATATCGACGGAGCAGTTATTGCATGATTGGACCGAAGCAGGTCAATAGGGGTGGACGTACCCGACCTGCCAGGAAATCTTTTAAATCCGGACAGACTGCCGGGTTTATCCGCAAAACTAAAGCTTCGTCCGAAATCACTATTTTAATTTGATGGAGGACAATGCCTTATGATGAGATCACTTTATTCTGGTGTAGCAGGACTTCGCACACATCAGACCAAGATGGACGTTCTTGGTAACAACATTGCTAACGTAAATACAACTTCTTTCAAGTCACAGTCAATTACATTCTCAGATCTTATGTATCAGACAACCCAGACAGCATCCGGTGCAACAGCAACCAAGGGTGGTGTTAACGCTCGTCAGATCGGTCTTGGTGCCAAGAGTGGTGCTATTGCAACCGCAATCGAGTCTCAGGGTGCAACTCAGACAACAAACAATCCTTTTGATATCATGATCACAGGTAAGAGCTTCTTCGTTGTTAACAACGGAAAAGAGAACCTCTACACAAGAGACGGTTCTTTCTACGTTGACGGCGCAGGAAACCTTGCTATGCAGTCAAACGGATACCTGGTACAGGGATGGGTGGCTCAGGAAGATAAAGAGACCGGAGCAATCACAATCAACAGAAACGGTGGACTTTCAAGCCTTCAGATCATGAGCGCTGACAACACCACATATTCACCTGCATCAACAACAGCAGGTCTTTACTCCGGAAATATTGATAACAGGGATACTAACGTAACATCTGATGATGGTAAAACCATCACACTTGAGTTCTATGATAACAGAGGATATCTCTACACAGGTAAGTTCACACTTAAGGATACAGATCTTGAGGATGCTGAGAACAACAATATCTTCTCACTTCAGCTCACAGATATCATCGATTCTGACGGAAACAGCATCGGATCAGATCTTCTTAAGGGTGTTTCATTCGGTAAGACAGAGAACTTTGACTACGGCGTAAATGAAGCTTACGAAGTAGAGGTTGGCGCAACAACTTCAACAGTTAAGCTTCTTGCAGGCGCAACAGCATATGAAGGAGTTCCTACAGCCGGAACACTTTCAGATCTTATGGAGAGCAGCAAGGCTTCTTACGCAGGAATCCTTAAGACTGTATACGGCATTGATGATGCAACTATCGCAGGTGGAACACAAGGATATTCAAAGACATCAGATTACACAATCACAGAGAACGGCGTACTTACAATTACATATGACAGAGAGCTTGGTTCAGGTAAGCCTGAAGGATATACATACTCATCAACTAACGCAAGCTCATACTACGTAAATAAAGACAACTCAGGTAAAGCATATGTAGTACCTAACGCAAATGAAGGTACAATGGATAAGGTCGGAACAGGAATCAAAACAACACTTACAAATGTTTTCGGTGTTGATGCTACTGAGCTTGAGAGCTACCTTACATCAAAGTTTCAGTATAGATTTACAGCTGATGGAAGCAACAACGACGCATTTCAGATTTACAGAGATCCTGCAGTTACAAAGGCAACAACAGAGACTGCAACATCTGTTGGATATCTCTCAAAGTTCTACGAGGACTTCGAAGGACTTGAGACAGCAGTAGACAGCTATGACGGAACTCCTTTCTATACATATGCAGATGGAACTCTTAAGGTTTACGGCTCAAAGACTGATGATACAGGAACTACATCAGTTACTACATCTACTCAGATCGCAGATGTTACAGCTTTCAATGAAGATGAAGTATATACATACACAATGCTCGATAATCCTCAGAAGGTAGCTCTTCATGATATGCTTGTAGGCACAGGCGATGGAAGAATTGCGACTAAGATCGCTACTACAACTACTACCATAACAATTGACGGCGCTACAACTGATTATGATACAAATGGCGACGGAAGTCTGGATGATACTGAGCAGGCAGCATACGATGCAGCACTTCAGTCAGCAAAGGTATCAGAGCTTGCAGATTACATGAACGCTGATGCTAACAAGTACACAAATTTCAAAATCGAGTCACTTTCGGGAACAGCAGGAATTATTTTCTATAAGACAAATCCTACATATGTAGCTGATACGACAAACAAATTATACGAAGGCAGCCCATTCTCAAAGACCTTCTACGCTGATGAGAATACATTCCCTCCATATACAGCACAGGAGCTTGGCGGTGTTTATACAAATACGACAGATTTTTCAGCATATGTACTTAAGGGAGATGAGACAACCGTTAATGACTTCAGCGATGAGATCTTTAGTGAGGTATTTGGACTTGACAAAGCAGATTATTCCACAACTGATCTTGTAAGCATTGCAGGAAACGGTACATTAAGTGTCTATCAGACAACAACATTTACTCCTCCTGCTAACTCAGATTACGCAGCAAGCCTCGATACAGACGGAACACTAAAGTACGTTACAACAAACGATACTGTAGCATGGGATAACCTTCCAAACAGCAGTACAGACAGCGTTTCAGTTAAAGACCTTCTTCAGTCTTCTTCAGGACCATACAGAGGACTTCTTAACTCAGTATATGGAATTACAGATGAAGTTGCAGAGGCATTTGGATCAGATGCTACATACAGCCTCAACAATGACGGCAGCATCACACTTACAACAGGAACCCAGTCAATCCAGCTCAAGTTCAATCCTGCAAACGGATCACTTACAACAGCTAACGGCAATTCAAACGGTCTTGTAAACCTTGTATTTGACCAGAACGTTGAAGGCCTTGAGCCTTTCGGATTCCAGCCTACAACAGCTGATGAAGAGTCTGAGAGAGGAAGACTTACAATTGACTTCTCAACAGTTACAAACTATAACACCAGCGGATCATCAACAATCAAGGCTGTAAAGGGAGATAAGTCTTCTCTTAACACAGGTCGTATGGTTGGTGAGATGAACGGTGTAAACGTAAGTACAGACGGTCAGATCTTTGCAACATATTCAAACGGCCAGACAAAGCTTCTTGGACAGATCGCATCAGCAGAGTTTGCTAACGCATCAGGTCTTGCCAAGGAAGGTGATAACCTCTACTCATCAACACTTAACTCAGGTGAGGCAACAATCCAGGATATCACAACTGACGGTGGCTACATGAATACCGGTGTTCTGGAAATGTCAAACGTAGACCTTTCAAGAGAGTTCACAGAGATGATCACAACACAGCGTGGATTCCAGGCAAACAGCCGTATCATCACAGTATCTGATACACTTCTTGAGGAGCTTACAAACCTTAAGAGATAATACTAACAGGCCGGTCCTTTAAATCCATCAAATCCTGATCCCCTTGGAAACGTCCATTCCAAGGGGATTGTTTTTATTTAGTAAAGAAAAATTTTATTTAATTAATACTGTATTATACATGGAAAAGTGGTACAATGATTTTGATACCACAATATGTAGTACTATGCCTTAATATATGTTGTGGTATGTCAAGGATGAGTTGGTGGGGGATAAGGATGTCTTAGAATAATATTTCATTATTCAGTCCCAACATTGAAATTTAGTATCAAATATGTCCAAATTGTGAACGAAAACAGCTGATTTTGCGCTCGTGGAGTGGTAAAATTAATGCAGATGGAAAATTAATTTCATTTATGAGTGAAATTATTCTAAAATGTGAAATTATGAGTAGGATTATAGAACTTACCAAACTGGACACAAGGAAGATCTTAATAAACCCAAACATGATCGAGACTGTTGAGGGAAACCCCGACACAGTCCTTGTTTTGCAGTCCGGAAGGAAAGTTCTGGTTAAAGAAGATATAGACGAAATATACAAGCTAATCAATTCTTAATACGTACAATAAATTCTCAAAGGAGGAAATGTTGTGGATATTGCTTCGTTGCTTGGTGTAGGACTATGTTTCCTGTTCATGATCCTGAGTATCGTGTTCTCGGCCGGAATCTCGGGTGTTCAGTACTTCCTGGATGCTCCTTCAGCTATGATCACCTTCGGTGGTGCGTTCATGGCGGTTCTTGGTTCGAGAAGTCTGCCCAGCTTTATCAGCGGACTTAAATCATACACGCTTATTTTCAAAATGCCCAAAGATGATACCAAGTCTGTTATTAAGAGCATTATCGACCTGTCTAACACTGCGAGAAAAGAAGGACTTCTTGCTCTTGAGGAAGCAGCCGGAAATCTTGAGGATGCCTTTATGAAAAAGGGCGTAATGCTTATCGTAGACGGTACTGAGCCTGAGCTTGTTAAGAGCATCCTAGAGGCTGAAATTGATGCCATGGCTGAGCGTCACAAAGAGAACTATTCCTTCTTCGGTGATGTTGCAGGTATGGGTCCTTCCTGGGGTATGATCGGAACCCTCCTTGGACTGGTTCTTATGCTTCAGAACATGTCTGATCCTTCATCTATCGGACCATCCATGGCGGTTGCCCTCATTACAACATTCTACGGATCGGTTCTTGCCAACTGGTTCTGCTATCCTGCAGAGAACAAGCTTAAGGCAAGAAGTAATGCCGAATATATGGTTAAGAGTATTGTTATTGAAGGACTTCTCTCTATTCAGGCAGGTGAAAACCCACGTGTCACAGAAGAGAAGCTTAAATCCTTCCTGTCACCTGCTGACAGATCTGCTTATGAAGCCGAGAACGGTTCCGGCGATGGAGGCGGAGAATAATGGCAAAAAAACAAGAAGAAATAAAACCCGGCTTGCCGGCGTGGCAGGGTACCTTCGGAGACCTGATGAACCTTCTGCTTTGCTTCTTCGTTTTGCTTTTCTCCATGGCTAATATGGACGCAGCCAAGTTCGAGGAAGTAGCAGCATCCTTCAGCCAGGCATTCAGTGTATTTTCGGGTGGTGAAATGGCTATAGGAGAGGGAGCTCTTATAGGAGACGGTGTATCACAGCTCTCACAGCTCTCGGCCTATGTTACTTCCATGGGTCTTGCCCAGTCGGGTGAGGACTCGGATGAAAATGAGAAGGCTGTCGGTGATATGGATCAGGACGAACTGATGGAAGCTGCGGAAGAAGAGCAGCTCGAAGCGTCAGCCGAACTTGCGGAGAAGATTGAAAAAGCACTTGAAGAAGGCGAAATAGACAATATGGTATCGCTGAACTACACCAGTCAGTATGTAGAGCTGACCATTCAGGGTTCCATTTTGTTCGACTCAGGTAAGACTGAGATAAAAGAGGATGCGATTCCGGTAATCGATAAGGTGGGACAGATCCTTGAATCCTACGCAGGTGGAACCATCGATATTGAAGGTCATACGGATAATGTTCCCATGTCAGGCGGCGGTAAATACGCCAACAATGATGAACTGAGTTCCGGAAGAGCGCTGTCGGTTTTTTATTACCTTACAGAGCACACCACACTTGACCCGTCCAAGATCGTACACACCGGAAGAGGCCAGTATGACCCGATTGCTGATAATACAACCGACGAAGGAAGAGCTCGAAACAGAAGAGTTGAGATAAAGATATACAATCCTTTAAGCGGCTCATATTAAACAAGGAGAGACACTCATGAAAAAGAATTTGTTATCAATCATTATCCTTGCACTTCTAGTAGTTAATCTCGGTATGACAGGTTTTATGATGCTAAGTGTCATGACCACCAATTCGCAGACTGCTAAGCTCATATCAGACATAGCTGCTGCCCTTGAACTTGAGGCCAACGGCGGAAACAGCGGCGGATTTTCCGGATCTGCTTCCGGAGTTGTTGCTGTAACCGATATGGCAACCTGGGGATTTACCGGAGATGAGAAACTTACAATTGCCCTAAAGCCCGGCGAAGACGGCAAAGCACATTATATGGTAGTTGAGGTTGTATTCTCAATGAACAAGGCCAGTGCTGATTATGCAACCCTTGGTACAGAAGAGAATCTTGCAAATGTAAAGGAAGTTGTTAAGTCAGAGATTACCAATACACTTGCAAGTTACACGATGGAAGAACTTCAGGGCGGAATGGATGCAGTTGCAAGAGAGAGCATTCTTGAGAACGTACAGGCTATGTTTAATTCCAATTTCATCTACGACATCAGCTTCTCAAGTGTTCTTTATTCTTGATCCAAATGTTTTTATGAAAAGAGATTTTGTTAAGGAGACTAAACATTGAGTGAAGTACTGTCACAAAGCGAAATAGATAGCCTGTTGTCAGCACTCAGTACCGGTGAGCTTGATGTGGACCAGATGCAGGCTTCGGACGAAAAGAAAGTCAAGGATTATGACTTCAAACGTCCGGCCAAGTTCTCAAAGGAACATCTTCGTACACTGGAGATGATCTACGAGCACTATGGACGTCTGTTATCCACTACCTTGCCTCTGTACCTTCGCAAGAACGTTACAGTATCGGTTGCTAACTCAGAGACGGTTACATATTCGGAGTTTTCGAATGCTCTTAGTAACCCGGTTATTCTGGGAGTAATCAGCTTCTTGCCATTACAGGGAACCATTATTCTGGAGCTTCAGGCCAATATAGGCTTTTCCTTCATAGACAGAATGCTTGGGGGTGAAGGAAACGGCCTTGATAAACCGAGGCCATTTACTGACATTGAGATGCCACTTATAGAGAAGCTGGTAACCATCTGCATGCAGCTCATGGTTGAACCCTGGCAGAACGTTGTGGCCATCAATCCGGTAATGGAGAGGATTGAGACCAATCCTCAGTTTGCACAGGTAATATCACCTACAGATATGATTGCTATTGTAACACTGAATATTAAGATCGGTGATACAGAGGGTCTGATGAATGTCTGTCTTCCATATTTCACATTAGAGAGCGTTATGGACAAGCTCAACACCAAGTTCTGGTTCTCTACAATGCAGAAGAATGCGGAAGAGGATTATCAGGATCATCTTGAGACAATGGTCAGACATGTGGATGTACCTGTCAAAGCGGTTCTTGGAAAGTGCAATGTATCGGTAAACGATTTTGTACACTTACAGGCCGGGGACATAATAAGGCTTGATAACAGAGTTAATACAGATATGCAGGTATATGTGGGTAACATCTATAAATTTACGGCGTTGCCCGGAACTGCAAAAGACAAATATGCCGTACGTATTACGTCGGTTGTAAGAGAGGAGGAAGAGTAGGAGCATGGATGGAATGTTATCTCAGGACGAAATTAATGCTTTGCTGGCCGGTATGGATACATCCGGCGGGGGCGATGCTGCACCTGCAGATGCTCCTGTTGATTCGGGGATGGAGGCAGCGGCAGATATAGCTGCAGCGCCTTCAGGAGGTGGAATTGATGAATCACTTCTGAATGATGCTGAGAAGGATGCCATTGGTGAGGTGGCTAATATCAGCATGGGATCTTCAGCTACAACGCTGTATTCCCTTGTAAACCAGAAGGTTAACATCACAACACCTCAGGTTGAGCTTGCCAATTGGGAAAATGTTATAAGCAATTATGAGAGGCCTTGTGTATTTATTCAGATCAGATACACAGTAGGTCTTGATGGCACCAATATTCTTATTCTGAAAGAACATGACGTTATGGTAATCACCGACCTCATGATGGGTGGTGATGGTACCAATACAGACGGAGAGATCGGTGAACTGCAGCTCTCAGCTATTTCAGAGGCCATGAACCAGATGATGGGTGCTGCTGCCACATCTCTTTCTACAATGATCAATCAGAAGGTTGATATCAGCCCGCCACAGGCAACGCTCCTGGAGATGATCAATGACGATCCCTCGGATATCGCTGAATTCCTGACGGGTACTTTCGTTAAGATTTCCTTCAAGATGCAGGTCGGAGATCTGGTTGATTCAACTCTTATGCAGCTTTATCCTATCGACTTTGCAAAAGCTCTTAAGGATACTGTTATAACCGGAGATGCAACACCGTCAGAGCCGGAGCCTGCACCTGCTCCAGCACCTGCGCCTGCGCCCGAGCCGATGCCACAGGCTGCACCTCAGCCTATGCCTGCAATGGATCCTTCCATGATGGCCGCAGGACCGATGCCTCAGATGGCAATGCCACAGATGGCTATGCCTCAGATGCAGATGCCACCTCAGATGATGAACATGAATATTCAGCCCGCGCAGTTCCAGACCTTTGCAGGTGGAACCACTATTATGGCAGGCGGAGAGAATATCGGTATCATCAAGGATGTGCCTTTGGAGGTTACAGTTGAGCTCGGAAGAACAGCTAAGCCAATCGCCGATATCCTTGACTTTGCTCCCGGAACCATCATAGAGCTTGATAAGGTTGCCGGTGAACCGGTTGACGTTCTTGTAAACGGAAAGTTCGTAGCCAAGGGCGAAGTTGTAGTAATCGAAGAAAGCTTTGGTGTCCGTGTAACTGAGATTGTTCAATAAGATAGGAGCATAGACTATGGACTCATATTTACAGCTTATATCTATGCTTATAATTTTCGTTGCTGTTTTGGTTGTCACATACTTTTTTACCAAGTGGATGGCAAGTTACCAGAAGGACAAGACATCTACAGGTAATATAGAAGTCATTGAGACCGCCAGGATTTCTGCAACGAAGTATATTCAGATAGTACGCATCGGAGGGAAATACGTAGCTATCGGTGTAGGGAAAGACGAGATCACAAATTTGGGAGAAATATCCAAGGAGGACCTGATCATCAAGGAAGATAATCCTGAAGATAATTTGAGTTTCAAGGAGATACTTGAAAAGATTAAGGGTGAGAAAAAGAAGTAAATGGGTAAGAACAGGGGAGCTGGGATTTTTGACAAACAAATATTATCTCTTTTACGGAGAGGGCTGATATCAGCCCTTGCCTGTCTTGCCATGTTTTCCTTTTTGGCATTTTCGATTCCACTGACTTCTCACGCTACAGAAAATATCATAAGTGATACTACGCCAACTGATCCTACGGTAGATACCGACACAAATCTTACCGGTACGCAGGATGAGAGAACCAATATCACTGATCCGGGTTCTGCAGAGACTCCGGATGATCTGAAGAAATTAAATATCGCCAATACCGTTACAGTAACCTATGACAACGGAAACGGAATGCTCAACGGGTCACTTAGGATCCTCATTACACTTACGCTGATTTCACTGGCGCCAACTCTGGTTGTAATGATGACATCCTTTACCAGGATCATTGTTGCACTGCATTTCACCAGGACTGCCATAGGTACCCAGACATCGCCACCGAACATTGTACTGATCGGTATAGCTTTATTTATGACTTTATTTATTATGCAGCCCACTTTAACTGAGGCTTATAACACTGCTGTAATTCCTTTTGAAAACGGAGAAATGGAGCAGCAGGAATTCTTTACCGAGGTAATGAAGCCCTTCAGACAGTTCATGTATGGCCAGACTCAGATAAAAGACGTAAGACTCTTTATGCAGATAGATGGCATAGAGTGGGATGGAGAGCTGGAGAGTATTCCCAATGTAGTACTTGTTCCCAGCTTCATTGTAAGTGAGCTTAGAACAGCCTTTATCATCGGCTTTCTGATATATATACCGTTTATCGTAATCGACATGGTTGTGGCATCGGTACTTATGAGTATGGGTATGATGATGCTGCCACCGACCACCATATCGCTGCCCTTTAAGATACTTCTATTCGTACTGGCAGATGGATGGAGTCTGATTATCGGTAACCTTGTTAAATCGTTCTACTAAAAAAGAAGAAGGGAGAATGGCATGATCACACTGGCAGATATAAACCAAATAGTTTCAGAAGCCTTGATGCTGATAATAAGAATGTCGCTTCCCGTACTTCTGACCTCAATGATAATCGGTCTTGTTGTATCTATCTTTCAGACCGTTACGTCCATCCAGGAACAGACACTTACCTTTGTTCCCAAGGTTATCGGAGTATTTGTAATGATAATGCTTATGGGAAACTGGATGCTGACTGAGCTCTCAGGCTATATCACAAGGCTCTGGTCAGACTTTTCAAGATATGTACGCTAGGAGCAATAGATGATTAACCATACCTTTAGTTATGGAGATCTTGAAGTTTATCTTTTGATCGTCGTAAGGATAATGAGCTTCATCTTTGTTTGTCCGTTTTTTGGAGGAAGACAGACCCCTAATATTGTTAAAGTGGGCTACGGGCTTTTACTTTCGATACTTTTGTACGGGGCTGTACCTTTTTATCCTCCTGATTACAACACCGTGGCAGGTTATACGGTAATCGTGTTAAAAGAGGCTATGGTGGGACTCCTTATTGGTTTTGCCGTTACTATGTGTCAACAGATCACAGCCTTTGCCGGAAGTGTAGTTGATATGCAGATCGGTCTTTCCATGGTTTCCATGATGGACCCGGCAACCAGTCAGCAGGTGACGATCACAGGATCCCTTTATTCTCAGTACCTCACACTGGCACTGATAATAACCGGAATGTATCAGTATATTTTAAAGGCGCTGGTGGACTCTTTTACCCTGATCCCTATAAACGGGGCTGTGATCCACTCGGACAGAATGCTGAATGTAATGCTGGCATTTATGAAGAATTATATTGTTATAGGCTTTCGAATTTGCCTTCCGATCTTCATCATAACTTTCATAACCAATGTGGTCCTGGGAGTTTTGGCGAAGGTTTCACCGCAGATGAACATGTTCTCTGTGGGTATACAGATAAAGATAGTTGTTGGCCTTGTGATCATGTTCATTACTGTAACAATGCTTTCTGATGCTTCGAATTTTATCTTTATCAACATGAAGGAGATGATACAGCAGTTTGTTTACAGCATGCAGAGTGGCTGATGATTCAGCTTTACTAATTAAATATAATCTGCAGTTTTTTGCTGAGGATGCAAACGGTGCTGAAAAAACCGAGCAGCCCACTGCTAAAAAGCTCGACGACGCAAGAAAAGAAGGGCAGGTGGCCAAGAGTCAGGAAATAGCCACTGCGTTTACTTTGCTTGCGCTATTTGTAATTATCAGGGTAATTTATCCCTTTATGGGGACTAATTTTCAGACGTTGTTTGAGAGGGTTTATAACAATATCCCCAATGTTGCAAGGACGTACGATGGAATGCTGCCTGTTGCTTACATCAGAAGCATTCTGACCAATGCGATACTGACGATGTTTCTTATAAGTGCACCGTTTTTTATTGTCGCATTTATAATTGCTTTTTTGTCCGACCTGGTTCAGGTTGGATTTAAACCTACATCTAAACCGCTCCAGCCAAAGCTTTCAAAGCTCAATCCAATCAGCGGTATGAAAAAGATTTTTTCCGCAAGAAAGCTCTTTGACCTTGGAAAGTCACTGCTTAAGCTTGTGGTAATGGCGGCGGTTATATATTCGTTTTTTACAGGCAGGACGGAATCTCTTTTCCTCTTGTATGATATGCCCCTTGGGCAGGCAATAGGCCTGATGGGAAACCTGATCATTGACCTTGGATTAAGAATAGCAGCAGCGTACATGGTCATAGCCTTTATTGATCTCATCTATCAGAGGAGAAAGTTCAATAAGGATATGATGATGACCAAGAAAGAGGTCAAGGATGAGTACAAGAACTCTGAAGGAGATCCTCAGGTTAAGGGTGCTCAGAAGCGTAGAATGATGGAAGCATCAAGGAGAAGAATGATGCAACAGCTCCCTCAGGCGGACGTTGTAATCACGAACCCTACTCACTATGCTGTGGCTATCAAGTATGATGCAGAGGAGTCCGATGCACCTGTTGTTGTAGCTAAGGGCGCTGATTATCTGGCTCAGAAGATAAAAGAGATCGCCAGGGATAACAAGGTAGAAATTGTAGAGAACAAGCCTCTTGCGCGAATGCTTTATGCAAACGTTGAGGTTGGTGAAATGGTTCCGCCTGAGCTCTATAAGGCTGTAGCTGAAGTTTTGGCTTACGTTTATCACTTACAGGGCAAGGTGTGATCTGGAAACGACTAATCTGACGGAAGGAGGATAATGATGGATCTTACCAAGATTAAAAATCGTGTAATGGACTATGGTCTGGCACTTTATATCGTTGCCGCTATTGTTATGCTCATTATTCCGCTTCCGGACTGGCTTTTGGATATTCTTTTGGCCTTTGATATGTCACTTTCCTTTGTAATCATGTTCACGGCCATGTTCGCAAAGGATGTTTTGGAGATGTCATTCTTCCCGACAATCCTGTTGTTCACCACAATCTTCAGAATTGCCCTTAACGTATCCTCCACAAGACTTATTCTTACACAGGGCAGTGCCGGTGAAGTTATTGAAGTATTCGGATCTTTCGTTGGTGGCGGCGATCTTATCGTAGGTGCCATAATCTATATCATTTTGATCATCGTTCAGCTTATGGTCATCAACAAAGGTTCTGAGCGTGTAGCTGAAGTATCAGCTCGTTTCACATTGGATGCTATGCCCGGTAAACAGATGGCTATCGATGCCGACCTTAATACCGGTGCCATAACGGATGCAGAAGCCAAGCAAAGACGTGACAAGATCCAGGAAGAGGCAAGCTTCTTCGGTGCTATGGATGGTGCTACCAAGTATGTAAAAGGAGATGCCACAGCCGGTCTTATCATCACAGCGACCAACCTTATCGGTGGTATTGCCATGGGTGTTATCAGAATGGGCATGGACGTAGGTACAGCTGTAAATACCTACTCAATCCTTACCATGGGTGATGGTCTTGTATCATCAATCCCTTCACTGATGATATCTATGTCAACAGGTATCCTGGTAACCAAGGGATCCAAGGAAGCAGATTTCGGACATCTTCTTATCGGTCAGCTCTTTGGTACTTCAAAGATTCTGTATCTGGTTGGAGGCGTTGTGGCGGGACTTGGTATTTTATCACCACTTCCTACAGTTCTTTATGTAACCTTTGGTGCTGCATTCATTCTTCTTGGAAGAGTGGCAAGCCAGACCATGGAAGAAGTAGCAGTTGAGGGCGAAGTTGCTACCGAAGAGGAGCAGAAAGCTGAGGAGATCAGACAGCCCGAGAATGTCACGAGCCTGTTACAGGTTGATCCTATCGAGCTTGAGTTTGGATACGGTATTATTCCACTTGCGGATGTTAACCAGGGCGGAGACCTTCTTGACCGAGTTGTAATGATCAGAAGACAGATCGCTCTAGAGCTTGGTACAGTGGTGCCTATTATCCGTTTGAGGGATAATATTCAGTTGAATCCCAATCAATATATAATTAAAATTAAAGGTATACAGGTAAGCGACGGAGAGATTCTTTTCGACCATTATATGGCCATGAATCCCGGTCATGTCGAGGAGGAGATCACAGGTATTCCTACTGTTGAGCCTTCCTTCCATCTTCCTGCTACCTGGATCACGGAAGGTCAGAGAGAAAGAGCTGAGAGCTTCGGCTACACGGTTGTTGATCCTCCTTCTATCATTGCTACACACCTTACAGAGATCATAAGAGAACACATCGCAGAGCTTATGACAAGGCAGGATGTACAGAACCTTGTTGATAACCTAAGAGAGAACAATCCTGCTCTTGTAGACGAACTTGTGCCTAAGCTCATGAGTCTTGGTGAAATTGAGAAGGTTCTTCAGAACCTCTTAAGCGAAGGTATCTCAATACGTGATCTTGTAACCATATTTGAGACACTGGCTGATTTTGCTCCTTCAACGCACGATCCCGACATTCTCACTGAGTATGTAAGACAGAGCCTTAAGAGAGCAATATCCAGTAAATATTTTGCAGCGGGAGAGACAACAAGTGTCCTCACTCTTGATCCTAAGATCGAACAGGAGATAATGAGCAGCGTCAAGCAGACTGAGACAGGCGCGTTCCTTACTCTTGATCCCGCCCGTACTAAGTCTATTCTTACTGCAGTTGGGGAGAATATACAAAGACTTGAGGATGCCGGTAAGATGGCGATTATCATGGCATCACCGATAGTCAGAATGTACTTTAAGAAGATGACTCAGGACTATTATAAGGATCTAATTGTAATTTCTTACAACGAGGTTGAACCGACAATCGAACTACAATCTGTGGGGATGGTAACGGCATAAGATGATTATTAAAAAGTATGTTGGAAAAACTGAAAGCGAGGCGACAGAAGAAGCTAAGAGAGAACTGGGACCGAACATCGTTGTCATGACGGTTAAGCCGGTTAAGAAAACAGGTTTCTTTTCACTTTTTCAGCCTCAGAAAATTGAGGTGACTGTGGGACTCGAGGAGGAGTCGGAGAGACCACAGAGAACTATTTCGCCTCAGAAGGAGCTAAAACCGGCTCCCAGAAAAGTGGCTGCAGCAGAAGATCCTGCCCAGAGGGATACAATTCTTGCCTCTTCAAATATGACAGCTGCCAAGACCCCTGATATCAGGGATGAGAACAGCGCTATTGAGGAGAAGCTGGATAATTTGAGTAACCTTCTTGAAAAGAACTTCCTCAAATCCGAAAGGACAGATGCGGAATCAAAGGCTGCCGACAAGGAGAAGGACGAGGCTCCGGTAAAGAGCAATAAAAACGAAGACATTTCGGATGAAACAATGTCTTTTATAAAGCTTTTGTACAACACGCTTATTGAGAATGAAGTTGATGAGATATATGTTAACCAGCTCACTGACGAAGTTGAGAAGCTTTCAAAGCCGGGTATGCCTTTTGACTATGCACTCTCTAATGTATATCAGAAGATGGTGCTCAAGTTTGGTAAGTCAGAGCCGATAAAGATGGACCATGACGGCCCTATGGCTGAAATATTTATAGGACCGACCGGAGTAGGTAAGACCACAACAATTGCCAAGCTCGCATCAGATCTTTGCGTAACGCAGCACAAGAAGGTGGCTCTACTTACAGTTGATACCTACAGGATTGCGGCTGCTGAACAGCTAAGAACCTATGCATCAATCCTCGAGATTCCCTTCAGGGTAATCTATTCAGTTGAGGAGATGAAGCAGGCAGCTGAAGACTTCAGAGATTACGACTATCTGATGGTTGATACAGCAGGACATTCGCTTCATAATGACGAGCTCAAGCAGAGTGTTGAGAGCTTTATCCGAGTTCTGGAAGAAGAGATGGATTGCGAGAACTATCTTGTTCTCTCAGCAACCACTAAGTACCGCGATCTCATTGAGATTGCCGATGTTTACTCAGAGATGGTTGCATATAAGCTGATCTTTACCAAGATGGATGAAACCGGTGCAAAGGGGAATCTCTACAATATCAGAATGCATACCGGATCACCTATTGCTTATATTACTAACGGTCAGAACGTACCGGATGACATCGCTGTTTTTGATGCTCAGAGAATCGTTAAAAATCTATTGGGTGGAAAGAGTTAATTTGTTGGGTGTTAGTATATGGATCAGGCGCAACAGTTAAGAAATATAATAAAGAATCAGAGTAAGCCTCAAAGGCCCTTGGCCAGGATCATTACCGTCACCAGCGGAAAAGGCGGAGTCGGCAAGAGTAACGTTGCCATCAACCTCGCCGTTCAGTTTCGGAAGATGGGAAAAAGAGTAATAATCCTTGATGCCGACTTTGGGCTTGCCAATATAGAGATCATGTTTGGTACAATTCCAAAGCATAATCTCAGCGACCTTATTTATCAGGGGAAAAACATAAAAGATATCATTACCTGGGGACCTGAGGGGGTAGGCTTTATCTCAGGAGGTTCAGGTATTTCCGGAATGTACAACTTAAGCCGTGATTATCTTGTATACATCATTGTTAATCTGGCACAGCTTGATGCTATCGCGGATATCATCATAATTGACACCGGAGCCGGAATTTCCAGCGCAGTAATGGAATTTTTGGTGGCAAGCGGAGAGATCATTCTGGTTACGACACCGGAGCCGACATCTATCACCGATTCCTATTCTCTGTTAAAGGCACTCAATCAGTCGCCGAGATTTTCAAGAGAAAATACCAAGGTGAAGGTTGTGTCCAACAGGGTGTCATCAGATGATGAGGGCCAGCAGCTCTTTAACAAGCTAAATGCAGTGGTAGCAAGATATTTAAAGCTTCCACTGACATATCTCGGGGCAATTCCTCAGGATCAGATGCTGGCAAGGAGTGTAATGCAGCAGTCACCTGTTTCTTTGCAGTACCCAAATGCCAAATCCGTTAAGGCCTTTGAGAATATCGCAGGAATGCTTATGAATCCGGGAGAGACCATGGAGGTCAAGCAGAGGGGTATGGCTGCATTCTTTTCCCATATCATCACAGGCAGAAAGCTTTCAAGCACACAGATCCCTGCATCTGCTTCAGCAAATGCACCTGTTTCACCAAATTAACAATTACCGTGTTATAATATTATTATCAAAATAATGGAGATAAATGAATGCTCACTGACTACATTTCACCGGGCAACAGGGTGGAGCTAAAGGCCACAGGCAAGATATGGATGGACGATGATTCTCGTACCAAACACATCTATATGAGTAAGATAATGGACGTAACATCAGACGACAGAATTGAGGTGCTGATGCCCTTTGAGAGGGGGAAGATAGTTCTTTTACCTGTAGATGGAGAATACAGCCTGTGCTTTTATTCAACCAAGGGCCTGTTTCAATGCTTTGCCAAGATCGTTGACAGATACAGAAGCGACAACATGTATATTCTTGTACTGGATCTGACCAGCGAGCTTTCGAAGCTTCAGAGAAGAGAATACTACAGATTCAGTTGTGCTCTGGAGCTTAAGTCAAGGCTCTGTTCCAAAGAGGAGCAGGAGGCTTTTGAGAAGAACAGAAAATACTTGGTTGATCCGGGAGACAACCTTCAAAAGAGCGTCGTTGTAGACATAAGCGGAGGAGGACTGAGATTTGTATCGAATTTCCGATATAAGGAGGGAAGCACAATATACTGTGCATATTCTCTACCCGGGAATCTGAACAAAGAGTATGAAATGATCTGCAATGTCCTTAAGGTCCAAGAGCTTGAAGCCAGACCGGGACTGTTTGAACACCGTATCCAGTACATTTACATTGACGAGACTTCCAGAGAAGATATCATTCATTTTATCTTTGAGGAAGAACGAAAAATCAGAAAGAAGCAGACTTAATTATGAAAAAAATTCTACTTATTGATGACTCTGCACTTATGAGAACCGTCCTCAGTGATATTATTAATGCAGATTCAAGATTCCAGGTGGTTGACAAGGCTAAGGACGGTTTGGAAGGCCTTGAACTTCTGAAAAAGAATACTTACGACGCTGTAGTTCTTGACATCAATATGCCTCGTATGGACGGTATTACGATGCTGAAGGAACTTCAGAAGAATAAGATCAAAGCCAGGATAATGATGGCCAGCACCGACACAAAAGAAGGTGCAAAGGTTACCATGGACTGTCTTGATCTGGGTGCTCTGGATTTCGTACATAAGCCTGACAGAGCGTCGGAGTGTAGAGGAGAAGAATTCGGTAAGCACTTCATCAACACTCTCGCAGCTGTGGCAAACAGTAGACTTCCGGTAGCAACTAAGGCATTCTCCTTTGAAGAAGCTAAGGAATCCAGAAAGGTTGTCGAGCTTGTAACAAAATCTGCCAGCAAGATCACAGGTAACAGAATTGTTGCAATAGCAAGTTCAACCGGAGGACCAAGAGCACTTCAGGCTGTAATTCCCAAACTGCCCAAGAATCTCAGAACACCTGTAGTACTGGTTCAGCATATGCCGGAAGGCTTTACAGCTTCTCTTGCAGAGAGACTTGATTCTCTCTCCGAGATCAAGGTAAAAGAAGCTGCCGAAGGTGATCAGCTCCAGAGCGGAACAGTTTATATCTCCCGCGGCGGAAAGCATATGCATATAGTAAAGAGCGGCGGTAAGAGCACTATCCATTATGTGGATGGACCTACCAGAGAGGGTGTAAGGCCCTGCGCAAACTTTATGTACGAGTCCCTGATGGATTCAGATTACGACGAGATCTGCTGCGTTGTAATGACCGGAATGGGAGCTGATGGTACAGAAGGAATCAAGAATCTAAAGACAAAGAAAAAAGTACATGTAATCGGACAGGATGAAAGCACCTGTACCGTTTACGGAATGCCCAAAGCTGTAGCAACGGCTGGGCTTGTGGATCAGGTTGTTAAGCTTGATAACATTGCCCAGGAAATAATAATGCATGTCGGTGTGAATTGAGGGGTTTTCATTACTTTTTAATAATTCTTTAATCTAAAATTCTTAAATTCCTCCATTCAGAAAGCCGATATAATGTTCAAAAGTATGCGATAATAAGTATACATGTTGAACTAAATCTTTCTCATGGAGGTAAATAGGTTATGGATGTTTCCCAGTATCTAAGTGTCTTTCTCGATGAAGCAAAGGAGCACCTTCAGTCTCTTAATGACAACATCATGGTTCTCGAGCAGGATCCTGAGAATGAAGATTGTATCAATGAGATCTTCAGATCGGCGCATTCTATGAAAGGTATGGCCGGAACAATGGGCTATACCAGAATGCAGAATCTTACTCACGACATGGAGGATGTCTTCTCAGACGTTCGTGGCGGCAAGATCAAGATCAAATCTGCTGATATTGATGTTTTGTTGCAGTGCCTTGATGCTATTCAGGAGTACGTAGACAATATCACAGAGAATCAGGACGAGGGTACTGAGGAGCACCAGAATATAATTAAAGCTCTGGCAGATATACGTAATGGCACAAGCGGTGGCGGAGCAGATGCAGCGCCTGCAGCAGATGCTGCACCTGCAGCTGAAGCAGCACCGTCTGGTGGTGATGCGCCTGCGGCCGGAGCTGACGGTTCTTCGGATTACAGAGCAATCAAGCTCGATCCGTCTGTTAAATCTACATTGGAAGAAGCTGTATCACAAGGTAAGAAGATTTACGGTGTTACAGTTCATATTCAGGAATCCTGTATTTTGAAGGCAGCCAGAGGCTTCCTTGTTTTCAAGGGCCTTGAAGAAATCGGTGAGATTGCCGTTTCTGATCCTTCAACACAGGATATCGAAGATGAGAAGTTTGATTTCACCTTCAGTTTAATAGTTATCACAGATGAATCAAAAGAAAAGGTTGAGGAAATAGTAAAGGCTGTTTCTGAGGTTGAAGGCTGTGAGTGCGGAGAATTCGATCTCAATGGCGCTAAGAGTGCCGAAGATAAAGAAGAAGCTCCCGCTCCTGCAGCAGCTCCTGCAGCTGAGGCTCCAAAGCCCGCAGCAGAGCCTGCTAAACAGACTCCTGCAGCTGCACCTGCAGCCGGCGGAACAGGCGGAAAGAAGCCTGTCGGAAAGCCTGTTGTAAACAGAACAGTCCGTGTTGATATTGAAAAACTTGATGTACTCATGAATCTGGTAAGTGAGCTTATCATCGCTAAGAACTCACTTATTTCAGCAGCAAATACATCAGGTGTTACAAACGGAAATGTTAACGAGCAGATCGAGTACCTTGAGAGTGTAACCACCAACCTCCATGAGTCTGTCATGAAAGTTCGAATGGTTCCTATCGAGAGCGTACTTCAGAAATTCCCTCGTATGATCCGTGATCTTAATAAGACTCTTAACAAGAAGATGGAACTGACCATGACCGGTGAAGATACAGAAATGGATCGTACCGTGGTTGATGAGATCGGTGACCCTCTTATGCACCTTATCAGAAACAGTGCAGACCATGGTATCGAGTCGGCAGAGCTTCGTGCACAGCGCGGAAAACCTGAAGTTGGTCAGATCTTCCTTCACGCCTTCCAGGATGGTAACAGTGTTGTTATCGAGGTTGGTGATGACGGTAACGGTATCGATGCTGAGGCTGTTAAGAATAAAGCTATTGAAAAGGGCGTTGTAACTCCCGAACAGGCAGCTCTTTTAACAGAAAAACAGTGTGTAGAGCTTTTGTTCCATCCGGGATTCTCAACTGCCAAGCAGGTATCTGAAATTTCAGGTAGAGGCGTAGGACTTGACGTTGTTAAGTCAAAGGTTGAATCCCTTTCCGGTGAAGTAACCGTTAGAACAAAGCTCGGCGAAGGATCAACATGGGTAATCAGACTTCCTCTTACACTTGCTATTATTCAGGCTCTGATGGTTATCATCGGCGATGAGAAGTATGCTATTCCTCTTGATTCCATTCAGAGTATTGAGGATGTATCTCCTTCAGATCTGAAGCTTGTTGAGAATAAGGAAGTTATCAATCTTCGTGGAAGCGTAACTCCTATCATAAGACTTAATGAGGTTCTTGATACAGAGTCCACCAAGTCTCCCGATGAAGACATGGTAGTTGTTATTACAAGAAAGGGAGATCAGTCCTACGGACTTGTAATCGATGAACTCATGGGCCAGCAGGAAATCGTTATTAAGCCTCTTGGCAAGTATACATCTAAGTGTAAACTCATAAGCGGTGCTACTATCCTTGGTGATGGTGAGATAGCACTTATCCTTGATACTAACTCTGTAATTTAAGAGTTTGGCCGCGTGTTACTTCTATGTAAAAAGAAAGGAAGAATATCGATATGAATGAACTTAGAGATAAAGCCGAAGCTGGCGAGCTTATTCAGTACATTATTATAAAGATTGACGACGAGCAATACGGAATTAACATCAAATACATTGACAATATCGTTAGGATGCAGCAGATAACCAGAGTTCCCAAGGTTGATGACTATCTTAAGGGTGTTATCAATATTCGAGGCGAGATTGTTCCCGTTATGAGTGTAAGAAAGAAAATGGGGCTTGCTGAGGATGAGATTACAGGAAAGACAAGGATCATTATCCTTAAGACCGGAGAAGGCGATCTTGTTGGTATCATAGTTGACCAGGTTAATCAGGTTCTCACACTTGATTCAAACAATGTAGAGAAGGTTCGCTATGATGACAAGAAGGGAAAGACAGAGGCATCATTTGTAAACGGAGTTGGACACTACGATGGTGGTCTTGTATCCATTCTTGATCTTGATGCAGTTGTTTCTGAGAAGGATGCAAAAGAAAAAGCACAAAACGCCGGCTGATCGGAGGATAAAATATGGGTGAGATGAGTCTTGACAATCTTTCCAGTCAATACTTTGACATTTTGAAGGAACTGGGAAATATTGGTGCCGGAAATGCGACCACTGCACTTGCGCAGATGATCGGCACAAAGGTAGATATGGCTGTACCACAGGTAAGACTCCTTGATTTTAAGGATGTCGGTGATATGATGGGCGGCGCAGAGCAGATCATGGCAGGTATTTATCTTGCTGTAGAGGGTGACATCGATGGAAGTATCATGTTCCTTCTCAACAAAGTGGCAGCAAGGCACCTGGTTGATAAGCTGATGGGGACAGGACCAAAGTCTGAGGATGAAGAGTTTGATGAGGTTGAGATGTCAGCTCTCAAGGAAGTAGGTAATATCATAACAGGTTCCTATCTGAATTCACTTTCTATGATGACTAACCTGAAGATGGTTCCCTCAATTCCTTACGTTGCCATTGATATGGCTGCAGCGATCCTTAGTGTACCCGCTATACAGTTCGGTATGATGGGAGACAAGATCCTGCTGATTGAAACACAGTTCTTTGATGAAATGAAGCTTAGTGGATATTTTATTCTCCTTCCCGATATGGATGGATACAGTAAGATTCTTTCTTCACTTGGTATGGGAGATGTGCAGCTTTAAACGAAAGGGCGACATATGAGTCAAATAATTAAGGTTGGTATGGCCGATCTGAATATTTGTGTCAGCCCTGACGGAATAACAACTTTGGGACTTGGATCCTGTGTGGGAATTGCGGTAAGGGATCCGGTCACCAAGATTGGCGGCCTGGCACACATAATGTTACCGGACTCTACTGAGATCAAGAATAATTCGAATATACCGAAATTTGCTGACACGGGAATTGAGGAGCTGATAAAACAGATTGTAGCAAAGGGAGCCAGCAGGCAAAGGCTTGTGGCCAAGATTGCCGGAGGCGCCCAGATGTTTGCATTCCAGAGCAATAACCAGACAATGCGCGTTGGTGATCGAAATGTACAGGCTACACTCAAAAAGCTCAAGGAGATGAATATACCCGTACTTGCTCAGGACACCGGTGATTCCTATGGTAGAACGGTCATTTTTTATCCGGAAAATGGAAACTTTGTAATTAGGGCAGTTGGAAAGCCTGAGAAAATTATATGAATACCGATATTGATCAAATTAAAAAAGTCAATACAAAGGTTGTCACACCGCTGATAGTGCTTAGCTGTACTGCGATAATTGCGATCTTCACGTACTTTAAGCACTATCCGGCAGGAGATTTTTTCATTATCGTATTTGCTTCGGTAGTGATCTTTCTTGTCATTGGTCTGATCATTGAGAAGATGCTCAACAGATTTCTTGAGATCAACTATGAGAAGGCACTGGCAGAGAGGCTCGAAGCAGAACGCCTTGAGGAAGAGGCAAGAGCCGCAATGGAGGCGGAAGGTGGCGAAGAAATCGGAACCGGAGAAGGTCAGGAATTGCCACCACAATTTTAAAAATTGGGGATAAAGTTGCATGGATGAGGCAGGCAGAAATAAATTATGGACAGAATATCACAAAACGAAATCAGCTGATATACGTGAGCAGCTGATTTTGGAGTATGCACCTTTAGTAAAACTGGTCGCCGGAAGACTTAGTATGTACCTTGGCTTTAACGTGGAATATGATGATCTTGTTGGTTATGGCATCTTTGGTCTTATAGATGCCATCGACAAATTTGATCTCATGAAGGACGTTAAGTTTGAAACTTATGCAAGCCTTCGTATCAGAGGAGCAATCCTTGACCAGATCAGAAAGATGGATTGGATTCCGCGTACAATAAGACAGAGGCAAAAGAAAATCGAGGCCGCCATTCGTGAAATTGAAAGGGATGGAGGTCATGTTGCCACGGATGCAGAGATTGCTGCCAAGATGGAGATCAGTGAGGATGAGTACCAGAACTGGCAGAATCAGATGAAGGTTACAGGCGTGGTATCCCTTAATGAATTTATGGAACAGGGATCGGATATACCTGAAGATTCCAACAACAGAAGCTCTTCATTTGTCAAACCTGAAGAGGCCATGGAAAAAGAAGAGCTCAAGAAGATGCTTGCTGAGTCACTGGAAAAACTCACCGACAAAGAAAAGAAAGTCATTCTTCTTTACTACTATGAAGAACTTACACTTAAAGAGATTGCAGAAGTACTTGAAGTCTCAGAATCCAGAGTGTCACAGCTCCATACAAGGGCGCTCCAGAAGATGAGAGAAAAGCTGGGAGATTATCTTGGAATTGTTACAGGTTCCAGATAATGTGAGGTAGAATATGAATGGGTATTTTCAACTGGTTATAACACCAAAAGGAACCGGAATCAGGGTCTATGCACCGACTGATGGGGGTCAGCCCTTAAATGTTAATGACGTAAGGGACTATCTTGACGACAGAAAAATTCAATACGATGTAGTTGTTATTAACGATGCTGTGACAAAGGCGGATGAGAATGTTGTAATGTTTACAGATGCTCAGCTTCTTCCTGAGCGAGAAGGCTGTAAATTCGACATTTCAAAGGATCGTATGCAAGTCACGGCATTTTTTTACCCTCCAAGCGAAGGCGCGGAGCTCATGACAGAAAAAGAAGTCATGGATTCACTTGCCTATAGGAAGGTAACCTATGGCATACAGACAGATGCTATTCACGATTTCTTTGAGCACAGAAAATACTGTACTGAGATCGTTGTGGCACAGGGTAAGCCTGTAAAAGAAGGACACGATGCCAAAGTAGAACTTCATTTTAATGCAAATCTGAGGGCTAAGCCCACACTTAAAGAAGACGGAAGTGTGGACTATTTCCATTTGAATCTTATAAATAATGTCCAGGCCGGACAGCTCCTTGCTACGTTGCATCCGGAAGAGCTCGGTGAACCCGGCATTAATGTTCATGGTGAGAATATTAAACCTCACGCTGTAAAAAGCGCTTTTATTAAATATGGAAAAAACACTGCTCTTTCCGAGGATAAACTGACACTGACTGCTGAAAAATCCGGCCATGTTACTTTAAAAGACGGAAAGATCACTGTATCCGACGTGCTTGTCCTTGAAAACGTCGATGTTGCTACAGGTAATATAGACTATGAAGGCAGCGTCGAAGTTAAGGGAGTAGTTGCCAGCAATTTTAGCGTAAAGGCAGGCGGAAACATCGTTGTAAGAGGCATTGTTGAAGGTGCGAACTTAGATGCAGGAGCCGATGTCATTCTTGAATGCGGAGTAAAAGCAGGCGGAAATATCAAGGCAGGCGGAAATGTAGTTACAAAATTTATAGAAAATGCTAATATATCAGCAAGAGGTGGAATAACCAGCGAGTGCATTCTCCATTCGACAGTTTCTTCCGGAACCGAGATAAACGTTACCGGAAGAAGAGGCTTTATCGCCGGAGGCAAGGTATCCGCATCCGACAGGATAAAGGCCAAGATCCTTGGATCTGAGATGGGAGCCAATACAGTTATTGAGGTAGGCGCCGATCCACAGGTTAAGATAAGACTGAAAGATCTGCAAAAGAGCATCGCAGCAGCCAATAAGAATCTGGAAGGCATCAGACCTACTATTGAGGGCTTTACCAAGATGTTAAAGGCCGGAGCGAAGTTCACGCCGGATCAGGTTGCTAATGCCAAGAAGCTTATTGAACTCAATAAGACACTTAGCGCTCAGGTCGAACAGGATTCAACTGAATATGCAGAACTTATGGAAAGGCTTGCAGAAGCCAAGGAAGCTGATGTAATTGTTGAGGGGACAGCTTATCCCGGCACAACAGTAAGTATCGGCGAGCTATCCATGATAGTTAAAAAACCTGTTCAGTACAGCAGGTTTATTATAAAGGAAGGGGATGTGAGACTAGCACCGATCTAAGAGGAGAGAGGAGGTGTATGACCCATGTCAATCAATCACATCGATTTTGGGGTGATGGCGACATCGACAGATGTCACATCAATAAGGGCTGCCGAGGAGGCAAGACCCGTAGCGGACCAGCAGAATTTTCAGGCTCAGTTCAGAGAAGAGGTTCAGAACAAGGAACACTCTGTTAATGCCAAGAATGACATTGACCAGGGCAGAATGAACGCTGATGCGCAGGACAAAGGTTCAAACGAATACATGGGAGACGGTGGAAAAAACAGGAGAGGGAAAAACGGGGATAACCCACCTGAAAGACAGCTCACCGTTGAACAGATGGAGAAGATGGCAGGCAATATTCTTGACAGAAACGGAAAGCCTGTTGATTTTCGTATCTCATCCGGTTTTGATTTGAAGATTTGAGCTATCTATATTATAATAAATAGACGTATTTTTACGTACGTTTAATTTTTGTGGGGTAATTGGGCGGAGAAATGATAAGTATTACGGAAATTGTTCTCATCGTCGCGGGATTTGCCGCGATCATATTGGGATACCTTCTTCCTGCAGGAAAAGAGCTTGACGAAGAAGACAAGATGCTCATGGAACGTGAAATTCGTGAGCTTGTTAGACGTGAGGTTGAGGATCAGAAGGAAACCATCGAAGATATGGTGGATGACACCGTCGAGAATTCTCTGGACAGAACAGAAAGAGCCATGGAACGCATCTCTAATGAGAAGCTTTCGGCAATTGGCGAGTATTCTGATACTGTTATCAATGATATCCACAAAAATCATGACGAAGTAATGTTCATGTATGACATGCTCAATGACAAACACAAGAATCTTACAAATGTTGTCACTGAGGTAACAAAAAAGGCCGATGAAGCCAAACAGGTAGTAAGAGATGCAGAAGCTACCGCCAGAGAAGCTCAGGAAGCAACAAGTTCCCTTAAGGCTCAGGCTCCCGATAACGTCAGAGCAATTCTTTTAGATGAAACTGAGGATACATTAAGCGGAATCAAGATTCCCGTTAAGCCCAAACAGGTTACTCCTGAGCAGGCAGAGCCTGTTAAACCTGCTATAAGTCAGATAGAGCCTGAACCGGAGCCTTTACCGGTTGAAAGCGGATATGTAGATGAAAAGAATTTAAAGGAACTTGATATTCTGGAAGAGATTCCTGCAGAAGTTCTTACTTCAGAGCAGATATCAAATCTCCACGTAATCGGTGGTAAAGAAAAAGAAGAGACTTCATCTAAGGTTGTTCAGATAACCGAAGCTGTCAGAGTTGAAGGAAGATCTAAGAACCCTGATAGAAATATGAAGGAACTCACAGCCAATGATCCTGTTTCTCAGAATAAGCAGATCATTGAAATGCACAAGGCAGGTAAGTCCAATATGGTCATTGCAAGAGAGCTTGGCCTTGGTATAGGTGAAGTTAAGCTTGTTATTGATCTTTCAAACAAGCATAGAAAAGTCAGATAAGAGGATGAGCAGTACATGAAACTTAAGTATTATCTACGCGGTATGGGAATCGGAATAATTCTCACTGCGATAGTTATGGGCTTTGCCCTTGGGGGAAGAAAGGCGACCATGAGCGATGCTGAAGTCATAAAAAGAGCTAAGGCTCTTGGAATGATCGAAAGCTCTGCAGAGGTTCTGACCCAGACACAAAGTGAAGACAGCGAGGTAGAAAGCGATGATGCATCTTCATCCAATCAGGCGTTGGATCAAATCGGAGAAAAAATACCTGAAGAAGTCAACACGGAAATCGCTCTATCAGATCCACCTGTTTCAGAAGTGGCTGAAGAGAAGGAAGAAACAGAAAATAAGATCGCAGAAAGTAGCAGCAGCTCTGACGCATCTACCGATAATAAATCGGAAGAAGAAACAAGCACAGCTGCAGAGAGCGAATCAGAAGAAGTAAGTTCTGCTGCAGAAACTTCTGCTGAGGAGGCAGCATCAACCGAATCTACATCTGCAGAAACCACTAAGCCTTCAGAAGAAACAGTGGTAAGCAATTCGGGGACTAAACAGATCACAATTCCCGGAGGAATGGGAAGTGATGGTGTGGCTGCACTTCTTGCAAGAGAAGGAATCGTAGACGATGCAGTTGCTTTTAATAAATATCTTGTAGAGAATAGGATCGACAGAATAATCAGATCAGGAACCAAGTCCTTTCCTGAAAATGCTACGTACGAACAGGTAGCTAAGATAATAACGACTGGCTAAAAAAAGAAGTGGAATTTCCGCTTCTTTTTTGTTGATTTATTGCTTCTCTTGTGATAATATTAGAGAGCTGTGGACTTATATAGGCTATTTATGCCTATTTGAAGGCACATGGCAGTAACAATTAAACACGCATTTCCTTCTTCCGGGCCGGTGTCAGTTATACTGATCAGCCAGGAGCTCACCACATAGGATAACGCCCCTTGTGGACTAACGGGTAAGGGATTTGCGGAAGATTAAACCAAACGGAGGTATTAAAATGAGCGTTGTATCAATGAAACAGTTACTTGAAGCAGGTGTACATTTCGGACACCAGACAAGAAGATGGAACCCTAAAATGGCTCCTTACATCTTCACAGAGAGAAACGGAATCCACATCATCGACCTTCAGAAGTCAGTTGTTAAGGTTGACGAGGCTTACAAGGCAGTATTCGAGATTGCACAGCAGGGTGGAACAATCCTTTTCGTTGGAACCAAGAAGCAGGCTCAGGATGCAGTTAAGACAGAGGCTGAGCGTTGCGGAATGTACTATGTAAATGAGAGATGGCTCGGTGGAATGCTTACAAACTTCAAGACAATTCAGAGTAGGATTGCTCGTATGAAGGCTATCGAGAAGATGCAGGAAGATGGAACATTCGATGTTCTTCCTAAGAAGGAAGTTGCTCAGCTTAAGAAGGAGCTTTCAAAGCTTCAGGCAAACCTTGGCGGAATCAGAGATATGAAGAGAATTCCTGATGCTATCTTTGTTGTAGATCCTAAGAAGGAGAGAATCTGCATTCAGGAGGCTGAGTCTCTTGGAATCACACTTATCGGTATCGGCGATACAAACTGTGATCCAGAAGAGCTTGACTTCATCATCCCCGGTAACGATGACGCTATCAGAGCAGTAAAGCTTATCGTTGGTAAGATGGCAGACGCTGTTATCGAGGCTAATCAGGGTGCAGAGTCTGATGCAGCTGCTAACTATGACGCTGAGGGCGCTGAAGAGGCAGAGGCTGAGGAAACAGTAGAGGCATAATTGCCTAGTACAATAAAATAAACCTTACGGAGGATAGATAAATGGCTATTACAGCAGCAATGGTTAAAGAGTTACGTGAGTCTACAGGCGCCGGAATGATGGAGTGCAAAAAGGCTCTTACAGAGACTAACGGAGATATGGATGCAGCCGTTGAGTACCTTAGAAAGAACGGTATCATGAAGGCTGAGAAGAAGGCCAGCAGAATCGCAGCTGAAGGTCTTACAAGAATCGCCACAAAGGATGACAAGACAGCAGCAGTTGTTGAGGTTAACTCAGAGACTGACTTCGTTGCACAGAACGATAAGTTCCAGGCATTTGTTGAGGCAGTAGCACAGCAGGCTGTTAATTCAGATTCCAAGGATCTTGATTCATTCATGGCTGAGAAGTGGAACCTTGACGAGTCCAAGACTGTTAACGATGCTCTTGTCGAGATCACAGCAGTTATTTCTGAGAAGCTCAGCATCAGAAGATTTGAGAAGGTTGTCGCAGAGAACGGTATTGTAGTTCCTTACGTGCATGGCGGCGGAAGAATTTCTGTTCTTGTTGAGGCAGATACTGATGTTGTTAACGATGACATCAAGGATGCTGTTAAGAACGTAGCTATGCAGGTTGCAGCTCTTAATCCTAAGTTCATTTCTTCTGAGGATATTTCAGAGGAGTACAGAAACCACGAGAAGGAGATCCTTCTTGCTCAGGCTATGAAGGAGAACGAGGAGCTTCCTGAAGGAAAGAGAAAGCCTCAGGAGATCATCGAGAAGATGCTTATCGGACGTCTTAACAAGGAGTTCAAGGAGATCTGCCTCAATGAGCAGGTTTACGTTAAGGCTGAGGATGGCAAGCAGACTGTTGCTCAGTACCTTGCACAGGTTGGCAAGAACAACAATGCAAACCTCAAGATCAAGAAGATCGTTCGTTTCGAGACCGGTGAGGGTATCGAGAAGAAGAACGAGAACTTTGCTGAGGAAGTTGCTAAGCAGGCAGGAACTCTTAACTAATCTTTTTTAAATAGTCTTTTAGGAGCTTTGGTTTATCCAAAGCTCCTTTTTTTATCCAAATATTATTTTGTGCACTTTGAATGTGGAATTTTAAGGGCAAATGTCATATACTAGTCATAGTGCGTTTTGGGGATAAAATACGCACATATTGTATGAAAAAGGTTGGGTGATTTCATTTTGGATGCAGCAGTAACAATCAAAGGAACAAAGTCAGGTATCATTCTGGTTTTGGATCCGTCTTTATCTTTCGAGGATCTTTGCCTGTCCATTAAGGATAAGTTTAAAGAGGCATCATCATTTCTCGGTAGGAACAATATGGGACTTCATATCAGAGGAAGGCAGCTCTCTGATGTAGAGACTGATAGAGTTGTTGAAATCATTCAGGCAAATTCAAACCTTACAATTACCTGTATCATTGACGATGAATCAGTATTTGAAACAGGCTTTAAACGTGCTATGGGTGTTTTGGAACCTCAGCAGGAGCCTGTTCAGAGCGACGTGCCACTTGATGACACATTTGATGACAGCGCATTGATCTACAGGGGCAATCTGCGCTCCGGGCAGGATATTTCCAGTGAAAAGAGCATTGTAGTAATGGGCGATGTTAAGCCAGGTGCTAATGTTACTTCTTATGGAAGCATCTATATTCTCGGAGAATTAAGAGGCAATGCCTTCGCAGGTGCAGGAGGTGACAGAGATGCAATCATCATGGCACTGGACCTTCGTCCAATCCAGGTAAGGATTGCAGATGCCATAGCCATTTCTCCGGATGCTGAAAAAGGAGCAAAGCTTAAAGTAAAGAAAAAGAAGTTCCTATCCAGTACCGAGGGAGACCCGGAAGTTGCCTACATCGAGAACGGCCATATTGTTAAGACGGGCTACGGTGCATCATTTTTAAGAGAGTTTTATAAGATTTAAAAGAAGTTCAGGAGGAAAACATGGGAGAAGTAATAGTTATTACATCAGGAAAAGGTGGTGTTGGTAAGACAACAACAACTGCCAATCTTGGAACAGGTCTTGCCAAACTCAACAAGAAGGTTGTTCTTGTTGATACTGATATAGGACTGCGTAACCTTGATGTCGTTATGGGACTTGAGAACAGAATTGTCTACACTTTGGTTGATGTTGTAGAGGAGAACTGCAAGTTGAAGCAGGCTCTTATAAGAGATAAGAAGTACGAGAACCTCTTCCTTTTACCGGCAGCACAGACAAGGGACAAGACCAGCGTAACACCCGAGCAGATGAAAAAGCTCACAGATGAATTAAAAACAGAATTTGATTACATAATTCTTGATTGCCCTGCAGGAATTGAGCAGGGATTTAAGAATGCTATTGCAGGAGCTGACAGAGCACTGGTTGTTACAACACCTGAGGTGTCAGCGGTAAGAGATGCAGACAGGATCATCGGACTTCTTGAGGCTAATGAGATCAAGAATCCTCAGCTTGTTGTGAACAGACTTCGTCCTGATATGATAAAGAGAGGCGACATGATGTCTGCAGATGATGTTGTGGATATTCTTGCAGTAGAGCTTATCGGTCAGGTTCCGGATGATGAGAATATCGTAGTTGCCACCAACAATGGTGAGCCTTTGGTTGGTGACAATTCACTGGCCGGTCAGGCATACATGAATATCTGCAGAAGAGTTACGGGCGAGGCAGTTCCTTTCCTTGATCTCGAAGCGAGAAAGGGTCTTTTTTCCTGGTTTAAGAAAAAGTGATAGGAGGCTGAGCAATGAAGATTACAGACATTTTTAAAAAGAAATCATCAAGCGATGTTGCTAAAGACAGATTAAAGCTTGTTCTTGTATCTGACAGAGCCAGCTGCTCTCCTGAGATAATGCAGAAGATCAGAAGCGACATCATAGAAGTGCTTTCTAAGTACGCTGAGATTGATATGGATGGAATTGACATCAATTTCACCCAGATGGACACTGAGGATAACAGCGGTAAGACAGTTCCTGCTCTTTACGCTAATATTCCTATTAAAAATATTAATCATAGTGCAAAATAAACCAAATTATGGACAGTAACAGCAGAGGCCTTTCAGCTGCAAGAGTAAATGAACTTTTGCAGCAGGGAAAAGGCAACACACAAATTGAAAATATCGGAAAGACCAATAGGGAAATAATCAGAGAGAACATATTCACATATTTCAACCTGATGTTCTTTATTATGGCCATTTTGCTGGTGATTTCCGGTGCATGGAATTCGCTTACCTTTCTTCCGGTTATTATCTGTAATGCCCTTATAGGTATTTTCCAGGGAATTAAGGCCAAGAACATTTTAGACAGACTAAAGGTTCTTCACCAGACCACGGTGACAGCCATAAGAGACGGTGAAGAGAAGATTGTCCATGTCGACAAGCTTGTCCTTGGGGATGTGATTGTTCTTTCTGCAGGAAGTCAGATCTGCGCTGATGCAGTTGTCCTTGACGGTGAGATATCCGTCAATGAGGCGCTTCTTACAGGTGAAGCGGATGAGATCAACAAGAAATCAGGAGATGAGCTCATGTCCGGAAGTTTCGTTGTTTCAGGTAAGTGCCTTGCTGAGCTGACAAGAGTAGGACAGGATTCCTATATTTCAAAGCTTATGCTAAAGGCCAAGAAGATGCCTTCTTCAGAGCAGTCCGAGATGGTCAAGTCCATCAACAAGATTGTTGCTTTTGCAGGACTCATCATTATTCCTGTCGGTATCCTTCTCTTTGTTCAGAGCTTTTTTATTCAAGGCAATTCCTTTGCAGAGAGCGTTCCATCAATGGTGGCAGCTCTTATCGGAATGATTCCTGAAGGTCTATATCTGCTTCTTAGTATCACACTTGGACTTAGTACCATTAGGCTAGCCAAGCAAAAGGTTATGCTTCACGACATGAGAAGTATTGAGACTTTAGCCAGAGTAGATACCATTTGTGTGGATAAGACCGGTACTATAACCGATAACAGCATGCTTGTAGCAGATGCTGTTTTATCCGATGGTTCAAAAGAGCCTGAGGCTTTAGATTATTATGTTAATCTGATTGCTGATTATATCGGATGTGTTCCGGATGACAATATAACAATGCATGCTCTTGAGGATTATTTCCCAATAAGGAATAGCAGAACATGCCTGTCATTTCATTCTTTCTCTTCAAAATTCAAATACAGCGGAGTCCAGTTCAAGGACGGAACCTATCTGATGGGAGCACCGGAGTTTGTGCTTCAGGATGAATATGAGAATTACAAGGATCTTATAAACAGCTATGCATCTGTTGGACTTAGAGTTTTATGCTTTGCAAGCTATTTCGGAGGAGCTGACGGAACAAGCATCATTGATGAAAACAGTGATGATCTCTCTGTTGAGCTTCCAAACGGAGTCCTTACAGGGGCTAGGACAAAGCCTCTGGTATTCATTCTTTTGCAGAATCCTATCAGAGAAAATGCACCTGCAACCTTTGCTTATTTTAAGAAGCAGGGCGTAAACGTAAAAGTAATATCGGGTGATAACCCCATGACTGTATCAAACGTAGCGGCAAATGCCGGCATTGAGAACAGTGATAAATATGTGGATGCCAGCACCCTCGATGATGGTGACATCCCGGCAGCTGTGAGGGAATACACAGTATTTGGACGTGTATCTCCTGAGCAGAAACAGAAGATTGTAAAAGCCCTTAAAAGAGATGGTCATACCGTTGCCATGACCGGTGATGGTGTAAACGATATCCTTGCCATGAAGGATGCAGACTGCAGCGTTGCAATGGCAGCCGGCTCTGATGCAGCTGTTCAGGCAGCTCAGGTTGTTCTCATGGATGATGACTTTGCGAACATGCCCAAAATAGTGGCAGAGGGACGAAGGAACATAAATAACATAGAGAGAACAGCAACACTGTTTTTGGTGAAGAATATCTTTTCACTGCTGCTTGCTGTATTCTCCATAATAAATGTTGTTACATATCCGCTACAGCCGTCACAGATTACCATGGTGAGTTTATTTAATATAGGAATACCCGGCTTCTTCCTGGCTATGGAGCCTAATCATAAGAGGATAGAAGGTCACTTCCTTATAAAGGTTCTTTTAAAAGCTATGCCGGCTGCGCTTACAGACTTCTTAGCAATAGCAGCACTGGTGGTATTTGGAAATACTTTTGGCGTGGATCAGGTGGATGTTTCTGTTGCTTCAACATTTCTTTTAGCAATAGTCGGATTTATTATCCTTGCAAACATCTGTTATCCTCTTAATAAGTATAGACTTCGCGTTATCGGAGGCTGTATCCTTGGCATGATACTTGCAGCAATCATCTTCAACGATCTGTTCTCTATCAGCCATGTATCAATGAAATGTGCTATGCTGTTTGTTTTGTTTGCCATTGCAACAGAGCCTTTCATGCGCTATCTTACTATGTTCTTTACCTTTGTTGAGGAGAAAGTACAAAGCAATTTAGCATTTACAAAAGATAAAAGAACATAATTCAAATTTTGTGGTATAATTTAATAGTATAAAATTTGATTTGATGGAGATTATTATGTGTATTAACGAAGAAAAATATGAATCACTTAAACTTGGAAAGCAGCTTTGTTTCCCTCTTTATGCTTGTTCAAAGGAGATCATCAGGAAATATAAGCCTTACCTTGATGATATCGACCTTACTTATACTCAGTACATTACAATGATGGTTCTCTGGGAGAAGGGTACTGTCAATGTTAAGACTTTAGGTGAGTGTCTTTATCTTGATTCCGGTACACTTACTCCTGTTCTTAAAAAACTTGAATCAAAGGGATATATCACAAGAGAGAGATCATCTGAGGATGAGAGAAATCTTGTTGTTTCAATCACAGAAGAGGGCATGGCTTTAAGAGAGAAGGCGCTCTCTATTCCTGATGCAATGGGTTCATGTGTACAGCTCACAGCAGAAGAGGCTGGAGTACTCTACAAGCTTTTATATAAGATTATCGGAAATGTTAGATAATCTTTATTGATTTTTTTAGTCAACAGAAATATAATGTTATTCGGTCAGTTGTGCGTTTATTGGGGATTTGATTTTTTTTACAAAGGAAAGTCAAAAAATTAACATAAACGCACATTATTTATGGAGGTTTATATGACAGGTCACTCTCAGGATCATCATGAGCACCATCATCATGAGCATCATCATGACCCTGAACATATGAAAGCCATCGTCAACAGGCTTTCAAAGGCAATCGGACACCTGGAGTCTGTTAAGACCATGGTGGAGAATGACAGAGATTGTACTGAAGTACTCATACAGCTGGCTGCCGTCAGATCCGCAATCAATAACTGCGGAAAAGAGATACTGAAGGAACATATGAGTCATTGCATTGTTCACGCAGTTCAGGACGGGGATGAACAGGCTATCGTTGAATTAAACGAAGCTGTCGACAAATTTATGAAAAACTCCTAAGCTTTGGCTTGGAGAATCGTATGTGAAAGGGGCGAAATTCCTTGACTATTCCAATTATTGACGTAGTAAACTTTCTAATTCTTTTCCCATTTATCATGGCAGTAATAGTAGGACTTCTTAAGCAGACAAGTCGTCTTAGAAGTGCTGTTATTATGATTGGTGGGTTTACTATCATGGCAGCTGCTATTTATGTGGCAGTTACCGTTATCACATCAGGAGATACATCTCAGTTTATGTATCTTGAGAACACCCACTTACCTGATAAGTTCGTGATCGCAGGAGAGGTATTCCTTATGTGCCTTGTATGCTTCCTCAGCATCAAGTACAAGAAATATTATGCGATCCTGTTCTCACTGGCAGGAACAATTCCTGTTCTTTGGATGGACCTTACAGGAAGAGTTGTAGAAGGTAATACTCATATCAGAATCGATACCTTTGCAGCTGTTATGTACCTTATTGTAGGTATCGTAGGTATCCTTATCTGTATCTACGCATCAGGATATATGAAGGACTATCATCATCATCACACAGATGTTCAGGATAGATCCAACTATTTCCTTGCTCTTATGTTTGTATTCCTCGGAGCTATGTTTGGTCTAATCTCATCAGACAGTCTTAGCTGGATTTACTTCTTCTGGGAGATCACATCAGTTTGCTCATTCCTTATGATCGGATACACAAGAACGCAGGAAGCAGTAGACAATTCATTCAGAGCACTTTGGATGAACCTTCTCGGTGGATGCGGATTCGCAGCAGGACTCATGATCTGCAACATGGGATTTGGTATGTCAAACTTAAGCCAGGTTACAGATATGGGTATGAAGGAGGCGGCTCTTATCGTTCCCGCTACATTGTTTGCATTTGCTGCACTTACAAAGAGCGCACAGTTCCCATTCTCAAGATGGCTCCTTGGCGCCATGGTTGCACCTACACCTTCAAGTGCACTTCTTCACTCAGCTACAATGGTTAAAATCGGCGTATATATGCTGATCAGACTTTCACCCCTTATGAAGGGAACCCTGACAGGTGTTATGATCACTGTCATCGGTGGATTTACATTCTTTGCTGCATCACTTCTTGCAATAACAGTAAGCGACGGCAAGAAGGTGCTTGCTTATTCAACAATTTCAAACCTTGGTCTTATCACTGCATGTGCCGGTACAGGTACTCAGGAAGGTGTTTGGGCAGCTGTTATGCTGGTTCTTTTCCATGCTGTTTCAAAGTCACTTCTGTTCCAGACAGTCGGCGATATCGAGAACTGCATGCACAGCCGTGACATCGAGGATATGCACGGTCTTATCATCAAGCTTCCAAGACTTGCTTTCATCATGATCATCGGTATCTGCGGAATGTTCATGGCTCCATTTGGAATGCTTGTATCAAAGTGGGCAGCTCTTAAGTCCTTCGTTGATTCAGGATCTGTATGGCTGGTTCTTTTCCTTGTATTTGGTTCAGGAAGTACACTTTTCTATTGGGCTAAATGGCTGGGCAAGATTTGTACAGTAATTCATCAGTCCTTTGAGCTTGAAGATATAACACCAAGAAGTGAGCTGGTTTCAATTTTCCCTCTTACTTCACTTATTATCATCATGTGCTTTGCATTCCCTTGGATGTCAGGTCACATGATCCAGCCTATCCTTGATGAGGCATATCACGCAAACATCCCCGATGTTATCGGTGGAAGCGATGTTATCATCATGATGATCATGGTTGCTATGGTATTCATGATCCCTATTGGATCAAGATTCCTTTCAATCGGTAAGAACTCCAAGATGACAATGTCTTACGTTGCCGGTGTTAACGCAGGTGACGACAGACATTACATAGACTCCTTCGGTAAGGAGAGAGCCCTTTACATGTCTAACTGGTACATGGAAGATTACTTCGGAGAGAAGAAACTTCTCTGGCCTTGTATCTGGGTAGCAGCTGTCCTGGTGGCAGTAATGCTGATCATCGTTGTTGGAGGTGCTATCTGATGGAAATCAACTATATTATAAAAGCCGTATTATACTTAATACTTGCTCCTCTTATCGGAGGACTTCTGTCAGGTACTGACAGACTCTTTGCTGCACGTATGCAGGGAAGACAGGGCCCACCTATTATTCAGCCCTTCTATGATGTAAACAAGCTCCTTCACAAGCAGACCACCGTTGTTAACAGTATCCAGGTTCTGTTTGTGACAGGATATCTTATCATGACTGTATTTACAGGTTGCCTTTTCTTTGCAGGCGGAGATATGCTCCTTGTATTCTTTGCGCTGTCAATGTCAGAGGTACTTATGGTCATGGCTGCCTTTTCAACCAATGGTCCTTACAGTATCATGGGTGCGCAGCGTGAGCTTCTGCAGATGATGTGCTATGAGCCTATGACCCTGCTTGTTGCAATCGGATTCTACTATGCACAGGGAAGCTTCATGGTAAACGACCTTGTTAAGGCAAGTTCACCTGCTATTATTCAGATTCCCGGCTTCTTTATCGGCTTCGTATTTATCCTGATAATCAAGCTTCGTAAATCACCTTTCGATCTGAGTACATCACACCACATGCATCAGGAGATGGTAAAGGGACTTACAACAGACCTTTCCGGTTCAAACCTTGCTCTTGTTGAGATTGCTGAGTGGTATGACACAGTCCTGATGATGGGTATTGTTGGAATGTTCTTTATTACGCAGAGCCCTATCAGCAGAATCTGGGCGATAATTGCCTGCATTGTTGTATTCTTCCTTGAGACACTTATTGATAACGTGTTCCCTCGAGTTAAATACATCACAATGCTTAAGGTAACATGGGCAGTTATCCTTGTATTTGCAGGAACTAATCTGCTGATCCTCAACGTACTGAAATAAGAATAGAAGGGAAGTAAATCAATGAACATTGCAAAATCACCATGGGTGTTACATTATGACGGTTCCAGCTGTAACGGCTGTGATATAGAAGTTCTTGCTACCATGACACCTCTCTATGATGTTGAGAGATTTGGTATCATCAACACAGGAAACCCCAAGCATGCAGACGTGCTGCTTCTTACAGGAGGTATCAATGCACAGACAGCTCCTGTTGTAAGACAGCTCTACAACATGATGCCTGATCCAAAGGTTGTTGTAGCTTGCGGAATCTGCGCATGCGACGGCGGTATTTTCAAGGAGTGCTACAACATTCTGGGCGGAGCAGATAAGGTTGTTCCCGTAGATGTATATGTTCCGGGATGTGCTGTAAGACCTGAGGCTCTTATCGAGGGCGTTGTTAAGGCAGTAGGAATCCTTGAGGAGAAGAGAGCTAAACTTAAAGCCTCCATGAAGCAGGGTTACTGTACAGTAGACTATTCAAAGATGGCTATTCATATGACTGCCGATGACTACGATCCAAGCACACAGTATGACGCAGTACTTACTGAGGAAGCACTTAGACAGCAGGCTGAAGAGAAGATCAAGGCAACTGCTAAGCCCGCTCCCAAGCCAGCAGCTCCTGCAGCACCTGCGCAGGCAGCACCTAAGGCAGCTGCACCGGCTTCTTCACCTGCTCCTGCAGCGGCAGATAATTCTGAGAAAGGAGAAAACAAACAGTGAATACAGAATTTATAACTGTTAATCCGGAATGTATCATTGATGAATCTCAGAAGCTTAAATTTGCCGGATATCATCTTATTCAGCAGTGCGCGACAAGAGTTCCCGATGCATACGAGCTCATCTATACCTTTGGAAAAGACCTTGAGATGAAAAATCTCAAGATGGTTCTTCCCGAGGATCAGGAGATCTCAAGTATCACAAGTATTTATCCCTGCGCATTCATTTATGAAAATGAGATGCATGATCTCTTCGGAGTTCAGATCAAGATGATCAACATTGATTTTGAAGGAAAGCTCTATCGCACAGCGATCGAGACACCATTTAAATAATTGGAGGAACCAAAATGTCTACTAGAAGTGTAATTCCATTTGGACCCCAGCATCCGGTTCTTCCGGAACCCATACATCTTGACCTTGTTATGGAGGATGAGAAAGTCGTTGAAGCAATTCCTTCAATCGGATTCATCCACAGAGGTCTTGAGAAGCTGGTTGATAAAAAAGATTTTAACGAGATGGTCTATGTTGCTGAGCGTATCTGTGGTATCTGCTCACTGGGCCATGGCCTTGGATACAGTGAGGCCGTTGAGCACATCATGGATATCGATGTGCCTTCAAGAGCTAAGTACCTTCGTACAATTTGGTCTGAGCTTTCAAGAATTCATTCACATCTTCTCTGGCTCGGTCTTCTTGCCGATGCTTTTGGATTTGAGTCACTCTACATGGAGTGCTGGAGACTCAGAGAAGAGGCTCTTGATATGTTCGAGGCTTCTACCGGCGGCCGTGTAATTTTCTCAGTTATGAAGGTTGGTGGTATCAGAAGAGATGTATCAGATGAGATGCTTAAGGACTTCTATCAGAGAATAAATAAGATGGAAGAGGACCTTAAGGTTATTGCCAAGCCTTTCCTTAACGATATGGCAGTTCAGACAAGGCTTCGCGGCGTTGGTATTCTTACTGCTGAGCAGGCTGATGCTCTTGGATGTGCAGGACCTTTCCTTAGAGCCAGCGGTATTTCAAGAGATATCAGAACAACAGGCTATTGTGCTTACGGCGATGTTGATTTTGAGCCTATAATTTCAACCGAAGGCGATTCATATGCCCGTACAGAGTGCCGTATCAAAGAGATATTCCAGGCATTCGATATTATCCGTCAGCTCATCGATCACATGCCTTCAGGCGATATCGATGTTCCTGTTAAGGGAATGCCAAACGGTGAGTACGTAATGAGAATTGAGCAGCCTCGTGGAGAAGCTATCTACTACGTTAAGGCTAACGGCACTAAGTTTATAGACAGAATGAGAGTCCGCACCCCCACTTTTGCAAATCTTTCAGGACTTGTTGAGACACTTAAGGGATGCGACCTTGCTGATGTGCCTATTCTGGTTCTTACAATTGATCCATGTATCAGCTGTACAGAGAGATAATCATTTGTTAAAAGAGATGTTTTTCACTTAAAGGAGATAGAAATGGCAATTGTAAGTTTCAATAAAACAGTACTTCATAATCTCTTTTCAAAGCCTAAGACAAGAAAGGTAGAAAAAGAGTACCCGGAGGGAACAAGAGGACATGTTGAGAACGATATGGACCTTTGCATCCTCTGCGGATTATGTTCAATTAAATGTCCTACACACGCTATCACTGTAGACAAGGCAGAAAAGACCTGGTCCATCAGACCTATGAGCTGCATCCAGTGCAGATGCTGTGTTGATAACTGTCCTAAGAAATCACTTTCCATGGGACTTAGGTTCCAGGAACCCGGATCAGAAAAGGTTACCAAGACCTTCAAGCAGTCTGAGAAGGCTATAGCTGCTCAGGAAGCTCTTATGAAGGCAGCTAAGGAAAGAGCAGCTGCTGCAGCTGCAGCTAAGGCAGCTCAGGCACAGGCACAGGCACAGGGAAATGCTCCCGCACCTGCTCCTACAGCACCGGCTCAGGCACCTAAGCAGGAAGCACCTGCAGAAAACAAAGAATGACAAAAATAATAACAGTTAAAGGGGCGGTTCAGGGTGTTGGATATCGCCCCTTTATTGCTAAGTGGGCAACTAAATACGGCTTAAAAGGCAACGTAAAGAACATAGGGGCAGCTGTTGAGATACTTATTTCCGGTAAAGAAGCAGATATTGCCTCTTTTGTTTGTCTGCTCAGAAATGAAATGCCACTTGGCGCCTTTATTTTGTCTGTAACCGAAAAAGAGGCAGATCCTTCTTTGGAAGTTCCCGATGACTTTTCTATCATCGAGAGTAAAGAGCTTAATCTTTCAGAGGAGATTCCTGTTTTTCTTCCCGATATCGGTATTTGCAAGGACTGCATGGATGAACTTCTCGATAAGAAGAACAGAAGATACGCTCATCCTCTGATAAGCTGTGCTGTTTGCGGACCGAGATTCAGCATAATAAACAGACTCCCTTATGACAGGGAAACAACTACGATGGACAAGTTTGAGATGTGTCCAAAGTGTAGGGAAGAATACTCAAAAGGTCGAAGACACTATGCACAGACTATATCCTGTCACGACTGCGGACCTCAGATGAAGTTTGTGTTTAACGATGATAACGGGAAAACGCAGGAACTTCAAAAAGAAGAGGCGATTGAAAGAGCAGTTGCGGAGCTTAAAAATGGAAGAATAATAGGACTTAAGGGAGTATCAGGTTATCAGTTAGTGTGCATGCCAACAGAAAAAGCAGCACTTGAACTTAGGAAAATCAAGGGCAGGGAAAATAAGCCCTTTGCTGTTATGTTTTCTGATGCAGAAGCTGCATCTAAGGCAGCTCATATAAGCCCACTTGAGAAGGAACTGTTAGAATCTTCAGAGCGGCCTATAGTTCTTTTAAAAAAGAAAACAGACTTCCCCTTCGAAGTTGATAAGGGAAGCATATATATAGGAGCGTTTCTGCCATCAGCAGGAATACACAGGATTTTATGTGATGAAGTAGGACCTCTTATCGTAAGCAGCGGAAATAAGTCTGATTCTCCGATCATTTTTAAAGATGACCTTTTTGAGAAGACTTTTCTTGGCGAAATCGCCGGAATCCTTTACCATGACAGGGAGATAAACATAGCCCAGGATGATTCTGTAGTATTTACGATAGATAGCATATCCGGAGAATCAGCCCAGTTTATAAGAAGGGCAAGAGGCTATGCTCCGCTTCCTTTTGTAATAGAAGGAAACAGCTCTTTTGTTCAAAACAAAGAATGTATCCTTGCAACAGGCGGCGATCTGAAAAACACGATATCATTTGCTAAAAAGGACAGAATCCTTACAACGCATTACATTTCAGATCTTAATAATGATACCTATAGCATGGACTTCTGGAATGGGGTAAAGAGACACTACGAAGAGCTCTTTGAGCTTGAGCCGACAGTGGTGGTAAGTGACCTTCATCCGCTTTATGCATCATCCTATATGGCAGATAAGATGAAGCTTAAACAGCTTAAGCTTCAACATCACTTTGCACATATATATTCTGTAATGGCTGAAAATGGCATAAATGAAGCACTTGGAGCTGCCTTTGACGGAACAGGATACGGACTTGACGGTGCGATATGGGGCGGTGAGTTTGTCAGGATAAAAAGTGATGATCCGATCAGAGCCGGGCATCTGTCATATGTAAACCTTGTGGGTGGAGATAAGGCGTCCAAAGATGCTGTTCAGACCATGGACTGTTACATCGGTGAATGTATAAGCCTGGGACTTCTTGATGATAAGAGAGTTTTAATGGACAGCAAAATTAGGATGATGATGGCAGCCCAAAAGATTGGAGCAGGAAGTTTTAAATCCTCCAGTATGGGTAGGCTTTTTGATGCTGTAGCAGCTCTTTTAGAGATATGCTCTTACAATACCTATGAGGGTGAGTGTGCAGTTAATCTTGAGAAATATGCCCATAGCTTTATGGAAGAAGATAATGGAGCTTATCCGGAGTTTGAGTTTAAAAAGAAAAACGAAAGCGACGAGTTAGTCTTTGACCAGATAAGCTTATTTAAAGATATATACATGTGTTATAATACTAAAGCTTATGATACAAAAGCCATAGCTTACGGTTTTCATATGGCAATAGTAAAAATGATAAAAGAAGCTTTTGAAGCACTTAGAGGTGAGATAGGAATCGATACTGTTTGCCTATCGGGCGGAGTTTTCAACAACAGGATAATTCTTGGTAAATCGATAGAAACTCTAAGTGATCTTGGCTTTAAAGTTTATTGGAACAAAAAAGTGCCTCTGGGTGACGGAGGTATATCCCTTGGTCAGGCGTATTACGCAATGCTCAAGGGAACAGATAAATAGGAGTATTATATGTGCGTAGCATTACCCGGAAAAGTAATTAAGATGGAGGGAACTAAAGCCACTGTGGACTTTAGCGGTAATATTGTAACTGCCGAGGCCGGACTTGTTGATGTCAAGGTTGGTGACAGAGTCCTGGTTCACGCAGGCTGTATCATTCAGACCATGGACGATTCCATGGCGGACGAGCTTGAAGAGATGTTTAAGGAAATCGAGGATATAGGCGTTGGCGGCTGATAACATATTACAAAGAGTAATTGAAGAGCTAAGGAACTACGATGGCGAAGAAGTGAGGATCATGGAAGTCTGCGGAACACATACTGCAGCAATCTCTGAAAACGGTATTCCTTCCATGCTATCACCTAAGATCAAGCTGATATCAGGCCCGGGATGTCCTGTGTGTGTTACTGTAACAGCAGTGATAGACAGGCTTGTTGAACTTTCTCTTTCTGAGAACACCTGTGTGCTCACTTTCGGAGACCTCATAAGGGTTAAGGGCAGTAAGATGTCACTATCTGATGCCAAGGCAGAGGGGGCAAACGTAAGGATGCTCTATTCGCCTATGGATTCGATTGCCATTGCAAAAGAGAATCCTGCGGTCAATTATGTCTTTGCTGCTATAGGATTTGAAACAACGACTCCCGTTTACGGAAGAGTCATCGAGAAGGCAATAGAAGAACATATAACTAATCTCAAGCTCTTAACATCGCTTAAGACTATGCCTCAGGTAATCCGTTGGGTTGTAAAAAACGGCGGAGGTATCGATGGCTTTATAGCACCGGGACATGTGGCAGCTGTTACCGGCGAAGAGATATTTAAGGATCTGGCAAAAGAGCTTGGAATTCCCTTTGTAGTATCAGGCTTTGAGGGAGAACAGCTCCTTCTTACCATTTATGCCCTGGTTAAAATGAAGGGTAAAGGCGGCTTTAAGAACCTCTACAGGCAGGTAGTTACCCCAAATGGCAATGAAATGGCCAAATCCTGCGTTAATAAATATTTTGAAGAGTCTGATTCATCCTGGCGTGGAATGGGCAAAATTGAAGGCTCAGGAATGATTTTAAGGCAGGAGTACAAGGACTTTGATGCCGGAAGCTTTGGCCTTGATGAAGATCACATGCCACCGGGATGCTCTTGCGAGAAGGTTCTTGTAGGCAAGATAACTCCAAATCAGTGTCCTTTATTCGGAAAGAGCTGTACGCCGGACAATGCTCACGGCGCATGCATGGTTTCCACAGAGGGAAGCTGTTATAACTACTATATTTCAGGGAGACGTTAACTTGAAAATAACAATGGCACACGGAAGTGGCGGAGAGTCCACTTCAAAACTTATATCAGAAGTATTTGCTAAGCATTTTAATAATGAGTATCTGTCCAAGCTCGAGGACTCAGCTGTAGTTCCCGGAGCAGGAAAACTTGCTGTAACAACAGATTCGTTCGTTGTAACGCCGCTTGAATTTCCCGGTGGAGACATCGGAAGGCTCTGTGTTTGCGGAACAGTCAATGACCTTCTTATGAGCGGAGCAGTTCCAAAGTATATCACCTGCGGATGTATTCTCGAGGAAGGCCTTGATATTGACCTTCTTGACAGAGTTATAGCATCTATGGCTGAGACTGCCAGGGAGGCTGGCGTTGTCGTTGTCACAGGAGATACCAAGGTAATAGAAAACAGAGGTGGAGAAGGTGGACTTATCATCAACACTTCAGGTGTTGGATTTATACCTGATGATCTTGATGTACCCGGACCTTTTAAGCTTCAGGATAATGATAAGATCATAATTTCTGGCAACCTTGGCGATCATCATGCAGCCATTCTCGGAAAACGTATGGGTATTGAATCAAACATAGAATCAGATAATGCGCCACTAACTGAGATGGTAGGTAAACTCCTAAGCGAAGGCATAAGGGTTCATGCCATGAGGGATGTGACACGAGGAGGCCTTGGAACTGTGCTAAATGAGTTTGCTTCAGCTTCTGAGTGCAGCATAGAGCTTGTAGAGACAGATCTTCCCGTATCACCTGCAGTTAAGGACTTTTGCGGAATACTTGGCCTTGACCCGATCTACATGGGAAATGAGGGCAAGATGGTATTGTCAGTCCACGCTGAGGATGCTGAGAAAGCTCTTTTACTCATAAAGCAGTCTCGTTACGGTGAAAATGCAAAGGTAATCGGATCCGTAAAAAAAGCCGATATAAATAGTGGTGACATCGGAGTCTTTGTCAGGACAAAAATAGGCGGAAAGCGCGTGGTTGGGCCTATGTACGGGGAAGGACTTCCAAGAATCTGCTAGATGTGTTATTATACAATTCATAAGATTTTTAGTGGTTTTTTGTTTTGTACTAATTAAAGATCAGGGTAAAATATGGAATTTAAGAGAATAAATAAAGATACAGTAACATGCATCATCACTGAAGATGATATGTTTGAACAGGGAATAAAGCTTGAGGATCTCTTCGAGAAGAAGAAAGAGGCCATGGACTTTTTACATGAAGTCATGAAGAAGGCAGAGGAAGAGGTTGATTATAAGCCTACAGGCGCATTTATGCCGATGCAGATAACGGTTCTTCCGGATCATTCAATTTCCCTTACACTTTCAGAAAATGCTTCGGCATCCTTTAGTGAGATACTTAAGAACCTCACCGAGAAGGCCGGAATACAGATCCCTAAGAACGTCCTTGAGGATATTGGGGACAGCGCTTCTGAGGATCGGATAAACAGGCTTAATGAGTATCTTAAGAGTCTTAAGCAGCTCACCAATTCAGTCAAGGATATGATGAGCGAAGATAGCGATGAAAAAGATGCTAAGAAGCTTACCGTAAACGGCAATGCTACCGTAGAGAGCGCCAAGGAAAAGGCTGACAAGATTTCAACACCTGCAGGCAGGAAAAGAGAGCTTTCCGATGAGGACAAGAATCAAAGAAGACTCAAATTCCACGAGTACATCTTTGAATTTGATGATCTTAACACAGTTATCAAATTCTGCAAGAAGGCACCAAAGGGGCTGAGAATTTCCAGCAGCTTGTACAAGAACTCTGTAAACGGCAAATATTATCTTGATCTCTTAAGACAGGGTGAAGAGGCCAAGGTATTTGCATCACTGTTTACAATGGCATACGAATTTGGACATTTTCAAGCTAGTAACCTTAATGTAATTGCACACATAAAAGAGAATTACGATTGCATCATCAAATGTAATGCAATTGGTGAAATGGCATCACTTGATATGTGACGAAGATCATAGAGGAACGGCAAAGAAAAATGCCGTTCCTTTTTTATTTGTAGGGCAGATGATCCATGAGACTTAACAAGTACATTTCTTCCTGCGGAGTTTGCTCCAGAAGAGAAGCTGACAAGTTAATAGCTGAGGGAAGGATAACGGTCAATGGAGAGCTTCCCTCACCCGGACAGGATGTATCTGAAACGGACACAGTCTGTCTTGATGGGACAGTAATAGAAGCCAAGGAGAAACACAGTTACCTTGCCTACTATAAGCCAGTGGGAGTTGTATGCACCACCAGGGATTCCCATGCGGAGAAGACCGTCATTTATGACCTTGGGTTTTCAGACAGGGTTACCTATGCCGGAAGGCTTGATAAGGAAAGCGAAGGACTTCTTATCATGACCGACGACGGAGACCTTATCCAGGCTATGATGAAGGGTTCCAACAAGCACGAAAAAGAGTATGAGGTTACCGTTAACAAGGATATAAACGGGGACTTTTTAAAGAAAATGTCTCTTGGAGTATATTTGAAAGACCTGGACAGGACCACAAGGCCATGCACAGTTAAACGGACAGGAACAAGGTCTTTTAACATAATACTGACACAGGGGCTTAACAGGCAGATAAGGCGAATGTGCCACGAACTCGGCTTTGAAGTTGTGAGCCTAAAGAGAATTCGCGTAATGTGCGTTGAACTTAAGAACCACAACCTTAAGGCCGGGGAGTACGAGAGCCTTACGGATGAAGAAGTGGCAAAACTATACAGAGATACAAAATTGGGGGAGAAAAATGGCAACAGAAGAGATAAAAAGGGAGTATGAGGAGCTTGTAAAAACCATAAAGCACCATATGGACCTCTACTATAATCAGGATACACCTGAGATTTCAGACTATGAGTACGATCAGCTCATGCAAAGGCTTAAGGCCATAGAAAGAGAGAATCCGGAGCTCGTTACAAAGGATTCTCCCAGTCAGATCATCGGTGGAACAGCAAAGAGAGAAGCCGGTGTCAAGATAACTCACAACGTTCCAATGTTATCAATTGAAGATGTTTTTAATACTGAGGATGTTGCAGCTTTTGTAAACAAGGTCCATGGAAGGCACCCCGGAGCTGTATTTTCTGTTGAGCAGAAGATTGACGGCCTTAGTATGTCACTGCGTTATAACAGGGATGAGAGTGATGGCAAGCTTCATCTGACTATGGCTGAGACCAGAGGTGACGGCCTTATCGGCGAGGATGTCACAGCCAATGCCCTTGTAATCCCTGATGTGAAAAAGACATTGGACCTTCCCTATGAGTATCTGGAACTCAGGGGAGAAGTATATATGTCCCATGATGATTTTGAGGCCTTTAACGAAGAGCAGGAAAAAGCAGGTAAAAAGCTGGCTGCAAATCCAAGAAACCTCGCTGCAGGAACTCTTCGTCAGCTTGATCCGGAAGTAACAAGAAGCCGTGGCCTTAAGATGTTCGTATTTAACGTACAGGACGGTCCGGATGAGATAAAAGCCTCTCACGTCAAAGGCATGGAAATCCTTGAAAAGGCAGGCGTAAGATGCGTCTTTCACAAGGCCTGCGAGAGCGCAGAAGAAGTAATAGATGCAATAAATATCATCGGCGAGATGAGAAACGATCTGGATTTTGACCTTGACGGAGCGGTTGTAAAGGTGGATAACACAGCCTGGAGAGATGATTTCCCTGCAGGTTCCAAGTATTCTAGCGGACACATTGCATATAAGTATCCTCCTGAAGAGAGAGTTATTGAGATGGATGAGATTCTGGTTGATGTCGGTAGAACAGGTAAACTCACATTTACCGGAAGCTTTCACGACGCCGAGACAGGTAAGCCTGCAAGGCTCTGCGGAACCAGTGTATCAAGGGCGACTCTCCATAATCAGGACTACATCACAGATATGAAGATCGGTATTGGCGGTCATTACAAGCTCTTTAAGAGCGGAGAGATCATTCCGAAGCTTAACGGCTGTGTCAAGGAGCCTTCTGTAGTATTTGAGGCACCTAAGACCTGTCCTGTATGCGGAAGCCATCTTGTAAGAGAAGAAGATACAGCAGATATCAGATGCATCAATCCCAACTGCCCGGCGCAGGTGACAAGAACCATAGCATACTTTGTATCAAGAGATGCTATGAACATCATGGGACTTGGAGATACTCTTATAGATGCTCTTGTAAGTGAAGGATATCTTAAGAGCTACGCTGATATTTATCATTTAAGAGACCACAGAGATGAGCTCATAGAAAAGGGACTTATCGGAAAAGAGAAGAACACGGATAAGCTCCTTGCAGAGATTGAAAAATCAAAAGAAAATGATCCCGTGAGGCTCCTTACCGGACTTGCAATCAGAAATGTCGGCAAATCCACTGCCAGAGAGATAATGAAGCACTTTGATGATCTCTCAGACCTTGAGAGAGTTACTGTAGACGGCTTTATGAGTCTTCCTGATATAGGTCAGACAACAGCCCAGGATCTGTATGAATTCTTCCATGATGAGAAGAATACGGCTATAATTGAAGAAATGAAGAGTCTTGGCCTTAACATGAAGGCAATAAAGGACGCTGATGCTTCAGACAAACTTGCAGGAATGACCATCGTTGTCACAGGTACACTTCCTACTCTTGGCAGAAAGGAAGCGGAAGAGCTCATAGTCAAGAACGGCGGAAAGGCATCCGGAAGCGTTTCAAAGAAAACTTCGCTAGTGCTTGCCGGAGAAGCAGCCGGAAGTAAGCTTACCAAGGCAAATGAGCTTGGAATAAAGGTCATAGATGAAGCTGAGTTTCTTAATATGCTAAAATAAAAGCTATTATTACATCAAGGAGATAAGCAAGATGCCAATAAAAGTAAAAAATGATCTACCTGTCAGAGACATACTTGAAAAGGAGAATATATTCGTAGTAGATGAGAACAGGGCCATGCACCAGGATATCAGATCTCTCCAAATATGTATCCTGAATCTGATGCCACTTAAGGAAGATACAGAGCTTCAGCTCCTTAGGTCCCTGTCAAATACGCCTCTTCAGATTGATGTATCCTTCATGCAGATGAGTTCACATCACTCTACAAATACATCGCCCAATCATCTTGACAGGTTTTATCATACCTTTGATGAGCTTAAGGAAAACACATACGATGGTCTTATTATCACCGGAGCGCCGGTAGAGCAGATGAAGTTTGAAGAAGTTGATTACTGGGAGGAACTCTGCAGAGTTTTTGAGTGGTCCAAGGTAAATGTAACCAGCACCTTCCACATCTGCTGGGGAGCTCAGGCCGGAATTTACTATCACTACGGAATTGATAAAGAGCCTTTACCTGAAAAGAGATTTGGAGTGTACCAGCACAGAGTAATGAACCGCAAGGTACCGCTTGTAAGGGGCTTTGATGATGTCTTTTACATGCCTCATTCAAGACATACCGAGACACCGGCTGACAAGATCCATGCCTGTGACGATCTGGTTGTCCTTGCTGAGTCTCCGGTTGCAGGAGTATTCCTTTGCATGAACAAGGCAGGAAGCCAGATATTTGCTATGGGACATGCAGAGTATGACAGACTTACTCTTGATTCCGAGTATAAGAGAGACTTATCAAAGGGGCTTCCCATTCAGCCTCCTGTAAATTACTATCCGGATAATAATCCTGATAATAAGCCTGATCTTGTATGGAGAGGACATGCCAATAACCTCTATACCAACTGGCTTAATTACTACGTATATCAGAATACTCCATACAAATGGGGACAGATCCTTGATGAGGAAAAGAGATCCCTTGCTAAGCACGGTCTTACTCAGAAGATAAACAAATAAGGAGAACTACGATGGCTGCTTCTAAAAAGCTCCGAAACATATATACTCAGTTTCCGGAAGGAAAGCACAAAGTGCTTACTCTTTCCTACGATGATGGCAAGATTCCGGATAAAAGACTTTTGGATATTCTAAATGAACATGGCATAAGAGGCACTTTTAATCTCAACTCAGGGCTTGAAAAGAATAAATTCAAAAATGCCTATGATGAGAGAATCCCCTGCGATGAATACAAAAAGCTCTACAAAGGACATGAGGTTGCCTGCCATACAGTGACGCATCCGACAATCGCAAGATCACCAAAAGAGCAGATGGTTCTACAGGTACTTGAGGACAGAAGAGCTTTAGAGAAGATTATGGGCTACACGGTAAGAGGTCTTGCTTATCCAAACGGCTCTGTTGATGACAATGTAGTAAATGCACTTAAGGCATGTGGCATAAGATACGGAAGAACGGTAACTTCAACGCACGGATTTGGAATGCCGGAAGATTTCCTAAGATGGAATCCTACCTGCCATCATGCTGACAGTTCACTTGAAGATCTTTGCAAGGAGTTCATCAAGAATCATAAAACCCAGTATCAATACATGTTTTATCTCTGGGGACACAGTTACGAATTTGAGAGAGATGATAATTGGAAGATTATCGAAAAGTTTTCTAAAAAAATAGAAAACAAATCGGATATATGGTACGCAACCAACATAGAGATTGTTGATTACCTCGATGCTGCAAGCCGCGTACAAGTCGCTGTTGACGGGACTTTCGCGTATAATCCAAATGCAAAAAGTGTCTGGATCGAAGTGGATAAAAAGTCAATTGAGCTTAAGGGAGGAAAGACCACGGAGTTGTAATTTGTATTTAAATAAGTTAAAATAAATATGTTAAGTCGATAATTTTTCTTCAAGGAGAATGCTTATGCCTCTAAATCTTGAAAACGAAGATGCAAACGTAAATTCTACGGATCTTAAGAAAAAACCTACCAAAAAGACCAAGGAAATGCTTGAGGAGAATACAAGACAGATCGAGGAACTGACAGCTTCTCAGTCAGAACTTGATTCAGAACTTGCTGCCCTTGAAAAAGAGGAGCAGGCTCTTGGCGAGAAATCTGCCCTTAAGATGAAGGTTAACCACAAGAAGTTCGGCGAGGGTGTGATCACCAAGCAGGATGGTAAGTATATTGAGGTTAAGTTTGCAGACGTTGTTAAGAAATTCGTCCTCCCGGGATGTATTGCTAACAAGTTCCTTGAAGTTGAGGATGAGTCGATCCTTGATTATTATCAGAAATGTAATGACATCCATGAAAAGAAGATGTCTACAGAGCTGAAGATCAAGTCTGCAACCTATGCAATACAGAGGCATGAGGATGCAATCGAGAGATTAAAAGCAAAACTTAAATAAATACGTAAATTAAAATGCCACGGCGTTTGCCGTGGCATTATTTTTATCCTTATATCAAACTACTTTCTTGTGTTCTTCCTGAACTTTCTTCTGTGCAGTTGAAAGCATGAGCTTGATTCTGTTAAGCTGGTTAACCTCAGATGCTCCGGGATCGTAGTCAATGGCAACTATATTGCAGCCGGGATACATATGGCGCATCTGTTTGATAACACCCTTACCTACAACGTGGTTTGGAAGGCATCCAAAAGGCTGTGTGCAGACAATATTGGTTGCACCTTCATGTATAAGTTCTACCATTTCTCCTGTAAGGAACCAACCTTCACCGGTCTGGTTACCGATGGACACGATAGGCTCTGCATACTTAACAAGTTCATAGATGCTTGTAGGCGGATCGAAATGTACGCTCTTTTTAAATGCCTTTGTAGCACCGACTCTGAGCTTTTCGATAAGCCAGATAGCGCCTCGCATAACAAGAGCAGTCTTCTTGGAGGTTCCAAGCTCTTTTGCCTTGTAAATCTGATTGTAGAAGCAGTAGAGCATAAAGTCGATAAGATCGGGAACAACGGCTTCAGCACCTTCTGACTCAAGAAGTTCAACAAGGTGGTTGTTGGCTGCAGGAGCAAACTTAACAAGGATCTCGCCGACAACACCAACTCTTGGCTTAACTTCATCTGTAAGTTCTATCTTATCGAAGTCTTCAACGATATCGCGACAAATCTTCTGGAACTTTGTATAGCTCATATGCTTGGAGGTTACAAAGTCAATCGCAACCTTTTTCCACTTCTCATGGCAGGCATTTACTGATCCCTTAACCTTCTCGTAAGGACGCATACGATATACGCATCTCATGAACACATCGCCGAATATAGCGCCGTAAGCGGCTCTCTGAAGCATCTCGGCATTGATATGGAAGCCCGGATTAGCCTCTAACTTGGAGAGGTTAAGAGATACTACAGGAATCTGTTGCATGCCGGCCTTTTTAAGAGCTCTTCTGATAAAGCCTACGTAGTTGGTAGCTCTGCATCCGCCACCTGTCTGAGACATGATGACAGCAGTTCTGTTAAGATCGTATTTGCCTGAATGAAGCTCATCCATGATCTGACCTACAACCCAAAGTGAAGGGTAGCAGGCATCGTTATTAACATATTTAAGACCCATATCGATCGCATGCCTGTTGTCGTTCTGCATAACAACAAAGTTATAACCGCAGGCTGCAAATGCAGGCTCTAAGATATCAAAGTGGATAGGTGACATCTGAGGGCAGAGAAGAGTGTAATTCTTTCTCATTTCTTCTGTGAAGAGCACTCTGTTATTGGCTGTTGATCTGATGGTTCTCTTCTGGTTTTTCTGCTTTCTTACACGGATAGCAGCAAGGAGTGAACGAACACGGATCCTTGCGCTTCCAAGGCTGTTTACCTCGTCGATCTTAAGGCAGGTGTAGATCTTATCTGAACCTGAGAGGATATCGTTTACCTGATCCGTTGTAACGGCATCAAGTCCGCATCCGAAGGAGTTGAGCTGTATAAGATCAAGGTCGTCGCGCTCTCTGACGTAGCTGGCTGCTGCATAGAGCCTTGAGTGGTACATCCACTGGTCTGATACGATAAGAGGTCTCTCGGGTTTACCAAGGTGAGATACACTGTCCTCGGTAAGAACAGCAACGCCGTAAGAGCAGATCATATCCGGGATACCATGGTTGATCTCGGGGTCGATATGATAAGGACGACCGGCAAGAACAATACCGTGTCTGTTATTTTCTTCCATCCATTTAAGAGTTTCCTCACCCTTTATCTGGATGTCTTTTCTTGCAACGGCCATTTCTTCCCATCCGTCTTTTGCAGCGTTTATCACCTGCTCTGCGGGGATTTCCTTAAACTCTTTTACAAGAGCATCAGTTACGGTCTCGATATTTGTAAAGGCCATGAATGGGTTTCTGAGCTTGATCTTACCACCTGTAATGGCCTCGACGTTATTCTTGATGTTCTCTGAATAAGATGTAACAATAGGGCAATTATAATGGTTGGTTGCGCCTTCAACCTCTTCACGCTCATAGAAAAGACCGGGATAGAAGATAAAGTCAACATTCTGTCTTATAAGCCATTCAACATGTCCGTGTGAAATCTTGGCAGGATAACACTCTGATTCACTTGGAATTGACTCAATACCAAGCTCATAGATCTGATGAGTTGATCTTGGTGAGAGAACAACTCTGAATCCAAGCTTTGTAAAGAAAGTGAACCAGAACGGATAGTTTTCGTAGAAGTTAAGTACTCTTGGGATACCGACGGTTCCTCTTGTTGCCTTATCAGCTTCAAGCGGTTCATAGCCGAAGAGTCTCTTGTACTTGTAGTCAAAGAGGTTGGGAATACCCTCGGCGTTCTTGACCTTACCGATTCCTCTTTCACATCTGTTACCTGATATGTGCTGACGACCGCCTGTGAATTTGTTTATGGTAAGTCTGCAGTGGTTCGTGCAGCCCTGGCAGGTAGTCATGCTTGTTGAATACTGAAGGCTGTTGATCTGGTCAATGGAGAGCATCGTTGTCTTGTAATCCTCAGTCTCTCCATATCTTTCTCTTGCAATAAGAGCAGCACCGAAAGCACCCATGATTCCGGCAATATCAGGTCTTATTGCTTCAGCACCTGAGATGATCTCAAATGCACGAAGAACAGCGTCGTTGTAGAAGGTTCCGCCCTGTACAACGATGTGCTCACCAAGGTCCTTGGCATCCGATACCTTGATAACCTTAAAGAGAGCGTTCTTAATTACAGAGTATGCAAGACCTGAAGAAATATCAGCGACATCAGCGCCTTCCTTCTGAGCCTGCTTAACACGTGAATTCATGAATACTGTACATCTTGTTCCGAGATCTACAGGGTACTTGGCATAAAGAGCAACCTTGGCGAAGTCCTGAACGCTGTAATCAAGGGACTTGGCAAAGGTCTCGATGAAGGATCCGCAGCCTGAAGAGCAAGCTTCGTTTAGCTGAACGGAATCAACTGAGTTGTTCTTGATATGGATGCACTTCATATCCTGACCACCGATATCAAGGATACAGTCAACCTTGGGGTCAAAGAATGCAGCTGCATTATAGTGAGCTATTGTCTCAACCTCTCCGTCATCAAGAAGGAGCGCAGACTTAAGAAGAGCCTCACCATAACCTGTTGAGCAGGCTCTTGCAATCCTTACGCCCTCGGGCATAAGCTTGTAAATCTCCTGAATTGATGAAATGGCTGTCTTAAGAGGACTTCCGTTATTGCTTGAATAGAAGGAGTAGAGAAGATCTCCGTCCTCACTTATAAGAGCACATTTGGTGGTTGTTGAACCGGCGTCGATACCAAGGAAAGCATTGCCTTTGTAGCCCTCGAGCTTTCTTGTCTTAACGCGGTACTTGTCCTGTCGGTCTTTAAATACCTTGTACTCCTCCTCATTTCTAAAGAGGGGATCAAGTCTTGATACCTCAGCTTCCATAACAATCTTGCCTGAGAGCTTATCAACCATCTCATCCATGGTGTAGTGAGTCTCTTCCTCAGCATTCATGGCTGAACCGATGGCAGCGAAGAGGTGAGAATTGTCCAGATTGATAGCATGCTCGTCATCAAGGTTAAGAGTTCTGATAAATGCAGCACGGAGCTGGTCCAGGAAGTGAAGAGGACCACCTAAGAATGCAACATGTCCGCGGATTGGCTTACCACAGGCAAGTCCTGAAATGGTCTGGTTTACAACAGCCTGGAAAATGGATGCTGAAAGGTCCTCTTTGGTAGCACCTTCATTGATAAGAGGCTGAATGTCAGACTTGGCAAATACTCCGCATCTTGCTGCTATTGTATATAGTGAATTGTAGTTTCTTGCGTAATCGTTAAGACCTGTGGCGTCTGTCTGAAGGAGGGAAGCCATCTGGTCGATAAAAGAGCCTGTACCTCCGGCGCAGATACCGTTCATTCTCTGCTCGACATTGCCGTCTTCAAAGTAGATGATCTTGGCGTCCTCACCACCAAGCTCAATTGCTACGTCCGTTTTGGGAGCAATAGCCTTAAGGGAAGTTGATACAGCTACAACCTCCTGTACAAAGGGAACTTCCAAGTGTTTGGCAAGTGTAAGTCCGCCGGATCCGGTAATAACAGGGTGAAGCGTTATATTTCCGCACTTTTCCTGGGCCTCTACCAAAAGGTCTCTGAGTGTTTCCTGAATGTTTGCGAAATGTCTTTTATAATCGGAGAATACAATATTGTTTGTATTGTCCAAAAGAGCGATCTTAACGGTAGTTGAACCGATATCAATACCTAATGTGTAATCCTTGGAAATCATAGTATACCTCTTTTTCTTCTTATTATATGTTGCAGAAGACAAACACTATGATTATAATGCACTAGTGGTTAAAAATCAACGAAAACAAATTGTGCAAAATATGATAATATAGATTAGGCGAATAAAGAAGGAAAGAGGTCTTTTTACATGAATAGATTCTTAAGTGAGATGGAAAGAAAGTTTGGAAGGTATGCCATAAACAACCTTACACTCTATATAATCGTCCTTTATGTCATAGGTTATGTCATCAAATTATTACCAAACGGAGCTATGATACAGAGTTATTTAACACTTAATCCATATCTTATCCTGCACGGACAGGTATGGAGACTGGTATCCTGGGTGCTTCTTCCGCCCACAGCCCTTAGCATCTGGCTTCTCATTACACTTTACCTGTACTACTTCATAGGAACTACCATGGAGAGAACAGTCGGGGCATTTAGATATAATGTCTTTATTTTCGGCGGAATGATCCTTATGATACTGGCTGCTTTTGTTTCTTATGCATGGGTCTGCTTTAAATTCGGATCCAGAGGAGAAGAGGCAATTGCAAGCATGATGATGTATTACTCAGGTGTATTTAGCACCTACTATGTTCAGGAAATGGTATTTTTATCATTCGCCATCAGCTATCCTGAGATACAGCTTCTTCTTATGTTCATCATCCCCGTTAAGGTTAAGTATCTTGGAATACTTTACGCAGCTTACATGGGATTTGAGGCGATCTTCAGTGGAATTATTGGCGGAGATATACCGATTCTTATTGCGATCCTGTTCCAGTTTATCAACCTTGGACTGTTCTACCTTTCAACAGGAAGAGCTCATCACCTGCGCCCAAGTGAGAATCGCAGAAGGGCTCAGTTCCAACAGAGCGTAAAGATGGCACCAAAGGGAATTACAAGGCATAAATGCGCTGTTTGCGGTAGAAGCGAAACAGACGATCCTAATCTTGAGTTCAGATTCTGCTCGAAGTGCAACGGCAATTACGAATACTGCCAGGATCATCTCTTTACACATCAGCATATTAAATAACACATTTTAGGAGCATTATGGGAAACATAGATAATAAGGAAAAAGAATTTGCGGAGACCCTGAAGTACGTAACTAGACTTGCCAGGGAGAATAAAAATGTTATTTCAAAAGAACAGGTGGATGACGCCTTTTCTGAACTGGATCTCGATGAGAAGCAGCTTCAGATGGTGTATGAATATCTGAATCAGCATAACATCGGTATAGATGAGGCTATAGATACTTCCGATAACCTCACAACTGAGGAGAACAACTACCTTCAGGACTATCTTGAGAGCCTTGAAGGCCTTGAGAAGTTATCAGACGGTGAAAAGGAAGCAGTATCAATGGCTGCCATCGCCGGTGACAAGAATGCCCAGGACAAGCTTATCGAGAATTATCTTCCTCTTGTTGTTGATGTAGCCAGAATGTACGCAGAGCAGGGAGTTTTTCTCGAGGACCTCATCGGAGAGGGCAATGTGGCACTTACAAAGGGTGTGACAATGCTTGATGCAGTCGGCGAGCCTTCAGAGGTTGAGAGCTTTTTATACAAGCTTATGCTTGATGCCATGGAGAAGATAATAGAAGAGAACCTTGCAGAAGATACCGGAATGCAGAAGGTCCTTAACCTGGTAAACGAAGTCAATGATAAGGCAAAAGAGCTTTCGGAAGACCTTAGACGTAAAGTGACCGTTGAGGAACTGATGGAAGAGACCGGATGGGATGAAGAGAAGATCCGCGACGCTATTAAGTTTAGCGGCGATAATATTGAAGACATTGATACAGGCAAGAATGAGAAGGCATGAATAACATAGTTAACGAAGACGATTTTAAGTATTATATGCAGGATATAGAAAGATACTATTTCGGAGCAAGGTACAATTATCAGGAACTGCTGGATAACGAAATGGTACCTTTCAAATTCAAGACCATCATTACCAAGTACCTTAAGGATGATGTGGATTATGACACAACTCTTGAGTCGCATCTTTACTATCTGACCAAAGAGGGTTTTGATTACAAAATATATAAACAGCTAAAGGGAAGGATAAGAGTATCCCAGTACAAGAATCCTGACAAGAAGGAGAAGGGCTTTAAGGAAAAGATCTATACCTGCGAGCAGCTATCTTCAATTGAACCCGAAGAAAAAGAAAGACTTGGCATGATAGTGAGAGAACTTATCATTTCAAAGCTTGCGCTTTTTGCTTTTTCTGTTTGAACTAAAAATAAGCACAAAAAAATCACCCGGAATAATCCGAGTGATTTATTTTTGCGATTAAGCTCTTTCAACTTTGTTGGATCTAAGGCAGCTTGAACATACATTCATTCTCTTAGTAGCTCCGTTAACCTTAACTGCTACGTGCTGAACGTTTGACTTCCAAACTCTGTTAGATCTTCTATGAGAATGGCTTACGTTGTTTCCGAAATGAACGCCCTTGCCACAAATTTCACATTTAGCCATTTTGACACCTCCTTATAAGCCATGTAAAAGTTCATATAGCAAATTTCTGCGGAAATTTCCGCAACATTGATATATTAGCAAACATTCAAAAAGATTGCAAGCAAAATATGAAAAATTTATAGTTTATTTTTTTTCAAAGTACGTTATAATAAAACATGTATGCGAATTTGAAGGTTACGCATTAAGGAGGATAAATAATGAAGGCTTCAGTGGTTAACACTCACATGGGAAATATTTCTATTGATAATGAAGTTATTGCCCAGTATGCTGGTGCGGTTGCAATGGAGTGCTTTGGAATCGTAGGAATGGCTAACGTAAACGTCAAGGACGGTCTTGTTAGTCTTTTAAAGCTTGATTCCATGACAAGGGGCATCAACGTTACCCTTGACCAGAACAACAAACTAAAGCTTGATTTTCATGTTATTGTAGCATACGGCGTTAGTATTTCTGCTGTATCAGAAAATCTTATTGACACTGTTAAATATAAAGTAGAAGAATTTACGGGGCTTGAAATCGAAAAGATAAATATCTATGTCGAAGGCGTCCGTGTCATTGATTAAGTCGATTTTAAGTTCAGGAGGATTTTGTTTTGAGTAATAATTCTATTGACGCTAAGATGCTTTCAAAGATGTTTCTTAGCGGAGCCAAGAACCTTGATGCAAAGAAAGAATGGATAAACGAACTGAATGTTTTCCCTGTACCGGACGGTGATACAGGAACAAACATGACAATGACCATCATGTCAGCAGCCAAAGAGGTTCAGAGTCTTGGTGATACAACAGATCTTGGAGCAATCTGCAAGGCTATTTCTTCAGGTTCACTTAGAGGCGCAAGAGGTAACTCAGGTGTTATCTTATCCCAGCTTCTTCGTGGATTTACCAAGGTTGTTAAGCAGCATGACGTGATCACTGTCAATGTTCTTTCAGAGTCTTTTGAGAAGGCTGTTGAGACAGCATATAAGGCTGTTATGAAGCCCAAGGAAGGAACAATCCTTACCGTTGCAAAGGGAGCAAGTGAGAAGGCTCACGAGCTTGCAATGGAAGGCTGTGATGATATCGAGACCTTCTGCGATGAAGTTATTAAATATGCTGAGGAAGTTCTTTCAAAGACTCCCGATATGCTTCCTGTTCTTAAACAGGCCGGCGTTGTAGATTCAGGCGGACAGGGACTTATTCAGGTTCTTAAGGGCGCGCTTGACGGTTTCCTTGGAAAAGAGATCGATCTCTCTATCAGTGAGGATGCAGGAACACCCGGTGCTAAGGCTGTTCCCGGATCAGAGACTACCAAGGAAGACATCAAGTTTGGCTATTGCACAGAGTTTATCGTACTCCTTAATAAGCCTCTTAACGTTAAACAGGAAATAGATTTCAAGGGATTCCTTGAGTCAATCGGTGACAGTATCGTTATGGTTGCCGATGATGAGATCTGCAAGGTCCATGTTCACAGCAATGACCCCGGCCTTGCGATTCAGAGAGCTCTTATGTACGGTCAGCTCTCAAATATGAAGATCGATAACATGTGGATGGAGCACAGAGAGAAGCTCTTCCATGAGAATCAGGACGGATCCTGGTCAGAGATCCAGACTGAGATAAACGGAGCTGCAGAGCTTACACCTACTTACAGTGCAGGGGATGATATTCCTCTCGGAGATAAGGTTGATATGACTCCTGAGCCTGAAGAGGATCTCGGACCTCGTAAGGATGTTGGATTTGTAACTGTTTGTGCCGGATCAGGACTTGCAGAGATCTTTAAAGGCCTCGGTGTTGATTATGTAATCGAAGGCGGACAGACTATGAACCCTTCAACTGCAGATATTCTCGATGCAGTTGCCAAGGTCAATGCAGATACAGTTGTAGTTCTTCCTAACAATAAGAACATCATTCTCGCAGCTAATCAGGCAGCTATCATGTCAGAGGACGGAGACGACAACAAGAAGATCGTTGTTGTTCCAAGTAAGACAGTTCCTCAGGGAATCACAGCTATCATCAACTATGTGCCTGATGTTGCAATCGATGATAATATTGCAGCTATGACAGAATCTCTTTCAACAGTTAAGACAGGAGAGGTTACCTACGCTGTAAGAGATACAGTTATTGATGATGTTACTATCAAGCAGGGCGATTACATGGGAATCGGCGACAAAGGAATCCTTGATGTAGGCTCCGATATCGCAGATGTAACCTTCGGTATGCTTGAGAAAATGATGAGTGATGAGCTTGAGCTTATCAGTGTATATTACGGAGACGAAGTAGAGGAAAAGGACGCAGAAGCGCTCAGAGACAGAATCCAGACCCAGTATCCACAGTGTGATGTGGAGCTTCAGTTTGGTGGTCAGCCGATCTACTACTATGTTGTTTCCGCTGAGTAAAGCTTTTAAAGCCGGGCTTAACAGTCCGGCTTTTTTTGTCCGTTAGACTATGGGGGTAAAGCTTTGGGGAGAAGTGAATTACAGGAAAACATAATTGAACTTAAGGGAATAGGAGAAAAGACCGGCAAACTCTTTAACAAGATAGGCGTAGTGACATTAGGAGACCTTCTTTATTACTTTCCAAGGGGGTACGATCTTTTCGATGCGCCCAAAAGAGCTTGCGACCTTAAGGAAAATATAATCTGTGCCTGTAAACTGACCATTATCGGTTCTGTAACAAGGCGCCATGTAAGGAATCTGTCTATTGTTGCTTTTGAAGCTGCAGACGAGACAGGAAGGGTCAAAATGACCTTCTTTAATGCGCCTTATCTTGTTAATTCCATTAAATCCGGAAGCACATATATATTCAGAGGAGTAGTTCGCAAAAAGGGAAATTTCTTTTCCATGGATCACCCTAAGATGTATAAGGTTGAGGAATATGCTCCTCTTATTGGAAGCCTTCAGCCCAGATATCCTCTTACAAAAGGGCTCTCCAACAATACCGTTATGAAAGCTGTTGAAAAGGCTTTTATAAATGTTGGAAGGCTCGAGGAGTTTATGCCAAAGGAAATCTGTGACAGGCTTGATCTTATTGGATTTTCCGAAGCACTTCATTCCATACATTTTCCAAAGAATGCTGAGGATCTGGAAAATGCCAGAAGGCGACTTGCTTATAACGAATTTCTTGTATTTGTGCTAAAGCTGCGCCTTCTTAAGCAGAATTCCGAAGAGATAAGAAACAATTATCCAATGATCGAGGTGGCAGATACCACAAGGCTGATTGAACAGCTTCCCTATAAGCTTACGGGAGCACAGCTACGTGCCTGGGATGACATAAAAAGAGATCTCGGCGGCGGTTTTGTAATGAACCGTCTTATACAGGGAGATGTTGGCTCCGGTAAAACGGTTCTGGCTCTTCTTGCTCTTATAACTACAGCTGCTAACGGTTATCAGGGGGCTTTGATGGCGCCTACCGAAGTTTTGGCCGCGCAGCACTATGAGAGTTTTAAAAATCTTATCAGGAAATACAATATTACAAGCCTTAAGATAGCTCTTTTAACAGGGGCGTTATCTGCCAAGGATAAAAAAGAAGTACAGAGGCAGATCGCAGAGGGGGAAGTTAACTGCATAATCGGTACGAATGCGCTTATTCAGGAAAAAGTTACCTATAAGAATCTGGCACTTGTTATAACCGATGAGCAACACAGATTCGGTGTAAGACAGAGGGGGACATTTGCTGAAAAGGGTGAAAAGACACATGTCCTTGCCATGAGTGCGACGCCGATTCCAAGAACCCTTGCAATTATCCTCTATGGAGATCTGTCAATATCAGTTGTGGACGAGCTTCCCGGAGGAAGAAAACCTATCAAGAACTGTGTTGTCGGAACGAATTACAGACCGACGGCTTATAAGTTCATAGCTGATCAGGTTGCCGGAGGAAGTCAGGTCTATGTTATCTGTCCGATGATTGAAGAGGGAGAACTGGACGGAGTTGAAAATGTTGTGAGCTATACTCAGATGCTCAGAGCTACACTTCCGGAGTCTGTAAATGTCGAAATGCTTCATGGCAAAATGAAGCCTGCGCAGAAGGATGCCATTATGGAAGCCTTTGCTAGAAAAGACATAGATGTTTTGGTTTCCACAACTGTAATTGAAGTCGGAATCAATGTTCCGAATGCTACAGTCATGATGATAGAAAACTCTGAGAGATTCGGCCTTTCACAGCTTCATCAGCTGAGGGGAAGAGTCGGAAGAGGCGATAAACAGTCCTACTGCATATTCATCAATTCATCCGATGATGAGGATGCGGCTAAGAGACTTGATATCATGAACAGATCAAATGACGGTTTCGTAATTGCCGAGGAGGATCTGAAGCAAAGAGGCCCCGGAGATCTCTTTGGAGTAAGACAGTCGGGAGAACTTTGCTTTAAGGTTGGAGACATTTATCATGACAGTGATCTGGTAAAAGAATCCGCCATGGATGCTGACAGAATTTTGTCAGAGGATCCGGAGATGAACCTTCCACAACATACAGTACTTAAGGAGCTTATAAGCACAAAATCGGCAAATTTTGTTGACTTTACCACTTTATAAAAGTAAGATATTTTTAGTAAATAAGGTAGAAAATAGGAGGAGTGTTGGCATTTGCCAGCCAATTGTATGTCTAAGATAGCGATCATTACCGACAGTAACAGTGGTATCACCCAAAAAGAAGCTGAACAACTCGGCATTTTTGTTGTGCCTATGCCATTTATGATAAACGGTGAAGACTTTTTTGAGGATATTAACCTGACTCAGGATCAGTTCTACGAAAAACTTGCTGAAGATGCCAGTGTGTCAACCTCGCAGCCAACGCCGGAATCTCTTTTAACTCTTTGGGACAAGGTGCTTAAAGATTACGATCAGATCATTTATATCCCAATGAGCAGCGGACTATCAGGTTCATGTCAGAGCGCATATATGCTTGCTCAGGAGGAGTACGAGGGCAAGGTATTTGTAATCGACAATCAGAGAATCTCCGTAACACAAAGGCAGTCGGCGCTCGATGCCAAGGCTATGGCAGATGCGGGATATACAGCTGAGCAGATAAAGGACAAGCTACTTGAGATGGCGCTTGATGCAAGTATCTACATAATGCTTGACACACTCCATTATCTTAAGAAGGGCGGAAGAATAACTCCCGCTGCAGCTGCTCTTGGTACACTCCTTCGTCTTAAGCCGGTTCTTCAGATCCAGGGAGAGAAGCTTGATGCTTTTGCCAAGGCAAGGACCACAGCTCAAGGCAAGAGCATTATGATAAATGCCATTAAGGCAGATATTGAGAACAGATTCGGCGGAATGGAAGCCGGTGATTTCCTTATTGCCGGTGCATACACCAACAACCTGGAAATTGCACAGGAATGGAAAAAGGAGGTTGAAGCTGCCTTCCCGGGACATGAGATGCACATGGATCCGCTTTCGCTTTCAGTAGGATGCCATATAGGGCCCGGAGCTCTCGCTGTAACAGTTTCGAGAAAGCTTCACTTATGAAAAAAGTATTTATGAAATAAAAGGGGTTATATTTAATGACTATGCAAGATTATGGAGCTTCCAGTATTACAGTCCTTGAGGGACTTGAGGCGGTGCGTAAGCGCCCCGGAATGTATATCGGAAGCGTTACAACCAGGGGACTTAATCATCTTGTATATGAGATCGTCGACAATGCTGTCGATGAGCATCTGGCAGGGTATTGTTCCAGGATAACAGTCACTTTGGAGGCTGATGGAAGTGCGACTGTTGAGGATAACGGTCGAGGAATTCCTGTTGGTATGCATGCCAAGGGCTTTACTGCCGAGCGTGTGGTACTTACTATGCTCCACGCGGGAGGTAAGTTTGATAATAATTCTTATAAGACCAGCGGAGGCTTACATGGTGTAGGTTCCTCCGTTGTTAATGCGCTTTCAACATGGCTGAAGGTAAGGATCAAGAGAGAGGGCTATATCTATGAGGATGCCTACGAGAGAGGCTATCCTACCGTCAAATTGGACAACGGCCTTTTAACACCGGTTGGAACAACCAAGGAAACCGGTACTACCATCAGCTTTCTTCCGGATGACACCATTTTTGAAAAGACAAGGTTCAGAGAGGATGATATCAAGTCAAGGCTCCACGAGACTGCATATCTAAACCCTGAGCTCACAATAGTTTTCGTTGATAAAAGGCCCGGTGTGGAAGAGTACATAGAATTCCACGAGCCCGACGGAATAACAGGCTTTATTCAGGACATGAACAAGTCCAAGGAAGCTGTTTGCGACGTTATCTCTTTTAGCGGAGAGAGTGACGGCGTTGAGGTTGAGGTAGCTTTCCAGTATGTAAATGAGTTCCACGAGGAAGTTCTGGGATTTTGTAACAACATCTACAATGCAGAAGGCGGTACTCACTTAACCGGATTTAAGACCATGTTCACAAACATAATCAACCAGTATGCGAGAGAACTTGGCATTCTTAAGGATAAAGACGTAAACTTCACAGGAACCGATGTAAGAAACGGAATGACAGCTGTTGTTTCAATCAAGCATCCGGACCCCAGATTTGAGGGTCAGACCAAGACCAAGCTTGATAACCAGGACGCAGCCAAGGTTGTATCCAAGGTTACAAATGACGAAGTTACAAGATTCTTTGACAGAAATATCGAGATCCTTAAGTCGATCATCGGCTGTGCCGAGAAGGCAGCCAAGATCAGAAAGACTGAGGAAAAGGCTAAGACCAACATGCTTACCAAGCAGAAGTATTCCTTCGATTCAAACGGTAAGCTTGCAAACTGCATCAGCAAGGATGCGACAAAGTGTGAGATATTTATCGTAGAGGGAGATTCCGCCGGTGGTTCTGCCAAGATGGCAAGAGACAGGAATTATCAGGCAATTCTTCCTATCAGAGGTAAGATCCTCAACGTTGAGAAAGCCAGTATCGACAAGGTTCTTGCAAACGCAGAGATCAAGACCATGATAAATGCTTTTGGCTGCGGATTTTCCGAAGGCTACGGCAATGACTTTGATATCAACAAGCTTCGCTATGACAAGATCATCATCATGGCCGATGCCGACGTAGACGGTGAGCATATTTCAACGCTTCTGCTTACACTTTTCTACAGATTCATGCCGGAGCTTATTTATCAGGGCCATGTTTATCTTGCCATGCCACCTCTTTATAAAGCACTTCCTGCAAAGGGTAAGGAAGAGTACCTCTATGATGACGTGGCTCTTGCCAAGTACAGAAATGCCCATAAGGGAAAGAGCTTTACGCTTCAGAGATATAAAGGTCTTGGTGAGATGGACCCTGAGCAGCTTTGGGAGACTACACTCGATCCTGAGAGAAGGCTTCTTAAGCTGGTAGAAATCGAGGATGCCAAGATGGCATCACAGATGACGGAACTTCTTATGGGTGTAGATGTTCCGCCCAGAAGAGAATTTATTCACATGCATGCTACTGATGCTGAGTTGGATATTTAAGGATGGTTATAAATGGAAGATCGAATTATCAGAACTGAATATTCCGAGATCATGCAGAAGTCCTTTATAGATTACGCCATGAGCGTAATCGTGGCTCGTGCACTTCCGGATATCAGAGACGGACTTAAGCCGGTTCAGAGAAGAACTCTCTATGACATGTATGAACTCGGCATCAGATATGACAAGCCTTACAGAAAGAGCGCGAGAATTGTCGGCGATACCATGGGTAAATATCACCCTCACGGCGACAGCTCGATCTACGACTGTCTTGTTGTAATGACCCAGGACTTTAAAAAGGCTATTCCTCTTGTTGACGGCCACGGAAACTTCGGAAACATCGAAGGCGACGGCGCTGCTGCCATGCGTTATACCGAGGCGCGTCTTTCAAAGGTAACTCAGGAGAATTTCCTTGAGGATTTAAACTTAAACGTAGTTGATTTCCTCCCAAACTTTGATGAGACAGAAAAAGAGCCATCGGTGCTCCCTGTTAAGATTCCCAACTTCCTCATAAACGGAAGCGAAGGTATCGCAGTAGGTATGGCAACCAGTACACCTCCTCACAATCTTGCTGAGGTAATTGATGCACAGATCGCCTACATTCAGAATGACTCTCTTACAACAAAAGACCTGATGAAGTACATCAAGGGACCTGACTTCCCTACAGGCGGAGTTGTCATTAACAAAGACGAGTTATTAGAAATCTATGAGACCGGTATCGGTAAGATCAGGATAAGAGGTAAGGTTGAAACCGAAAAAGGTAAAAACGGACACATAAATCTGATCATCACAGAGATTCCTTATACCATGATCGGAGCCGGCATCGGCAAGTTCATGGCTGATGTTGCCGAGCTTGCTGAGAAGAAGATCACAAATGATATTGTTGATATTTCGAACCAGTCCTCCAAGGAAGGAATCAGAATTGTAATAGAGCTCAAGAAGGACACTGACGTAGAGAACTTTACAAACCTTCTCTACAAGAAGACCAAGCTTGAGGATACTTTTGGCGTTAACATGCTGGCTATTGATAACGGACGCCCTGAGACCATGTCTTTAAAAGAGATCATGAGAGCCTGTGCGGACTTCCAGTTTGAAATCGCCACAAGAAAGTACCAGACACTTCTTAAAAAAGAGCAGGACAAGAAAGAAATCCAGGAAGGTCTTATCAAGGCCTGCAATGTGATCGACCTTGTAATTGAGATCCTCAGAGGCTCCAAGGACAGAGCAATGGCTAAGGACTGCCTTGTAAATGGAAACACAGAAGGCATTAACTTTAAGTCCAGAGAGTCCAAGGCAATGGCTGCACAGCTCCTGTTCTCAGAAGCTCAGGCAGATGCCATTTTGGAGATGAGACTCTACAAACTCATCGGCCTTGAACTTGATGCTCTTATCAAGGAACATGAGCAGACAGTAGCCAATATTTACAAATACGAGGATATTCTTGAGAGCCATGAGTCCATGTCAATGGTCATCCAGAATGAGCTCATCAAGATAAAGAAAGAATATCAAAGACCCAGAAGAACTGTAATCGACAACAGGGAAAATGCAGTTTACGAAGAAAAGCCCGTTGAAGAGATCGATGTTGCATTTATCATGGACAGATTCGGATATGCCAAGACCATCGATGCTTCAACCTATGAGAAGAATAAAGAGACTATCCAGGCTGAGTTTAAGTTCTCATTTATCATGAAGAACACCGGCAAGATCTGTTTCTTTACCAATACAGGTAATCTCCATACTGTAAAAGCTATGGATCTTCCTCAGGGCAAGATGAGAGATAAGGGTATTCCTATCGACAATGTAAGCAACTTTGACACTTCAAAAGAGACAATTGTCATGGCTTCAAGCCAGTCAGACCTTAATCTCTACAGGCTCCTGTTTACAACCAAGATGTCCATGATGAAGGTTGTTGACGGCGGAGAGTTTGATGTTTCAAAGAGAACCGTTGCTGCCACCAAGCTCCTTGACGGAGATGAAGTTGTAAGCGTAGAGGTTATCAAGACTCAGAAGACGGTTGTGCTCAGAACAAACGATGGATACTTCCTCAGATTCCTCATTGAAACAGTACCTGAGAAAAAGAAGATAGCAGTCGGCGTAAGAGGTATGAGGCTTACAAAGAATGACTACATCCGAGATGTCTTTTTCCTTAATGACATGGAGGAAAAGAGCATTGAACACAACGGTAAGGAGCTCCATCTTGGGCACCTTAAGATAACCAGCAGAGATACAAAGGGAACAAAGGTAAGACTATGAGAGTAATTGCAGGATCTGCCAGAAGACTAAGACTTGTGACTCCTGAAGGAAATGATACAAGGCCGACACAGGACCGTATTAAGGAAACCCTGTTTAATATGATCCAGAACCAGGTTCCTGGTGCTGTGTTTGTGGATCTGTTCGCAGGAAGCGGCGGAATCGGAATAGAGGCACTCTCAAGAGGTGCAAGCAAGGCTTACTTTGTTGAGAATGCCACAAATGCCTACAAGTGCATAATGCAGAACCTTAAGACCACTTATTTCGAGGAAGATTCTGTGGTCCTTAAGCAGGATGTTGTTCTGGCGCTTCGCGGCATTAAGGAAAGTGAAGTTGATATAATCTTTATAGATCCTCCTTATCACGGAGAGCTCTATGAGAGAACACTTTCCCAGCTCTCTCAGATGAGCTATGTTACTGAGAACACAATGATCATTGTCGAGAGTGACAAGGACTACGATTTCTCTTTTGCAGAGGACTATGGATTCGAGGTTCGCAAAGAGAAAGAGTACAAGAGCAACAAACATGTTTTCCTCTACAGAAAGGGCAACTGATTATGAAGACTGCTGTATATCCGGGAAGTTTTGATCCGGTAACACTTGGACACCTGGACATTATAAAGCGCGCATCCACCATGTTTGATGAGCTGATCGTAGCTGTAATGTGCAATTCATCTAAAACTCCATTGTTTACCCTTGATGAACGTGTTAAAATGTTAAAAGAATCTGTGAAGGACCTGCCAAATGTACGAATCGAGTCTTTTGGCGGACTTCTTATTGATTATTGCAAGGAGAATCAGATCCATATCATTATCAGAGGGTTACGTGCCATAACTGATTTTGAATATGAACTTCAGATTGCACAGATCAACAGAGAGTTATCACACCATGAGGTGGATACCGTATTCCTTACAACCAGCCTTGAGTATTCATACCTTAGCAGCTCAGTTGTAAAAGAGATCGCAAGTTATAATGGGGATATTACAACCTGCGTTCCGGAATTTATAGCCACAGAGCTATACAAAAAATACGGATTCAAATAAATTCGGGGGTACTTATCATGACCAGCAGAATAGAACAGCTTATTGACGAGATCGAGACATATATAGATAATTGCAAACCACAGCCTTTGTCTCAGACCAAGATCATTGTCAACAAAGAAGAGATTGATGAGCTTTTAAGAGAACTTCGCAGCAAGACACCTGAGGAGATCAAGAGATATCAGAAGATCATCAGCAACAAGGAAGCAATTTTAAATGACGCGCGCAAGAAGGCTCAGGAGCTCATTGACGAGGCAACTGCTCATACCAATGAACTTATTAACGAGCATGAGATCATGCAGCAGGCATACGCTCAGGCCAATGAAGTAATCTCACAGGCTGCTGCCCAGGCCAAGGACATCCTTGACAAGGCAACAATTGAGGCCAATGAGATGAAGGCAGCTGCTGTACAGTACACAGATCAGCTTCTTGAGAACGTTGATTCCATCATAAATCAGTCAATTGATGCAACCAGCAAGAATAACGACGAGATCATCGAGTCAGTTAAGCAGAACAGCATCAATATTGTAAAAGAGGTAACTCAGAGCAATGACAGCATTCTCTCTGCACTTACTCAGTACAGTGAGATCATCAAGTCAAACAGAGCGGACCTTCGTCCACCTGTTGGCGGTGCTTCTGCAGGAACCGGCGCAGCTGTTACAACTGAAGATCAGGGCGCGGCTTCGGATGATGGAAGTTTAAATCTTGATATGCTTAACTAAGTAGCGATTACTAAGAGCTGCCGCATTATTGCGACAGCTTTTTATCTTTAATAGGAGTTTGGGGGATATTATGAAAAAGCTTATTTCATATGTATTTACTTTTGTTATGGTATTCACAGCTGTATTTGGAGCTACTTCGATCGATACAAATGCAGCATCTAAGAATGTGGTAGTTGTTATTGACCCGGGACACGGCGGAGAGGGAGACAGAAACCTTGGTGCCCAGTATAACGGCCTTTCAGAAAAGGCCCTTACTCTTCAGGTTGCCAATGCCCTGAAGGCTGAGCTTGAGAAATATGACGGAGTTACTGTATATACCACGAGAACCACTGACACAGCCATTTCACTTGAAGACAGAGCAGCATATGCAAAGAGTGTCGGAGCGGATTTCGTATACAGTATTCACTTCAATGCTTCAAGCGATCATGCATTTTATGGCTCAGAAGTATGGACATCTACCTTTGGTAATTACTATGTAGCAGGTGCTAACTTCGGCAATATTCTTCAGTCAGAATGGAACGGACTCGGTCTTTATCAAAAAGGTGTCAAGACAAGGGTAGGCTCATCCGGTAAGGACTACTACGGAATCATCAGAGCCTGCGTTGCAAGGAATATCCCTTGCGTTATCATGGAGCATGCATACCTTGATCATGGCGTGGATGTCTCCAAGATCAAGACTGCTGACTTTATTGGCAAGCTTGCTGCAGCTGACGCAACAGCAATTGCCAAATACTTTAAGCTTAAATCAAGCACTACAGGAGCTGATTATTCAGGCTTTAAATATACTTCAGTTAAAAAGCCCGGCAAAGTTCTTTATCAGGATGAAACAGGACCTGAGAAGTGCGAGATCAAGGTTCTTGCTTACGACCTTGCCAGCGGAAATGTACTTGTTGAAATGACGACCAAGGACAGCCAGAGCCCTGTTATTTACTTTACATACAGCTATGATGGCGGTAAGACCTTTAATACTCTGCAGATGTGGGACAGGAGTAAGTCGACACAGTCATTTAACGTTAAGGTTCCTAGCGGAACTGTAAATCCAACAATAGTCTGTGCTGCTTACAACAACTATGAAAAGGGTACTTTAAGTAATCCTGTTCAGGTAGCGGCTACATTCAATTATTAAGGAAAAAGACATTGAGACTTGATAAATTTCTTTCGGAACAAAATATCGGTACCAGAAAGCAGATAAAAGAATATGTAAAAAACGGAAGATGCTCTGTAAACGGTATACCTGCTTCAAAGGCTGATATGCATATCGATGAAAACAGTGATGAGATAGCTTTTGACGGAATAGTCCTTAGTTACAGCAAGTATCATTACTATTTGCTAAATAAGCCCGTAGGCGTTGTGAGTGCCACAAGAGATGGAAAGAACGAAACGGTGCTTGATCTTTTATCCGGAGAAAATGTAAAAGGTCTTTCTCCCTGCGGAAGGCTTGATATCGACACAGAAGGGCTGCTTCTTATAACAGATGACGGTGATCTGATCCACAGACTCCTTTCACCTAAAAAACATGTGTATAAGGTCTATGAAGTGCATATCAGACAAGCTCTTTTACCTGCTGATATAGAGAAGCTTGAAAAGGGCGTGAATATCGGTGATAAGAAGGATGACGGAAGCATTGATTACACGCTTCCTGCTAAGGTTGAAGTTTATGAGGATAAGGACGAAGAAGGATATCCGGTGATTTTCCTTACCATTCATGAAGGCAGATTCCATCAGGTAAAAAGAATGCTTGAAGCTGTGGGGAATGAAGTAATGTTCCTTCGCAGAATCTCTATGGGAAGTTTAGAGCTTGGCGACGATCTTCCTGTCGGTGAATACAGGCCTCTGACCGAAGAAGAAATAAATGAATTAAAGAAATAGGATGATTTATGAAAGATATAAAGCTTAATGATTATGAAGCAGTGATCTTTGATCTCGATGGATCACTGGTAGATTCCATGTGGATGTGGAAGGCTATAGATATTGAGTATTTGGCGGGGCATGGAATAGAGGCTCCGAGCACGCTCCAGAAGGATATAGGCGGAAGAAGCTTTGTTGAGACTGCTGTTTACTTCAAGGAGAGATTTAACCTTAAGGATTCTGTTGAGAAGATCGGCGATGACTGGAACAAAATGGCATGGGATAAATACACAAGCGAAGTACCTCTAAAGGAAGGTGTATCAGACCTTTTGGAAAAGTGCGAAGAAAACGGTATTAAGCTTGGTATTGCTTCAAGCAATTCAACAGAGCTGATAAAACAGGTTCTTTCTTCACACGGAATAATGGATAAATTTCAGAGTATCAAGTCGGGAACCCAGGTAGTTAAGGGGAAACCTGCGCCTGACATTTATCTTACGGTTGCGGATGAACTGGGAGCTGAACCTTCAAAATGTCTTGTTTTTGAAGACCTTGTGGATGGCATCAAGGCTGCCAAGAATGCCGGCATGACTGTTGTTGCAGTAAGTGATGATTATTCAAGGCACAGCGATGATCTTAAGAAAGAGCTGGCAGATGACTATATAGAAGATTATTGGGGATTTACTGAAGGATGAAGAAATATAAAGGCGACTTTGGATATATAGAATACAGGAAAAAGGTTACGATTATAAGAACGGCTGTGTGTCAGGCTATTACGCTTGCGATCTTTGTAATCGGTCTTGTGATAAACGGGACTCAGAAAAATGTCTTTTCCATAATAGCTGCTCTTGGCTGTCTTCCGACAGGTTGGAGCGCTGTAAACATGATCATGTTCATAAGGGCAAAGGGCTGCAGTGAAAGTGATCATAGCCAGATTGAGGCGCATAAAGGGAACTTACTTGTGTATTATGATCTTGTTATTACCAGCTATGACAAGAATTATAACGTGGCAGCTTCCACGGTACTTGATAAGAACATTTGCTGTTACTGCTCTGATAAGTCAGTAGATTGTGAAGATATAGAGAAGCATATTAAAAAGATGATGGCTCAGAGCGGATATTCAAGCTACAGCATCAAGGTCTTTAATAAGCTTGATACTTTCCTTGGAAGGCTTGATCAGCTTGAGAAGCTAAGGGCTGAGAAAAACATAGACCCTCAGGCGATCGAGGATGCATGGGTTCCCGGAACGACTCAGACACCGGCGGGAATTCTTTTATCAATATCATTATAGGCGGTTAAATGAAAGAGATCATAGTTGGCGAAAACGAACAGGATAAGCGCTTTGACAGATTCCTTAAGGGCTATTTGAAAGAGGCTTCAGGCGGCTTTATTTACAAGATGCTGCGCAAGAAGAACATTACCCTTAATGACAAAAAGTCAGACGGAATGGAAAAGCTCAAAAAAGGAGATGTAATAAAGATCTTCTTTACTGATGATACTTTGAATAAGTTTCGCGGAAACGAGTCGGGTGCCAATAAAGAGTGTCCTGAACTTTTATCTTATAAAAAGATTGGTGATCTTAACGTTATTTACGAGGATGACAATATTGTTCTTGTAGATAAGCCTGCAGGTGTTCTTTCACAGAAATCGCAGAAGGATGATGACAGCTTAAATGAGTGGCTTATCGGATATCTTTTGAATAAGGGTGACATCACAGCAGAGAGCCTTGATACCTACAGGCCTTCTATTTGCAACAGGCTGGACCGAAATACCAGCGGTATTGTGATCTGCGCCAAATCACTTGTAGGCGCACGTAAGATGAACGAGCTTATCAAGGACAGAAGCGTTGGGAAGTTCTACCGAACAATTGTAAAGGGCAAGATCGACGCAGACTTTTCGCTAAAAGGTTTTTTGTCCAAGGATGAAAAGAAAAACAAGGTTGTAATTCTTGATAAGGATCCGCATGACCCGGCATATTCTTATGTTGAAACCGAGTTTCATGTTGTATCCTTTAACAGAGAAAAGGATATGACTATGCTGGAGGTTAAACTGATCACCGGTAAGCCTCATCAGATAAGGGCTCATTTAGCCGGTATAGGGCATCCTATTCTCGGAGATATAAAATACGGCGGAAAAGCTTATAAGGGACTTAACTTTCAGCTTCTCCACAGCTACAGGCTTGAGTTTCCAAAGAATTTAAAAGAGCCTTTTGAAGAGCTTTCAGGTAAGGAGTTTACAGCTCCTTTGCCAAAGGAATTTAATGTATTTGAATAAGAGGTAATTATGCCTACATGGAAATCTCGTGGACTCAGGGGATCCACGCTCGAAGACATGGTCAACAGAACAAATGAGAGGTACCTTGAACTTGGACTTTGTCTTATTCAGAAAATTCCCACGCCCATAACGCCAATAAATATTGAGAAGGAAACAAGACACATAACGCTTGCCTACTTTGATCAAAAGTCAACCGTGGACTACATTGGTGCAGTTCAGGGTATTCCTGTGTGCTTTGATGCCAAGGAATGTGCAACAACATCTTTTGCACTGCAAAATATTCACCAGCACCAGGTTAACTTCATGGAAAGCTTTGAGGAGCAGAATGGAGTTGCATTTTTTCTTATCTACTTTACGTCTTTAGACGAATTCTATTACCTTCCCTACAGAAACTTACGCGTTTTCTGGGACAGAGCACAGGCAGGAGGCAGAAAGAGCTTTCGCCATGATGAACTGGACCCTAAATATGTAATAAAGAGTCACAAGGATCCGGGGTTATTGATCCCGTATCTTGATGCAATGCAGATTGACCTTGAAGAGAGAGAATAATTGTTTGACATATTGTTTGATATAATGTAAACTCTTTTCTGTGGTAGTGAATTACCATAGTAGCACTGTACATTACTAAAGTGAGGTAGACATGAATAAAGTACTTTTGCATACTCCCGATGGAGTAAGAGATATCTATGGTTCAGAATGCAGCGACAGACTTATCGTAAGAGACAAGATCCATGAGAAGATGAAGCTGTACGGATATGAGGATATAGAAACACCTACATTTGAATTTTTCGATGTATTTGCTCAGGAGATAAATGCCAGCGATGCAAGAGAACTGTATAAGTTCTTTGATAAAGACGGAAATACAATGGTTTTAAGACCGGACTTTACACCATCTATTGCCAGATGCGCATCAAAGGTAATGCTTGAAAATCCAATGCCTGTGAGAGTTGTATATCAGGGCAGTACATTTCTTAATACTTCAAGCCTTCAGGGTAAATTAAAAGAGACAAATAATATCGGTGTTGAGCTTTTTAAGGATGATTCTGTATATGCTGACGCTGAGATGATAGCTCTTTTAATAGAGTCTCTCTTAAGCTCAGGTCTGAAGGACTTCCAGGTCAGCATCGGTGATGCAGAGTACTATAAAGGCATTTGCGAGGAAGCCGGTATTGATGCAGAGACAGAGGTCATGATCAGGGAGCAGATCGTTCAGAAGAATTATTTTGCCGCTGAGAGCATCCTTGCTGAGAGAAATATACCGGAAAAGTACAAAAACCTGATAGTCAAGGTGGCTGAGTTTATCGGCTCAGATGAGGCCCTTGATAAGGCTCAGGAACAGGTATCAAACGAGAGAAGCTTAAACGCTATAAAGCGCCTTAAAAGGCTTTATCAGGTACTTAAAGAATATGATGTTACCCAGTATGTTTCATTTGATCTTGGAATGCTGAGTAAATTCAATTATTACACAGGTGTCATTTTTAGTGCATACACCTACGGAGTAGGCGATGCTATCGCCAAGGGCGGAAGATACAACAACCTCCTTGGAAAATATGGTCAGGAAGCACCTGCTATTGGCTTCGTAATTCTGCTTGATGACCTTTTGTCAGCTCTTTACAGACAGAACGTTGAAATGGAACATGAGAAGCAGACTGTATATACTGAGTTTGATGAAGAGAGCTTTAAGGCTAAGCTCTCTGAAGCTATTGAAATGAGAAAATCAGGCCAGAAGGTGGCTTTGGCATACAGAAAGGCATGAGTGGTGAATTTATGAGATATCTTACATTTGCCCTTGGAAAGGGACGCCTTGTCAACTCAACCATGGAGATACTTAATAAGTGCGGGATTGAGTGCGAGGAGATCTTAGATAAAAAGACAAGAAAGCTTATTTTTACCAATGAAGAGCTTAAGCTTAAGTTCTTTTTGGCAAAGGGACCGGATGTTCCGACCTATGTTGAATACGGTGCAGCGGATATCGGAATTGTAGGCGCTGACACTATCCTTGAGGAGAACAGAAGAGTTTACGAAGTCCTGGATCTTGGCTTTGGAAAGTGCAGAATGTGCGTCTGTGGACCTCATGAGGCAAAAGAGCTTTTAGAGCATCGAGAGATGATCAGGGTTGCAAGTAAGTATCCCAATATTGCAAAAGATTACTTCTACAATAAAAAACATCAGACAGTTGATATAATTAAACTCAACGGCTCGGTAGAGCTTGGACCTATTGTTAATCTTTCAGATGTGATTGTTGATATTGTTGAGACCGGATCAACACTCAGAGAGAATGGTCTTGAGGTTCTTGAGGAAATATGCCCCCTTTCTGCAAGAATGATCGTAAATCAGGTAAGCATGCAGATGGAGACTGAAAGAATCAGAAAGCTCATAAATGACATTAAGGAGAATTTGGAGTAAATGAGAACACTTAAACTTACAGAAGAAACCAAAAAAGAACTTCTTGGAAATCTTTTAAACAGAAATCCCGGAAGCTATGGTGAGTATGAAGAAACAGTAAATGGAATAATAAATGATATCCGAAATAACGGAGATAAGGCTTTATTTGAGTACACAGAGAAGTTTGATAAGTGCATTATTGATGCAAACTCAATAAAGATAACAAGGCAGGAAATAGAAGAGGCATACAAGGCACTTGATCCTGAATTTGTAGAAGTTATGAAGAGAAGTGCTGAGAATATCAGAGCCTTTCACGAGAAGCAAAAGAGGAACACCTGGATCGATACCAAGGAAGACGGAAGCATCCTGGGACAGAGAATACTTCCAATAGAGATTTCAGGTGTTTATGTTCCGGGCGGAAAAGCAGCTTATCCATCAAGCGTTCTTATGAACGTGGTTCCCGCCAAGGTTGCTGGCGTTGAGAAAATTGTAATGTGCACACCTCCCGGCAAGGATGGTAAGGTTAATCCCGGAACATTGGTTGCAGCTGATATAGCAGGTGTTACGGAAGCTTATAAGGTAGGCGGAGCTCAGGCTATCGCTGCAATGGCATTTGGAACAGAGTCTGTACCTAAAGTTGATAAGATAACAGGACCCGGAAATATCTTTGTTGCTCTTGCCAAGAAAGCATGCTTTGGACATGTTTCGATTGACTCAATCGCAGGCCCCAGTGAGATTCTTGTTCTTGCTGATGAGAGCGCCAATGCAAGATATGTGGCTGCAGATCTTTTATCACAGGCTGAACACGATGAAATGGCGAGTGCTATTTTAATTACTACATCTCAGGAACTGGCAGATAATGTGTCAAAAGAGATCGACGGATTTTTGCAGACTCTTTCAAGAGCGGATATAATAAAGAAGTCCTTAGATAACTATGGATATATTTTTGTAGCAGAGAATATGGAGGATGCCATCGAAGCAGCCAATGCAGTTGCATCTGAGCACCTTGAGATAATTACTGTTAATCCGTATGAAACAATGACAAAAATTAGGAATGCAGGCGCTATTTTCCTTGGGGATTATTCTTCAGAACCTCTCGGAGACTACTATGCAGGCCCTAATCACATTCTTCCTACCAACAGAACTGCAAGATTCTTCTCACCGCTTTCTGTTGATGATTTCGTAAAGAAAACAAGTATTATTTCGTACTCAAGAGCAGCACTTGAGAAAGTACATGATGATATTGAACTCTTTGCAAAGCAGGAAGGGCTTACAGCTCACGCTAATTCCATTGCTGTAAGGTTCGAATAAGATTGTCTGATATGGTCAATGTGACTGATCTGGTCAATACTTAAAAATTACACTTGTAATCATTGAAAAGTGCACCAAAATTGCAAGTTTACTTTCTAAAACGTATATAAAATGCAAGTTTACATATATTTTATAATTAGAATTTACAATATTTTGTAAACTGCATATAAGGAGATACAAGCTATGGAAAAAAGAGTTGCAGAAGTGACACGAAAAACGCAAGAAACTGACATCAAGGTTTTACTTAACCTTGACGGGTCAGGAGCTTCAAACATAACAACGGGCATCGGATTCTTTGATCATATGCTTCAGGGATTTACAAAACACGGCTTTTATGACATGGATGTCACAGTAAACGGAGACCTAAATGTTGATGGTCACCACACGGTTGAGGATACCGGAATCGTGCTTGGACAGGCTATTTCTAAGGCTTTGGGCGACAAAAAGGGTATAAAGCGTTACGGAAGTATGATCCTTCCCATGGATGAGACTTTGGTGATGTGTGCAATAGACCTTTGCGGAAGGCCGTATTTTGTGATGGATGCTGAATTTACAGCACCTATGGTAGGTGATTTCGACACACAGCTTGTAAAAGAGTTTTTCTATGCAGTTTCATATTCTGCAGCAATGAATCTTCACATCAAGGTTTTAAACGGATCTAACGATCACCACAAGATTGAAGCGATATTCAAGGCATTTGCAAAAGCGCTGGATGAAGCGTCAATGATAGATCCGAGAATAGAAGGCGTACTCAGTACAAAAGGAGCACTTTAAGCATGAAGAACAGTGTTAAAAAAATAGTCGGTGCAATATATTTGAAAAACGGTCGTGCAATGAAAGGTTTTGGAACCGACCAGGTATGCGAGTTTGATGCAGTTTCCGAAGGCGAGAGATTATCAAATTCAAATGCTGACGAGATCATAATTTTTGATCTTTCCCCGGCAGGCGATGATAAAGCTCATGAAGAGTCTTTGGATGTGATCAAGGATATCTGTAAGGCTGTTGATGTCCCTGTTATCGGCGCAGGCAATGTCAAGAGAATGGAGGATATCAAAAAGCTCCTCTATGCAGGCTGTAAGAGAGCTGCCCTTAACTTTTCAAAAGAAGGTAACGCTGATATCCTTAAGGAAGTATCAGAGAAATTCGGCAAGGACAAGATTGTTATCTGTTACGAAGACGCTTCTTCCGTGACAGAAAGAAAAGACGATGTCCTTACCTTTGCATCTGAACTTGTACTCGTTACAAAGGATGAAGAAAAGCTAACAGATCCGGGCATTGGCCTTCCTGTTATGGCAGTTTTTGATGCTGATGATCTGCCCTATAAAGACCATCCTGAAGAGCTCTTTTTCAAATATGACTTTATTGATGCTGTGTCCGGAATAAATGTGAATTCCAATGCACAGCGCATAAATCAGATAAAAGATCTTTTAACTGAAAAAGGAATTAAGATAAGCGCTCTGGAACCTGCATTTACATGGGATCAGCTTAAAAAGAATTCTGACGGAATGGTTCCTGTTATTGTTCAGGACTACAGAACGGATCAGGTTCTGATGCTTGCTTACATGAATGAAGAAGCATATAGCAATACGCTTAGAACAGGTAAGATGACATACTTTAGCAGAAGCAGAAATGAGCTCTGGATTAAGGGCGAAACCAGTTCACACTTCCAGTATGTTAAGTCTCTTACAGCAGATTGCGACCTTGATACCATTCTTGCCAAGGTTAAGCAGATTGGCGCTGCGTGCCATACCGGAAGCTATTCATGTTTCTTTAACGAGATAGCTAAAAAGGATTATTCCGAAAAGAATCCTCAGAAGGTCCTTGATTCAGTATTTGAGGTTATAAAGGATAGAAAAGAAAACCCAAGAGAAGGTTCTTATACCAATTATCTCTACGAAAAAGGAATCGACAAGATTCTTAAAAAGGTCGGTGAAGAGGCAACCGAGATGGTTATAGCTGCTAAAAACCCGAATGAAAATGAAGTTATTTACGAAATGAGTGATTTCCTGTATCATATGATGGTCCTCATGGCTGTTAAAAATGTCAGCTGGGAGGATATAACAGACGAACTGTCAAGACGATAAAGGAAAAAGTATGAATTATAATTTGGCATTAACAGATGAGGCGCTGCTTACTATCGAAAAGCCCGAGAGATACATCGGCAATGAGGTAAACAGTGTTGTTAAGGATAAGGGGCAGATCGATATAAGATTTGCCTTCTGTTTTCCTGATGTATATGAGATCGGAATGTCCCATCTGGGCATTCAGATCCTTTACGGAATGTTCAACTCTTACGACGACGTATGGTGCGAGCGTGTGTATTCTCCATGGATGGACATGGATGCACTTATGAGAGAAAAGAACATTCCTCTTTTTGCGCTTGAATCTCAGGACCCGATAAAGGACTTTGACTTCCTGGGCTTTACCATCCAGTATGAGATGTGCTACACGAACATATTGCAGGTTCTGGATCTTTCAGGCATTCCTCTTAAAACTGCTGACAGGACCTGGGATGACCCAATAGTCATTGGTGGTGGCCCCTGTACCTATAACCCTGAGCCGATTGCGGATTTCTTTGATATTTTCTATATCGGAGAGGGTGAGACAAGATATCGCGAGCTCTTTGACCTGTATAAGGATGCGAAGAAAAGAGGTATCAGCCGAATAGATTTTCTTCATGAAGCTGCTAAGATTCCCGGTATCTACGTACCATCATTTTATGATGTTAAGTACAAGGAAGACGGGACTATTGCATCCATGGAGCCGATTATTGATGATATTCCAAAGACCATCAAAAAGGAGATGTGCACTGACCTTTCTCACGAGTTTTATCCGACTAAGCCTGTAGTTCCCTACATCAAGATCACTCAGGACAGAGTTGTGCTTGAGATTATGCGAGGATGTATCAGAGGCTGCAGATTCTGCCAGGCAGGACAGCTCTATAAACCTCTTCGTGAAAAAGATGTGGAATATCTTAAGAAAATTGCCATAGAAGCTCTTGAGAACACCGGATATGAGGAGATCTCTTTAAGCTCCTTAAGTTCCAGTGACTATTCAAAACTACCTGAGCTTATAGACTTTTTGATAAAGAGCTGCAATGAAAAGAAGATAAACATATCTCTTCCGTCACTTAGAATTGATGCATTTTCTCTGGATGTAATGAGTAAGGTCCAGGATGTAAAAAAGAGCTCTCTTACTTTTGCACCGGAAGCCGGAACCCAGAGAATGAGAGATGTTATCAATAAAGGTCTCACAGAGGAGGATATTCTGAGAGGATCACACGAGGCGTTCCTTGGCGGATGGAATAAAGTTAAGCTTTATTTCATGCTGGGACTTCCTACAGAGACAGATGAAGATATCTATGGCATCGGTGATATAGCCAATAAAGTAGCTGTGGAATATTTTGAGACTGTGCCCAAGGAAAAGAGAGGCGGGCGTACGATAGACATCGTAGCAAGTACTTCATTCTTTGTGCCTAAGCCTTTTACTCCGTTCCAGTGGGCGCCCATGAACACCAAGGAAGAGTTCCTTGATAAAGCCAATAAGACCAGAAAAGGAATCATGTCACAGCTTAACCAGAAGCATATCAAATACAACTGGCATGAAGCTGACGCAAGCATGATGGAAGGCATTTTTGCAAGAGGCGATCGAAGGCTCTGCGACGTTATTCTCAGAGCTTATGAAAAGGGCTGCGTTTTTGACGCCTGGAGTGAGTACTTCAAGTTTGACACATGGATGGAGACCTTCAAGGAATGCGGAGTTGATCCTTTCTTCTACACCACAAGAGAACGAGCTGATGACGAGATATTCCCATGGGATATCATCGACTGTGGCGTAACCAAGGCCTTTATGTTAAGAGAATGGAAAAATGCTCTTGCAGGTAAGAAATCAATAAATTGCAGACAAGGATGTTTGGGATGTGGTGCAGCTTCCTACGGAGTCGGAGTTTGCACGGAGAGTAAATAATGCATAAATTACGTTTGAAATTTTCAAAAAACGGACCAATAAAGTTCATAGGTCATTTGGATGTCATGCGATATTTTCAAAAGGCCATCAGAAGAGCAGGTATTGATATCAAGTATTCAGAAGGCTTTAGCCCACATCAGGTGTTATCTTTTGCGCAGCCCCTTAGCGTAGGATCAACCAGTGATGGTGAATATCTTGATATGACTGTCAATTCCATGAGCAGTGTTGAGGATATCATGGACGGACTTAACAGTGTTATGAATGAAGGCATTAAGATCGTTGCCATTGCTGAGCTTGATGAGCGCGAAGAAAAAGCAATGACAACTTCATACGCTGCTAAATATCATCTGAAATTCAGAGAGAATTCAAAGCCTGACTTCGACTGGGTAAGCGAGATGAAGTCTTATCTTGAAAAAGAAACTCTTCCCGCCGTCAAGAAGACAAAGAGCGGCGAAAAAGAGATTGATATGAAGCCGATGATATTAAATTATGAGTTCGGAGAAGACTATCTTGATATATTGCTTATGATGAGCAGCAAAGTTACATTAAAGCCGACTTTGCTCTTTGAGTATTTCTATAAATCATTGGGAAAAGAGTTTAACACCGTATGGCTCGATATACACAGAGTGGATATTTACCGCGATTTTCAGGAAGGCGATAAAACATACATCGAACCATTCATAGCCGGTGATACAGACGAGAGAATATATATAAATGGCTGATATCTTTGTTTCAAACTATGATAATTATCCGGTTGTTTCAGCTTATATAGACAATAAGCTGGAGTTTATTTCTGTTGTCCGTGATTCGGTGCTCGGTGATATTTATTTATGCAGAGTGGAGAATATCCTGAAGAATATTGATTCTGCCTTTGTGAGGTATCGCGATGACGAGCAGGGTTATGTTGCGCTCAAAAACATACTGCCTATTACCGTTGTTAACAGACAGATCACTTCGCCATCGGAGTTAAGACAAGGTGATGAGATTGTTCTTCAGGTTGAGGCAGAACCACTCAAGCTTAAGAAAGCAAAACTTTCATCACGGCTTTCTATCTCGGGTAAATTTGTTGCTGTTACGTTGGGTAGAAAAGGTGTCGGCGCGTCTTTGAAAATCTCTCAGGAAGACAGAAACAGACTGATAAATTGTGCTAAGAAACATTACAAAGACTTGGCGGATGAATATATTGAAAAGCTATCCGGTACTAATTTTGGTGTTATCGTAAGGACTGAAGCTGCTCGTCTTTCAGAGGATGATATAGATGAGAACATTAGAGATGATATAAAGGCATGTATAGACAAAATCTGCGATATTCTGAGTGTGGCAAAGAGCCGAAAGGTCTTTTCCTGTCTTCAGAAAAATGACAGTGCAGATGAAGCATATCACATTGAAAAAGCAAGGGCATTCATCAGGACCAAAACCTCAGATGAACCACGTATTCTTAATGAATCCGTAGTTTACAGTCTTAAAAAAGATATGGATAAGCTGCTCTATAACAGGGTGTGGCTTAAATCAGGAGCTTTCCTTATCATCGAACAGCTTGAAAGCTTTAATGCCATAGATGTAAATACAGGAAAAGCAATTTCCGGCAAGACAGATATTACATATAAAGTCAACATAGAAGCTGCCGATGAAATATTCAGACAGATAAGGCTTCGAAATCTTACGGGAATGATACTTATAGATTTCATTAACATGAAAGACAAAGAAGATGTGCAAAAACTTTGTGATCATGTAAGAGCTCTTGCCAGAAAAGAAGTGGTACACACTGAATTTGTCGATATAACCGGGCTTGGCATTATTGAGCTCACAAGAAACAAAAACGATAAATCATTAAAAGAAATATTACAAAATAACAATCAAAGTGTTGACAACATGGAAAATGAATGATATTATACCATGGTATGCCGCTTAACTAGGCCTAAGTGGGTCTATCCCCGCCGAAGTTAGCGAGTTTTTTGAAGAAGGAGGTAACTTATGTACGCAATTATTGTAACTGGTGGTAAGCAGTACAAAGTTTCCGAGGGCGATGAGATCAAGGTAGAGAAGCTTGATGTAGAGCCTGGAAAAGAAGTAACATTTGATAATGTTATTGCAGTAAGCGACGACAATACACTCAAGGTTGCAGGCGATGTTAGCTCAGCTAAGGTTAGCGCAACAGTTGTAGAGCAGGGACGTGCTAAGAAGGTTGTTGTTTACAAGTACAAGAGAAAGACTGGCTATCACAAGAAGAACGGTCACAGACAGCCATTCACAACTGTTAAGATCGACAAGATCACAATGTAATTTAAGCTGACAATATACAGATGACGACTATTACAATTACGAAAGCTTCAGATGGCAGTTACAAATGGATTGAATGCAACGGACATGCAGGATTTGCTGAATATGGTGAAGACATTGTATGTGCTGCGATCTCGGTCCTGACAATCAATACTATCAATTCTGTTGAGAAGTTCACGGATGATAAGATATTGACCAGCCAGAATGAAGAAAAAGGTATATTGAGATTAGAGTTTGAGGATATTCCTTCAAAGGAAGCAGATCTTTTATTAAGGTCTTTCGAGCTCGGTGTCACCAGTATATACGAACAGTATGGTAAGAAATTTTTGAACATTAAATTTAGGAGGGAATAAGTCATGATGAATATGAACCTTCAATTTTTTGCTCATAAGAAGGGTGTTGGATCAACCAAGAACGGTAGAGATTCAGAATCCAAGAGACTTGGAGCAAAAAGAGCTGATGGACAATTCGTGAAGGCCGGAAATATTTTATACAGACAGCGTGGAACACACATTCATCCTGGTGTTAATGTTGGAATCGGTAGCGATGACACATTATTTGCACTTGTTGATGGTGTTCTTAGATTCGAGCGCAAGGGCAAAGATAAGAAACAGGCCAGCGTTTATGCTGTAGAGAATAAGTAATTTTTGCAAAAGACAGGCTTCAAACTTTTTGTTTGAAGCCTATTTTTAACTAGTTGTATTTTGAGGTACTAATATGCCAGTATTTGTAGATAAAGCTAAAATCTTTATACAGAGCGGAAAAGGCGGAGACGGACATATCTCTTTCAGAAGAGAGAAATACGTTCCCAACGGCGGTCCTGATGGAGGAGACGGCGGAAAGGGCGGAGATATCATCTTTAAAGTGGATGAAGGTATCAATACGCTCTCAGACTTCCATTACGGCGGCAAGTATAAAGCTGAAAATGGTGAAAACGGAAATAAAAGGCGCTGCCATGGAAAAAATGGCGCTGACCTTATCATAAAGGTTCCTGAAGGAACTGTTATAAAAGAAGCAACCAGCGGTAAAGTAATCGCAGATATGAGCGGTGATAACAGGGAAGCTGTGATCTTAAAGGGCGGAAAAGGCGGAAACGGTAACATGCATTATGCTACCTCAACCATGCAGGCGCCTAAGTATGCACAGCCCGGTCAGCCGGCAATAGAGCTTGAGGTTTTACTTGAGCTTAAGGTGATCGCAGATGTGGGCCTTGTTGGATTCCCTAATGTTGGAAAATCAACTTTCCTTTCGAAGGTTTCAAACGCTAAGCCCAAGATTGCCAATTATCACTTCACAACGCTTACTCCAATGCTGGGTGTTGTTGATCTTGACGGTGCTAAGGGCTTTGTTGTTGCAGACATACCCGGACTTATTGAGGGGGCATCCGAAGGCGCAGGACTTGGACATGAGTTCTTAAGACATATCGAGCGAACCAGAATGATGATCCATGTTGTTGATGCAGCTTCAACAGAAGGCAGAGATCCTCTTGAGGATTTGGAAGCCATTAACAATGAGCTTAAGAACTACAACGCAGATATAACCAAGAAAATCCAGGTTATTGCTGCAAATAAGGTTGATATGCTTCCTGAGGGTGAGGATGCTGAGATCATAAAAAAGATCAAAGAAAAGTACGAACCTCTAGGTGTAAAAGTGTTTGCAACCTCCACACTAACTGGAAAAGGTATCAAGGAACTGTTATACTATGTAAGTAGGACCCTTTCTGAGATTGAGGACAAACCTATTACCTTCGAGCAGGAATTCTTCCCTGAAGATATGGCAACAGAAGCTGATGAGGCATTTTCTGTTTATTACGATCAGGATGAGGCTGAATATGTTATTGAAGGCCCTAAGATTGAGAAAATGCTTGGCTATACAAACCTTGAATCCGAGAAAGGATTTGCGTTCTTCCAGAAATTCCTTGCAGACACAGGAATTCTCGATCAGCTTGAGAGTCTTCACATTCAGGAAGGCGATACTGTAAGAATGTATGGATACAGTTTTGAGTACTACAGAAATGCAGACACAGTACCTGCAGATGATTCGACAATAGATGAGGATGAAGAATAATGACATTAACAAGTAAACAAAGAGCTTATTTAAAGGGACTTGCAGCTGACCTTGAGCCGGTTTTCCAGATTGGAAAAGCTACTGTAACACCCGAGATCACCAGCGCGATTGCAGAGACCTTTAACACACATGAGCTCGTTAAGATCACTGTGCTTAAGAACTGCCTTGCAGATGTTAAGGAAGTTGCTAACACTGTTGCTGAGAGAACAAGATCTGATCTTGTTCAGGTGATCGGAAGAAAATTTGTATTATATAAGCCTTTTAAGGATGATCCTAAGATAATCCTTCCAAAGACTAAAAAGGCTGAATAAATCAAAAATATACCATGTTGGAGGCACTAATATGGAATGCAGAAAGATTGGTATACTGGGCGGTACATTTGATCCTATTCACAATGGACACCTTCTTCTTGGAGAGTCTGCCAGAGAGCAGTTTTCTCTGGACAGAATAATCTTTATGCCAAACAATCTGGCTCATTTAAAGAACAGGACTGAGATTTCAAGCGGTGATACCCGTTATCAGATGGTAAAAATGGCAATTGCGGATAACCCGTATTTTACCTGCTCAAGACTTGAAATTGATAAGCCTGAAGGCACATATACCATTGATACCATCAATGAACTTAAGCTTATGTATCCGGGCGATGAGCTTTATCTTATTCTCGGCGGAGATTCAATAATCGGTATTGATTCCTGGTATAAGGCAGATGAGCTTTTGAAATCCTGCGTGATTCTTGCTGCAGTCAGAGAAGAGGACGATCTTCCTGCTCTCGACAGAAAGAGACGTGAGCTCAATACAAGATTTGGTGCGGATATCAGGATAATGACTTTTAACAGAATTGACATTTCGTCTACAGACATAAGACAGCGTGTTAAAACCGGAAGATCTGTAAGATATCTTTTACCTGATGAGTGTATTGAATTTATGTGTATAAAGGGATTATACAGATGAAGATAATCGAAGTGTCTCAGAAACTGCGCAAGCAGCTTGAAAACGAACTTAAACCCGACAGATTTGACCATACTCTGGGAGTTGCTTATACAGCTGCCAATATGGCTTTTTTGTACGGCGCTGATATTGAAAAAGCTCTTATCGCAGGATATCTGCATGACTGTGCCAAGTGCATGACTCATGAAGAACAGATAAAGATATGTGAAAAGAATGATATTGAGATTACTGAAGTAGAGAGAAAGAACCATTCTCTTTTACATGCAAAAGTCGGTATGTATCTGGCCAGAACAAAGTACGATGTCTATGATCCTGAGATCCTGGGAGCCATTAGATGGCACACTACAGGACGAGAGGATATGACTCTTCTCGAGAAGATCGTATATATCGCCGACTTCATTGAGCCAAACAGAAGACCGCTTGAGAATATGGCTGAGATCAGAAAAGAGGCATTTACCGATCTCGACAAGTGTCTTGCGCATATTCTGCATGATTCAGTGATCTATCTTAAGACAATCGGAAAAGAAGTTGATGAGGCGACTATGAACGCCTACGAATTCTATAAAAAATTCTACATATAAAGAAAGAGGTTTACATGTCAGATATTGAAGTTTCAAAGAAAATGGCTGCTATGGCGGTTGATGCTCTTGAAGACAGAAAGGGCGAGGATATTCGCGTAATTGATATAAGCGAGATTTCAACTCTCGGCGATTTCTTCATTATTGCTGCCGGAACCAACAGAAACCAGGTTCAGGCTCTTGCTGATAACGTTCAGGAGAAGCTCGGAAGAGCAGGCTACATGACCAAGAATGTAGAAGGCTATGAGGGAGCTAACTGGATACTCCTTGATTTCGGAGATATTGTAGTTCATGTCTTTGACAGCGAGAACAGACTTTTCTACGATCTTGAGAGAATCTGGAGAGACGGTAAGCAGATAGATACTGCTGATCTAAAGTAATATCAAAAATTGAAACGATTAAGTAATGAGCTATTGCGCTAGCTGTGTGCGATAGCTCATTTTTTGTGCATAGAAGGTGTGACTAAATTGTCATTGACAAATGCTTGTCACAAACAAACTGAGGTACTTATGTGACGTAAAATATTATAAGGAGTATTCATAATTGCGAGTGGATTCAAATGAAATATAGGAGAACTGTATGAGCTTTAGGTTTAAGACTTTTATTTCATTGATGACTGTTGTTTTGGTTCTGGCAGGTTGCGGAGGCGGAGCCGGTTCTGCCAATATGCCTTACGAACCGGATACACCTGCGCCGGATCCGCATGTTGGACGATTTGTATCAGACCATGGAGAGATGTCTTTTAACGGAGACGGAGTGTCTGTGGAAATAGATTTTGATGAGGAATTATCTGCTCTGGCAGGACTTCCCTCAGGGAAACAGGAGTGTAAATATACCTTCCTTAGTGGGAATCTGCCTCCCGTTGGCAGCGTTGATGTCAGGTATGATGTGGCCCATGAATTGCGTATAAGTACAGAGAGTATTTCTGTAGTGATACCTCTTGGGCTTGCATCCGATGATGGAAGCACTGCCAGTGTTGGAACCAATGTAGTGACGAGCGAGAGAATTCCTTTTTTATTTGATATTGATGGTAAAAACATGACTATTTTGTTTGAAAAGACTAATTGATAACAGGAGATACTTATGTTTTGTACGAACTGTGGAAAGCAGATACCAAATGACAGTGTGTTCTGTGAATTTTGCGGTACTAAAATCGACAATGCCAAAGCAGCTGATGAACCAGTTAAAATGCAGCCTCGTCCAGAGAAGCAGGCAAACACCGAACCTGAAAACAATAAATCAAATAAGGTCGTAACTGTACTTGCATCTGTTGTACTAATTGCAGTCGCATGTGTGTTGGTGCTGGCTTTTGTTGGCATAAAAGAAAAGGATAAGCTTGAAAAAACAGATAAAGAAACCGAAGAGGTTCAAACTCAGGTTGCACAGAATGATCAAAATGAATTAGTGCAGGACAATTCAGTGGAAGATTTCCTTAAGCAGGATATTGTCACGGAAGAATCAAAAGAAGAACCTGTAAACAATATAGAAAACTCAGAAAATGAAGTTGTAAGTGACTCTGAGACAAATGTTTACGAACCCAATGGAAAAGCCGGATTTAGCGATTTTTCATGGGTTGACGTAACACTTCCTGATGGTACTACTAAGTTCGAGGATATCGATAAAGCAAGCGGAAAGTGGAAATGTCTTTTAAATGCTTCTGCAAGTGGTGATGTGATGGGAAGAATCATGCTGTCCGAGGCAGATATCCAGTACCACGGTGATAAAGTAACTGTTTATCTGGATGTTACGGAAAGATATGAGTATCCGGAAGAAAACCCAACAGATTATCAGTTGGTTGCAAAGGATGAAGGCTGGGTGATGGAACTTAGAGGCGAATGGGATGCCAGTTTTGGAAGCATAGAAGCTAAAAGCGATCAGACAGCGCTTCGTATTGATATTAACCAGTTCTCTGAAAACAACAAAGCGCAATATGCAATGGGCGATGTTTATAACGGTGATGAAAAGATAGGCTTTATTTTCTTCGTCAGACCTTAAGTTATTGATTTAATCACTTTAAAGGAGGAATGACATATGGCTGGCAAGATCAGATATTGTTCTAATTGCGGAAAAGAGCTAAATGAAGGAGCTAAATTCTGTAGATACTGCGGAAATCAGATAATAACAGCAGATGCAGACATTTCTGCGCTAAACAGAGCGGGTGAATTTGAGGTTATGGATTTTACCATTGGCAATTCAGATGGAAGCGGCGATATGACTTCAGCTGCTACTATTGATGCAAAGGACTCACAGGTTTTGTCACCTTTAGGCGCAATTTGGGACAGCGTTAAGTCGATACTTGGAGGAAGTATTGGGCTTTTGCTTAAGCCTAAGATGCTGATCCCTGTACTTATCTTAGCTGTTTTATGGATATTCCTGGGAATGGCGCATAGTTCAGATCAAAGTATAATAAAGATTCTTTCGTGGCTGACCTTTGCACAGGGAGGACTGGACAGAAGCGATGCTCTTGGAACCATCGGTGGAATATTTGGAAAAGGAGCCGTAGGAGCAATGTTCTTATCGCTCTTTAACGGAGGCGTTCCAAAGCTCTTTTCCGGTATCTCGGCAATATTTAAAAAGACAGAAGGTAAGATGGGATTCTTATCAATAATAATCGGCTATCTTATCGGCATGGTAACAAATTTCGCTTTTGTTGGGTTTGATACAGCTAATGCACAATCGACGATGGCCGGAATATCCGGCATCATTCTATCACTTCAGGCGCTTGGTGGTAAGAGTGGACTTATATATTCTCTGGCAGAATCTTTTACTGCTAAAAAGAGTAATGGCATTCGAATGCCTCAGGGTGGAAAGACCAAAAGCCTGCTCATTGGATCAGTAGCAGGTTTTGGAACAATCACAGCACTTTCCTCACTTCTTTGATAGGAGGCGCGTATGATATTTTTTGAAAAAGAAAATGTCAGATATAGGCTTTTATCATATTTGTTGATGGCAATGTTCATTTTGACAAGTATACTGATGTGTATTTTTATACGTCCGCAAACTGTATATGCTACAAGTGATAAGAGTAGTGGTTATTGGAAGCTTAAGGAAACCAATGTTACGTCGCAGGATAATGATATTGGTGAAGATGGATATGCATCATACTATTATTCCGGAACAGAGCTTACACATACAGAAAGGGTAAGCCAGCCGGCAACTGATTATCACGGATCCGGAAGTGCTAATATGTCTGTCAGTTGTTCTGCGCCGCCACAGATCATATACCCTGATGATGAAGTGGTTTTCAGTCTATCAGCGAATATCAGCTTTGAAGGATATTATCTGCTTTGGTCGTTATACGGTGCTGTTGGATATGGTGAACCAAATCAGGAACGAACTGCAATTATGAATAATGCGCCGTCCAGATTTTCGCCTACTGTAGAAGGAAAGGAAAACAAGGTTTATCTGGATACGATCGGTAATACACCAAATCCCAATGCTGAAGTAAAGGCTACTTTGGGAAAAGGATACGAAGATGGTGACGAAATTGCCATCCTCTTTTCCGGTGCCGGGACAGATACTCTTTGGATCTATGAATGGGTTGATACCTCTGTAAAAGAAGCAGTACCTGTGCCAGGAACAGATAATAAAGAAGATGAGGGGATAACAGATAGCAGTTTAGATGAAGCAACAGATGTAACTGAAGATTTTGAAGAGGAAGAAGAGACTGACGAGAAGGTCTTTCAGGAAGATTTTACTGATGCATCAAGCACATTAGGTGAGGATCAGGGTACTTCCATAATTGATGAAATCTTTGAAGGAGGCGATGCTTCACTCCCTGAGGCAGCTGCAGTAGGTGGACTTGGAGCACTTATTGCAGGTGGTGCTGCAGTAAGCAGTGGTACTTCCAAAAACAAAAAGACTAAGAAGAATAAAAAAGATAAAGATAAAAACAAAGAAGAGAAAAAGGCATCTGCTACATACAAGATGTATGTAAATAAAGAATTTGGAGATGTCCTTAGCAAAAACGACCAGCAAAAGTATGTGTACGCTCGCATTGTACAGGTTGAAGAGTCCGGTTATGAGAAAGAAAGAGATGATCTGACACAGAGGATCAGAGTCTTTTCCGGTGATAATGTTCTGACGGTATCAGATGCAGGAATGACTACAAACGGATACAAAGCAGCTTCTGTCAGTGTGCCCGAAAACTGTGAAAAAATGCGCGGTAAGGTGAGCTTTACATTGTCAGGTGAAGGCGGAACTTACGTAAGGCATGTGGAGTTTAAGATTTCCCTTGGAGATCCTGAAATCGTATTTACTAAGATTGCATCTGACGGCGTAAGCTGGGCTGTCACATCTTTCAAGGGTGAAGCTACGCTCATTGCAGGTCTTGGTGGCACAGATATGGTTCCTTTCTATATTGCAAATCTGTATGAGGAGCCAAAAGAGCTGAGGGCAGAAGAAAATTCGTCCTTTAAGGTTACATTCGAGAAGGTGCCGACATACGAAAATGGCTACTATGCAGTGGTCGAAAACTGCAGCGAAATGATGGAGAAGACTAACGATATCGTTGCAGATCAGAAGGATGTCAGGATAACCATAGAAGCAGAGCTTAATAACGGAACAGTTATCAGTAATTACTTTGTTATAGCTCTTTATCCGGATGGAATCTCCGTAATACCAAATACGAAGTTCTTTAAGAATGATATTCTTCAGGTCAATACGGTTCCAGATGAGGATCCAAAGCCGGGAGATTTTGAGCTTATGCCATCCTCGTTTGATGTACTTGTATGCTACAGAAATGAAAAGGCAGACGAAAATGTCATAATAAAAAATCCTTCAATGAGCTTTAAGGATCCTGATGATGAAGGAAAGTATGGAAACACCTTTAAGGAGAACTTTACTTACAGGATTGTACATATGGGTGTTGGTGGATTTGACTTCTTCCCGATGTCTACACTTCCGATGTTTGGCAAGCCATATGAAGCCAAAATGAGGTTGATCTACAAGGGCAAAGACGGAGCTTGTTTGGAAGGCGACCTTCCGATAGAATTTTGGGGAGATAAGCCGGTTCCACCTAGTCAGGCTGAGAAAGAAGAAGCAATAAAGAGGCTAAGAAAGACAGTTGAATTATTCGGCATAGGCCCAGAACCTCAAATAAGGCAAATGATAAGGAATATCGAATTCTATTCTCCTGCGGATATAGAATTTTTGAGATATTATATCATTCTTCTGTCGCTTCATTTTTACGAGGATTATAGTAAGGCAGAAATAGAATTTGCTGATCTTTGTCAAAGATATGAACTTGTGGCAGGATCTATGGTCAAGGCCGGAGATTATGCCATTCAGGTAATACTTAATACTTATTATCCGGGAGGTACCGGTAAACTTGCAGCTGCATTTATCAATCCATTTAAAAACATGTTATTTGAATGGATTGGAATGTACTATGGCCTGGGCGCAGAACCTGAAAACGGTGTAGAAAATGTAGAAAAAATGAAGACCTTCTTGTCTGCTGTTCAGGATACCCTGGGCGAACTTATGACCGGAGATCTTAGGCCAACGCCTGAAGCAATGGGAATAGTTGTTTCATGTTATCTCATTTATTCATATGCAAATCACTATTACTACGGTGAAAAAAACGAAAAGGGCGATGTATACAGATCTGTACTATGTGCAGTGGGAGATCTTGGCCTTAATTCTCTAAAAGGGTTTATTTCCGATAAGCTGACCGAGAATAAAAAAACTTTGGAAGAAACATATAATAAGTTAGGTACCTGGATAGGAGGCAAGCTTTCATCTTTCTTTAACGGAGTTATTCAAAAAGCAATGAAATTTGCAGGGGATAAGGCATTCGAGTCCCAAATACGTTCCACTATTAAGGATGGAATAGGATATGCGGAGTACGCAGCTGCACAAGCAGCCAAGAAAAATGTAAAAGAATCTACTGAGGAAATCCTGAAAGTGATTCTTTATAATTCAGATAAAATGTCCGCAGAAGCAATCGGAAAAGCAGTTGATATGCCGATTGCTGCTATTATCAACTATATTTGGATGGAAATGTTTGGCGGAGAAGAACCTTTAGGTGCAACTACGGATGAAGCGCTTTTAACGTTGTTCTTTGAGTCTATTGGATTTGTGCCAGAAAACATGGTTCTTGTATCTGAAAAGACAATAGGGTTGTCATCCTTTAGAGTTGAGAAGGGAACTTTTATAGTCGGTTTCTGCGGCTATGAAGTTGTATTTTCGGTTGTGAACAATATTGCAATAGTTTTTGACATGCTCTATTCCTTTGCTTTTGGATGGATGAACCAGTTGTTCAAAGCTCCTAAGCCTGAGATCAACAGTCTAGCTGACCTGCGAGACAGTATCTTGCCGAATAAACAAGTGATCTTTGATGCCCAGGATCAACTTCTCTACGCTAAAGAGGTTGTAGTGCGTCCGACTGTTGATAAAAAAGATTGATTTCAGGCATTTTGTTTTATAAGTGTTTCGGTATAGTCCATGAATGCCCTGCACATGGGCACATGTGTAAAAGCAAAAGAGAATCCGGGGCGTGGCCCAGGAGTTATCTTTGTCAGTGTTTCTGAGACTATGAGCTCAATGTTTGGAAATGGTGACTCTGCTAAAGGGAAAAATCTGTAGTTATCGTATTTCTCAGAAAGAGCTCTGATATCTCTAAGATGCATATTATATTGCTCGGCGGTGTAGAATATTTTTTCTACACCCTGAGCCTGCCAAATTGGGACAATACCTGCTAAAACCTTTTCCTTTTTGGCAAGAGGAATACATTCCCTGACTGTATTGTTTTCAAGCTTCTCAATAAGAGCAGTGTGAAAGCTTTCCCACTGACTGATAAGAGCAGGAGAATTAAAGCTTGTGACAAGCTCTTTTGACATGGTACTTAGTGAAAGCACATCTTGTACCACAGTAATATCGGATACTTCGGATAAGACATTGGATTTTACAGGCCTTATGAGCGGTGATGAATCTTTTAAAAGAACTTTGTACTCATCCATGCAGATATCCAGAAATCTTTGATCAGTGTAGTAGTGATAAATGTTGTTTTTATCTGTTCCGGCAGCATGAAAAGAGCTGATACATCCGGATTCGGGGTTCAAAAATACGGTGTGAGAAAATCTGTTATTCTTCTGCTTTCGGCAGTAGTAGGATTCGATCATACCTGACATATACAGGGGAAGCCAGCTTTTTATTGCATCATTCATCTCTGAAAGGCTCCTGTCAAGATTGTGTATGATCATGATCCTGGTACCGTTTTTAACAAGGTTTGCCATAAGAGAAGCCCATCTTAGCAAAAAGGATGAATCATGTGTCATCCATTCCTGGCTTTCATCAGAATAAAGATAGAGCTCTTTTGCATGAAGTGAAACGGCAGTATACAGAAATCGCAAAACTGCCATACGAAGGCCATCTATTCCGATATAGACCGAGTCTTCGGTAATCGGTATTCCTTTCATGGCATCTTCTGGCGAATATAAATTAGGGATATTATCCGGACGGAATGAATCAAAGATATCAAGGAAGTTTTCAGCAGCAGTTAAGGAGTCGTCAGTTGTTTTTTCATCTGTGTCATAGAGCCACGAAGAAAAAGAGTCCTCGTCGAGTTCATCTTCGGGACATTTCATGAGGTCTGAGAGTTCTTTTGACTTATCGGAAGATAGGATTTTTGAAAAAAGTATTTCACTTAGCTGAGTAGAAAGCTCAGGGTTGGATATTGGGGTTCGCACGCCGTTTCTGTAGCGGCTGATAAGAGAAGGGTCGGCATGTACTAACTGGCTGAGGCGTTTATTTGAAATATCAGCCAGTTCCATGGAAATATTGAAACGATTGCCAAAAGCATCTTTTTTCTGCTTTCTAAGGAGCGTAGTCGTACGTGCCTTACCTGAAGATGCTATTATGTTTTCGCTGCCTTCATAGAGCCATTCAATTATCTTTGACTCCACATAAGGCCGGTTAGAGCTTGAGTTAATACCTATTGTTTTACAGAGTCTTGTGTATGAACGATTGTCCTTTGAATATGAATATATAGCATGTGAAATCTTGCTTGCTGTTGAGCTTGAAGGTGTTGGAATGCGTTTTCCGCTTTTTATTCTGCTGATATTTGTGCGGTCAAAACCGGCATAAGAAGAGAGCGCTATAACGGATGCGCCCAGTTCATTTAAAAGAATATTAAATCTCTCTGTAAACATAATTTAGCCCCCGTGTAAACGATAATCTATAAATTCAGTATATCACCATGCTTGTGTGACTACACTTATAAATGACAGAATTTTGTCACAAAACAGGAGGTAAATCATGGATAAGATCAGTGGTGAAAAGGTAACAAAAAATATTTATAAATGCCCTGATAGAAAGTACAGATGGATATATGAGCTGAATATGCTCAAAAATCCGATGATTGCGCTGACTATCCTGAAGGTCCTTGGAATCGTGTTTATAGCAATTACAATCTTTGAACTTCTTATTGAAGTGTTTGACGGGGATGTCAGTGGGTGGATAAAAGACTTTTTGCTAACGCCACAGTTTTTTATCTTGCCCGGGATACTTCTGGGGCTGACGTTATTGGGCTATTTTATCACCGCTGCAGTATATGGATTTAAATATATAGTTCTCTTTGAAATGAACGAAGAAGGAATAGCTCATAAACAGTTGCCAAGGCAGTTCAAGAAAGCAGAAGCTCTTGGGTGGCTTGCTGCTATGGCAGGAGCAGCAGCCGGTAATATGATAGCGATGGGATCCGGAATAATGGCGACAAGCAAAGACATGTCACTTTCAAATTTTGGTTTGGTAAAGAAAGTCAGAAAACGCAAGAATTTTAACGCGATAGAATTATTTGAGCCAATGGAGCATAATCAGATTTATGCCGAAAGTGAAGACTTTGACTTTGTCTGGGATTACATAAGCAGTAGATGTAAGAAAGCAGAAATAAAATATTAGTATTAAAAGAGGCCTTCCGAAGATGAATTTCATCAATGGAGAAGGCCTCTAAATTTATTATGTTGAATTATCAATAGAATCTCATTACGCCGAATACCTTACCCAGGATCTTGCAGTCATCTACAATTATCGGATCCATGGTGTCGTTCTCGGGCTGAAGTCTTATGTGATCTTTTTCCTTGTAATAGGTCTTAACAGTGGCTGAATCATCGATAAGGGCAACTACCTGGTCGCCGTTCTTGGCAGTGTTGCATACCTGGACAAAGAGTTTGTCGCCGTTGTAAATACCTGCATTTATCATTGAATCACCCTTAACATTAAGAATAAAGGCATCTGCGCCCTTAGGACACATTTCTGCAGGAATAGGAATGTAGGAATCGATGTTCTCCTCAGCCAAAATAGGAGTTCCGGCAGCTACCTGTCCGACTACCGGTATGCTGACGATCTCGGTTCTGACCATGTTAAAGCCATCATCACAGATCTCTATAGCACGGGGCTTGGTAGGATCTCTTCTGATATATCCGTTCTTCTCAAGTGTCTCAAGATGAGAGTGTACGGAAGATGTGGATTTAAGATTAACTGCCTTACATATATCACGTACAGCCGGTGGGAAACCTCTTGAAAGAGTCTGCTCTTTGATGTATTCGAGAATTTCCTGCTGTTTGGGCGAAATTTTTCCTTTTGGCATAATGGTCCCTCCTGACTTTTTTTCTGAATTAAGTATAGCACAGCTTTTTTGGCAAAGCAAATGTTTGTTCGGAAAATATGTTCGAAAAACTATTGACAACAGAAAGTATGTTCGATATATTTATATCAGAACAATTGTTCGTAACATGTGTTTGGTTTTTGATGAGGTGGAGATATGAGCGAGGCAATGAGAGCAGCAGCAAGTCTTTATAACAACCCAAGATATAACAGTGTAAGCGAGATCAGAATTCAGCAGAACAAGATCAGACGTCAGAGAATTGTAAGAAGACAGTATTTCCTTCTTGGCCTTACAATTGCTCTTGTTATTTTCCTTTTTGCATTTATAGGAACAACTGTTATGTCATCAGCTCAGTCAGATGAATATGAACCATCATTTAAGTATTACAAGACTGTAACCGTACACAGTGATGAGACACTCTGGAATATTGCCAACGCAAATTTTTCAGCAGATAATTATGACAATCTCAATGAATATATAGGTGAGATCTGTATGATAAATGCAATTTCTGATCCTGACACAATTAATGCAGGAGAAGCTATTATTGTACCGTATTATTCAGCTGAATTTAAATAATATTTATTATAGCTTTATGTTTTCTCTTGATATAATATAGTATCAAGGGGAAACGTATGAAATTATCAAGTCTTTTAAAATACAATTCAATAGTTATTCAGTGTCATGATAATCCAGATGCTGATGCTATCTGTTCAGGATATGTTCTATTCAGGTATTTTCAGTCTTATCACAAAAAGGTCAGATTTATATATTCCGGCAATTTTGAGATAAGTAAGAGTAATCTTGTATATCTGATTAAGAAATTACGTATACCAATCGAATATGTTCAGAATTTAAAAACAAAGCCTGAACTTCTCTTAATGACGGATTGCCAGTATGGTGAAGGAAATGTACGTAAGTTTAGTGCAAAGGAAATTGCAGTTATCGATCACCATCAGGTATCCGGAAATCTCCCCAAGATTAATGAAGTTAGAAGTAATCTTGGAAGCTCCTGTACTGTAATTTGGAATTTATTAAAGATTGAAGATGAAGATAAACTGTTGGACAAAAAAGTCTCAACAGCTCTTTACTATGGTCTTTATTCTGATACTAATGCTTTTTCCGAGATGTCACATCCTCTGGATCGAGACATGATCGATTCACTTGACTATGATAAGGCACTTATTCTTCGTCTTAAGAATATGAACCTTACACTTAAGGAAGCAAGAATAGCCGGTGTTGCAATGCTTGGCGTTGAATACCACAAGGACAATAACTATGCAATTTTAAGGAGTGAACCATGTGATCCGAATATCCTGGGTCTAATTGGAGACTTTATCGTCGCTGTAGATACAATTGACGTTTGCATTGTTTATACAGTGCTTAACTTTGGAACAAAGTTTTCAATCAGAAGCTGTGTTCCGGAGACAAGAGCCGATGAACTTGCAGCATTTCTTTCTGCAAAAATAGGTTCCGGTGGAGGACACACTGAGAAAGCCGGCGGACTTCTTAAAAATGAGCTGATTAAGAAGGTTTACCCTGAATTTATAGAAATAGATGATGATTCTGCTAAATACTCAATTTCAAATATAATAAAAGATCGCATGAATGATTATTTTGAGAATTCAGAGATCATCTATGCCAAAAAAGCCAAACTTGATACAGCCAATATGACAAAGTATGTAAAGAGTCCTTTGGTTGTAGGATATGTACGTCCACAGGAGCATGTGCCTTCAGGAAACATGGCAATAGTTCGAACACTTAAGGGCGATGTAAACGTCGAGATTAAGGACAATACCGTATTGATAATAGGTATTGGCGGAGATGTAACCGCTATATCTGAAGAAAAATTTGAAAGTGCATATACAACAACAGGCAAGAAATTCAAGCTTAATTTGGATTATACGCCAACAATTAAGGATGCTGATAATGGAAAGATTTATCCCCTTGTTCCTGATGCAAAGGGATGCATCTCAACAGGCGAGATGAATGTGTATGCCAAGAAGTTAGAAAAAACCACCAAGCTGTTTCCATATTGGGAATCAGAAACATACATGGTGGGTAAGAAAGGCGATTATATAGCTGTCAGCGTAGATGATCCACATGACATTTTTATAGTTGAGAAATCTCTTTTCAGAAAGACTTATGCAAATGCCTAGAGATTTAGTCAGGATTATCTTTATTTTCTCTTAGTTTGACCATACGAGCAGCTCTTCGTCTGTTTTCGTCTTCCTGGGCTGCGTAATGCTTTCTTGTTGTATTAACATCCTTATGGCCAAGTACATCAGCAACCAGATAGATATCTCCGGATTCTCTGTACAGGTTTGTGCCAAAAGTACTCCTCAGTTTATGAGGAGTTATTTTTTTGAGAGTAGTAACATTTCTGGCATATTTCTTGACGAGGTTTTCAACAGCTCTTACAGTTATACGCTTGTTCTGAAGAGATAAGAAAAATGCATTTTCGCTTCCTTCACAAGCAGGAATGAGCTTTCGCTGCTCATAATAATCAAGAAGAGCAGTTCTTACTTCGTCAGGGAAATAGATGGTTGTGTTATAACCACCTTTTCTATGAATGCTAAGACCGTTATTATCGTAGTCGATATCGTCAATATCAATTCCAACACACTCAGAAACGCGAATGCCGGTTCCAAGAAGCAGAGTTAACAGTGCAAGATCTCTGAGTCTGGTCTTTTCATGATATTTCTGCTGTGACTTGGTGAGCTTTTCACCGGCTTCAACCTGATCTAATAATATGGCTACCTCATTTGGTTCAAGCCTGATGATCTCATGTTCATGGAGCTTGGGCATATCAACAAGTTCTGCTGTATTGCGTTCTATAAGTTCGCTCTTATAAAAGTATGTAAACATGGAGCGGAGGGCAGACATTTTTCTCTTCTTACCCTGCTCAGTGTTTGAAAGCTCTTTTTCATCCTTCTCATAGAGTGATAGATATTCCATATATTCCTCGAGATCTTCACGAGAAACTCTGTTAAGGATCTCCAGTGAGAATTCAGGAATAGGAGTATTGGCAAGAGATGGATTGTTGTTTTTTAGGAACTCAAAAAAGATGCGAAGATCATAGGCGTATCCAAGTCTGGTCCTGGCTGAGGTTCTCTGCTCGATACCTCTGAAATACTGTCTGCAGAACCTTGGAAGTGTATCTAAGACTTCTCGCATCCTGATAGTGTTTAATTTGTCCTGTTCGTTATAGTATTTTTCATCTTTTCTATTGTTTTGCATAGGTCAATTATACCACTAATTGATTCTACCTAAAATAACGCACCAAATATTGTGGCTTTTTTATATTGATGAAGGTATGGCAAAAATGGTAATATATAGCCTGTACATTTCTATTTTGGGTGGAAAAAAGTTTTGGGAAATTCTAGGGCAAATTACAGAAGAAAAGACGGTCAGAGATTGACCGCAGCTGAATATAGAAAAAGGCGTCAAAAAGAAATAATCCTGCATCTTAGCATGCTGTCAGCAATATTCTTAGCACTTATCGGAACCAGCATTTTTATAATCGTAAAGGTAACTCACAAGTCTTCTGAGCCGCAAAAAGCTGAGATAGTCGAGGATAATTCCACAGAAGAAGTCACAATAATTGATACGGTCGTAGAGGATGTGGAAATAGAAGAGGAGAATGAGTATCTTCTTAAATCAGACGATTCTGCGAACTTCTTTGACGGCTATGTTATTGAACAGGATGAGAACACTGCGTATATTGCCAGCGAAGAGGTACAGAGTTCATACGGACTTCTTATTAACCTTGATACCGGTAAGGTTGTAGCTTCTAAAGACGGTAATGTCCGCATAAATCCTGCATCAATGACTAAGATTTTGACGCTCCTTGTTGCTGTTGAACATCTTGACAACATTGACAATCATTTCACAATGACTCGGGAAATAGGAGATTACGTATTTAAGAACGATTGTAGTGCAGTTGGATTTGAAGTTGGCGAGGAAATACCGATCAGAGATCTTTTGTATGGAACAATTCTTCCGTCCGGAGCCGATGCAGCAATGTGTCTTGCAGAATATATTGCCGGTAGCCAGGAAGCTTTTGTGGACCTTATGAATGATAAGCTTAAGGAACTTGGCCTTTCTGATACAGCACATTTTACCAATTGTGTAGGCGTTTATAACGAGGATCATTACTGTACACTGATGGATATGGCCATGATATTAAAGGCTGCTGAAGAAAACAGCCTGTGTCATGAAATCTTAAATGCAAGAACATATTTAACATCACCAACATTACAGCATCCTGAAGGACTTCAGATTTCCAACTGGTTCCTTAGAAGAATTGAGGATAAAGATACAAACGGTGATGTTGTTGGTGCAAAAACAGGCTTTGTAAATCAATCAGGATGTTGCGGAGCAAGTTATCAGATATCCAATGACGGAAGCCATTATATCTGTGTAACAGCAGACGCCTGGAGCTCATGGAGATGCATCTATGACCAGGTAGATATCTACAAGACATATACCAGCTAATTTAGGTGCTTGAATGAAATAGTCAACGCAACCAAATAGCGTATGTATTACGAAATGACCTGAAAAATGTTATGATCAGGTCATTTTTTATTTCTAAAAGTGCCTAGAAATGGGCAACTTAAAAAATACACCCTGTTAAGTTCGCAATCTAAGAAGACGACTCACGATAAGTTTGAAAAAGTTATCGCAACCCATTTGCATCACGAATTATGAAATTGGTGGGGATATTAGCTGCTCAGAAAACACTTTTAATCAAAAATCATTTGTTCAGCAGTTCTTTTGTAAGATTAACCTTATCAGCAGGAATCTCCTTAAGATCAAGAAGCTTCATAAGCCTGCGCATGTCTTCATCATCATCCGGGATCATTTCATAGGGCGATAGGTTGTTCAGACCAGGCCTTTTTGTGCTGTTGATGTGATTGACAAGCAGAGTGATATCTTCCTGTGTGTAGGAATTCAATGAGGTCCCTTTAGGGATAACATAGCGGATATATTCATGGTTCTTTTCCAGTCGCCCTTTCTGTCCGGATTGCATCGGATCGCAGAAATAGACATTGGTCCTCAGAGCTCCTTCAACCTCGATTGAAGCCTCAAGTCCATCTACCACTTTGAACTCACTGCCGTTATCTGTGAGGCAAATTCCAAACAGTCTGTTAAAGCAGTCTTTTCCAAGTCCTCTTTCAAGGTAGTTGATTCTGTCTATAACGGAATCAGCTGTACAGTCAGGAATAAGAAATGCGATCATCACGCTGTTTCTTCGAAGGAGCATAGTCAGCAATACTTTTTTCTGACCTCTTTTTCCCTTGACCGTGTCCATTTCACACACGTCCTTTTCAGAGCGATTCTTCATAAGAGCCATAAAGTCCTGATATGTGCGTCCTTGTCTGAATTTATGCGTAAGGATACCTGATTCGGATTTCTTTTTCCTTCTTCTCTTGTATCTTGTCTGTCTGCGAAGATCTATGTTGCGCACATCGAGAATGCCATCATTTATGTAAATATATGCTGTTCGGCTGGTTATCGGTATTTCCTGTTCATGTACTGCAAATATGTGAGCAAGTGGCTGACCTTTCTTTATTCCATCTGATAGGATCCTGTTCACATCAGCAAGTTCCTCATCTGACAGATGTATACCCACGCGCGATGTCTTCCTTGTATCAATAGATTTTCTGTCAGCAACTTTAGCGTCATAAAAATACCTGTCATCGCTACAGTTGCGTCTTTTCTCGCATCCGTTACACACATAAGGCGGAAAATCATATTTAGTGCATTTAGTGCTGATATATTCATCACAATAAACATGACAGTCTTTTGCACATGTGTAACAGTACATCGGACATGAATCATCTCCACATAGGTGCCTCTTAGTGCATCCTTTTGCTCCTTTGCAGTCGTTACCGGCAAAATAGCTGCCAGGAATAAAGATACGATGTCTTTTTATTTCCCGGGCAACAGAAGCAACATGGCGATTTAAAAGCTCGGCAATCCGCTGTAAAGGCTGCATTCTGGCAACGCCGATCTCGATAGTTTCTCTGTCATCAAATTTCATTCTGGATATTTTTTCAGACATATTCCCCCAATCTTGAGCAGTTTTAGATTTCCCCATAGGCACATTTTAAAGCAAATCAATACTATTAAATGGTACTGTTTTGATGAGTATACAAAACGCTCCTGAGAAAATATAATTAAGAGTAGGCAAATATTAGTCATACTAATAATCTATGGCTCAAAATACATTTTTCGGATAAAGAGTGAGAGATGAAAGATAAGTACAATGCATATTGCATGGTAGAACCGGTGAAAGAGTATACTGCAAAAGACATAAAAGACATCCGCAAAAAAACAGGAACCACACAAGGGTTCCTGGCTAAATGGCTGGGTGTATCAAAAAAAACAGTACAGGCATGGGAGTTGGGAACAAACATACCAAATGGCCCCTCTGCAAGACTTCTTTCACTTCTTGATGCGGGAATTATTCACGCTGATACTTTTGTTGACAATAAAGAATAAAAGCAGCCGTTATTGGCTGCTTTTATTAGTATCTGTTCCTCGGCCTGAGTGGTAACTTTCACGTTAAATACATTCATTTAGTCCACTCCTTGATGTTGTTTCTTATGTCTGAGAGAACCTCTGATGCCGGGCGGCTTTCGTTTGCTTTTGCCTGCGCAAGGCCCTTGGCCATCATAGAATCAAATTATTTCTTTTGCTCTGAACTGTGAACAGAAGAGTTTACATACGCAAAGATTAGCCCCTGAACGGAATTGATCCGATCAGGGGCTTTGATCATTTGGTGCTTTTTGATTCTAAGTTATCGATCTCACTGATTGAGATCATGTGTATTGACTCATCGGTGATACCTTCATCTGAACGAAGGTGATATACAGTAGTCATCTTGAGTGTTACATTCTTGCCTTCTATGGCGTTGACCTCTTCGATATGGTCCTTGAGTCTCATGGCAAATTCTTTTAGCTTTTCCTTGGAATCTTCATAAAGCATAACACCAAAATAAGCTTCCTTGATCCTGGCTGCCACCCCCCCTTGCCCGACAACATCGATGATTCGCTCACCGATCTCTTTTAGGACCTTTGCAGAGAACTTACTTCCGTAGGTGGCCTCAAGTCGATGATGGTTTGCGTTATGCAGAACAATGTATCCGTAGTTCCTGCCTCCATCATTATACTGATCCGAGTAATCGACCATGACATTGATGAAACTCTTATTGTTCATCAGTCTGGTGATAGTGTCCATTCGGGAAGGGTTGATCAGTTTCTGAACCCTGTATACTTCCTGGTCAATGTCATCGAAAGTACCAACAAGACCGATGATCTTACCATCGTCATATATGGGCATCTTGTTACATATGATGTCATGAACAACGCCGTTCACTATGCATTGTCCCTGCGCATTATATACGACCTTGCCCTTGCCGAGCACATCAAGTTCATCGCCCTGATATGGCCCGTCATCTACATGCCAGTGCATTTCTTCATCGGTTTTGCCAATGATATCATCCAGAGAATCAATCTCATAGAAATCAAGAAATGCATTGCTGACGCCTCTAAAGCGCCTGTCTCTGTCTTTCCAGAACAGCTTATAAGAAGAGTTGTTCTTAAGCGTATCCCAGATAAGAGCATATTCTTTCCTTACTGAATTCGGATCATTGTCTGAGCCTGATAAATGAGAGTATTTTCTTGCATTAAGCGCTTCGGATATATCATCAGCTACCTTGCCGACAGTTAGAAGGAATTCATCGCCATCAGTTCCGGGGATAGCCAGGAGAGAAAACTCACGCCATTCATATGCTCCATTTCTCTGCTTGATCCTGATGCAGATCTTTATGAATTCCCGGGATGGTATGTCTTTGCGGGAAATGTTTTTACCATGGTTCATAAAGGCAAGGTAGTTCTCCCTGTCATCAGGATATACATAGTTTTCAGCGAAATGGCGGAGAGTATCTTCCATGCGCATCTCAGTAACAGGCATTCCGCTCATGTAGATGTAATTGCCTACAAGAGGAAGGATAACATCTTCCCTGTAGTTTACCAGGTGTACTACTTCATAAAGGTTATTGAGCTCTCGTAGCCTAAGATCCAGCTTGTCTTTTTCTACAGCGTTTTCGTCATGAGAAATGTTATTGATTGAAGCTTTGAACAGATAGCTTCCTTCATTTTCAGCCACAAGACCGATCTTCAACTGGAAGTAGTTTCCGTTGTTTGTATAATAAAAGCTTTCCTGGCTTTTGCTTGTAACAACCTTTTGAACAAAGCTGATGTATTTCTTCATGGAAGGAGAATCCGGATTATATAAAGATGCATCAATAAGGCTTAAGTCTTTTGTCTTAATCCCTATCTGCTGCAGGAAAGGATCATTTACAAAAAGTGTCTTGAAATGACCTTCTTTGTATTCTGCTATAGCCAGTGGTGAATCAGTGTCATGGACAGTGATACTTGCAGCTTCATAATAATTCCGCCATTGTCTCTCTTCAATAGTGATACCTTTTTTATCTATTGTTTCCAGCATTTCTTCCAGAGGAAGAGGCTTGCTGTAATAGTAGCCCTGAAGTTTTCCACATCCGATTGATTTAAGGAATTCGATCTGTTCAACTGTTTCAACACCCTCACACAGGGTCTTGATACCGATGCTTTTTGCCATTCCGGTTGTATAACGCACAAGAGTCTTGGCCTTCTCGTTCATTGCTGAAAGAAAGCGCATATCCATCTTAAGAAGGTCAAACTCATAGTCTTTTAGCAGTGTGAGAGAAGAGTAGCCGCTTCCAAAGTCATCCATCCATATCTCATATCCTCTGGTACGGAACTTTGTTATTATGTCGATCATCAGGTCTTCATCCTGAACGATCATACTCTCTGTTATCTCAACATGAAGATAATCCCTTGGAATATCATATTTTTCAACAGCATCTTCCAAGACCTTAAGCATGTCACACATGATAAAGTCGAGTCTGGACATATTTATGGATACAGGAACAGTGGGAAGATCATTTGAAAGATGGTCGTGGATGTCACGGCATACTCTGTCTACAATGAAACAGTCAAGTTTATAGATGAGCTTTTTTTCTTCCAAAGCACCGACAAACTTATCAGGAGGAATGAATCCGACTTCATTATCGATCCACCTGGCCAGAGATTCAGCACTGCATAGTTGTCCCGTAAGAGAACGTACAACAGGCTGATAGTAAACCTTGATCCATTCCTTTTCAATAGCTTCGTCTATATGAGTAGTAACGTATTCAAAAATCGCATTATTATCCATGATTTAAGTATACCAAATATCATTGCATAGTATATTAAATATCAATAAATTCCAGTATAATTATAAATAAATATATTTCATGAAAGGAAGGGAATTATGCTCTGGTTATACCTGTTTTTGATAGTGTTCTTTAATGGCTTTGAAGCCGGAGGATATCAGGCAAGTCTGTACAGTATTGGCCAGGTATATGACCTTTCGGTGACCAGTATGGGGCTCTTTGCCTCCGTTGAGCTGTTTGCGACTATGCTGGCGCCTCTGGTACTGGGTAGCCTTGCAGACAGGAGCCATAAGCTTAAATTTCTTCTTGTTTTATTGGGAATACAGATAGTATTCGCATTTACACTGTTTGCCAGCAGCGTTGAGCCCTTGTTTATAGGCTGCATCTTCTTTTTAGGCCTTACAACCAGTGCCTTGCAGTTTATTTCCATAGCTGCACTTATGGAGGCGTATCCTGTAAGCGGTAAAAGAAAGATCGGCTTTATGACCTCTATGTATGCTCTGGGTGCGTTTGTAGCTCCTCTGATTGTTGACAGACTCCTTGATGATGGATTTAGCTGGAGACTGGTTTTCCTGGCACTGATGGTCGGTTCTGTTATTGCTTTTTTAGGGGTATTTGCTCTTAGGAATTATAAAGCAGAAGAGAAGGGGCAGAGTGAAGATACAGATTTCGTAGGCGGAAGATTTGTAATAACAGGAGTTCTGCTCCTATGTGTTGTCATGTGCATATATGTAGGATTCGAGAATGGTTTTGCGTTCTTTGTGTACACTATGTTTGCAGAAGTGCTGAATTCTTCAAGTGGCAAGTTTGCCATTTCGCTGTTCTGGGTAGTAATGATACCTTCAAGGGTACTGGTAGGTCTTTTTTCAAGACATGCAAAAAAGATACTTATAGCAGCCATAATAGCTATTCCGTTGATAACCTGGCTCATAACCATGATGACAGACGCTCGTTTTGTTATAGCTTTGATAATCCCGCTTGGTTTTGCATGCGGAGCTATCTATCCCAGTGTATTATCGACGCTCATAGCATTCTCCGGGAACAAAAAAGCAACGGCCACAGCCATGATAACTACGGCAACCGGAATTGGTGGCGTTGTTTTCACAGCTCTGACCGGATTTATGGCAGACAGGATCGGACTACAGGGTTCGATGCTTGCACTGTCTGCATTTTTCATATTGTCACTGATCTCAGTACTCATTTTATCTAGAATCCATGCAGATTGAGAAGCTTGCAGGTCTATGATCTATACTTCTCAGGATCAAAATCATTTCCTTTTTCAGCCTCATAGTCCTCAATATACGGCGAGTAAGAGAGCAGAAGAGAGCCTGTTGTATTACCGGTGAGTTCAGATGTTATAAAAAGATTCTTATTAGCTATAAATACATCCTTCATAAATGCATTCCGCATATCTTTCGGCCTGATATTGTTCTCAGCTCCAAACAGGATTGAAGAGTATTTCTTTAGCAAAAGTTCAACTGATCTTACGCCAAGTCGTTTCATTTGGAGAGACAAGAATAAAGCATCATCATGGCCATAAAAAGTTATCATTTCGAGTCTTTCATCCAGATATCTTCCAAGAATCTTGCTTATATATGCTGAAAAATGGATCTTATTAGTTGTTCGCCTGGATTTAATGGTAAGACAGTTATTTTCCAGATCGACATCCTGAATGTTTAAATTGATACACTCAGATGATTTGATCCCTATTCCCAAAATAAGCGCCAGGATAGCAGTATCACGGTTTCTGAGTTTACTCTGATACTTCATCATATCATCGCTTGGCAGATCACCTTTCTCGACATATTCCAGTAGCTTAAGGTTGTCCTGCATATTTGATCCTTCAGAAGGCCTATTTGATACCATTGGCCTGTTTACCTTCAAAAGCGGATTATAATCAATGAAGCCTTCCCGGAAGTAGTAGTCAAAGAAAGAAGATAGCGCACATAGCTTTCTTTTAAGAGTCTGTTCTGAGGATAGCTTTGGCTTTCCTTTTACAGTTGCAGATCTTAAGTATTCAACATATTCTTCAATCACTTCTGATGTAATCTTATTTATGTCTGAAAGTTTCATCTTACTTATGTCATAAGATGAAGTCCCCAGGTAATCAAAGAATTCCTTCAGCTCTAAAGTATATGCATAATAGGAACTTGCCTTAATGGTTTGTTTCTTGTCATTAAAGAACCTTCTGGCAAATTCCGGCATATGCTCATCAATCATTCTGTTTGCTTTTTGAATTGTAAGTTGATCTTTAGATAATTTATCCATAGATAAATTATAGATCGCAACCTATACCACGAACAGTGAAGAGGTTAACGCAACCATTTTAGCCCTAATTAATGTCTAAACTTGCGATAAAAACTTCATTCTAGGAGCTAATTTAGGTAAAATCCTGTATCAACTATTCATAAAACCTGTGTTTTGCGAATAGTTGCCCATCACCACTCACGCCTTATTTTTTCGAAATCGATAGTCTTTCCAACCTTCTTCCATACAATAAACGTCAGGACTATATTTATTGCAGCAATTGCAAAATATGTTATAAGGATCCGAACTCCGTCTTCACCGGTATTAATATACGATGAACCGGAGTTTTTCATTGGAACAAAAAGACCTTCTGTATAGCCTGCAAAAAAGTCGAACAATCCATGTGTGATACCACAGGCCCATATATTTCTGGTCTTCCAATACAGAATAAGAAGGGCCAGTCCGAAAACGCCTGATTCCAACGTCTTGGCTACAGCTTGCCCCCATGCTATGGCGGATGTGGCATCAAATTCTCCAATAATATGTGCTGCCCCGAATACTAGCGAAGATACTACTGCACTAAGGACAAAAACATATTTCTTTTCCCTGAACTTATAGATTATCGCATCGTTTATAACTGCCCTGAAAGCCAACTCTTCAAAAAGTCCCACGGAAATGAACATAAGAAATACAATGACAAATTCCAATATCGGGTTATCCATCAGTGGGGTCTGCTCTTGTATATTCGAGATCATCAATACTGTACCCATTATAAGTGACATCAAAAGAAACCCTATAGAATTCTTGATGACATATCCTGTTGAAACATAACTGGACGTCAAGGTCTTATCTCCTGATATCTGGTACAGGAAAAAGCATACAGCTCCGCAAAGCATGGTTCTTACTATAAAAAACTGAAAATTTGTCTCTGTATATACCGTCTTGAAACACACAACCACGTATACTATACAGAGCGCAGCTGTTATAATCGGAGATTTTTTCAAAAATTCAATATACTTTTTAAGCATTCTTATTCTCCTTCTCTGATAATAAAATTATTGGCTCCACTTCTCTTTCCAAAGTTCCATGATCTGCGGATAGTTCTTCGGCGATAAAAGGATAAGTGAAGTAACTATTCCAATCGCAGATGCAACAAGATTAACCCAGTCACTTGCAACAAGCTGTGCCGAAAGACCACCTGATGAAGAATAGTAACCGTTAATAAGCCCGGCAAAATCCAGTGTAAAATGCGCGATCATTACAACCCATAGATTAGCAGTACGCAAATATACCGCACCCAAAATTGCGCCAACTCCGACACAATATATTAGCTGAAAAATACCAGCCACAAGATTTGCGCCCGAAAAGATATTGGTTATATGTATGCCCGCAAACAATAATGTCGACAACCAGAAAATATGTTTAATCTGCTTCTCAGATTTGATAGTTCTCATGTAGTTAGCTACACCAAGCCCTCTGAATGCTGCTTCCTCTGTAAATCCGGGTGAAAGTGCGGATAAAAACGCAACAAGCACATTGCCAAATCCAAATGTATGAAGATCAATAGCTGCACCAATATAATCAGCAATAAGGAAAGGAAGCATGACCACAATGCCCCACAAAAAGCCTTTCAGGCCAAGAACGCCTTTGAAGCCGGGCCTGAACCAAAATGTAAATATAATAACTGCTAAAATGACAAATATAGCGGCTCCAACACCGTTCGCAGATGTCACAGTAGAACCTAATCCGGACATTTCTTTTGCATAACCCGGTATAACGCTTGAAAGTGGTTTATCTATCAGGTCTGCACCAATAGATGAGAAAACCAAAACAAAGATTAAAAGAATAAAATATCCGATAATTGGATGATCTAAAATAGTATGTTTTCTTGCCATTGGGAGTTCCTCCTGAATAATATTGTACTTATTTACAAATATATTATATCAAAATAAAAGACACTCTCAAACTTACCGGGAGTGCCTTTTACTTAAACAATATAGGGATTTATATGTTTTAATTACCAGAACAATCTCTTTAAGATACTAGCTGCTACAGATACTACAGCTTTTAGAACTGTTTTAACAACCTTAACAACAGGTGCAATGATCTTAGCAATCGGAATTACTACTACAGGCTTCTCTGGCTGAGTAGGCTCTTCTGGCTGTGTGGGCTCATCAGGTTCTGTGGGCTCAGTAGGCTCTGTAGGTTCAACCTGTCCCGGATCGTCGGGATTTGTAGGATCCTCAGGCTCTACCTTTCCGGGATCATCAGGATTTTGAGGATCATCAGGATTTGTTGGATCTTCAGGTTCAACCACTTCGATTCCAAGGAACTTAAGTACTGCTTCTTTGCTCTCAAAAGAATCTGTTGAGCTGCTTGTAAAGAAGCTCTTTTCAACAGTGATGTTTTTGTTATCTGCAAGCTGTGAACCGGCACCGTTGTTGTTAAAGATGTAAGTAAGTGTACCTGTCTCAATAGCCTTTGTAGGAACTTCTACGCTATACCAGTTTGTACCTTCCTCGCGGTCCATGCCTTTTCCGGGCCATCCGCCAATGAGGTTGTTGTACTCTCCGTTTTCGCCGCCGTAGATGTAAAGGGCTACATTCTCCCAAGCTTCATCTTCTGACTGCTCATTGTAGAAGTAAACGGTTGTGTAGCTAACGTCTTCACCTGTTGCGATTGCAGCAAGTGCATCCTTCTTGGAACCGTATTTCTGGAAGCTGATTCCGTTGTGTAAGAAGAATCTGTACTTCATATCAGTGATCTTCATATCACTGGTCTGCTTACCGTTATTGCCGTTGTTGAAGATGATGTTGAGGTCTTCGCTTGCACCTGCATTAAGTACGATCTTGTACCATCCATCCTCTTCCTGAGTCATCTCTGTTCCGGGCCATTCTCCGAGAGATGTTGCACCCCAGGTGTATGCACAAACTGTTTCCCATCCCTGAGTGTTGTAGAAGTATGCTGTTGTGAAGTTTCCTGATACACCAACTGCCTCTTCTGCTGCTTCTTTTGTGGTAAATCTGTTTACTACGACCTGTCCGTTTGATTTCTCAGCATCAGGTGCTACATAAATATCCTTGCTTGAAGGTGTGATATTCTCAATATTTACAGTCTGCTTGCTGCCACCATCATTGAATATTACGTTAAAAGAGTCTATATCGCCCTTAACTTTTACGTCAGCTCTCCACCAGCCTTCGCCTTCATTTACTGCTGCTGTGCCGGGCCATCCGCCAAAGAGCTGAGCACCGTCTGAAAGCCATCCGTATACGTTAACATTTGCCCAGCCTTCAGTACCAAAGAAGTATACAGGATATGTATGGATTCCAATAGCTTCTTCAGCCTCTTCCTTGCTGTAATACAGGTTATTTGACTCGAATGTTGCATATGTTCCTGTTGTACCGGAAACCTCGTAAACAGGTGAAGTCTTGCTTCCGTCGCTGTTTTCGAAAGTAACATCAAACTCATCATCAAGTACTGTTGCCCAGTACCATCCATCGTTATCGTTTACTGTTGAAAGTTTCTCACCGTTTGCATTTGCTACTACATTATCCCAATTCTCTGAATTGTAGAAAGAAACGATAGTTCCTGTTCCATCCTGCTTATCGGAAAGAACTGCTACTGATCTTGCATCTACACTTCCGTAGATAACACCGTCTTTTACAAGGAAGATATCATCGCTTCCCTCAACCATGTTGGTATATGTACCATCTTCAAGAACGGTCTCAGCATTGATTGTTGTTCTGCCAAGTCCACTGTTGATGATTACAGCACCCTGTACATCAGCGCCTTTTCTCTCAACCATAACTGTCTGGATGTTTCCACCGGGATTAGAAATATATTCATCAGCGTCAAGCATCTGTCTGCGGAAAAGATTTACAGCCTTTACTTCAGGTGCTTTATAAATATCGCTACCAGCTGCTCCCATAAGGTTATTACCATATGGATTATCCTGTGAGCTTCCATCAGGTCTTGAGAAGAAAAGAGGTGTTCCTGCTTTTCTTGCACCGATAAATGACCATCCAAGGATAACCTGCTCATCATTTATAGATTTCCAGCAGCTCTCTGAGTCATTCATGTAGTTGTCGTGTGACTCAACCCATGTGATAAGCTTCTCTTCGTCTGCTTCATAGGTTCTTCCATTTACAGTCTCATTGCCAATCTGATAGTCTGTGATCTTGTTTACGGAAAGATTACCGCTTGCAAGAGCTGAACGAAGGCTTGAACCATAATTGCTGGCTGTTGTGCCACCGATATATTCCTGATATGCAGGAAGTCTGTCGCTTGCACCCTGAAGAACTTCACCGTAAACGAAAAGCTCATCATAGCTCTTAGTACCAACTTCTGTAGAATACTCATTAAGAGTTTCTCTCATATTTGGATAGAATGTATTTCTATCAGTATCTGTGTAATCTGAAGGCACCGGATCGTCTGGAAGTGAAATATGCTTAGCTGTATCAATCCTGAATCCGTCTGCACCAAGATATACACAGTCCTTTAAAAACTCATAGAAGTATTCCTGGAAGCTGATATTCTCTGTATCTACATCAGGAAGTCCACCCATAGCATAATATGTAAGCTCGAGTCTGTCTGAATATCCGCCACCGATCATACCTGTTGTATGATAAAGAGCATCTTTTCCGCCTGCTGCATTGATGAGATCCTCAGACACATTACTCATTGAAGGAGTTGTGTGATTTGGAAGGATATCAACGATGACTGCGATACCATATTCATCTGCAACATCACACATATGCTTGAACTCATCTCTTGTTCCAAGCTGGTAGTTACCGATTACCCAGTCTGTGGGCTGATAATGGTAATACCACATTCCGTCGGGACCGTGGAGGTTCATGCCTGGGTTGGTATCTAGACATTCATTTATAGGTGATGTCTGAACTGCTGTATAACCTGCATCAGCAATATCAGCCATATTATCTGCAATTGTGTTAAAGCTCCAGCAAAATGCCTGGAGAATAGCGCCGTCGTGAATGTTGCCTCTATTTACTGAAGCATTATCTGATGGCCTTGGATCTCTTGAAGCACGATGTATAGTAACTGTTTCGTCTGCAGCAGTTACTGTAAATTTCTGTGCTTTGATTTCAGAAGTTACATCATCTTCTGAAGTTTCTTCTGCTTCTTCAACTTTCTCTTCTTCAGTTTCTTCAAGTTCTTCAACTTCTTCAACTTCTTCTGTGTCTTTTTTTACTTCTTCTTTAACTTCATTAACATCATTTTTTACTGCTTCGTCTGAATCTACTGTAGTCTGATCATCAGCATTGATCTGATCATCGTTTTTTACAGTATTTTCAATCGCAGTTACCTCTGTAGCTGCAACAGGAACACTTCCCAAAGTGCTCAGAAATACAGACATACTAAGGCCTGCAGCAGCCAAACTCCTTAGCCACAACTTACTCTTTTTCATGACACCTCCTAATTTGATTAAAGTTTTTTGCTAGTACTGTTAATCGATTAACTCCCAACAAGATAATTATATTTTTTGTCCCCTTTTACTGTCAATTGTGTATAAATATCGAATCTTTCAAAGACCTGTTATTAATTATGCTTAGTAAAAATGGTTAATTTGCTGTATTTTAGGTTAAACGTTTACCATATGAAAATTTAGACATAAAAAAGCTCTGCCACAATGTGACAGAGCTTTTCAACAATATACAATTTATGCCTGAACAAATGCAGGTGTATCTGCAGGAGCATCAAGGAGTTTCTTGAGCTCATCATCAACCTTAAGAAGTGTGATTGAGAAGCCTTCCATATCAAGGGATGTCATGTAGTTTCCTACAAGAGTCTTATAAACCTTGATATCCTTCTTTGCAAGCTCATCTGCAAGGTGCTTGTTAGCTACAAACAGCTCCATAAGAGGTGTTCCGCCCATTCCGTTAACCATAACTGCTACTTCATCACCTGCGTTGTAGATACCTTCAGCTAGAATCTTGCCAAGGAGTTTATCTACGATGTCATTAACAGGACTGATCTTCTCGCGATGTGTGCCTGGCTCACCATGGATTCCGATACCGATCTCAACCTCATCCTCTGCAAGGTCAAAGCTTGGCTTTCCTGCTGCAGGAACTGTGCAGGCATCAACAGCCATACCCATTGAACGAACATTAGCGATAACCTTCTCAGCAACAGCCTTTACATCAGCAAGGCTTCCACCTGCTTCAGCGCATGCGCCTGCGAGCTTGTGAACAAAGATTGTTCCTGCGATTCCTCTTCTACCGGTTGTCCAGGTACTGTTCTCAACTGCTACGTCATCAGCGGTGATAACCTGATCTACTTCGATTCCTTCATCTCTTGCCATGTCGGCAGCCATCTCGAAGTTCATAACGTCACCGGTATAGTTCTTGATTACAAGAAGTACGCCTTTTCCGCCGTTAGCGGCTTTGATAGCTTCAAAGATCTGGTCAGGAGTAGGTGATGTGAAAACTGCGCCAGCAATAGCGCCGTCAAGCATACCTTTTCCAACGTAGCCTCCGTGTGCCGGCTCATGTCCGCTTCCTCCACCGGAAACAAGAGCAACCTTGCCGGCTGATCCGCCGGCTCTTACAACAACATCAAATCCATCAAGTCTCTTAAGGTACTGAGGATAAGCTGCTATCATACCATCCAGCATCTCGTCAACTACATTGTCAACCCCATTGATTAGTTTCTTCATGTCCCTGCCTCCTTAAATTATGAATTTATTTTTTTTACAGTCCGCGTCTGCTCAGCGGCTGCAATTACTGCGTCCATATTCTGACCGCATGCGGCTGTAACAGCTGCAGCGATAGCTCCTTCTACAATCGGAGCATCGGCAAGTTTAACATTTATGCCTTCTCCGTCAAGGAGCTCTATAGCTGTTTCCGCGCTCATAATTCCGCTTCCGAGATCGGCTAAAAGAACTACTCCGTCACCGTCGTTTGCTGCCTTAATGGCCTCTGATATCCTGACTGCATCAGTACCTATCTCGCCATCTTCCATTCCACCTGCAGCGATGATTCCCTTATGACCTGATGCAATCTGGTCGGTTAAGTCTTTTATACCGTCAGCAATCTTGCTACTATGTGATACTAAAACAAGTCCTACCATGGCTTACCCCTTAATAAAATCTCTGATAACTTCAAGTGTCATAGTTGCTGATGTTGCGCCCGGATCCTGGTGGCCGATACTTCTATCGCCCAGATAGCTTGCTCGTCCCTTCGTTGCAGCAATGGTCTTAGTGAACTCTATACCTTCATTTGCTGCCTTACATGCTTCATCGAGTCCGTCTGAAAGGCTTCCGCCTTCTGCAATCTTTGCTGAATATGCATCCAGTGCAGGAATTAAGGAATCAAGCATGGTCTTTTCACCTTTTTCAGCTTTTCCTCTCTTCTGAATACCCGCAATAGCTGCTTCCAGAGCAAGCTTAAAATCTTCTGCGGAAAGAGAATCTTTTCCGGCAAGCACTTTTGCAGCTTCCATATATGCTGTTCCGTATAAAGGACCTGAAGCTCCACCAACTGTTGACAGAAGTGTCATTCCTGTCTTTTTAAGCGCTGCTCCAATATCCGGATCGTCCTGAGCAACTTTTTCAATAACGGATGTAAAACCTCTTGCCATGTTTACACCGTGGTCAGCATCGCCGATCTCTCTGTCCAGGTCGGTCAAAAAATCCTTGTTTTCAATAATCTTTTCTCCGATACACTTTAGGCATTCATAGATTCTAGTAGACATATGCAATTTGTCCTCCCGATTTGTTATTGTAAAAGCCTTGCTTAGTATATTATAACAAAACCGTATGGAATTTCCATACATAATGTGTGTAAAATGGCTAATTGTTTAAACAATTTTGAAATATCCTTTGTATTATATTTACAATCTATTGCTTCTCTTGATTAAAAATAAGCATAAAAAAAGAAGCCTGCCAGATATGCTGACAGACTTCTCTTATTATTTGGCCTTCGAAGCCATAAAGTTCTTGATCAGGTCATCTACGGTATCTGCTTTGAATGAACCTCCATTTATATCCGCAAAGAAATTCATCACCCCATTTTTATCCGTTCTGATACCGAAATTTGAGATTTCATCCTGTTCATCGGTATTACTACCGATCTTCTCGCTCATGTCAGATATGGTCTTCATAGCGTCATCTATCTGACCCATGAGCTTGTCCTTTGCTTCTTTATCCTTTGGATCATCTGAAGCAAGGAGTTTCATTTCATCCTCTGAGAGGATGATGCTGTATTCTAAATCTCCGCCAATCTGTGATAAGTCATCTCCGGGTCCTGCCACGAAAACGTCGGCATTGTCGTATTTCTTTTGCAAAAGATCTACTACTTTGCCGTACATCTCAACCTCAGGTGAAAGTTCTACCTTGGCGCTCTCACCAAAAGGATTTGCAGCTTTCTGTAGCTTCCCACCATTACCTGCCTTGGACGACGTGTTAACTTTTCCCGCTACCTTACCAGTCTTTATATTTCCCGGATCATTTCCGCGAAAGAGCTGGCCGATACTACCTCCTATGTTGTTAGCCATATGCTTCCTCCTTGAAAGATACACGCAGATTCCATTCTGCGGATGGAGTAAATTGGTTCCTCTTTTAGCAGGGTACAGTTACCCTTATTGTTTGTTAGGCTCAGTGTATCATCATGTTATTGAAAATATTATTAAATATGTATTAAATTTGCCCCTAAATGAAAAAAACTTCCGGAAAACAGAAAGTCTTCCGGAAGTAAAATTTCAAAAAACTGTTATTATGCCTTTTTTGAATTCTCAAAATCCTCTATGTACTGGATGATGAACTTAACTGTACCATCAATACCGAGAATACTGGAGTTGATGCAAAGGTCATAGCTGTCGGCTCTACCCCACTTCTTGGATGAGTAGTAATTGTAGTAGCTCTGACGCTGCTTGTCCTTCTTGTTCATCATTTCTCTTGCCTTGTCATCTGTTGTGATGTCATCAAAGCGCTCTTTTAATCTCTTGATCTTGCACTCTTCGTTGCCATGAATAAAGAGATTTAAGACATTATCGTAATCAGCCAGCGCATAATCGGCACATCTGCCGACAATTACGCATGGGCCTTCATCAGCAATCTTTTTGATGGTATCAAACTGAGCGAGAAATACCTTGTGGCTTATGGGCATATCTACAAAGCTTGATGCATTGTAGCCAAATGAATAGGTGTCCATGACCAGATTATATAAAAATGAATTTGTTGGCCTCTCGTCGTGATTCTGGATCATTTCCTCACAGAATCCGCTCTCCTTGGCTGCTCTGCTTAAAAGCTCCTTGTCATAGCATTTGATACCGAAATGCTCTGCAAGCTTCTCTCCGATTTCTCTTCCCCCTGAGCCGAACTGACGGCCGATTGTAATAATTGTATTCATACGCAGATGCTCCTTCGTATTTTTATAATCTCATTTTATACTATTTGAGAATCTCAATCAAATGGGAAAAATATTCAGGCAGTGGAGCGTCCACTTCCACATATTCTCCTGTTGTAGGATGGATAAAACCAAGGGTCTTGGCATGGAGACACTGGCCGTTTGTTTTAAACTTGCTTTTTTTGGATGGACCATATACCTCATCCCCAAGAAGCGGATGGCCGATATGAGCCATATGCACGCGAATTTGGTGTGTTCTGCCGGTTTTTAGCCTGCATTCTATATAAGTCAGCTTATCTTCTTCAAATCGCTTTAAAACGCGAAAATGAGTAAAAGCTTCTTTTCCGCCGCTTTTTACTACTGCCATCTTTTTTCTGTCAGTCTGGCTTCTTCCAATTGGAGCGTCAATATCGCCCTCATCTTCTTTTATTATACCGTGGCAAATAGCGTGATATACACGATTTATTGAATGCTCTTTGAGCTGTTCTGCTATCTTGATATGCGCATTGTCATTCTTGCATATTATTACAGATCCGGTAGTGTCCTTATCAATTCTGTGAACAATTCCCGGGCGCATAACACCGTTTATTCCGGAGAGATTGTCTTTGCAATGATACATTACTGCATTGACGATAGTGCCTTCATAATGTCCGGCTGCAGGGTGTACAACCATATCCTTAGGCTTGTTGACGATAAGAACATCGTTATCCTCATACAGAATATCAAGAGGAATATCCTGAGGAACAATTTCAGGTACTTCCAGAGGCGGAATCTCGAGTTCGATCCTGTCGCCTTCTGAAACATTATAGCTGGCCTTTACGCTTTTTTCGTTGCATTTTACTTTATCATCGTCTATCAGTTTTTTGATGTAGGAACGTGAAAGAGAATCCATAAGCTCACTTATAAGCTTATCGATTCTTAGGCCTTCATATTCGTCTGTAACAACAAATTCAAATCTGTCGTTTTCGCGTTCCATTATTTTATTTCCCTGTATTTTTTCTGCTGTTTGAAGCTAAGGAAATTGAAGTCGTTTTCTTTGTAATAGAAAAGGAAAAGGATCACAAAGAAGAAGGTTGATACAGTAACATAAATGTCCGCAACATTAAAAATCGGGAAGTTGATTATCACAAAATAAATGAAATCAACAACATAGTCCTGTCTGATCCTGTCTATCATGTTTCCTGCAGCTCCGCTTGCTATCATTACAAGAAGAACATGCATGACGTTATACTTTTTATCATCAGGCATTCTGAACAGAACGTATGCAATGATAAATAATATCAGCACTGCAACAAGGATGAAAAAGACCTTTTGATTTTGAAGCATACCGAAAGCTGCTCCGCTGTTTTTCAAAAAGTTGAGTTCGAGTACACCCTTTATAATAGGTATTGCAGGTTTATCCTGGAGATATTCACATGCAAGATACTTTGTGAACTGATCAAGTGCAACAAGTAAAATGATCATGATCAGATCAACTGCCAGGAAGATTTTTTTCTTTTTTGACATTTTTGTATTCATAGCTTAAAACCTTTTAATCGTTATTTTCAATATAGATAATTTCATCAAGAGCCTTGCTCATCTCATCTCTTGTTACAGTCTCATCAATGAAGGCTTTTCCGATCTTCTTAAGAAGAATAAATTTAATCTTGTCCGAATCGACTTTTTTGTCTGATTTTGTAAGCTCCAGCACAGCTTCCTTATCAACATCTTCAATTGAAATCGGAAGATTGAATGGAACAAACATATCTCTGATCTCGTAGTATTCTTCCATAGAGATAAGTTCTCTTTTCCAGGAAATAAATGCTGCTGCGATTGAGCCAAGTGCAACGCATTCTCCGTGCGTAAGCTCGAAATTCTTGTGCTTTTCAATGGCATGGCCAAGGGTGTGACCATAGTTTAAAAGAGCTCTCTCACCCTTTTCGGTTGGATCCTTCTCAACAACAGCCCTCTTGATATCACAGCTCTTTTTGACCATATCCATTACTACTTCAGGGTCTTTATCATTTATCTCGTACATGTTATCAATGAGGAACTCATAGAATTTTTGATCCTTGATAAGACCGTATTTCATAACTTCAGCAAAACCTGAAGCATATTGTCTGTCGCTGAGTGTCTTAAGAGTTGATACATTGATATATACAAGGCGAGGCATGTAAAATGCGCCGACCATGTTTTTTACGCCTTCAAGATCAACGCCTGTCTTGCCTCCGACGCTGCTATCTGACTGAGCCAGAAGTGTGGTAGGTATCTGGACAAAAGAGATACCTCTAAGGTAAGTTGCAGCAGTAAAGCCGCACATATCGCCTACAACTCCGCCGCCGAGTGCTACCAGAAGATCATGTCTGTCAAAGTGTCTTTCCATCAGGAACTCATAGATCTTTTTGATCTCGTCAAGCTGTTTGTTTTCTTCTCCTGCAGGAATTTCATAAATGACAACTGTGTCTGAAATGCTTTCAAGGCTTGTTTTTACTTCTTCGCCATAGATTTTCCCAACGTTTGAATCTGTAATTATTGCAATCTTTCTTCCCTTAAAGCCAAGTGCTTCTACTTCGCTTGAAAGTCCGGAAAAGTCTGTTGTAAAAACAATATCGTAGCAGGGTTTTTCCTGATAATTAACGGTAAGTCTGTTATCCATTCTTGTTTCTTCTCTTTCTGATTTAATCAAAATAAAAAGCTGTTGACTGTAAAGCTACATGTCAACAGCCTGATATTTAGTCTATTTGCTGTGGCCCTTCTGAAATGCCACCACCAAAGGTTCCGCTTAAGATATTCTGGAAGTCACCGGAGATATCAACAGAAGCAGGTGTGATAATGAAGATATATCTTGAAATCTTCTGAAGGTTACCGGCTATAGCAAAGCATGAACCTGATGTGAAATCAATTATTCTCTGTGCGATATCTACATCAAGACCTTCTAAGTTAAGCACAACCGTGCGATTAGCAAGAAGTGTCTCTGTGATCTCTCTTGCATCTTCTACAGAAGTTGGTTTGATAACACAAACTTCCATGCCTGAAGCAGACAGTGATTTCTTTGTTCTGCTTGGAGCAACCTTGGGAGCAGATTTCTTCTGCTTCTCTTCAGTTACTTCTATGCTCGGGTCATCCTTTCCGATAGGTGCCTGATTATTGATTGAATCTACCTTGGAAGTAAATCCCTCGTCCGGCTCATCATAATAGCCGTCCTCTTCCCCATTAAGTTGAATTGCATTTAAAAACTTGTCCATAAAGCTCATAACAATATACTCCTCGCAATTAATCCCAACAAACCTTTATAATTTTAACGTAAAATGACACATTCTGTCAAATACAGTTAAGATTTTTATCCGCCATTTTCTGAGGATTCCTCATTTGTGACTTCTGTGTCAGAATTTTCTTCCTGAATCTCTTCCGAGGGTTCTTCAGAGCTCTCTTGAGTGATTCCTTCTGTAGTTTCCTCTGTTACAGGTTCTTCAGAATCTTCAGATAAAGCTTGTGAAGATTCACTTGCTGACTCATCTGTTGTTTCTTTTGAAGAGTTCTGATCTACAGTTGATGCATCAAGAACGATGTAGTCAAATACGTTCAGTCCGTAAGTAGTATTGGACTTAACTATGGAATACTCATCATTCTGGTACAGAATACTGATCTGTCTGAAATCAGCATAGCCTTTATTGATATTGTAAACTCCGATAAGAGTATCTGTCCTACTTATGGTATATCGCTGGTTTGAGTCGGTCAGGATAAGATTATCTCCGCTTCTTAGGTTCTCTGTGCCGAGATAATACATGGTCTCTGATTCATTATAAATATCAACGTTTATAAATTCAGAGGTTTCATTTCCCTGTTCATCGTATTTAACCCTGAGAACTCCTGTTTTACCATCATTTCCCTTAATAATGTAATCCTTTGGTACAAGATAGAAGTTCTTATTTACTATGGATGAATTGGGAATTTTAAGTCCGGTCTCATCTTCGGTTATAAGTTCAATGTTAATAAACCTGTCTCTGCAGAAGGTGATCATTGAATTGGTAAAAGTAAACTTCACAAAGGTTTCACCTTCCGGATTTGTATATGATGAAACCTTGCCCCAGGATTCATGCTGGTTTTTGATAAAGCGCACCTTAACATATTCAAGATCGAGGAGCTCTTGTACCTTCTCAGGATCATCCTCTTTTATTACAACGGACCACTCTTCGTTTGTACAGAGCTTATATACCGGGTCTCCTGATTTAACAAGAGTATTGTTGATAAGCTGTGTCTTCTCATAGGTTGATTCATCGAATACTGCAGAAGTCATATTCTCCAGCGCAAGATCTTCATAACCGTCAATTGAATAGATTACAATACCGGTATTCTGTGCGTATTTGTAATTGATGGACTGAAGCGTTGCACTGTTGGAATTAAGCGACTGGATGTTTGAAAGGATACTGTTGTTTGAGAGCTTCTGAACAGTTCCGTCAATGCTAACTTTAAAATCGTATACAGGATGGAAATTATGAGGGTCAAAGGAAGATTCGAAGTTTACAATCTGAGTACGAAGCTCGGCAAGGTCATCCTCGCTTAAGGATACTTCTTCACTTCCCTGTGACTTTAGATACTCAAGGAGCTGTCCTGATTCATCAACGGTATAAACAAGGTTTCCAACAGCCACTCTTCCGCCTTCTGTGGCAAAATAATTGACATATCCGGCTGTGTCACTCTCTACAATCTCCTCGGTACGTAGAGCTACAGCATCGTAGATGTTGTTGGTGGAAAGAGATCCTTCCTTAACCTCATAACCAACCATATGATCCCTGCGAAAATACGTAATAACACTGATGATGATATAGATTGCCATTACGGCAAAAAACACCATTCCAATATTTATGTTGTTGATATTTCTGGGATATTTGGTAACCTTTCGATTCTGACTCCCCGCCATCTGTTACCTGCCCTTAACTTGAATTTTTCAGAATATAAGCCGCGGATAGCCGCGGCTTATAAGAATAGTCTTATTAAAAATTCATCAAAGTGAAATGACAACCTTTGATTTTACTGACTCCGGAAGTTCGGATTCATCCAATGAGAGACTAAGTACAAACTCTACCCCGAATTTCTCACTGAGCTTGTCTAATTTCTCAATAACTTCTGAGATGTCTTTTCCTTCAAGACAAGAGATTTTCAAAAAGCTATCAAAATACATTTGCTGGAGATCATGGTCCTGTGAAATGATACCACTGACAAATCCGATAAACTCATCTGGATTGGTGATACTGAAATCCGGTACTACAATTAAACGGATCTTGTTGTTAAGCTCATACATGTGCTTGGTGTTCTTGTCAAGAAATACAACACTTCCAAGAACGTTCTTTACCTCGGTGTTAACCTTGTCTAATAGGCATTTTGTCTTTCCTTTTCCCTTTTTCCCAACAATTAACTGAACCATCGGCATACCCTCCTGCAAGTAGAAATTTTTATAAAAATATTATAAGTCTTTAATACCCAAAAGACAACCTTAATTCACGATTTCATTTAGCAATGAAGACATATCGCTGTAAAGAAGCCCGGAGTCTGTATCTCGCATGATTACTGCAATGTAGGGGTTAGAAGCAGTATCTCTTGCAAGAAGAATAAGACAATGTCCTGCAGCCTGAGTAGTACCTGTCTTGCCACCGATCACGGTAACTCCTGCCGGCTGCTGTTTATCACCCTTTAAATAAGCATTTGTGGTACTGACAGTTACCTCTTTTGATGCTCCGGTGGAGTCGAGATAACTGGTTGAATACTCTGTAGTATTGATGATCTCGCTGAAAGTATCATATTGCATTGCGGCATTAAAGATCAGATACATATCATATGCTGTAACATAGTGCTCATCGGCAGTAAGACCGTGTGGATTCTGGAAATGAGAATTAGTGGCGCCTATAGCCTGCGCTTCCTTATTCATAAGTCCTACAAAATCCTCAATTGAACTCCCTACATTTGAAGCTATTAAATTGGCTACATCATTGGCTGAATAAATGAGAAGAATTCGAAGAGCCTGGTCAAGAGTGAGTCTGTCGCCCTCTTTCAGACCAATCTTCTGGGCTCCGCTCTCATTGACATAGACATCGGATCCGGCAACCAGAACCTGGTCAAGAGATCCGTATTTGAGCGCAACAAGCGCTGTCATAACCTTTGTAAGAGAAGCAGGCTGAACCTGCAAATTGACGTTCTTAGCAAAGAGAGTCTCTTTTTTGTTCAAGTCAAAAAGTCCTCCACATGCCACGTCTTCTATGGAGACCTCGGATGTATTAACATCCTGGTCTGCAACACACAGATCTGAAGCAAATGTAGGATAATAAAGAGTCTTTCTGTTATCTCCTTGTGATGAGGTCACTGCATATTTCGATGAATACGAAAGTCCGGAGCAACCTGTAACACAAAAAATCCCCAATAAAACAATACTAAAAGCTCTAAGCAGCTTATTTGTACATCTCACGCCACTCAAGGTCTCCTCTGTCAAGTGATTTGATCAGTAGTTCCGCTGATGCAAGGTTGGTTGCAACAGGTATATTGTGCATATCACATAAAGTCATGACATTATTGATATCAGGCTCATGTGACTTAACAGTAAGTGGATCTCTTAAAAAGATCACGAGGTCGATTTCATTGTGCTCGATTGCAGCGCCAAGCTGCTGTGAGCCACCAAGATGTCCGGCAAGATACTTATGTACTGTCAGATTTGTAACCTCTTCTATCAAACGCCCCGTTGTTCCTGTTGCGAAAAGATCATTCTTACTTAGTATACCCCTATATGCTATACAGAAGTTCTGCATAAGTCTCTTTTTTGCGTCATGTGCTATAAGTGCGATATTCATTAACTTATACCCTCCCTGTAATATATTTATTGCCTTGAAGTCTCACGTTTAGGACAAATCCAACAGCTGCGTAAATACTTATTAGAGAAGTAAGTCCGTAGCTTACGAAAGGAAGCGGAATACCTGTGTTAGGCATAACTCCGGTAGCAACCCCCATATTAAGGAATCCCTGGAATCCGATCCAAGCGCCGACACCTGCTGCTATCACCTCACCTGCCTTGGTCTTGGCACGAAGTGATATCATAAAGCATCTGATGGCTATGAGAAGAATAAGTGCAACCACAAGACATGCACCTACAAATCCAAATTCTTCACCAATAACCGTAAAAATAAAGTCCGTCTGAGACTCTGAAATGAAACCACCGTTAAGAACCGAACTGATCTCATTCGTATTGTAACCCTTGCCATAAAGCTGGCCGGAGCCTATCGCCATCATAGAATTCAGTGTCTGATAAGCATCAGAATTGGCATAATCCTCAGGATGAAGCCATGCAAGAATACGCCTCTGCTGATAATCATGTAAAAGACTGCTCTCACCTTGTACTGCATTGTAAATAACAAACAGTGCAGCTGGAATCGTAACTCCAAGTACTGCCCAGACAATCTTCCTGTTAATACCTGCAACATAGAGAATTGATGCAAAAATAACCATTACCATGATACAGGTTGACAGGTCAGGCTGAGAGGCGATAAGACCTAAAGGAGGAGCCAAAAACAGCAGACAAATAACGATAAATCCTAAGTTCTTGACTTTATCCTTATATTTCATAATAAACTGCGCATAAAATAAAATCAATAAAATTTTGGCTGTCTCGGAAGGCTGGAAAGTGATACCGAAGAGGTTTATCCACCTCTGTGCTCCGTTGGTACTACTGCCAAGAGGTGACAGTACAAGTCCCAAAAGAACGATATTTGCTATGTAGGCAATTATGTATAACTTCGTGAACCATAAATAGTCAAGGAGCGAGATAAAAACCATAGCAAATATTCCCATCACCATACCCGCTATCTGCTTGTTCTGAGATGAGGGATCTGCGGAACTGATCGCCATTATTCCGATGATTGTAAGAAAGATGACCATGAGCACAAGAAAAAAGTCATAGTCAACCAGCTTGTATTTCTTAAAGTAATCCATATTGTTCCTTAGTCAGCGTTTGTTGCACCATCCTGAAGTGTCTGCGCTGTACCTGATATAATATCGTCTTCGTCTCTGAGTTCGAAGTAATATGAAAGAGCTTCTTTTGTAATCTGAGCTGCATAGCTTGATGTATATCCGAAAGCAATTCTCGTTGCTATTGCTATCTCGGGATTTTCATAAGGTGCATAGCACACAAATAGTGAGTGGTTAGGTCTGTTGGCTGATTCCTGGGCCGTTCCCGTTTTACCTGCCACTGTAACACCAAGGTTTGCGTAATATGATTTATCTTGAACAACCTGCCTCATACCGGTATGTATAGCATTCCAGTAAGCAGGTGACATATCTATTGTGTTTCGGACACTGGCGCTAAAATCCTCAAGAAGATTGCCGTTTGAATCGGTGGTCTTGTCGATTAGTGTAAGATCATAGCATGTACCGCTGTTTGCAACGGTTGTGACATATCTTGCAAGACCTACGGTTGTATATGAGTGTGTACCCTGACCGATTGCGGAACGTACAGCGTCCTGATCGGATACATTGGGTTCTGACTCGGCTATCTCAATTCCGGACTTTTCAGTAAGACCGTACATGTCTGCATAAGTTGCAAGCTTCTGAAGACCTGTCTCTGTAGAATAGCTTCCTCCTACAAGACCGAGCCTGTAACCAACTTCGTAAAAGAAAACGTTGCAGGAATTTCTGATTCCTCCTGTAACATTAAGTCCTCCGTGGCCTCTTGGATGAATCCAGCATTTAGGTCCCGGATTTAACTTATCAAACTGACCGCCACAGTAAATTACTGAATCCGTGGTTATTACGCCCTCGTTAAGGCCTGCTGTGGCAGAAACCATCTTAAAGGTTGAACCGGGAGCGGTCTTTTGCTGTGTTGCATAGTTGTAGAGAGGATTTGAATTATCGCTTCTCAACTTAGCGTAATAAGCTGCATCTACACCGTTTGCCATGAGGTTGTTGTTATATCCGGGGTATGAAACCAGGGCTAAGACATCGCCTGTATTTACGTCTGTAACAACCATGGAACCTGTACATGGGTCCAGAGCAAGCTGAGCCGGAGTGATATCAAGATTTGATATCCTGTTAAGCATAAAGGTATAAGGAGACTCTCCGCCTCTCTCCCAAACAGATCGCTCATCAGGATCCATATTGATGGCATCCTGCTCAAGAAGAAGGTTGCAAACCTGAGTTCCGGATATATTTCCGTCTAGAAGCAGGTACTTATAAAGCCTTGTCTGGAAATCATAGTCTTCTTCCAGGGTGTTCTCAATATAGTTAACTACATGATTAAATATCTCTTCCGAATCGGCGTACTGGTTATCAAGACTGAGCTTGGATACATCAACCCAGTTCATGGCGATTGTATATTTCAAATATTCGGCAAGTGATATAGTCTCATCTTTGGTCCATGCGATATAAACGCTGTCATCTCTATCAACCTTAGATGAATCGATGATACCGTTTGAATAAAGCATTGCAGCGATATGACTCATGTACCACTGATATTCCTTGGTCAGATTCTCGTAAGGCGTATGAGTCTCTGTCAGCTCAAGCCTTAGCTTATCAAGTACTGCACTGTTCTTAGTCACAAACTGATCATAGACAGCTTTTTCCGTTTCCTTCGCATTTGCTGCGCTGAAATGACTTATATCAACTACGTCGTTATCAAAGATCGCATAGTAAACATCATAAATTGGAATGACAATATTGCTGGAACTGGACGTTGATGAGAACGTGTAGGTCTTTACGTTCTGGATCTTTGAAGCTAGGATTCCTGCAAGTGACTGCTCAATAATGTTGTAGCAGGCTTCTGTAAGGTCTTTATCAATAGTCAGATAAACATCATTGCCGGCAACAGCATCAACATAGTTGCTGGTCTCAATTACCTGTCCGGTATTATCAACGTAAACAGTCTCAGAACCTTTCGTTCCCTGAAGAACACTCTCCATCGCCTGCTCAATACCCGATTTTCCTACGGTATCATTCATGCCGTAGCTGGGATTTGTAAGGGAAAGAGTCGCAAGCTCATCCTCAGAAATCTTGCCTGTGTAGCCAAGGAGCTGTGAGAAATACTCGGAATCAACGTATTTTCTGGCTGTACTCTCTTCTATGGATACACCTTCGAGCAGATCGGCATTTTCCATGACATCAGCAACGGTTTTGTCGCTGACATCTGATGCAACAGTTGTATCAATGTACTTCTGATAACTGTTCTGGCTCATATTGTATCTGATGTTGAGAATCTTAAGAGCCTTGGACTTTGAGTAGCCCTTCATAGCAATAAAATCACCGGTGGCCTCGTCTGTATCGCCGACCTTGAAGCTCTTGCACATGTCTTCTACAACTTCGTCAGCCGTCTTTGTCTTTTCCTCATACTTTAGGTCGTTTATTGAACTATGACCATAGACATCTGCAAGAAATCTTAAAAGCTGATTTCCCTCAACGGTAAATTCAAAGCTGTTAGCGTCATTTAAAATGATGTTAAAATCCTGATCGACGCTGTCTCCGTTCTTTTCAATGATGTCGATAAGCTTATCAAGTGTTGAATTGATTGCCTTACTCTTTCCTGATCCGGACTTATATACGTCCTCTATTGTTACGGAATTGGCCAGCTCATTGTAGGCAAGAAGATTACCGTTTCTGTCATAGATATTTCCTCTGGCAGCTGCAATTGTCTTTTCTTTCTTGATCTTTAGCTTGAAGGAATCCAGATAGTACTCTCCGTTAATAACCTGCAGGGAAAAGAGCCTGTAGACCAAAAGGCAGGACAATACAACAAGAACAGAAGAAATGATTATCGCTCTTGATGTTATTATTTTTTTGAATTCTTCCCAAAAATTATCAAACAAATTTCTTAGCGCTCCTTAGTTCTCTCTCGTCTATGGAATTATTCATCCAAAGTATCACCGGGTAGAAGAAAATTGCTATAACCGCTGTGTAAACGAGCTCAGGAATAATGATATTCATCATATAATAGCCAATATCAAACTTTGTTCTAAACAGGAACATAAGAACATAGCATATAAATCCAAAAACAAAGTCAGCAAAGCTTATTATCACGATCGGAATAGCCAGATTCTGAGTAAAGAATATTGCGTGAAGCTTGCCGACAACAAAGCCTATGTACATGTATATAAGTGCATAGAAACCAATAAATGTACCAAAAAAGATATCAATCAAAAGGCCGCTGAAAAATCCAACAAGGAGCCCCGGTTTATCTCCTTTTATAAATGCTGTGGATGCGGTCAGAATGATCATAAGATTAGGCGCAATACCACCAAAATCAAGCGTCCTGAAAACTGTCGTCTGCAGGATAAATGAGACGATGACCAGTATGAAGTTGTATAAAGGACGTCTGAAATTCATTTAATCAATCACCTATGTTCTTCTTTTGATCAAGAAGTACCAAAACCTCATTCATGTGTTCGAAATCAACTGCAGGGGTTATCCTGCCTGACTTTGTAAGGTTGTTGGAATCATCATCAATGGTAGAAATATAGCCTATGAGAATGCCCGGAAGGTATTTATCACTGATATTAGAAGTTACAACCTTATCTCCTATGCTTACCTTGTCAGCTTCATCTACAAGCTTTGAAAAACTTACAAAGCCTTGCTTATAGAGCTCCAAATCGCCGGAAACAATAAGATTATCCGAAGATGAAAGAACCATTCCACTTACAGCTGCATTGTCAGCGATTATGGATTGAACCTTAGCCCAGTCGGGACCGACGTCTATGACTCGTCCAACCAGTCCTCCGCCTGCAATTACGTTCATATCTATCATGATTCCGTCATCGGACCCTTTATCTATTACGAAGGAATGGTACCAGTTACCGGCATCTTTGGCGATGATCCTTGCACCGGTCTTCTGATAGTTCTCATACAGAGCATCAAGTTCATAAAGGTTTCGAAGCTCTGTAAGCTCGTATTTTTCCTGCTCGAGATTGGTATTTGCTATTGTAAGCTCATCAATCTGCGCTTTGAGCTCCTCATTCTCATCCAGGAGCTTTGTTATTGATGAAAGTTTATCGGTTGTGTCGCGAAGAAATGTACCAACCGTAGTCATTCCCTTTTGAAAGGGCACAACAAAAACACCAGCAAAGGAGTTTAGTGGTCCGGTAAATAAGCTGGTGTTAAAGGTGATTATGATCATTCCTACACAAACGATTGTTAAAATAAAGAGGAGATATTTACTTGGTAGTGTAAATTCCTCTCCTCTTCTCTTGACAATGGGACTCATTTATTTATCCTCTTCAATTCCATATGCAAGAGCTTTATACTGGTCGTCCTGAATAATCTTGGCAAGACCCATAGCAACAGAACCAATTGGATTTTCTGCAATATTGACATTGAGGCCTACACCATTGCTAAGTCTCTGTGCAAGGTGAACAACCTGTGAAGCACCTCCTGTAAGGTAGAGACCGTGCTTAAAGATATCAGCAGCGAGCTCCGGTGGTGTCTTCTCAAGAGCAGCTTTGATGTTATCAAGGATTGCGTCAAAGTTCTCGACAAGTGACTGATTTATAAGGTCTGTAGGGATCTTTCTCTCAACAGGAAGTCCTGTAACGATGTCACGGCCGTATACAACAGCGTCTTTTCCTTCTTTCTCAAGGTCCTTAAGAGAAATCTTTACATTTTCAGATGTCTTTTCACCAATAAGAAGACCGAACTCCTTACGGATAACGTTTCTGATAGATTCATCAAATTTCTTGCCACCAACCTTTATAAGCTTGCTGACAACGATTCCTCGAAGTGAAAGGATTGAAATCTCGGTTGTATCATAGCCTACGTTAACAACCAGAACACCCTGGGAATTCATGACATCTACATTCATTCCGAGGCCGTCTGCAAGAGGCTTTTTAACCATCATGATCTTCTTGGCCTTGATTCCGGCATCATTGATAAGATCATGGAAAGCTCTTCTCTCTACTTCTGTTACATCCTTGGGAACAGCGATGTAAACTTCACAGGGCTTAACATTGCCCTTCATCTGATCTGTGATAAAGAGCTTGACCAAAGTCTCCATGTGCTCAATATCAGCGATAACACCGCTGTTAAGAGGATAAGAGATCTTGATCTTGTCAGGAGCCTTCTCGTACATCTCATATGCTGAATTACCATAAGCGAAAACATTTGTCTTGTTTTCAATGGCGATCATATTCTTTTCTACGGTAAGTCCGTCGTCGTCTTTGTTGTAAATCTTGATATTGCTGGTTCCAAGATCAATTCCAAATATATTAGCCAAAACAGCCTCCTTGAATTTATATGTATTTGAATAATCTACCACGTGATAGTAGGATTTCTCCGATTACGCTATCGCAATCTTCATTGTAACACAATAAGCCCTCTATCCACAAGCTTTTGCAACGTCTTAAGAATACCGAGTTTAGCATGTGGCCAGGTAAGTCCGCCCTGGAAGAATACTGAGTAGGGCTCTTTGATTGGGCCGTCTGCCGAGAGCTCTATTGATGAGCCTGAAATAAAGGCACCGGCAGCCATGATAACCTGAGCATCATAACCGGGCATATCCCATGGCTCGGGAGCAACGAAGCTGTCTACAGGTGCAGCTGCCTGTACTCCCTCACAGAAAGCTATAACGCCTTCGGGCTTTCCGAAGGTAACAGCCTGAATTATATCGAATCTGTCTTCTGTGGCATTGGGAACTACATCAAAACCAAGCTTCTCATAAATGTTTGCAGCAAATATAGCACCTTTAAGCGCAGATGCTGTAACTGTCGGAGCAAGGAAAAATCCCTGATAGAACTGAGGAAGTATTCCAAGTGAAGCGCCAACCTCTTTTCCAAGGCCCGGAGAAGTAAGTCTGAATGCGGCATTTTCAACGCACTCTTTCTTACCTGCAATGTATCCGCCGATAGGCGCAAGTCCGCCACCCGGGTTTTTAATAAGCGATCCAACAACCATGTCAGCACCTACATCCGTAGGCTCTATGGTCTGAACAAATTCTCCGTAGCAGTTATCGACCATACAGATAACATCAGGTCTTATGCCCTTTATAAAGCTGATCAGCTCTCCTATTCTCTCAACAGAAAGAGTGGGTCTTGTCTGATATCCCTTTGATCTCTGGATTGTTGCCAGCTTAATATTTGCATTATCTAAAAGAGCTTTTTTAATATTGTCAAAATCAAAGCTTCCGTCAGGTAATAGATCAACCTGAGTATAGTCAATCCCGTACTCCTTAAGCGATCCCTTTGAAGGTCTGATGCCAATAACCTCCTCAAGAGTATCATAGGGCTTACCTACAGGGGAAAAGAGCATGTCGCCGGGGCGAAGGTTACTCATAAGAGCAAGCGCAAGAGCATGTGTTCCGCAGGTGATCTGAGGTCTTACAAGAGCATCTTCTGTGTGGAAGACCGAAGCATAAACAGCTTCGAGTTTTTCTCTTCCGATGTCGTTGTAGCCGTAGCCTGTTGTTCCAAGAAGGCATGCTTCGCTTACCTTGTTCTCCTGCATCGCCTTTAAAACCTTGAGCTGGTTAAGCTCTGCAGTTTCATCAATCTTTTCAAATCTTTCCTTTAAGCCTTCTAAAATATTCTGGCCAAAGTCGATAACTTTCTTTGAAATTCCAAGTTCTTCGTAAATCTTACTGTTCATAAATCCTTATCATCTCTTTCAAAATTTCTTCATCGTTTCTGTTAAAGTCGCGCTTATCGATCCAGATTACATCTCTTTCTCTCTTAAACCAGGTGAGCTGGCGCTTTGCAAAGTGCCTTGTATTCCTCTTTATAAGATAAACTGCTCTGTCAAGGTCATACTCTCCTTCGAGATAGCCTATCATTTCCCGATAGCCAAGACCCTGCATGGATGTTGCAGCTTTTGGAATGTCCATAGTTAAAAGATCTTTTACCTCAGCCTCAAGTCCTTCATCAATCATCTGATCGACGCGCTTTTCTATGCGGGAATACAGAACTTCTCTGTCATCTGTCAGAACAAAATACTTAAAATCATAAGGCGATGTTCTCTGATGCTGCTCAGTATTGTGCTCTGAAATCTTCTTGCCGGTCTTTTTATAGTATTCAAGCGCTCTTATAACACGCTTTGAGTTGTTCTCGTGAATAGCATCTGCAGACTCAGGGTCTACTGCCCTCAGCTCTTCATGGAGTACATGTACGCCTTCTGAAACAGCTCTTTTCTCAAGCTCATGTCTGTAGGTTTCATCTTCATCGGTCTCTGTAAAATCGATGTCGTAGAGGACAGCCTGAATATAAAAACCTGTTCCTCCGACTATGATCGGAACCTTTCCTCTTTTGGCAATGTCTTCGATTGCCTCTTTGACAAGTTTCTGAAAGATAAAGACATTAAAGTCTTCATGTGGGTCCAAAAAATCTATAAGATGATGAGGTACACCTTCCATCTTATCCCTTGAAATCTTGTCGGTTCCTATGTTCATGTACTTATACACTTGCATAGAATCAGCGGAGATTATCTCTCCGCCAATTCTTTTTGCAAGTTCAATTGATAGCTTAGTCTTACCTACAGCCGTAGGACCTGTTATTACAACAAGTTTTTGTTTATCCATTACTCAACTACTCTCTTAAACTTCTTGTCAATCTCATACTTGCTCATGGAAATGATGGTTGGCCTTCCGTGAGGACAGTTGTATGGATTATCAAGTGTGAGAAGCTCATCTAAAAGAGCTTCCATCTCGGCTCTGCTCATCTTGGTATTACCTTTTACAGAAGCTTTGCATGCCATGCTGGCAATCTTATAGTTGATGACATCCGGCGTCCTGTCAAGACCTGTCTCGTGTGAGAGCTCATCCAGAATCTGAATGAACATATCTTTTTCGCTCTCGCATCCGAACAGATCAATCGGAATAGCTCTCATAGCATACTCTCGTCCACCGAAGTTTTCAATATTAAATCCAAGCTTTTCAAAATATTGTCTGTAGCTTAAAAAGAGTTCTTCTTCTGTGCTGGTGAGTGCCACGATCACAGGAGGATTTACCATCTGTGAAAGCATTTCGCCGTTTTTGTATCTCTTTAGCATGCGCTCATAATTGACCTTCTCATGAGCAGCGTGCTGATCTACAATAAATATCTTATCCTTAAAAGCTATTATCCAGTAGGTTCCAAAGATCTGTCCCAGGATTTCATATTCTTTGACATTTTCTTTGGTGAGAACCTTTTCATCAAAGAGGTCGAGCTGAGTTACTTTTTCAACAACAACGGCGTTGTCGGATTTGATGATGGGCGATGGATGTTCCTTTTTCTCTGCAATGCTTCCGTCCGAATCTCCGAATATCCTTGTCCATACAGCTGACTTGTTGCTGTCTTCGATCTTGATAGGCTCAGCTTTTACGCCTTTTGCAAATATCGGAGTATCCTCGCTGATCTTATGCTTTTCAAAGCGAAGTGACTCAAAGGGCTGAGGTGCAATAGATTTTGCGGGTTTTTCCTCAGCTACAGGCGTATCGGCCTGTACAGGCTTTTTTACCTCTTCCTCATCGGTTTCTCCAAGAAGTGCATCTGGAATCATTTCTCTTTTACTCAGAGCCTCATCCACACTGCGGCTGATGAAATCGTAGAGCTGCTGCTGATTGTTAAAGCGTACCTCCATCTTGGCAGGATGTACGTTAACATCCACTCTGGAAGGGTCAATCCTAAGATGAAGTATTGCAAACGGAAACTTGTGCATCATCAGATACTGTTTGTAGCCCTCTTCCAGAGCCTTGCTCATGACCTTATCCTTGATATATCTTCCGTTTACAAAGAATATTTCAAAGTTTCTGTTGGAGCGGTTAATTGCCGGCTCGCCCAGATATCCTTCAAGGATCATTCCGTCTTCTTCTGCTTTAAAAGGCAAAACGCTTACTGAAATGTCCCTTCCGTAGATCCTGTATATTATTTCTTTTAAGTCTCCGTTTCCGGAGGTTGAGAATTTGTCGTCTTTATTGTTGATGTAGTGAAAAGAGATTGTGGGATTATCAAGGGCCATATGCTCCATGACATCACCGATATAGCTGCCTTCTGTCTGAGGCGTTTTCAGGAATTTCTTCCTGGCAGGCGTGTTGTAAAAAAGGTTCCTGATGATAAGTGTTGTTCCGTCAGGGGCACCTATCTCCTCAAATGCAGCTTCTTCGCCGCCGTTTATACAGTACCTTGTTCCGACAAGTTCATCACTGGTCTTGGTGATAAGGTCAACCTGTGCAACTGAAGCGATACTCGAGAGTGCTTCTCCTCTAAAGCCCAGAGAATGTATGGAAAAGAGATCTTCTATACTCTTTAGCTTACTGGTCGCATGTCTTTTAAAGGCTTTCCTGATCTGGCTTTTCTCAATGCCCGAGCCATTGTCGGTAACCCTTATCATATCGATTCCGCCGCCCTTGATCTCGACTGTTACGGCCGTTGCACCGGAATCTATGGCGTTTTCAACCAGCTCTTTAACTACACTGGCAGGCCTTTCTACAACTTCACCAGCTGCAATCTGATCTATTGTGTTTTTATCAAGTTCATTGATAAATGCCATTAGCTTTTCCACCTGTTCTTAAGATCACTCTGTAATTTGTAGAGAGTGTTTAATGCGTCCATTGGAGTAAGAGTTGTGATATCTATCTCCTGAAGGCGACGCAGTACTTCTTCGTCGGTTACGGTATCAAAAAGTGACATCTGGTTGGTATCAACATCATCATAGTGTTTAACCTTAACCTTTCTGTCATTTTTATTCTCTTTGGCAATAGCCTGAACTTTATCTGTTATGTCGTTATCTGTAAGCTCGGCAACAATCTCTTTTGCCCTGTCAATGACCATGTCGGGAACGCCGGCAAGCTTGGCTACCTGGATACCGTAGCTCTTATCAGCACCGCCCTTGATGATCTTTCTCAAAAAGACAATGTCATCGCCGTTTTCTTTTACCGCGATGCAGTAGTTGTTGACGTTGTCCATCTTACCTTCAAGCTCGGTAAGCTCATGGTAATGCGTGGCAAAAAGCGTCTTAGCGCCGAGAATTTTTCTGTTAGAGATATGCTCCGTAACAGCCCAGGCAATTGCCAGGCCGTCATAGGTTGAAGTTCCTCTTCCAATCTCATCAAGAATAAGAAGTGAATCGGGAGTCGCGTTTCTTAAGATGTTAGCAACTTCATTCATCTCAACCATAAAGGTTGACTGTCCGCTTCCGAGGTCATCAGAAGCTCCTACTCTGGTAAAGATTCTGTCTACAACACACATATCTGCCTTATCAGCAGGTACAAAGCTTCCTATCTGGCACATCAGTACAATAAGGGCTGTCTGCCTCATGTATGTTGACTTACCTGCCATGTTGGGGCCTGTAATGATACTGATACAGTGTTTCTTATTATCGAGATATGTGTCATTGGAGATGAACATATCAGCTGTATCAAGCATTCTCTCAACCACAGGATGACGACCGCTTTTGATGTTGATCTGTCCCTTATCGTTAAGACTTGGCTTGATATAGTGATTGCACTCAGCTACGTAAGCAAGGGATGCATATACATCCAAAAGAGCTATAGCCTTAGCTGTAGTCTGTATTCTGTCAATCTCAAGAGCTATTGAGTCCCTGATCTTGCAGAACATATCATATTCAAGGTTATTTAGCTTATCCTGAGCATTAAGAATTGTGTCCTCAAGCTCTTTAAGCTGTGGTGTTGTATATCTCTCGCAGTTGGTAAGGGTCTGCTTTCTGATGAAATAATCGGGAACCTTGTCCTTGAAGGAATTGGTTACTTCAAAGGAATAACCGAAAACATTGCTGTACTTGATCCTGAGGTTCTTGATACCTGTTTTTTCCTTCTCTTCCTCCTCCATCTGAGCAAGCCACTGTTTGCCGTTTGTGCCAGCTTCTCTGAAGTGATCGATGTCGGCATCAAAACCATCTTTTATGATTCCGCTCTCTTTTATAGCAAGAGGAGGTTCCTCAACGATTGCCTTGTCGATAAGGTCATGAATATCTGTAAGAGGATCAAGGTCGCCAAATATCTTATCTATTCCGGGATCTCCTGCAATATCCTGAAGTGCAGTGATTATAGCAGGAATCATTTTTATTGAATTTCTAAATGCCAGAAGATCTCTTGGATTAGCGGTCTTAAATACGATCTTGGACATGAGTCTTTCAAGGTCGTAAACAGGATTCAGATATTCTCTGATTTCTTCTCTTGTGACTACGTTTTTAACCAGCTTCTCCACAGCGTTCTGGCGAAGAAGGATTTCTTCCTTGTCGATAAGAGGCTGTTCGATAAAGCTCCTGAGTGTTCTTGCACCCATGGCTGTCTTGGTCTTATCAAGAACCCAGAGAAGTGTGCCTCTCTTCTGCTTATCGCGCATGGTCTCAACAAGTTCAAGATTTCTTCTGGTGGAGCCATCAAGAAGCATGTATTTGCTGGTGAGATACGGATATATATGAGTGATATTGCTGATATCCGACTTCTGCATATCTACAAGGTACTGAAGAAGCGCTCCTGAAGCTACAATTCCGTTAGGAAAATCATCGATTCCAAGGCCGATAAGAGATGAAACCTTAAAGTGCTTCATAAGAAGTCTCTTGCAGGAGTCTTCATCAAAATACCTGTTATCTACAGGATTGATAAAAATATTAAGTCTGTTTCTGATCTCATCAAGGTCTGCGCCGGAAAACTCAAATGCATTGTTGCAGATGATCTCTGTAGGTGCATATTTCCCGATTTCATCCATGACAGCGCGAAGAGAATCAACCTCTGTCAGGTAATAATCACCTGTCGTAACATCAGCAACGGAAATTCCAATATTATCAGGAGAGTAAAAGATACTCATAAGATAGTTATTCTTACTCTCCTCTAAGGACTGCATATTAAGATTGGTTCCGGGTGTTACGATCCTTGTGACTTCTCTTTTTACGATGCCCTTTGCCAGCTTTGGGTCTTCCATCTGCTCACAGATGGCAACCTTATAACCTCTTGAAACAAGCTTGTTGAGGTATGAATCCACAGCATGAAAAGGAACTCCGCACATAGGAGCCCTCTCTTCAAGGCCGCAGGCCTTACCTGTAAGTGTCAGCTCAAGCTCTTTTGAAGCAATAAGAGCATCATCAAAAAAGATCTCGTAGAAATCTCCCAGTCTGTAAAAGAGGATGCAGTCACTATACTCCTTCTTGGTGGCAATATAATGCTGCATCATGGGAGATACTTTTGTGGTATCAATACTTTCAATCATTTAACTAACTTCCCCAAATAGTAAAATCCATGACATTCTAAAAGGCTTACCGGCACAAGCTCCCCTATAAGTTCTTCTCCCCCCGGGAAATGTACCAGTGTATTATTTGACATTCTTCCTGTTAAAAGACTCTTGTCATGCTCGTTAACGCCTTCGACAAGGACTGTTTCGGTGCGTCCCTGAAGCTTGGCTGTCTGCTCTTTGGCTGTTTCCTGAACAACCTTAAGGAGCATGTCAAAGTTCTCCTTAACTACTTCCTCGGGGACCTGATCCTCAAAGGATGCAGCCGGAGTTCCGGGCCTTTTTGAATAGATGAAGGTAAATGCATTGTCAAATTTAACCTTGTTAATAACGTCTATGGTGTCCAGGACAGCTTCTTTTGTCTCTCCCGGGAATCCTACAATGATATCTGTTGTGATTGCTACATCAGGGAGCTTCTCTCTTATCTTGCCTGCAAGCTCAAGATAGCTCTCCTTGGTGTACTTTCTGTTCATTCTGCGAAGGATCTCACTGTTACCAGCCTGGAGCGGTAAATGGATGTGCCTTGCAATTTTAGGGTTCCTTGCAATCACATCAAGAAGCTCATCTGAGAAATCCTTTGGATGAGGAGTCATGAATCTTACTCTCTCAATTCCTTCAACCTCGCAAACAAGCTCAAGGAGCTTCGCAAAAGAGATCTTGTCGGGATTATCATCACTAAAATCAAGGCCATAGGAATTAACGTTCTGGCCAAGAAGCATTACTTCCTTAACTCCGTCAGCAGCAAGCTTTTCACACTCGCGGATTATATCCTTGGGTGATCTGCTGCGCTCTCTGCCCCTTACATAGGGAACTATGCAATAAGTGCAGAAATTGTTGCAGCCAAACATGATGTTGACACCTGATTTAAAGGGATACTTACGAAATACAGGAAGATCCTCAACAATCTTGTCTGTTTCCTTCCAGATATCAATTATCATTCTGTCTGAATCAAGAACTGTATTAAGGAGCTCAGCGAACTTGTAGATATTGTGAGTTCCGAAAATAAGATCTACAAATCTGTAGCTCTTCTGGATCTTCTCAACTGCGCCTGCTTCCTGCATCATGCATCCGCAGATGGCAATTTTCATATTTGGATTCTTTTTCTTGAAGTTACTGGTCTGACCAAGCCTTCCAAGAACTCTCTGGTCGGCATTGTCACGAACTGAGCAGGTGTTGTAGATTACAAAATCAGCGTCTTCGCTTTCAGTCTCTTCATAGCCTGCAAGCTTAAGAGTTGCAAGGAGCTTCTCTGAGTCTCTTGCATTCATCTGACATCCAAAGGTTACAACGCAGGCTGTGAGTTTTCTTCCAAGCTCTTTTTCAAGGGCTGCAACCTTCTCTTTTGCCTGTTCAATGTACTCAAGCTGCTTTAAACTCTCGCTGTCCTGTATTTCTGCTTTATTACTGTTTAAAATATTGATTCCCATTAACTAAAACTCTTTCTAAATCTATTATTCTTTGTAAGCATCAACTATTCCGAGAAGGATCTTTACTACCTGTTTCATCTCCTGAACTGATGCGTACTCATATTTTCCGTGGTAATTGTATCCGCCTGTACAAAGATTCGGACATGGAAGTCCTTTGTAGGAAAGGGCTGCTCCGTCTGTGCCTCCTCTTATTGGATTATCGATAGGTGTAATACCAAGATCTGTCATGACTTTCTTGGCGTTATCGATAAGGTGCATGTGAGGCTTAATCTTCTCGATCATGTTGTAGTACTGATCTCTGACTTCTACAGTTACAGTGCCTTCTCCGTACTTTTTGTTAAGAAACTCTGCAGCATCCTTAAAGAGCTGCTTTTTGGTCTCAAAGAGTTTCTCATCATGATCTCTGATGATGTAAGATGCTGTAGCACTCTCACAGCCACCGTTTATCTCGGTAAGATGAAAGAACCCTTCTCTTCCCTCTGTGTACATAGGATTCTGGAATGCAGGAAGAAGTGACTGGAACTCATAACAGATAAGTGATGCATTAACCATCTTGTTCTTGGCATCTCCGGGATGAACGCTTCTGCCCTGGACCTTTATAACACCTTCTGCAGCATTGAAGTTCTCATATTCAAGCTCTCCGAGCTTGCCACCATCAACGGTATAAGCATACTTGGCGCCGAATCTGTCTATATCAAAATAAGCTGTTCCTTCACCAATCTCCTCATCGGGAGTAAAAGCAATCTTGATATCGCCATGTTTGATTGACGGGTCAGATAAAAGAGTCTTGGCCATGGTCATGATCTCGGCAATACCTGCCTTGTCATCGGCTCCAAGGAGTGTTGTTCCATCTGTAACTATAAGATCTTCTCCTATGTGATTCTTAAGCTCAGGGAAGTCACTTGGAGATAAAACTACGCTGCCATCCTTTGAAAGTACGATATCTTTTCCGTCATAATTCTTGGCTATTCTTGGATTTACATCTTTTCCGCTCACTTCATCAGATGTATCCATGTGAGATACAAAGCCTATAGCAGGAGTATTTGCACCTGTATTTGAAGGTATAGATGCATATACATAGCAATGCTCTTTGTCATAGAAAACATCGCTTGCGCCGATCTCGATCAGTTCTTTTTCCAGTAAAGAAGCAAGATCGTGCTGCTTGGCTGTTGAAGGGGATGCTCCTGTTGTATCATCGGACTGAGTATCAATCTTCACATATCTTAAAAAATCTTCAATAACGTTTATATTACTCATTTGTTCTTTTTACCTGTTACTTTCTTTTTGGTTTGCTTCTTGCTTTGAACGCTCATGTATATGCGAGTTGATCTGTCAGCAAGAAGTTCTGTAAATACATTATTTTCAGGCTCTTTTTCTTTTGATCTGGTTCCTGTCTTTGGCTTGGATTCCGGCTTCATGCCTCTATCATCCGTATCAAGGACAAGCTTCCAGGAATATCCGTCCGGAAGATCGGGAAGAGCCAGTTCCTGTGGTGTCCAGTTCATGTTAAATGCAACATAGATAAACGGCTGATCCTTGCCCTCATAAAGACCGCAGAAGAGCATTCCCAGCATGTGACTATGACCGGAAAGATCCGGTCTCCAGGCCTCTCTGCCGTGGCATGAGAGATCCGGATATCCGCAGGATATGTAATCCATCAGCTTAAACGGAGCACTTTCATGAAGAACCTTGTGACTGAATCTTAGCTTGGATAAGTACTTCACATAATCAAGGATATCGGAATTCTTATCCATGGCTTTCCAGTCAACCCAGCCGATCTCGTTATCCTGGCAATAGGGATTGTTATTACCGCTCTGGGAGTTGCCAAACTCATCTCCGCTAAAGATCATCGGAGTTCCCTGAGCCAAGAACAGCATGGTCAGGATATTCTTTATCTGCTTCTTACGAAGGTTTAAAATGTCGTGCTTACGAGTACGGCCTTCAATTCCGCAGTTCCAGCTGAGGTTGTTGTCGGTTCCGTCCTTGTTGTTCTCGCCGTTTTCCTCGTTGTGCTTGTGCTCATAGGATACAAGGTCAGCGAGCCTGAAGCCCTCATAATCACAGATATAATTGATGATCCCGTGGTCATTACTTCCGGCAATCATGGCTTTCATAAAGTCAGAGACTGCATTGTCGTCGCTCTTAAGGAATCTGCGGCTGTTATAAAGAAATGCGTTGTTGTAGTCGGCAAGAAGCCTGTTAGCAGGAGCTTTGCCCTCATAAATCTCGCCGTAGTTAAAGTACTCGTTCCAGATCTTAATATCAGTAAACAGTGGCTCGTTTGTTATGAGTCTTAAAGGAATCCTGCTTCCCTTCAGGTGAAAACCGTCCACATGATAAGTACATCTCCAGAATCTAAGGGCATCTATGATAAGAGTGCCGCTTTCATGTTCGTCAAAATAGAACTGCATGATAACTTCAAGGCCGTTTTTATGCATGGTCTTAACGAAGTTCTTAAACTCATTTTCTGCATCCTGAGGATTCTCACAGTATGCTGTTCTTGGGGCAAAGTAATAGCCTTTTTTATAGCCCCAGAAATTAGGCCTTAGTTCAAGCATATTTTTGTCGGATATATTGCCGTTGTTTGAATAAAGGCTTGCTCTTCTCTTGTCGGACCTCTTTAAAGACTCATCAATCTCATTCATCTCATAAGCAGGCATAAGCTCAACAGCTGTTACGCCAAGAGACTTAAGATACGGGATCTTTTCAAGTATGCCTGAAAAAGTTCCTCTTTTAGAGAGCTCGACTCCGCTGCTTGCAGACCTCGTAAAGCCTCTTACATGAAGCAGGTAAACGAAGCTGTCCTCGTATTTGGTGAAGGTGTGATCATCACCGGTCCAGTCAAAGGTATCGTGTGAAGTCTTAAAAGAAGCCTTATTATCAAGCTTGGCTCTTATCAGGGCGTCGGGAACAAAGTGGCCAAACTTCTCAAGACCGTAGAACTGCTTGGCATAAGGGTCGCAAAAGAACTCCTCATCGCAGAAGTAGTTATAGGTCTTATAGTCATCTATATTATCGATTCCGGAAATACGAGTCGAATAAATATCGCCTCTTTTTAGAGACTTTGGAAGTTCGATCTTAAGAGGATTTGTAGCTTTATTCTTATCAGATGGATAAAGAACTATTCCACAGCTCTTATTGTCATCGAATACGCTTCTTACAACAAGGCTCTTGTCATAGTCGATATAACAACCCAGCGGATAAGGTTTTTCCATTGAAATCTTGATATTAGACGTCATTTTGCACCTGTTTCCCCATTTTTTTCAATATGCCGTATTATTTTAACACATTTGCCCTTAATATGCACACCAAAACGCTATGTTTATGCTATACTAAGGCTATAAATAGTAATTTTTATCATTACCCAAGGAGGCCGGCATGGAATTTTCCAAGATTGCAACTGACATGAACACCAAGATTGAAAATGATGAGCAGATGACCGTTGATGTTGAGATAGAGACCAAAGATGGCAAGATCGAGGTTGTTACCTGCGCTATCATCATTGTTCTTACCGTAAATAGCAAGGATTATATCGTTCTTCTACCTCTCGATGAGAATGGCCAGAACAACGACGGAAATGTATGGTTCTATGAATTTATTGTAAATGGAGACGATACAGAGCCTGAGCTTGGATATATCAGCGACGATGCAGAATATGAAGCTGTAGCTGAGGCATTTAACCTCTATCTCGATGATGTAGAGTTTGATGAGCTCATCGATCTTCCCGAAGATGGCTCAGAAGAAGTCTGATTCTTATAGGTCTTTTCCCAAAGATCTCTTATTGGACGAATAAATCTTGTGGGAAGCATCTGATTTTCCTTGTTTCCCGTAATATATGACATTACGAGCGCCTTTTTTGCCCTGGTCATTGCGACGTAGAGCATTCGGCGCTCTTCTTCTATCTGCGCTTTTGATGTTGCGCTCCTTGACGGTATTATACCTTCGTTAAGATCAGGGAGCCATACAATCTCAAATTCCAGCCCCTTTGATCCGTGCATGGTCATGATATTTACTCTTTTCCCATCTGATACACGGTTTTCTTTTATAGAATCTTTACTTCTTTCTTCTTCTCTTTTTGCCAGTAAATATTCCAAAAATTTCCTGCTGTCTGTAAAGTCTAGTGCTATTCTTTCGAGTTCATCAAGCGCAGCTGTCTCACCCGCAAAAAGACTCTCAATTCCAACCGTTCTTCTTAGATACCTCATCATAAGCGTAGGTCTTAAGTGCCTTATCATCTCAATTTGGGAAAAGAAATCCCGGACTGTCCGTAGTCTGTTGTTATTGTTTCTGTAAAACCTGTTTATGACAGCTTCCTTTACTATTTCATCCGGTGCACAGTCTCGTGAAATATATCTCATTGGTTTATTAATTATCTTATAGAAATCGCTTCTCTTCTGACCTTTATAGGCAAAAGACATATAGGAAATGCAAAGCTCAACTGACTTTGCGCTAAAAATGCTCTGATCACTCTTATCTATAGTTGTCGGAATCCCATATCCATTTAGAACCATCGCAAGCTGCTGTGCTTCAGAGTTTGTTCTGAAGAGAATTGCTATGTCATCAAGCTTATCCATGTGTTTTTTTAGGAAAAGAGATATCATCTCATTTTGAATCTTTCTGCTTTCATAACGCCTTGTGATTACTGATCCTTTGCCGTTTCCCTCAAATGCTGAAAGAATCTTTTTGAATCTGATCTCATTTTCCTCAATTACTCTTAAAGCATTGTTTAGAATGTCACTTCCACATCGATAGTTGATGCTGAGGTTAAAGACTTTTGGATTTAGCTTTGCAAAACTGTCTTTAAAATCAAGCATTATATGCGGATCTGAACCTCTAAAGCCATAAATCGACTGATCATCATCCCCCACTGCGAAAATATTTGCCCTGTCTCCAAGAAGAAGCCTTAAAACGCTGTATTGAACAGGATTGATATCCTGATATTCATCAACAAGTATATATTTAAATCTATCCTGCCAAAGTTTAAGGATACCCGGCTTATCTTCCAGCAGCATCTTGCATCTTACCAGCATGTCGTCAAAATCAATCAAGCCAAATTCTATAAGTCTTTTATTATAATATTCAAATACATCAGGAAATACGCTGCTTACAGATAAGCTTTCCAAAGCTTCTTTTGGCTCTATGCCAAGGTTTTTGATCCTTGATATCTCAGAGATTATGTCAGAGAGCTCTAAAAGAGAATCCTCATAGATGCGGTCATCAATTTTTCTTTTGCTTCTAAGCATTGACAAACAGTCTCTCAGGATTTCATATTTTATCTTTTCCGGTGCTATTTCAATATTTTTTTCGCTTTTGGATTTACTGTTTCGAATGATCTTGTAAAAGACAGAATGAAAAGTTCCAAAGACTACTTCCGGATAAGAACTATCCGTGATTTTTAAGAATCTGTACTGCATCTCTATGGCTGCAGCCTTAGTAAATGTGATAACAAGAATTTCAGAAGGCGATATGCGGCTGTTTTCTATCATGTATCTGAGCCGTTCCACTATCACCTTGGTTTTGCCACTTCCCGGCCCTGCAAGTACTATTGCAGGGCCATTTACGTGGCTTACAGCTTGTAGCTGTGAATCGTTTAATGTATTAAGTTTCAAGTAATTCAATTCCTTTTTTAATTCTCTTAATGGTCTCGTCCTTGCCGATTACTTCCATGAGCTCTGTAGCTCCGCAAGGAGTCATCTCTTTTCCTGAAACTGCTATTCTTACAGGCCAGAGTACATAACCGTTCTTGTACTCATTCTTCTTGATATAGTCTGAAAGAAGCGCATAAAGAGCATCGTTTGTGTAATCGTCGTGAGCTTCAAGTAAAGGAAGAACCTCTTTGAGAACCTTAAGTGAGGAGTCCTTGTCAGTCTTCATCTTCTTGTGAGCATAGATTGCTGTGTCATACTCGGGAAGCTCATCAAAGAAGTCTACCATTGCTTCGATATCAGGCCAGATCTCAATTCTGGTCTTGACCATGTTTGAAATCTTCTTAAGATCCAAAGGCTTCTTGATTGCTTTCTCAAGATAAGGACGTGCCTGGTTAAAGAACTCATCTTCGTCCATCTTCTTTAAGTACTCGCCGTTCATCCATTTGAGCTTTGTGTAGTCAAATACGGCAGGTGACTTGTTGATTCTCTTATAGTCGAATTTCTCAACAAGCTCTTTTAAACTCATGATCTCACTGTTATCCTCTGGAGACCATCCAAGAAGAGCCACAAAGTTTACAACTGCTTCAGGAACAAAGCCCTGTTCTATGAGGTCTTCGAAAGATGAATGACCGGATCTCTTAGAGAGCTTGTGGTGCTCCTCGTCTGTGATAAGGGGACAGTGAATGTACTTGGGTACTTCCCAGCCGAATGCATCGTAGAGTCTGTTGTATTTAGGTGATGAAGAAATATACTCATTACCTCTTACAACATGTGTGATTCCCATGAGATGGTCATCTACTACGTTGGCAAAGTTGTATGTAGGATAGCCGTCTGACTTGATAAGGATCATGTCATCAAGCTCTTTGTTCTCAACGCTTACATCTCCGTAGAGCTCGTCGTGGAAGGTTGTTGTGCCCTCTGTAGGGTTGTTCTGTCTGATAACGAACTTCTTGCCTTCTGCAAGGTTTTTCTCAATCTCTTCCTTGGAAAGATGCAGGCAGTGCTTGTCGTAAACGCTGATTTCTTTTACTTCTCCGTCTACTTCAATCTTCTGAACGAGGGTCTTAAGTCTCTCCTCGTCACAGAAGCAGTAATAAGCTTCGCCCTTGTCGATAAGCTCTTTTGCATACTGCATATAAATTCCGGCCTTCTGACGCTCTGACTGAACGTAGGGACCTACAGGGCCGCCGATATCGGGACCTTCATCGTGGATAAGACCTGTGTCCTTAAGAGTCTTGTAGATGATCTCTGTTGCACCTTCAACAAATCTCTCCTGGTCTGTATCTTCGATACGAAGAATATAGTCTCCGCCTTCATGCTTGGAAATAAGATAAGCATAAAGAGCTGTTCTTAAATTGCCCACATGCATGCGTCCTGTTGGGCTCGGGGCGTACCTGGTACGAATCTTAGTCATTTTAACTCCTCTTTGTGATGATTATTTTGTTCCTGTAGAACCAAAACCGCCTCTGTCTGCGCCTTCTAAGTGGTCACACTCCTCAAAGACGATGGTTGGCTGGTTCTCCATGATCCTGAACTGACAAATACGGTCATTAAAGCCAATATGAGTATCTCTCATGGCAATAACAGGGACGAACCACTGGTCATTATCTCCGCAATATGAATGGTCGATAATACCCATATGATTGGCCTGGATTATTCCGAAGTTCTTAAAGGTTGAGCTCCTTGGAACAACATGAGCTTCATAGCCTTCCGGAATTTCCATGGCTACTCCCAGGGGAATAAGATGAAATTCTCCCTCTTTCAGATCAACGTCCTCTGCACTTCTAAGGTCGATCCAATCGGACTTTCCGTCGATATACTGCAGCTTCTCAATCTTGTCATTGAAGTATTTGATCTTGATCTTTTTCTCCATACTTCTCCCCTCCCCATAAATTTTGGCCGTCTAAATATAATACCACAAAAATCAATTAATGGAAGTAACTTTGTAGTCTTTATCTTCTACAGCCTTCTTAAGAACGTCATCGGCAATGTCGCCTTCAAGTGTAACGACAGCTGTTCCCTTCTCGTGGCTTACTTCTGCAGTGCTAACACCTTCTAAGCTCTCAAGTGCCTTCTTTACGGACATCTCGCAGTGTCCACACATCATTCCCTCAATGTTAATTGTCTTTGTTGCCATATTTTTTTCCTTCCTTTCGTTTATTGTTTTATCTGTCTGGCTTTTTATTTCATTAAGTACTTCTGTTGTAAGTATTTCTTTGGTAATCGCGTTCTTAAGTGGCTTATCTTTGGATGGGTCATGTACCTTTAAAAGATTTAATCTAAGTGCGTTAGTCACTACAAAAAAGCTTGAAAGACTCATGGCCGCAGCACCAAACATGGGGCTAAGCTCCCAGCCGAAGGCTTTTATATAAGCACCAGCAGCAAGAGGAATACCTATTACATTATAAAAGAATGCCCAGAATAAATTCTGATAAATATTTGTAAGAGTCGCTCTTGAAAGCCTTATTGCTGCGGAAACGTCTTTCAGACTTCCTTTCATTACAACTACGTCTCCGGCATCAATTGCAACATCTGTTCCTGCGCCAATGGCGATTCCTGTATCTGCTCTTGTCAGTGCCGGTGCGTCATTTATTCCGTCTCCGACCATTGCTACTTTGCCATATTCGGAGAGCTTTTTGATAACAGCCTCTTTTCCCTCAGGCATTATCTCTGATGCTATCTCATCAACACCTGCTTCATCACCAATAGCCATTGCTGTTCTCTGGTTATCACCTGTGAGCATCACAACATGAATGCCCATGTTTTTGAGCTCTTTAATTGCCTTTGCTGAATCTTCTTTTATGGAGTCGGCAACAGCGATTATACCTATAAGTTTCCCGTCTTTTGCAAAACATAGAGGTGTTTTGCCCTGATTTGCAAGGCCTACAGCTTTTTCTCTGACTTCAGGAATTATCTTGCATATAGTGCTGATGTATTTGAAGGATGCACCTATTACCTCGCTGCCTCTGTAATTTGCCTTAAGGCCCTGGCCCGGAAGGACTTCAAAATCCGTCACATCATCTTTCTCTTCAGCAAAAGGATCTTCTGTATAAGAGTATGGATCACCTACATAGTCCACAATGGCCTTTGCCAAAGGGTGCTCACTCTTATTTTCCAAAAGACCTGCAATCTTAAGGAGTTCATTTTCTGAATTGTTTATCAGTGAATAGCCGCTTCTCGAGATGGAATCTGCAGTGAATACATCTGTGACAATAGGCTCGCCCTTTGTGATGGTACCGGTTTTATCAAGTGCTATTATCTGAGTCTTACCTGCGTTCTCCAGTGAAGTTGCTGTCTTAAACATTATTCCGTTTTTAGCACCCATTCCGTTGCCGACCATAATAGCAACCGGAGTTGCAAGTCCAAGAGCGCATGGGCAGCTTATAACAAGAACTGCGATAGCTCTTGATAAAGCATAGCCAAATTGAACGCCCACAAGCATCCAGATAATAAATGTAATTATGGCGATACAGATAACTATCGGAACAAAAACAGCGGAAACTTTGTCTGCAATCTTGGCAATTGGCGCCTTTGTAGTAGAAGCATCGCTGACCATCTTAATGATCTGTGAAAGTGTTGTATCCCTGCCTACTCGTGTTGCTCTGCATCTTATAAATCCAGAGTTATTCATTGTAGCAGCGCTTACTTCTGAGCCGATGAATTTATCTACAGGAACACTCTCGCCCGTAAGTGCTGATTCATTAACTGCGCTGTTTCCTTCAACAACTACTCCGTCAACAGGAATGCTCTCGCCCGGTCTTACAACAAAGACATCGCCTACTTTTATCTGCTCAATGGGAATCTCTTTTTCCTTGCCGTAATTATCAACGATTGTGGCTGTCTTAGGTGCAAGCTTCATAAGGCTCTTTATTGCATCAGTGGTTCTGCCTTTACTCTTTGCTTCAAGCATTTTGCCGACTGTGATAAGTGTCACTATCATGGCAGCTGATTCGAAATACAGGTCATTGCCCGGAATTATGGAAAAGACACTGTAGATAAAGGACGCTGAACTTCCAAGAGCTACCAGGGTATCCATATTGGGTGAACCATGAAAAAGTGCACTAAAACCACTGGTAAAGAACTTCTTATTGATGACCATTACTATAAGTGAAAGGATCATCTGTGTCATTCCCATAGCAATGTGGTTATGGGCAAGAAACATAGGAAGCGGGAAACCAAACATATGGTGCCCCATTGAGATGTACATAAGAACTATCAGAAATGCTAAAGAGGTGATCAGTCTCTTCTTCAGAATCGGAGTTTGCGTATCCTTAAGAGCCTCCTCTTCTGCATCCATAAGGCTTGCTCCGTAACCTGCTTCTTCTACGGCTTTTATAATATCTTCTTTTGACGCACTTCCCTCTACGCCCATTGAGTTTGTAAGAAGATTTACGTTACAGGATGAAACCCCATCTACACTATTTACTGCTTTTTCAACTCGTGCTTGGCATGCAGCACAGCTCATGCCGGTTATCATATATTTTTCCATGAGTCTATTGTAACACAAATTTTTTAAAAATAAATTGTAAACAATTTATGTAATTTGTTTGATATTTGATAGGAAAATAGCAAAAATTAACCACATAAAATCTGTAAATAGTGTTAGAATGTTTTTTGGTAAATAAAACAACACAGCTAAAAAGGAGTGAGAAAAATGAAGTTATTCTTAGACACTGCCAATATCGAAGAGATCAAAAAGGCAAATGAAATGGGAGTTATCTGCGGCGTTACAACAAACCCTTCTCTTATCGCAAAAGAAGGCCGTGACGTTTATGAGGTTGTTCAGGAAATTGCTTCTATAGTTGATGGCCCTATCAGCGGGGAAGTTAAGGCTACAACAACAGATGCAGAAGGCATGATCACAGAAGGTCGCGAGATTGCCAAGCTCCACAAGAATATGGTTGTTAAGATCCCTATGACAATCGAAGGACTTAAGGCTTGCAAAGTTCTTTCAAGCGAAGGAATCAAAGTTAACATGACTCTTATCTTCACAGCAAATCAGGCTCTTCTCTGTGCAAGAGCAGGCGCTGCATTTGTAAGCCCATTCCTTGGAAGGCTTGATGATATCAGTGTTCGTGGTACAGACCTTATTTCAGAGGTTGCTGAGATCTTCAACATCCACAACATCCAGACAGAGATCATTGCAGCAAGCGTACGTCACCCTATGCACGTTACTGATTGCGCTCTTGCAGGTGCTGACATCGCAACAGTACCTTACAAAGTAATCGAGCAGATGACCCACCACCCTCTCACCGACGCCGGAATCGAAAAGTTCCAGAAAGATTACCTTGCAGTATTCGGTGAATAATCTACGTTATCGATAAGCCTTGGGGTATCGGGTAAATATTTCCATTTTTGCTCGGATGCCTCAAGCACTCAATGAGCCTTATACAAAAAAGCAGGTGCATAGGCACCTGCTTTTTTAAGTCTCATTTCATGGGCATAACTCACAAAAATGTAAATATTTACCCGATCCCCCATGGATTGTGGAAGAATGTAAAGCATTCAATCAAATAGTATAAGAATAGATTAATTATACTGTAACTTTCTTGAAGTTCTTTTTACCTTTACGAACCATTACTCCATCACCGAAGGATTCCTTGGTGTAAGTAGTTTTTACGTCGGTTACTTTTTCGTCATTGAAGAGTACGCCACCCTGTTCTACTGCGCGTCTTGCTTCGCTACGGGTTGCGCAGAGGCCTGCGGATACGAGGACTTGGAGGATGTCTACGACGCCGTCTCTAAAGTCTTCTTCCTTAAGAGATACGGATGGAACGTTTGCCATGTCACCGCCGCCTGCAAAGAGTGCTCTTGCAGCGTCCTGAGCTTTCTGAGCTTCTTCTTTTCCATGTACAAGGCTTGTGAGCTCGAAGGCAAGGATTTCTTTCTTTTCATTGATTCTTGAAGGATCCCACTTCTCCATCTCCAGAATCTCTTCAATAGGGATGAATGTGAGCATCTTGATGCATTTATCTACGTCTGCATCGCCAACATTTCTCCAGTACTGGTAGAAATCGAAAGGTGATGTCTTGTTAGGATCAAGCCATACAGCGTTTCCTGCTGTCTTACCCATCTTATTTCCGTTAGAATCTGTAAGAAGTGTGATTGTCATGGCGTGAGCATCTTTTCCGAGCTTTCTTCTGATGAGCTCTGTACCGCCGAGCATGTTGCTCCACTGGTCATCTCCGCCGAACTCAAGGTTACAATCGTACTTCTGGAACATGTAGTAGAAATCGTAAGACTGCATGATCATGTAGTTGAACTCAAGGAAGGAAAGTCCTTTTTCCATTCTCTGCTTGTAGCACTCAGCACGAAGCATGTTGTTTACTGAGAAGCATGCACCAACCTCGCGAAGAAGCTCGATATAATTGAGGTTCATGAGCCAGTCAGCATTATTAACCATCATTGCCTTGCCTTCACCGAAGTCGATGAACTTCTCCATCTGCTTCTTGAAGCACTCAGCATTGTGATCGATGTCTTCTCTTGTGAGCATCTTTCTCATGTCGGATCTTCCTGAAGGATCACCGATCATTGTTGTACCGCCACCGATAAGAGCGATGGGCTTGTTGCCGGCTTCCTGAAGCCTCTTCATAAGAGTAAGTGCCATAAAATGACCTGCTGTAAGTGAATCGGCTGTACAGTCAAATCCAATGTAGAAAGTAGCCTTACCGTTATTGACAAGGTCTCTTATCTGCTCTTCGTCTGTAACCTGAGCGATAAGGCCTCTTGCTTTTAGTTCCTCAAAAATCTTCATTTCTTTCCTCCTTAACCGTATATCTTCTTGTATTTTTCTTTGAAATATCTGATCAGTGGCTGTGCTGAAAGCTCTTTATGACAAACAGCATCAAGTACCTCTTTGGAAGTCCTTGTGGATCCGTACTGATGAATATTCTCATTGAGCCATTTTGTAATCTTCTTGATATCTCCTGCAGCCAGGATATCATCTATGCTTCCGAGGTCTTTTTCTATAGCCTCGAGGAACATTCCGTCATAAATACTGCCCAGCAGATATGATGGGAAGTATCCAAAACTTGCATCAGACCAGTGCATGTCCTGAAGAATTCCTTCAGCATCAGTTTTTGGAGTTATGTGTAAATACTTCTCCATAAGCTCGTTCCACATCTTAGGAAGCTCTTTTACATCTGCACCGTCTATAAATATTGCTCTCTCAATATCATATCTTAAAATTACGTGAAGGCAATAGGTAAGTTCATCGGCTTCTGTTCTGATAAAGCTGTTCTGAACATGATTTATCTCTCTGACGAACTCCTCAAGCGTAATATCCTTAAATTCAGGAATGATTTCTAAAACCTTAGGCCAAATGGGCTTCCAGAAATTTATGTTTCTGCCGAGGATGTTCTCATAAAATCTGCTCTGAGATTCATGAAGTCCCATCAGATTGATCTGACCGCCGGCTGTATCATCATATTTATGATCTACATTTTGCTCGAAGATTGCATGACCACCCTCATGAATTGCTGAGAAAATCGGCTGAATAATGTCATTCTCATGATAATGGTTTGTTATCCTCACATCTCTTGGAGCGATGGTTGTGGTAAATGGGTGCTCAGTTTCAGCCTGCGCAAAACAGTTCATATCCATGCCCATATACTCTACAAGCATCTTGCAAAGCTCGGCCTGTTTATGTGCTGGAATAAACATTGTAAACTTGCTGTGATCGGGCTGAGGCTTGCTTAAAATATCTTCAAGCAGCGGAACAAGCTCCTCTTTTAACTCTCCAAAGACTCTGTCGATTGTAGCTGTATCCATTCCCTCTTCAAACTGATCAATGAGGGAATCATATACCTCCATGTCAGGTCTTTTATATTTTTGATATTTCTTAACCGCCTCGATTGTCTTTTTAAGAGGCTCCTCATAAAGCGCATAATCATTGGTCTGCTTGGCTTTAGGCCAGATCATGCTGGAATTTGTGGTTGTTTTTACATATTCCTCATAAAAATCCGCAGGGATTCTTCTCTTTTCATCCAGGTCTTTTTTAGCCTTCGTGATGTCGAATTTCATGACATCATCAAGTTTATCGAATTCTATAGGGTCTGAAAGATCACAAACCAGTTTGTAGATCTCATCACTGGTTGATTTCTTAAAAATTTCAGTAGAAAAATATGTTATGCTCTCAGAAAGTCTTTCCTTGGCTCCGTCAGGGGCTGTTGTCTGCATGTCCCAATACATGAGATTTACAGCATGCGCAAGGTGTGAGAGCTCTTTATTAATCTTTTTGTACTCTTCAAGTTTAGTCATCAGTACTGCTCCTTACGAATTTAAAATTACACCATCAACAATTTTACCAAAATTGTATTGTATTACAAGTAAAAATGAAGTATTATAAGCACGAAAATAATATGTTATGCAGAGTAGACGTTAAAGCGTTAAGTGCCTTTTGAACAGGGAGTTGTCATCAGGACGAAGGATTTATCCGCGGTTTTAATGTCGCATCCCGCTGCTACATCGACTGTGTTCGTGTCCTCCGATGTGGTTAAAGGAAACTGCAAAGGAGGTGTTTTTATGTCTGAAAAAAGAAGTGACCTAACTCTCAAAAACAGCGAAAGACTCAGCTACAAATCAATGCTTGAACTTCAAAGGCTTCCTGTACTGTGCTTTTGCGGACTAATGGGCGCTGTTGCTATTGTTCTTGGCACAGTAGCTACTATCAGGATCGGCGATTTCCTGAGGATCGGCTTTTCCAGCATTCCAAATCAGATAGTTGCATATTTGTTCGGACCCTGGATTGGAGCCTGCTTTGGTGGCGCCATGGATATCATCAAATGGTTCATAAATCCTACAGGTGAGTTCTTCCCGGGATATACCATTACTGCTATTGTGGCCGGCATTATATACGGTATCTTTCTTTACAAAAGACCTGTTAAACTCTGGAGAGTTATTGCTGCAGAAGCCTGTGTAAAAGTATTCTGCAACCTCGGCCTTAACACTATCTGGGTTATGATGACCACAGGAAATGCATTTAAGGCAATAATGGTTCCAAGAATTGCAGCAAATGCCGGTAAGCTTCCCGCCGATGTAATTATTCTTATGATATTATTACCGGTTGTGAACAAGGTTATCAAGCCAGCTCTTAGTATAAATTTGAAATCTTTAAAGCAAAAGAAAGTAAGTTAATCAAAAAGCCGAAGTCATTACCATATGGCAATGACTTCGGCTTTATTTTTTACCAGTCAAGAGATGAATTCTCTATTCTTCTCTCTCTTATCATTAGTTCTGTGATTCCCTCTTCAACGGATTTACCTTCAAAGAGGATCTCGTTAACTCCCTGAACTATCGGCATATCTACATCATACTGACGGGCAAGAGCAAGAGCTGCCTTGGCACTGTATACGCCCTCGACTACCATCTTTACTTCATCCATTGCTTCCTGCATGGATTTTCCCTGGCCTATAAGGATTCCGGCTCTTCTGTTTCTTGAATGCATTGAAGCACAGGTTACAACCAGGTCTCCGATTCCCGAAAGTCCGGCAAAGCTCTCGAATTTGCCGCCCATGGCCATTCCAAGTCTTGAGATCTCAGCGATTCCTCTGGTTATAAGAGCTGCTTTTGCATTATCTCCAAGGCCGTATCCATCAGCCATTCCGGCTGCAAGAGCAATTACGTTTTTAAGCGCTGCTCCGATTTCAATTCCCAGCATATCAGGACTTATATAAACTCTGAATACATCGTTCATAAATACATTCTGAACTTCTTTTGCAGTCTCTTTATCAAATGCGCCTACAACGATGGTTGTGGGAAGCTTTTTACCTACTTCCTCAGCATGGGAAGGGCCTGATAAAACACAGACACGGGCTCCGGGAAGTTCATCCAAGATAACATCGCTCATAACCATCAGGGTAGATTCTTCAATACCTTTGGTACAGTTTACGATTATGGGCTGGTCATCAGACTCGGTATCGATGAACGGTGCAACAAGCTTAACAGTCTCTCTCATATGAGCCGATGGTACTACAAGAACCACCATGTCTTTTCCTGAAACTGCATGTTGCATACTGCTGGTAAATTTAACATTGTCACTTAAGATTACGCCGGGAAGCTTTTCTTCATTACCGTGATAAGCAATAAGCTTATCAACCGATGCCTGACTTCTGGACCAGACGGTTACATCATGTCCGTTGTTTGATAAAAGAAATGCCAGAGCTATTCCAAAGCTTCCGGCGCCTATGACGCCAATCTGCTTACTCAAAAAATCCCTCCAGTTTTAATCAATTTTATTCTTTTTGAAAATATATGTTTTTCTTTCGTTCCCTGCAAGAAGCTTTTTGATGTTACCCCTGTGCTGGAAATAAGCAAGAGCAGTTAAAAGGAAAAGTATAACATAAACTTCGATCAAAACTCCCTGAGGAACTGCTCCGAACTTATCAAGGAAAAAGCCGTTCTGTCCGCAGATGATAACCATGATAAACAGCGCTGTGTAATAGCAGAGACTGCAAACAGATACTATATGGCAGATATTGAGCGGCAGGAAAAATGCGATAACTCCCATGAGAATGAAGCTCCAATGGAAGACAATTCCAAGGTGAATTGTATATCCTGCTGTGCAGGCAATTCCTTTTCCGCCCTTAAATTTAAGATGAAGAGGAAAATCGTGTCCAAGTACAGCTCCGGCTGCTGTATATGTCATGTAAAGGATCTGAAGGTTTGGAGTATTTCTTCCAAACAGGAAATAAGTGACTAAAATGGCTGCCATGCACTTGAGCATGTCTCCAAGAAGTACTATAAGTCCGGCTTTTGCACCCATTACTCTTAAAGTGTTGGTAGTTCCTGCGTTTCCGCTTCCTACCTTTCTGATATCGATACCTTTAAGTTTTCCATACATTACAGCGGTCTGAATATGACCAAAAGCATAGCCTACAAGTAAACAGATTATTCTCTCCAACATACTATTTGTCCTCTTTTCTCTCCCTAATTATGAATCTAAGCGGAGTACCTCTGAATCCAAAGGCCTCACGGATCTGATTTTCAATATATCTTGTATAGCTAAAGTGCATCAGGTTTTTGTCGTTGACAAAGATTACAAATGTCGGCGGCTTAACGGATGCCTGTGTTATGTAAAAGAGCTTTAGGATCTTACCCTTATCACTCGGTGGCTGCTGCATTACAACTGCCTGAGTCATGATCTCGTTAAGGACACCTGTTGCAACTCTGAGTGCATGATTTTCGCTTACCATGTCGATCATGTCGTATAGCTTAACAAGCCTCTGACCTGTCTCTGCCGAGATGAACATGATCTCTGCATAATTCATGAAGGCAAGGGTGTTTCTGATGTTTTTGGTAAATTCTTTAACCGAGTGATTGTCCTTTTCAATCAGGTCCCATTTGTTAACTGCTATGATAACAGCTTTTCCGCTTTCATGGGCAATTCCGGCTATCTTAGCATCCTGCTCGGTGACTCCGTCTTCTGCGTTTATGACAAGGACTGCTATGTCTGCTCTCTCAACAGCCCCTACAGTTCTGACTATCATATAGTGCTCAAGAGCATCTTTTACCTTATTCTTACGGCGAAGTCCGGCTGTGTCTATGAATACGTATTTTTTGCCGTTGTGCTTAACCTCAGTATCAATGGCATCTCGCGTTGTTCCCGCAATGTCAGATACGATAAGTCTGTTCTCTCCAATGAGTCTGTTGATGATCGAGCTCTTTCCTACATTGGGCTTACCGATAATGGCAACCTTGATGGAATCATCCTCTTCCTCTGCTGTTGAGTCCTTTTTAAAGTGGCTTACAACTTCTTCGAGAAGATCGCCGATTCCCTGCTTGTTGGCAGCTGAAATCGGGAAGGGCTCTCCGATTCCCAGATTATAGAACTCATAAACATCCATAGAATCGCGGTTAAAGTTATCTACCTTGTTTACACAAAGAACTATGGGCTTACCTGAGCGCCTGAGCATATCTGCAACCTTGGCATCAGCATCCACAAGTCCCTGCTTAACATCTACCATGAAGATGATAACATCAGCAGTATCAATGGCTATCTGCGCCTGCTCTCTCATCTGTGAAAGGATCACATCCTTTGAATCAGGCTCGATACCGCCGGTATCAATTAGAGTAAAGCTGTGATTAAGCCACTCAACATCCTGATAGATTCTGTCTCTTGTTACACCCGGCGTATCCTGTACAATAGCGATCCTGCTACCGGCCAGGGCGTTAAAAAGGGTGGATTTTCCTACGTTCGGTCGTCCTACAACCGCTACAATATTTTTCTTACTCATTCTGTTTCCTTATCTTTTAAATTTCAATTCCAAATAGTTCACATACAAGATCTCTTCCGTCGCACTTTGCAATGCCGACCGTAGTGCCAAGCTCTCTTTCAATGTCTGAGACCTTAACATCATCAAGAAGATAATCTTCTCCGCTTCTTAAGAGGTTTTCGGGAAGATACAGCATTGTTCCCAAATCTTTTCCCTTAAGCTGCTTTATAATATCCTGTCCGGTCAAAAGACCTGAAACAGTAATTCTCTCTCCGAAGAACTCATTTACTATCTCGTAGACCTTTACGTTAAGTCCCGGGCATATGTCCATGGCTCTTTTAGCCATATCTCTTATGCAGGGATAGACAAGTCTTCCTGTTGCCATGGAGATATCTCTATTTATAGACGAAAGCTCTTTTGAATGATTTTTGATGATCTCTTCAAAAGCCTCATCAAACTCATTGATAAGAAGCCTCATCATACCAACGCCGTTTTCCAGCTGAAGGTAGCCATCATATCGCTCTTCTTCAGGGAAATCTCTTCCGGCGAGGAAATACCACTCATCGCTGGCATGGATGAAATGCATACCGTATTCATTATAGACCTTTTTCTGCCAGCTCTCTATTGTTTCTATCACTTTTACAGCATCTTCTGATGTGAAGGGCTCTAGCGGATACAGACCGTCTCTGTATTTGGATAATCCTACAGGAACTACTGATACGCTTTGAAGATTCGGAAGATATTTGGTGAGGTCTCTTATTGACCGTTCAAGTTCATCTCCATCATTTACGCCTTTGCAGAGCACAATCTGGCCGTTAAGCTCTATACCTGAGCCATCTGCGCATAGTCTGTCCACCTTTTTAAGAGCATCTCCTGCAAATCTGTTACCCAGCATCTTGCAGCGAAGCTCAGGATTGGTGGTCTGAAAAGAAATATTGATGGGAGAAAGATGATATTTAAGGATTCTGTCAATGTCTGCGTCGGACATGTTTGTCAGGGTTACATAGTTGCCCTGAAGGAAAGAGAGCCTGGAATCATCATCCTTGAAATAAAGTGTAGGCCTCATACCCTTTGGCATCTGATCTATGAAGCAAAAGATACACTTATTGCTGCAGGACCTGTAATCGTCCATAAGTCCGTTTTCGAACTCTATGCCGAGATCTTCGTCATAGTCCTTGTCTATATCAAGGAGCCACTCCTCGCCATCACTTTTTTTAATAAGAACATCGAGGTGATCGTCCTGAACCAGATACTGATAATCAAAGATATCTTCAATCTCATTATCATTTATCTTAAGGAGCTGATCGCCTGTTTCAATTCCCATTTCCTCGGCAATACTACCCGGCGCTATTGATTTTATAATGTGAATACTGTGTTTTTTCATAATTTACCTTTATCAACATATTATAACTTATTCTCCTTGACGTGTCAGTAATTTGAATGGTAAAACAGATATGTACCGACATACAAAACGTAAGGAAGGATTAAACATGCCAGATTTTCACCAGCTTGAGTCTCTCATTCCTGTAGCTCCTCTCAATCTTATTGTTATGGAGTCAGCCAAAGAACTTGGTGAGAGCGTTGACAAGTATATCGCAGAATTCAGAAGAAATCTACACCAAATGCCCGAAGGCGATCCGGCTTTTCACGGATATGCCAAGGACAGCTACCAGATAGCCTACTCTCTTGACCGCTTCGGAAGCGGAGAAGCCAAGGCTACGATCAATGAATCAGTTCGTGGTCATGATGTGTATATCCTTACTGATGTATGTAACTACAGCATCACTTACAAGATGTACAATTATGAGAATCACAAATCTCCTGACGATCACTATCAGGATCTTAAAAGAGTCATCGGCGCCATCACAGGAAAAGCAAAAAGAATAAATGTTATCATGCCCTTCCTGTACGAAGGACGTCAGCATAAGAGATCCGGAATGGAATCCCTTGATGCAGCTCAGATGTTTAAAGAGCTTCATGACATGGGCATATCGAACTTTATCACTTTCGATGCTCATGATCCCAGAATATCCAATGCTAAGCCTTTAGGAGGCTTCGATAATTTCCTTGCTTCCTATCAGTTTATGAAGGCACTTCTCTCACATATCGATGACCTTACAGTAGATAAAGACCATCTTACTGTAATCAGCCCGGATGAGGGTGCTTTGGACAGAGCCGTATATTTTGCCAACGTAATCGGCGCAGATACCGGTATGTTCTATAAGAGGCGTGACTACGCTCACATCGTAAACGGATCCAATCCTATCGTCGCTCATGAATTCCTTGGTTCTGACATCAAGGGACGCGATGTTATCATCATAGATGATATGATCTCTTCAGGATCAAGTATGATCGATACTGCCCGTCAGCTTAAGAGCATGGGCGCTAAGCGAGTATTTATCTGCACAACCTTCGGTCTATTCACAGATGGAATGAAGAAGTTTGATGAAGGTTACAAGGAAGGCTTCTTCGATGCAGTCATTACTACTAACCTCACCTACATGAACGATGATGTTAAGTCCAGAGAATACATCTTTATCGCAGATATGGGTAAATTCCTTGCTACGATCATAGATTTCCTCAATCATGATGCATCAATGTCAACGGTTAATATGCCAACTGACAAGATTCATGAGATTGTAGACAAATACAATAAGGGTCTTATAGCGCCTGAACTTTACGAATAATAAAATGGCCTCCGGATATTCTCCGGAGGCTTAATTTTTGTGTTTTATTTGCAGGCATCAAAGGTAATAACTACTTTAAAGAGATCGCCGTCGAGCCTTATCTCAAAGGTTCCGCCCTGAGCTGTTGTGAGGTTCTTGGCAATTGAAAGACCAAGTCCACTGCCTTCTGTTGTTCTTGATTCATCTCCTCTTATAAATCTTTCAGCAAGTTCTGAAGCATCAATGTTCAGCTCTTTTGCTGAGATATTCTTGATTGAGAAAATAACCTTTTCAGCATTTTCAACAGTCTCATAATGCATATCGAGGTATACTCTGGTTCCTGTAAGAGCATATTTACATACATTGTTAAGAAGGTTCTCGATTACTCTCCACAAATGCCTTGCATCAGCCATAATAGTCATATTAGGCTGCTCGGGTTTAAAGATAACAGAAAGACCATTATCTTCCAGCTTTTCGTAGAACTCTCCTATTGTCTGATTAACAAGCTCTACAAAATTGATCCGGGTCAGCTGTATGCTGATATTTCCGGAACTGATCTTAGAAGCTTCAACCAGATCTTCAGTAAGTTGCTTCAATTTCTGCGACTTAAGCTCAAGAACATCAACATATTCTTTTATTCTCTCATTATCAATATCTTCCCTCTTTATAAGGTCTACATAATTGATAATGGAGGTAAGAGGTGTTTTGATATCGTGGGACACATTTGTAATAAGGTCCGCCTTAAGCTTCTCATCCTTCATACTAATGTTAACTGCTTCTTCAATTCCTTCACCGATGGAATTGACGGCTTCAGCAAGAGAAATATTGTCCGAATGAAGCTCTTTTACCTCTACCTTAGATTTGACATTTCCGTTCTTGATATCGTTTATAACAGCTATGATCTTATCTCTGTCAAGATTCTGCCTGTAAAGATAAATTCCAACAAGAAGATCAAGCAAACAAGCAATTACAATTCCGGCGATTCCGATTCTGGTAAGAAGAATGTTCATCACAACAAAGAATATGAACGGAATCCAGGTCCTGATTATCACGTTTCCGTTGTCTGTTGTATTGGTTATCAGGTTCTTAACAGAAAGAATGATTGTTCTGAGTAAGCTATCCTGATATGCTATCTTATTCCTGACCTTCCGAATAATGCCATATATTGCAAACAAAAGGCCGATATTGAATATAAATCCCGCCAGAGCACATGCGTAAGGGAAATACGTCTCACGTATCATACTCGAAAGACTTCCGGTTATAAACCTAATAAGGAATCCTCCGAAAATCGGAACTGCCATTATCAGTACACCGATCAAAAATACACCCTCAGTGTAAAGACCATGAGATTCAGCAGGAGCATCTTTAGATGTCTCCGGAATTTCCTTTTTGTTCATAAGTCTCAGATAAAGAATAAAAAGGAAAATGTAAATAAAAGCAAATACTATACCGAGTATATAAAGCTGCGATTTGTAGGGCATGAACCTGTTAAAGTTGTTACGCCCTTCCGTAAATGCATCCGAAGCAGGATAATCCTTTGTATCAACAGCAATATACATCTTGACCTGATCCGGATAAGCATAGCTAAATGACTTTACAATAGTTCTTAGTACGCCCTCTTTTATCAGTGTATTTGTCTCATAATTAAGCTCATAAGGACAGTAATAGATATACTTTCCATAGCCTTCAAAGATAGACTTGATGTTTTTTCCCGTTGTTTCACCGGTCAGCTCGGAAATATTGGTATAGACATCATTTTTCCCGTTTATTGTCCTTACAATATAGTATCTGAGGTTAGTTGTGGCATAATCATAGTAACCTTCAGCCTTAATATATTCCTCATAATTGGATAAAAGATCTTTTGCTGCTTCCTCAACATAAGAACAGACAAGGTTATATTCTTCCCAGGTTGATACAATATCTTCTATATTTTTACCGTCAACGGTCTGATATCTGTTTATGAGATAGGTATGTTCACCGCCTTCTTTTGGAGCTGAGTTGCCTGAAATGGCAAAATTTAAGCTGTTTCCCTCAATCTGAGAATTGAGGTATGAATTAAGTCCGCCTGAATAGGCATTACTTTTTAAATGAGTATAGGTTGTAGTTGGACTTAAAAACTCTTCGCTCTCTTCTTCGGTGAAGTTCTTTGTTTCATAATTAAAGCCGCTCTGAGCCCATTTTAAGAGATCTGAGAGGTAATATACAGCTGTGACATAATCGCCTGTGAGGTTTGCGCCTCTGTTGACATAAGCTGTAACATCAACCTTTTTCCTGCTGTCATATTCCCCGTTTGTTTCCATCTGTGTTTTAATGGCAACATGTCTCAAAACATCGGATATATTGTTTCCAAGAATATTATTGAAAAGATAAGAGTCTTCGTATGCCCTGCTTCTGTCTGAATCATACAGGCTATAGGAATAATATCCGTTAATTCCCTGTATCATAATGCTGCTTCCTGCTATTGAAACAGCAATAACGAAGGCAATAAGTGCTGCCAGAATATGCTGAAAAAACCTGATTGCCCTCAATTTTCCTGTTACACTTTTCATTTTCTGTCATCCTCAATTTTGTAGCCGACGCCCCAAACCACCTTAAGGAATTTGGGCTCTCTCGGATCTACTTCTATTTTTTCTCTAATGTGTCTGATGTGAACTGCTATGGTATTATCGGTACGCACAGAAATATCGTTCCAGATATTCTCATAGATCTGATCGATGGAATAAACTTTGCCTTTGTTTTTTGCAAGGAAAACAAGAATCTTGTATTCAATGGGAGTAAGCCTGATATCTTCACCGAATACAGTGACCTTCTTGGCATTATCATCAACCATAAGACCACCTGAAGTATAGACATTAGCTCTCTCAACCACTTTTCCAAGAGATGTGTACCTTCTTACGTTAGATTTAACTCTTGCAACCAGTTCAAGCGGATTAAAAGGCTTGGTCACATAGTCATCGGCGCCGATATTAAGTCCAAGGATCTTGTCGGAATCCTCTGATTTTGCAGAAAGGAATATAACCGGTATGGTACTGAATTCCCTGAGCTCTTTTACCAGATGGATGCCGTCAAGTTTAGGCATCATAATATCGATGATTGCAAGATGGATTTCCTCATGACGAAGTACCGATAACCCTTCTTCTCCATCATAAGCTTTGTAGACCTTAAAGCCTTCCTGCTCGAGATAAATCTCAATGGCATCAACTATTTCCTTGTCGTCATCACAAACTAAAATATTCTCCATAGCATCCTCACATAATCTCTTATAAACTATTAAATCATTAAAATCTTAAGATTTACCGTCGAAATTTCTTAAGATTTCTTAAGAAATAGACGAATATACGTTAATTATTTTTTGATTGACAGAAAAGCACATAGATTTCCTCTATTTTCATGGTGTATACGATGTGAAAATAACAGCTCAGGATTGCATCTTGTGCAGATATCGGTAACTAATATATGCTCTTCTTTAACACCGCTTTGAAGCAGTGTCAGTTTAATTGCATTCCAGAGATAAAGCCTGAATTTATCATTCGGATAAGGAATCAGAATCTCATATTCAGAGAGTTCTTTTTCGGTAAAAGAGCTTCCGAATTCCTCTGCTACGTCTCTGCCGATCTCATAACAAGGTCCGCAGATAGACGGTCCGATTGCACATACAAGGTCTTCCGGATTTGAACCATAGTTTTCCTTCATTTTTTCAATGGCTTTTGCGGATATTTTTCCTTTAGTTCCCTTCCAGCCCGAGTGAACAAGGCCGATAGCTCTTTTGACAGGATCGATTATATATACCGGAGGACAATCTGCATGAAAGCTTCCTAGTATGATACCGGGAACATTGGTAATGAGGCCGTCAATGTCCGTATAATCTCGAAGACGTGCAGGGCCTTTACCTCTGTCTTCTTCTGTTACAACCTTGATGTTTGTTGTATGTGTCTGAAATGTACATACAAAGTCATCGAGAGTTTTACCGTGTCCTAAGGCATCTGCAACTAATCTGTAATTCTCATCTACAGCTTCTTTATCATCTCCCCTTGTATAGCTTAGGTTGCATTCTGAATAATACCCTTTTGACACACCTCCAAGTCTTGTACTAAAGAGATGATCTACCATACCTAGTTCTTCTATTTTGGGAAATACAAGGTATTTCAGCCCGTTGTGGTCTCTAAGCTCTAAGGTCTTTTCGCCGCCACAGCGCTTTATTTTTATATTGTTTTCCATAGTAAATCCTTTCCGATACTCATTTTAAATATAATCAAATGCATTCTTTATCCATTTGAACGCAAATATATTGTCTTTCTGGGAAATTGCTACTACATCGTATCTGATGGGAATATCTAAAGACTTATACTTAGAATATAAATAGAATTGTGAGACTTTGCAAATATGCTTTTGCTTTTTTGTATCAACGGCCTCCTGCGGAGCGCCGAACCTGTCGTCTGTCCTGAATTTCACCTCAATAAAACACAGGTAATTTCCGTCTTTTGCGATAATATCGATTTCTCCGAACCTGCATCTGAAATTGCGATGAAGGATTATCGCACCGTTTTCAGTAAGATAACTGCAGGCAAGAAGCTCTCTCGTTTCGCCAACTACTCTTTTATTCAATTATTAACTCCTAATGTCTTGATTTATCTTTTGCTTTAATCTTGTCCATTGCATCAACAAATACAAGGATTTCAGCAACTACCTCATATAGCTCCGGAGGGATCATTTCGCCGATTTCAAGGCGCGATAAAGTCTCTGCCAGTTTATCATCCTCATGAACAGGGATTTTGTTGTCTTTTGCCTGTTCAATGATCTTTTCTGCCAGTGCACCTTTACCTGATGCTATGACCTTGGGGGCTCCATCTTCATTTGGGTCATAAGCCAGAGCCACAGCGGTTTTTACTTTTTGTTTTTCATTATTATCCGGCATTTATAATCCTTAAGCTCTTGCATCAAAAGATGCTGTTGAAAGGAGCGGTGTTTTCATAACATCCAGCATTTCATCAACTGCTGCATCCTGACCATCCATTTCATCGTGGAGCATCATCTTGACACTCATGGTATAACCGCGCTTTTCAAGCCTTTCATTAAGAATATGAATGTTGTCATTTATAAGATCCAATATACTCTCGTCAGCTACGTAGAAATTGGTAGAAACCTTGGTGTCCTTCATCTTGACATATACATCAAGAGGGCCTAAATGCTCCATATCGAGGTGAAGCACGGCGCTTACTGAACCATCTTCACTGACTTTCTTATGCTTGTTTTTATATACAAAAAGGTCTCCGTGGACATTTTGTCCGGCCATCTGCAGAGGAAGCTGAACATATTGGAACATCTGATTGAGCTGATCCATGAAATTTAAATTGCTCTGCAGGTTATTGGCTGTCTGCCCAAGCTTTGACTCTGCTCCCAAATGCTGTTCTATCGCGGATGTAAGACCTTTAACCTGATTTCCGAGTCTTTGATAGAGCTGCTCAACATTCTCCTTTTTCTCAACTTCGCCGGGCTTTAAATGCCACTGAGCTGACATGTTATCTTTAAGGAGCTTTGTATAGTCATTATTGGAAAAGACATTTTTCCAGGTCTGAGCAGTCTGATCAGAAGTTATATCTGATTTTTCAAAGGCTGCTGAGAGCTCTTTTAAAAGATCTTTTTGCGCAGTCTCAAGCTTTGTCTGTGCTGCAGGATTATCGCCCTCCGGATTTTTGCTTATCTCCTTAAGAGCATTTTCGTAATTTTTAATTGCCTCTTCAGGAACACCGAGATTTTTCAGGTCTTGTATGAAACCATCAGAGAGAATATTTCCATTGGCTACTGTATTTGCAGTCTGTGCCTGGCCTCCATCTGTTGCAACCTTTTCGCCTTGAACCTGCGCCTGTGCTGTTTCAGGATTTACAGCTTCGCCCTGCTGCGCTGTTTCTGCTGCATTTGGCAATAGAGCTTCTTCTGACGCTACTGCAGTCTCTGAAGTGACCTGACCCTCTTCTCCGGAAAAGAGCTTTAAAACCGAGCCGTAGAGGTCAAGAGCTGCCTTGTCATTACCCGCAGCTGTAAGCTCCGAAAAAGCGCCCGGAAGTTCATTCATAATGTCTTCCATGGCAGATGTAACCTGATGCTCATAGTTTTTGTAGCTCTCAAACTGGACTAAATTATTGTCATTGATTGGAATTCCCAGACTCTTCATCTCAACTAGGGTTGATATAGAAGTATTGGGATATGCAGACAGGTTTTTGTTCATTTCAAGAAGCGCATCCTTCCCAATAGGAAGGCCTGCTTCCATCATATCCTTAACCATCTGAACAGTGTCGTTATTTATTTCAATCCCGGCAGCTGTCAGAGCTTTTAAAGTACTCTGATCAATAGATGTGTTCGCATAAAGAGGAGTTATTGTAACACCCGAAGAACCGGTGCTTCGCACAGAAAAATTAAGGGTCTGGCCTTCTCTAAGGCCCATCCCTTCAGAAAGCTTTGCATTTATGACATTATCACCAACGCTGATAGTGGCGATTTTCTCGCCGCCTTCGCCGTCAGCTACAGACACAACCGTACCCTGGATGGTTCCACCTCTTTTTAATTCCAAAGGCTGTTCTTCAGCTTTTTGATTTCCGAAGTGTCTGCCATCGATAACGACGGTATTTTGTTGTGATACATTACTTATGACATTCATACGAAGTTTCCTATAAATGACCTTCTATGTATTTCACAGGGACCATATTCTTTTAAAGCTGCAATATGAGCGGCTGTTCCGTAGCCCTTATTGGAATCAAACGCGTACTGAGGGTACTTAAGAGCCATTTCTTTCATCAATCTGTCCCTTGTCACTTTGGCTATAATACTGGCAGCGGCAATTGATACGCTCTTTGCATCACCTTTTATGATGGATATCTGCTTATAATCTTCAAGCTGTGGTATATGAACAGCATCAATCAAAAGAGCTCCTGGCTTAACCTTCAGGTTATTAACAGCCATGGTCATAGCCTCAAAGGTTGCCTGAAGAATATTGATCTCATCAATGCGCTCGGGAGAAGAACATCCGATTCCGACAGCAAGCGCCTTCTCCATGATTTCATCATAGAGGGCCTCTCTCTTTTTTTCGGATAATTTCTTAGAATCATTTAGATATAAGATTTCTTTTTCCGGGTCAAGAATAACTGCTGCAGCATAGACAGGGCCGGCAAGAGGGCCTCTTCCAACCTCATCTATACCGCATAACAGACCGTACTGCCCGTTTTCTCTTTCATATTTGCTAAGCTCATAGATGCGCTCTCTTTCTTTGTTTAAGCGCTCTAATTTCTTTTGTTCGGAAGCTGAAGGCATCAGTCAACACCTCCGAATGTAGAAAATGGATAGATCCTTATGAAAGCTTTTCCCAAAAACTCACTCTTTTTGATGCTTCCGACGGTGATATCTCTGCTGTCCATACTGTGATTTCTGTTATCTCCCATGACGAAATATTCATCTGGGCCTAGTTTTACACCGTCTATAGCCCTTCCGGGGTCTAATATAACCTCGGCGCCATAGTTTTCAGTTAAAAGAGTATCATCAATATAGATATTTCCATCGGTATCAACTCTTACTGTCTCACCGGGAAGGCCAATGACACGTTTAATAAAATATTGTCTATTCCCATATTTATAAGGGAAAATTACAATATCAAATCTTGCAGGATCGGAGAATCTGTAAGTAACCTTATCTACAAGCAGTGAATCTCCGTCATGGAGAGTTGGCTCCATTGACTGTCCGCTAACTTCTGTTCTCTGGGCAACAAATGTGATAAACAGAAATGTCAGAGCAAAGATAACCAGCAGATACAGAACTGTACTTAGTATTTCCTTTAATACTTTATTCATGTCATCATCTCTTTTCCGTGCTTAGCACTTTTTATGGTCTTTCTATAGATAGTCTTCCAAGTCTTCCGTTTCTGAAATCATCCAAAATAAGTGCGGATGCTCTGTCTATATCCGGCATAGCGCCTTGTTTTATCAGCTTTCTGCTCTCGGCAATGGCTGAGAGATATGCACTTAGAGGAGTTGCATATTGTTCCTCCTCAAATTTTCTTATTTGATCTTCGGTAATATTGTATTTGGACTCTATAACGCCGGGATAAAGCTCTTTTAATATCTTTATCAGTTCACATGCAAGCTCTGTCGTATCAAGATTCTCGTCATTCATTGAGCCAATAAGCGCAAGGTGAAGTCCGACCGTTTCGTCTTCAAACTTCGGCCAAAGGATGCCTGGAGTATCAAGAAGCTGCATGTTCTTGCCAAGTGAAATCCACTGTTTACCCTTTGTTACACCGGGTTTATTGCCGGTTTTGGCAGAGGATCTGCCTGATAATTTATTGATGAAAGTGGATTTTCCGACATTGGGAATTCCGGCAACCATAGCTCTTATGGGTCTGCCAACGATGCCTCTCTTTTTATCCCTCTCAATTTTCTCAGCACAGGCCTTTAGGATCAGATCTTTTACTTTTCCTGCCTCATTGCCGGTCTTGGAGTTCATTTCAAGTACGAACATCCCCTGTGACTGATAGAGATCTCGCCATTTAGCTGTAATCTCAGGATCGGCAAGATCTGCTTTATTAAGAATGATAAGTCTGAATTTATTCTTGCCAAGCTCATCTATATCGGGATTTCTTCCTGAAGCAGGGATCCTCGCATCAGTAAGCTCAATTATTATATCGATCAGTTTGATGTTTTCCTGCATCATTCTGATGGCTTTTGTCATATGTCCGGGATACCACTGATAATTCATAAGTTAACCTTTCTTTAGTAGTGATTCAAGATGGGGCCACCTGATGCATTTTCGCTTTTTAGCTTAAACCAGGCCTTTCCTACAATCATACCGGATTTAACAATACCAATATTGGCACTTCTTGAATCCTCAGAGCTGTTTCTGTTATCGCCAAGGACAAAGTATTCTCCGCTCTGAAGCTTTATCGGATTTGCTGCTATCCCTTCATCTTCCATTTTATCATAGATATCGCTATCTTCCATCCTAATCTCATCGTTGACGTACAGATTACCGTCTATGATCTGGACCTTATCTCCGGGAGTTGCTACAACTCTTTTTACATAATAATGGGAATTAACATTGCCGTTTGGCAAAAATACGATAATATCGCCTGTCTTAGGACTGATTATCTTAGAAAGCGCTCTATCTACAAGTACTGCCTGTGAATTATACAGAGCAGGTTCCATGGAATCGCCGATTACCTTAACCTGCATTCCAAATGCAATAACAAGCGCAAATGCAATTACTGCTGCAAGAATGGTTATAAATAACCATGAAAAGATCTCTCGTATAAGCTTTGAGGTTATTCTCTTTTTCTTCTGGTGAAATGTAAAAGTATTCCGTCTTGATCTCATATCTGCCTCACTGCCTTATACACGTAAAAGGGCAATTACTAAATAGTAACTGCCCTTCAAAAAACATATTATCTGGTAACAAGCTCCTTAACCTTAGCCTTCTTACCTGTAAGTCCCTTAAGGTAGTTCAGCTTAGCTCTTCTTACCTTACCTCTTCTAACAACCTCTACCTTCTCAACGATAGGTGAGTGAAGTGGCCATGTCTTCTCTACGCCAACACCGTAAGACTCTTTTCTTACTGTGAAGGTTGTACGGTTGCTACCGCCCTGGATCTTCTTGACAGTTCCCTCGAAAACCTGAACTCTTTCACGGTTTCCTTCTTTGATCTTAGCGTGTACTCTTACAGTATCACCTGTGTGGAACTGAGGCGCGTTAGCGTTCAGCTGCTCTTTCTCGAGCTCTTCGATAATAGTACTCATATCTTTTCTCCTATTCAATGGACGTTCTTAAATGTAACATTTGTACATCAGAGGACCGTCTGATTGTCACAACGCATTTTAATATAACATATAAAGCGCGTATTCGTCAACCCAAAAGATTATTTGGAGTGAATCTTTCAGGTACAAGCTCTGTAAGAGTATACTCTTTATATTCAGTTTCTGATTTTACAAGGAATATCTTAAAGTCATCCTTGCAGAATTCACTCATAACCTGTCTGCAGACTCCGCATGGAGGACAATAGTCCAGTTCTGTGGCATCCTCTTTGCCGCCTGCGATGGCAATTGCTGTAAAATCTCTTACGCCTTCACTTACTGCCTTGAAAAAAGCTGTTCTCTCGGCACAGTTTGTGGGTGTATAGGAAGCATTCTCGATGTTACAGCCGGTATATATCTTGCCATCAGCTCCAAGCAGTGCTGCTCCCACATTAAAATGAGAATATGGTGTGTAGCTCATTTTCCTCATGGAAAGAGCTGTTTTTACTAATTCCTGTATTTGTGAATCCATAATTTTTTCTTTCTTTATTACCTTGATCCCTTATCGTAAGGTATACCTTCTGCCTTAGGCGCTCTTGAATTGGATGATGTAAATGCAAGAACGATAAGTGAGATGATATAAGGCATCATATTATATACGGAGCCCGGAATATTAAGGGCTGCCAGGAAGTCAAAGCCTGAGTAAACGTTTGACAGAGCTCTGAAGAAACCGAATAACAGAGCTGCAAGACCGATGTTTAAAGGCTTCCACTGTCCAAAGATCATAACGGCAAGAGCAAGGAATCCGAATCCGGCAACGCCGACTTCAAACTTCCACTCACTTACACCGGCTGTGATATAAACGATTCCTCCGATACCTGCCAGCATACCTGAAATAAGTACACCTGCCCAGCGCATCTTGTAAACGTTGATACCAACTGAGTCAGCAGCCTGAGGATGCTCACCACAGGCCATGAGACGAAGGCCGAATCTTGTCTTGTAAAGAATGATATATGCAAGGATAAGCATTATCAAAGCAACAAGCATGAACCAGTTGAACTGGAATGATCCAAAATTAACAACAAGAGCTTTTTTACCTGCCATGTACTGTACTGTTGATGATACGTTGTCAGGGTTCTCTGCCATGTTGATGGACTTAACAATAACTGTTGCTGCTGCAGCTGCGAGCATGTTAAGAGCTGTACCTACAAGGGTCTGATCAGCCTTTAAGTTAATGCAGGCAACGGCGAGAAGTACTGAATATAAAACACCGCATACTATTGAAGCACCTAAAACAGCAAAAAGGATAAGTGCCTTAGGAGTTGCGGGATTTATATACTTAAGTGTCAGAGCACCACCAAGAGCTCCGATAACCATGATTCCCTCAAGTCCAAGGTTGATAACACCTGAGTGCTCAGAAAAGCATCCTCCAAGAGCTACCAGAATAAGAACTGATGCAAATAAAAGTGTGTATTGAAGAAGCAGTACCATTAGTTGTTACCTCCTTCCTCTTTATTTGCTTTAACACTTGGTTTTTGTTTATTTCTCTCCTCTTTCGCTCTTAAATAGCTATTTAGATGAAGCTTGAAGAAAAGAACAAAACCGCAAAGATAAATAATGATCGCAGAAATGAAATCTGAAATCTGTGAAGGATAAATATTCTTATCAAGATATGATCCTCCACTGGTAATATGCTGAATAAAGTATGATGCAAATATGGTTCCGATAGGATCAAGTCCGCCAAGGAATGTAGCTGCGATACCGTTAAAGCCCATGCTCGGTACGGATGACTGTGTTACTGACCACTGCTCGTATCCTGAAAGGAACAAAAATGCTGCACCAAGTCCTGCAAGAGCTCCGCCGATGAAAAGAGTTATGATAACATTCTTTTTCTCTTTCATACCGCTGTATCTTGCAGCATCCTTAGCAATACCGGTTGCACGAATCTCATATCCGAATACAGTCTTGCTGAGAACAACCTTAAGCACAATAGCAATAATAATTGCCAGAGGAATAGCTATAGTTACGTACTTATTATTGGAAAAGAGCTTTTCCATTCCAAGTGATGGTAAAAGAGCGCTTGGATTGGTGCTTGCCAGCTGTACTGTATATGGGCTGGCTGTCTCTTTTACTCCTGAAAGAAGCATGTTTACTGAATAAAGTCCTATCCAGTTAAGCATGATTCCCGAAATAACTTCGTTAACGTTGAGGTAAGACTTAAGGAGTCCTACGATGATTCCAAATACACCACCTGCTACAAATGCAGCAATGAGGCAGACAATCCATGGAAGGTGAAGTGCAAGTGCGCAATAAAGAGCTGCTCCGGCGCCTGCTACATACTGTCCTGCTGCTCCGATGTTGAAAAGACCGGCCTGATAGCAGAACTGGATTGAAAGGGCACACATAAGAAGTGGTGCTGCCTTAACAAGAGTATTTCCAAGGTACTTCATAGCTGCCTTAGGTGATGGATAAGTAAAATAGTTTTTTAGGATTGTTATTATAGCTTCTGTTGCACCCTTTGGATTGATGATAAGAAGCGCAATATATCCTACCAAAAGGCCTATTATAATGCACAATAAAGCTGCTAAAGTTGACTGAACAGCGGGCTTTGATAGGAAGCTTGATTTAGTTTTGTTATTCATTATGCGCCCACCTCCTGTCTCTTAGCACCGGCCATGTAGAGACCAAGCTCTTCCGGTGTAGTCTTCTTAGGATCAAATTCTCCTACGATCTCACCCTCGTACATTACAAGGATTCTGTCTGAAACACTCATAACCTCTTCAAGTTCGAGAGAAACTAAAAGTACAGCATGTCCTTCATCTCTCTGCTTAATAAGCTGCTTATGAATGTATTCAATAGCACCTACGTCAAGACCTCTTGTAGGCTGAACTGCTATAAGAAGATTAGGATTTTTGTCAATTTCTCTGGCGATAATGGCTTTCTGCTGGTTACCACCGGACATTGAACGCGCGATTGTAGGCGCACCCTGACCTGATCTTATATCATACTGCTCTATGAGCTTCTCGGCGTATTTATTGATCTCAGCTTTTTTAAGGAAACCTGCCTTGGTTGAGAACTGAGGCTCAAAGTATCTCTGAAGCACAAGGTTATATGCAAGAGAATAATCAAGAACAAGACCATGTTTATGTCTGTCCTCAGGAATATGACTCATTCCACTGGTGGATCTCTCTCTTATTGATGCATGTGTTATATCTTTGCCTGAGAGTGTAATTTTGCCACTAGTGCAGTTCTCAAGACCTGAAAGTCCGTAAACAAGCTCGGTCTGACCGTTTCCGTCGATACCTGCTATGCAGACAATCTCTCCTGCTCTGACATCGAAAGATACGTTCTTAACTGCATTATTGTGATGGAGCTTGCTGGGAACAGTCATGTTCTCGACATGAAGAATTACATCTCCGGGCTCCTTGTCTTCCTTGGTTGCAACAAGCTGTACATCACGGCCAACCATCATTCTTGAGAGTTCGTCCTGATTTGTATCAGCGATGTTAACTGTTCCGATGTACTTACCTCTTCTGAGTACACTACATCTGTCAGCAACTGCCATAATCTCGGCAAGTTTATGAGAAATGAAAAGAATGGACTTTCCTTCCTTGGAGAGATTTCTCATGATTTCCATGAGCTCATCGATCTCCGCAGGTGTAAGAACAGCTGTAGGCTCATCAAAAATGAGAATTTCATTATCTCTGTAAAGCATCTTGAGAATTTCAGTTCTCTGCTGCATACCTACTGTTATGTCTTCTATCTTGGCATCAGGATCTACCTTAAGGCCATACTTATCAGAGAGTGCAAGAATTTTCTTCCTTGCCTCATCCTTCTGTAAAAATCCATATTTGGTTGTCTCATCTCCCAGGATGATGTTATCAAGTACAGTAAAACACTGTACAAGTTTGAAATGCTGATGCACCATTCCTATTCCAAGGTCATTAGCATCATTGGGGTTATTGATCTTAACCTCAACGCCATCCTTTTTAATGATTCCCTCTTCTGCCTGGTACAAGCCAAACAGAACACTCATAAGGGTTGACTTTCCTGCTCCGTTTTCCCCAAGAAGAGCATGGATTTCGCCTTTTTTGAGCTGTACTGTAACATTATCATTAGCGATGATTCCCGGGAATCTCTTGGTAATGTTCAGCATTTCGATAGCATATTCGCTGTTTCCTGCCACCTGTTTTCCCTCCACATTATATTTTCTTATTGTCAGAAAAAAGGCCGGAAGACTATGAATCATCCGGCCCTTATTAACTTAGGGAATTAATTACTTAATGTTACCCTGGAAGTTGATCTTAGCTGTTGTAGCTGAAGGCTGCTCAGCTGAAGAATCGTTAGATACTGTAACCTTACCGCTTACCATATCAGCAACGAGCTGCTTGTAATCAGCCTCAGTAAATCCATCAGTCCAGATTGTGCTGTCAGCAAGACCTACATAGTTAAGGCTCATGTCATCAGCAGATACAAGACCAAGGTTAAGGATCTTGCCAGCGTAAGAATCCCAGCTACCATCCTTGATTGCTGTAAGAAGTGTGTTAACTGTTGCCTGAAGGCCCTTCATAGCTGAAGTTACAGTCATGCCCTTCTCGAACATTCCATCGATTGTTGCAGCCTGGTCAACGTCTACACCGATAACCTTGCCACCAACCTTAGCAGCTGCCTCACCAGCAGATGTGAAGATACCACCACCGCAAGCGAATACAACTTCTGTGCCGCCCTGGTACCATGTATCCATAGCTGCTGTGATATCAGCATCGCCGTAGAACTGGTTACCATAAGCATAGTTGATCTCTACATCAGCGCCGAGCTCAGCTGCAGCTGCGTCAGCACCCTGTACGAAACCATAACCGTAACGGATAACAGCAGGAACTGCCATTCCGCCAAGGAAACCGAGCTTTGTGTAGCCCATCTTTACTGCTGCGTAACCAGCCATGTATCCGGGAAGCTCTTCCTGATAAACTGCTGAGAATACGTTAGCAAATGTCTCATTGTTGAAGTCTGAAGAATCACCTTCAAGGTCATACTCAGAAACGTCAAGAGCAACGAACTTAACATCAGGATAAGTATCAGCTGTATCCTTGATAGCGCCTGCGAAAGCGTAACCAGGCATAACGATTACGTTGTAGCCATCAGCTACAGCCTTATCGATCATAGCCTCTCTCTCAGCATCTGAATCACCTTCAGGCTTGTAGTATGTGAAGTCAACACCGTTAGCCTCACCAAATGCCTTACAAGCTTCATAAGTTGACTGGTTGAATGACTGGTCTGTGATATCGCCGTAGTCAGTAACCATAGCAACTCTCATGTCAGTTGCTTCCTCTGCAGCAGGTGCCTCAGCTGTTGTATCAGCAGCTGGCTCAGCTACTACTTCTGCTGTCTGTTCTGTTGTCTCTGCAGTATCTGTTGTTGCAGCAGGAGCTGTATCGCCACATGCTACTAATGAAGATACCATTGTTGCAGCCATAAGAACTGCGAAAAGTTTCTTTTTCATAATTTCCCTCCGTTTGTAATGAAATAATAGAAACATTTATAATAAAACCTTTTCAGGCTTTATCCAAAGCTATGAGGTTCTTGATACCCTCGATCGTGGTCTTGTAGACCGCGTCCATATCATGAACCTGTGGATTTGAAAGGCCTTTTTTTGCTCTTTCCTGATTGGCAACTACCAAAAGAACGGCTCCGGTACGAAGTCTTAAGTAGCTTCCTACAATGAAAAGTGTTGAGCTCTCCATCTCTGAGCAAAGGCATCCGCATTTGATCCAGGCATCCCACTTATAAAGGAGCTCAGGTCCTACGGGCTTGGTTTCAGGTTCGTGCTGTCCAAAGAATGAATCCTTGCACTGAGCAACTCCGACGTGATATTTAGCTCCTACGCTCTTAGCACCGTTTACCAGTGCATTTATGTGAACTTCCACGATAATTAACACTCGTTGGACAATGATGAGATAATTATCAAAGAAAAGGCTTAAAATCGGCGTTTTTATTGCATGCAACCTGGATATATGGTATCATAATAATGAGTTAATTAACACTCGTCAGGAGGAGCCATGTATCTTAATATAACGGTAGAAACACCGGCTGTTGGAAACGGCATATCGCAAAAGCCGATAAAGGGAACAAAGTATGTTTACTACGAGCATGGGCGGAGGTATGATCCCAAGAAGGGATATACCGTTCCTCAGACCACATCCATAGGAAAGATA